>NZ_QKMQ01000001.1:0-679454 GCF_003208145.1 Pseudomonas sp. RV120224-01b | reverse complement strand
GCGTTCAATCTGAGCCATGATCAAACTCTTCAGTTCAATACTGCTTGGGTTTTTAAGAAACCCTAAACTTGGCTCAGCAATCTCAAATGACTATGTGATTTCTCGCATGGCCACTTGTGATGCTGATAATCTTTTTGACTATCAGTCCGTACTCACAAGCACCCACACGAATTGCTTGATTCGATTTGTTAAAGAGCGTTTGGTTAAGAGCTTTTCGTCTCAACCGAGGCGCGCATTCTACGCTTTCCTCAGAGCCTGTCAAGCGTTTATTTTGAAGTTTTTTGCGAGAAACTCGTTTAGCTTCAAACACTTGACTCAACAGGGTGGCTAGCTTTGCTTCGCTACCGCGTTGGAGTGGTGCGCATTATAGGGCCGCCTTCAAGGAGGTCAACCCTTAATTTCAATGTTTTGAAATATTTATGCCGAAGGCGCTTCAGGGCTACCACGCGCCCCATCAATTGCGCACTATATTGCTCATCACCCACCCCGCCCAAGGATCGCCGCACAGAAATGAACACCCAGCCCCGCAGCCTGGCCGCCACCCTCTTCCCGATTGGGCTGCTGCTTATCGCCATGGCATCGATTCAATCGGGTGCCTCCCTGGCCAAAAGCATGTTTCCCATTATCGGCGCACAAGGCACCACCGCCCTGCGCCTGATATTCGCCAGCATCATCATGCTGCTTATATTGCGCCCGTGGCGGGTACGCATGACCGCCAACACCCTGCGTAACGTGGTCATCTATGGCATGGCCCTGGGTGGCATGAACTTCCTCTTCTATATGGCGCTGCAAACGGTGCCCATCGGCATTGCCGTTGCACTGGAGTTCACCGGGCCGCTCGCCGTGGCGATCTTCTCTTCACGCCGGCCAATCGACTTTCTGTGGATTGCCCTGGCCATCGCCGGCCTGCTGCTGTTGCTGCCAGCAGGGCACAGTGGCCAGGCACTCGACCCGGCCGGTGCTATCTACGCGCTGGGTGCTGGCGTGTGCTGGGCCCTGTACATTCTGTTCGGCCAGCGTGCCGGGGCCGAACACGGCATCCAGAGCGCCGCGCTCGGCGTGGTGGTCGCTGCACTGTTCGTCGCCCCCATCGGCATTGTCCACGCGGGCAGTGCGCTGCTCACGCCCGCGGTCATCCCCATGGCGCTGGGCGTGGCGATACTGTCCACAGCACTGCCTTACAGCCTGGAGATGGTTGCCCTCACGCGCATTCCGGCTCGTACCTTCGGCACCCTGATGAGCATCGAACCGGCGTTCGGGGCGTTGTCCGGCCTGCTCTTTCTGGGCGAAGTGCTGACGATTACCCAATGGCTGGCGATTCTGGCAATCATTACGGCCTCTGTCGGCACCACGCTGTCCATGCGCAAGGAGCCCACCCCAGCCGTCGCGGCAGACTGATATGAGAAATATTTTCATTTGAGACAGGATTAAAGATTGTAGCGACCCGTCTCGCTGATTAAGCTGTCACAGAATCATCATCTTTACGCTATCTACTGGACCGAACAGGGACGCTGGGGAAATTTCAGGAAGAACCGAAGCGATAACGACAGGGCCAGACGACAGCTGATCGGCCCTGCATTTAAGGACAGGAATGAAACGTATTTTTCTCATCCTGGCCATCTTGGCTATTGCTGGATGTGCCGCCACGGCCAAGACTGAGGTCAAGAGGGGCAAGAAGGGCCTGCATATCAACTGCTCCGGCCTTTCCTCTTCGTGGGACAACTGCTACAGCAAAGCCGCGAGCTCTTGCAGCACACGCGGCTACCGGGTTATCGCACGCTCGGGCGACAGCGATGAAGAAGCCGGCGACTACTTGTTCGGCATCAACCCGGCGGGTTACACCAGCCGCAGCATGATCGTCATCTGCAAGTAGAAAAAAGGGCAGCTCACAAGCTGCCCTTTTCATTTGCCGTTACAGCGGCGCGGTACGCGTCTCTAGCCAGACCAAAGCGTCACCCTTGAGCAACGGCGCCAGGCGCTCACGCACCGTGGCGTGATAGCGGTTCAACCACTCCACTTCTTCTTTTGACAGCTGTTCGGCTAGCAGGCACCGGGTGTCGATCGGGCACAATGTCAACGTCTCGAAGTTCAGGAAGTCGCCAAATGCACTCTTGCCGGCTTCGCGATTGACCACCAGGTTCTCGATGCGTACACCCCATTGCCCCGGGCGATACGTACCTGGCTCGATCGAGCTGATCATGCCCGCCTGCATCGCCGTCTGCGGTGCAGGTGCCGCCTGGTAGGCAATGACCTGTGGCCCTTCATGCACATTCATGAAGTAGCCCACCCCATGCCCGGTACCGTGACCGTAATCCACCTGGTCTGCCCAGATCGGTGCACGAGCAATGGCGTCGAGCAACGGCGACAGCACCCCACGCGGAAAGGTGGCACGCGACAGGGCAATCATGCCCTTGAGTACCCGGGTGCAATCCTGCTTCTGTGGGTGGCTGGGGCTGCCCACCGGCACCATGCGTGTGATGTCGGTGGTGCCGCCCAGGTACTGCCCGCCCGAATCGATCAGCAAAAGCCCGTCGCCCTCGATGACCGCGTGCGACTGCTCGGTAGCGCGGTAATGCGGCATGGCACCGTTGCCATTGAAGGCAGCAATGGTCGAGAAACTCAGCGATACGAAACCCGGGCGCCGGGCACGGGCGGCGCTCAGTCGCTCGTCAATCGTCAGCTCGGTGATTTTCTCATTGCCCAGGCTGGCCTCGAACCAGGCGAAGAATTCGCACAAGGCAGCACCGTCCTGCTCCATGACCTGACGGATGTGAACAAGGTCTTCATCACCTTTGCATGACTTGCTCAGGGTGGTGGGGTTGATCCCCTCGATCAGCACAACCCCTGCCGAACGGTTTTCCAGCAGGCCACAGGTGACCCGTGCCGGGTCCACCAGCAACCTGCTGCCGGCCGGTACGGCACCTAAAGCCTTGCCAGCCTCGCTGTAGTCGCGCACCTCGATGCCGTCGACTGCCAGCACTTGGCGCAAATGCGCATCCATCTTGTCTTGGCCAACGAACAGGATGGCCTGCTGCTGATCGATCAAGGCAAAGGCCAGGAACACCGGGTTGTAGGAAACATCGCTGCCACGCAGGTTGAACAGCCAGGCGATGTCATCGAGGGTCGCAATGAAATGCCTGTCCGCGCCCTTGGCTTGCATGCCTTGGCGCAACTGCGCGAGTTTTTCCGCCCGGCTCACCGTGGCATGAGGTGGCAAGTGCTGGTACACCGGGTTGCCGGGCAACGCCGGGCGCCCATCCCAGACCTGCCCCAGCAAGTCCTTGTCAGTCACCAGCCGCGCACCACGCACTTTCAACCGCTCGACCAACTGGCGCGCCGAAGCCAACGCCATGACCGCACCATCCACCGCGACACTGCCGTTGAGCTCGACGTTTTCACCCAGCCACTCCAGTGCCCCGGGTTTGCCCGGCAAAAGCTTCATCAGCTCAATGCCGCTGCCAGCCAACTCATGTTCCGCCTGCTCCCAGTAGCGGCTATCGACCCACAAGCCGGCAAACCCCGGGGTAACTACCAGTGTGCCGACCGAGCCGTGGAAACCCGAGAGCCACTGACGCCCCTGCCAGTAACCGGGCAGGTATTCGGAAAGGTGGGGGTCGGCCGAAGGCACCAGCAAGGCATCGATGCCCTCTGCCGCCATGGCCTGGCGCACGCGCGCCAGGCGCTGTGGCACGCTTTGCTCAAGGGTGGTCTGGACGTTCATGCGCTCTCCTGCGGCAACATCACGGTTGATCCAATGTGCCGATAATGGAACAGCCGCCAGAACCCTGCAATCGCGACGACCAAGACACGGCATGCATTGCCCGCCACGCCTTGTGCTAATCAGACACTTCCTACAAGGAGCTCAGGACCACCGATCAAGTCCCGCTGAACTTCCGCAAAGGGGCGGCTTCACACACAGTACACTCACTGCCCACAGGCAAATGACCATGCCCAATGCCTGGCATTCGAAAACCGGCGTGGTGCTGCTCAACACCCGCGAGCAAACGCCCGAGCATGAGCACGCCGTGCACCTCAAGCTTGCCGACGGCCTCGCCCGCCTGCTGGGTTGTCCACATGTGCCCAGGCAGCAGGCCAACGCCAACGATGGCTACTACTTCGTGCCCACCGAGACCCTGATCGACCACAGGCGCTATGCCGCCCTGGGTATTCTTGGCGAACAGGACCTGTTTGGCGGCCTGGTGTCCTACCCCCACATGGCGACCAAGGCAATCTCCCACCCGTTGCCGGCCAAGGCCAGCTTCCCACCGGGCTGGACCGATGCCTTCGCCCAACAGGCTTGTGACGCCCTGCTGCGCGGCTACACCGTGTTCAGCAAAGCCGATGCGCGCACTGCCGCACAGTTGCTGCTGCTCGACGGCCCGCTACGGGTCAAGCCGGTACTGGCGAGCGCAGGCCGCGGACAACAGGTCATCAGCACTGCGGACGCACTGGAACCCCTACTGGACGATATGGACGAACAGGCGCTGGCCGTGTGGGGGCTGGTACTCGAAGAAGACCTGAACGACGTAAAAACCTTCAGCGTCGGCCAAGTGCGCGTCGCGGGGCTGACATGCAGCTATCACGGTACCCAACAACTGACCCATGACCACCAGGGCATCGAGGTGTATGGCGGCTCCGACCTTGTGGTGGTACGTGGCGACTATCAGGCGCTGCTGCAACTCCCCCTGGAAGACCACCTGCGCCTGGCGATCAACCAGGCCATGACCTACGAGCAGGCTGCCGAGCAGCACTTCCCTGGCTTCATCGCCTCGCGGCGCAACTACGACATCGCTCGCGGCCTGAGCCCTCAGGGCCACCTGCGTAGCGGTGTGCTTGAGCAATCCTGGCGCTTGGGCGGTGCCAGCAGTGCCGAGCTGCTGGCCCTGCAGGCATTTGCCGATGACCCGGCATTGCAGCGGGTGCGTGCTTCCACCCACGAAGTGTTCGGCACGCCCGACCTGCCCGCTGATGCCACCCTCTTCTACCAAGGAAACGACAGTGAACTCGGACAACTCAGCAAATTTGCACGGATTCGCGAACATGGCCGTTCAGAGTGAAACCGTTGAACTGCAAGTCGACAACGACAGCATTGTCGGCACCCTGGTCAGCCCCGGCAGCAAGATGCCGGGCATCCTCTTCGTGCACGGTTGGGGCGGAAGCCAGCAGCGTGATCTGGCCCGGGCCCGGCACATCACCGGACTGGGCTGCGTGTGCATGACCTTCGACCTTCGCGGGCACGAAAAGACCGAAAGCCAACGCCTGACAGTCACGCGTGAACAAAACCTGCATGACCTGATGGTGGCCTACGACCGGCTGCTGAGCCATCCAGCCGTGGACAGTAGCGCCATCGCCATCATCGGCAGCAGTTATGGTGGCTACCTGGCAACGCTGCTGACCCGCGAACGGCCAGTCAAATGGCTGGCCCTGCGGGTACCCGCCATGTATTGGGACGACGAATGGAACACCCCTAAGCAAACCCTCGACCGCCAACGCCTGAACGCCTACCGGCAGCAATCGCTTGGCCCGGCTGACAACCGTGCACTGGCAGCGTGCGCCGAGTTCGACGGGGACGTCTTGCTGGTAGAGTCCGAACAGGACGACTATGTACCGCACAGCACACTGATGAGCTACCGCTCGGCATTCATCAGCGCCCATTCGCTCACCCATCGCATCGTCGACGGGGCCGATCACGCGCTGTCCAGCGAACAGAGCCAGAAAGCCTACAGCTCGATCCTGGCAGCCTGGATCAGCGAAATGGTCATCGGTGCCCGACTGGACCGCTACCCGCATTACGCGCCTTGGTATGCCTGAAGCTCGCCCACCTGACAATGCAGGCCGCCATCGGCGCCGCGCACCAGACTACGCAGCGTCTGGTAGGCTGCAAAGTTCACCCCACGCGCCTGATGCTGCCCCAGCAGCTCAAGGAAGGGTTCCTCGACGAAGTACACGGCCGCCGCCGACCAAGCCTGGCGTGACTGCCATTGCAGGCATTGCAGCACCCGGCTGCCATCGTCACTGGCCTGGACACTGACACCCTGCAGCCCTTCACAGCGCGCAGCAAGCGCTTCGCTGCGCGCCACCAAGGCCTGAGCCAATGCTTGTTGGCACATGCTGGGCACTTCGTACTCGATCATCTGGGTGAACCAAAGGGCATTAGGGCTTGCCGACATCGGCGGTCTCCTGGTAATGGACGCATGCAGCGCGATGCCGAGCAGGGTAAAACCTCAAGTAAAGTCAAGGTCAAGGGGTTTATGCGCACCCTCACCTGATACCGCAAAACGCCGCCGGTAGTCACTCGGGGTCAGGCCGGTAATGCGCTGGAACACTTTGCGAAACGCACCCGGGTCCTGGTAACCGACACCCCAGGCAATCTGTTCGACGTTGCGCCGGGTGAACTCCAGCAAACGGCAGGCTCGCCCTACCCTCACCTGCTGGCAATACTCGGTCGGGCGCAGCCCGGTGGCGGCACGAAAGCGCCGCAGGAACGTGCGCGCCTCCAGCCCCGCGCACGCAGCCATCGCCGCAAGGTCAGCCTCCTGCCCGCCATTGCCCTGCAACCAATGTTGCACCTTCAACACGGCCTCGTCGCCGTGGTCCAGGCGCGGGCTGAACAGTGCTCCGGGCAAGGGCGCTGTCGTCGGCTCGACTGCCAGATAGCGAGCGGTCTCTCGCGCCACCGTCGCCCCAAGAAATCGCTCCAGCAGGCGCAAGCCCAGGTCAGTCCAGGCCATCAACCCTGCCGAGGTCACGATATCGCCGTCGTCCAGCAACGGCTGCCGGGCCTCTACCCGCACCTTGGGGAAGCGCTGGGCCAGGGCATGCACGTAGTTCCAGTGGGTGCAGGCCGGGCGCCCGTCGAGCAGCCCACTGGCGGCAATGAAAAACACCCCGATGCAAACCGACGCCAGCACCGTACCGCGCCCGTGCAACTGGCACAGCGACGCGCGGTGACGGTCAAGCAGCTCGGCTTGCGGGGCCGACTCCAGGCTTGGCGGAATGATCAATACACCCAGGCCCGGTGCAGCAGTCGCTGAGCTATCCGGGGCTGGCAGCAACTGCCCTGCCTCATCGGCCTGCCAGAAGCTGACGCGAATGTGCGGCAGCTCGACAGCCCCCAGTTCGGCCGCAACCCGGTTGGCCACCAGGAACAGGTCGGCCAGGCCATATACGGCCGCGCGCTGCACGCCAGGGTACAGCAGCAGGCCGATGTCCAGGCTGGCAGGGATGTCAGTTTTTGCCCGCATAGTGTCGTTCGCGCCAATCCTCAGGTTCGTGCACACAGCCTATAACTAACGCCTACCAACGACTACTGCCACAGGAGGCAGCATGAGCAAGCAGGCGCTGATCATCATCGACATCCAGAACGACTATTTCCCGGGCGGCAAATGGACCCTCGATGGCGCCGACCAGGCGGCCGACAACGCTGCCCGGCTGCTGGCAGCCGCACGCCAGCGCGGCGACCTGGTGGTGCATGTGCGCCATGAGTTCGAAAGTGCCGATGCACCCTTCTTTGCACCGGGCTCGCAGGGTTCGGCGATCCATTCCAAGGTCGAACCGGCAGCAGGCGAGCCGGTGGTGCTCAAGCACAAGGTCAACGCCTTCCTCGGTACCGACCTTGAGCACACGCTGGACCGACATGGCGTCGAGGCCCTGACCATCGTCGGCAGCATGAGCCATATGTGCATCGATGCCGCCACCCGTGCTGCGGCCGACCTGGGTTACCAGGTGACCGTGGTGCACGATGCCTGTGCGACCCTGCCGCTGGAGTTCGACGGCAGGCAGGTACCGGCGGCGCAGGTTCATGATTCGGCGATGGCGGCGCTGGCATTTGCCTATGCCAAGGTCGTGAGGACCGATGAGTTGCTTGAAGGCTGATCGGCTCGAAAGCTTTGGGGCTACGCGTCAGCCCCAAAGCTACAGGCTCAAATCACCACATTACGCACGAACCGCACCGCCATCGCCCCATCATTGCGGTACGCATACCGGCAGTTGCTGGGGAACACATGGAACTGCCCCACCAGCAGACGATGCTCGACTCCTTCGATGATCAACGTCAGCTGCCCTTCAGCCACATAGATCTGCTCGCTCCAGCCTTCGGCATCGGCCTCGCTGGAATAGCACTCACCCGGCGCCAGGGTCCACTCCCACAGCTCCACCTCACGCCGCGCCGGGCTGGTGCCAAGCAACACTGCGCGGCTCTGCGGATGCTCACCCGCCCAGGCCAGCTCTTCGATACGCCCGGGATCACGCCGATCAGGCGCCTGGATCAAGGTACTGAATGCCACCCCCAAGGCTTCGGCGATCAAGTCCAGCGTGGTCAGGCTGACGTTCTTTTCCCCCGCCTCGATCGCCACCAGCATGCGCCGGCTAACCCCGGAGCGCTCGGCCAACGTCGTCTGGCTCATGCCAGCCGCGTTGCGCAGGCTGCGCACATTGAGGCTGACATGTTGAAGCACCGATGCACGGTGCGCGGAATCTTTGTGCACTATATTGCTCACTGGTCGAGATTGCGCAGTATACTGCCCACTTTGCGGCGATTGTGCGCCGCCCCCTCCGAGTGCGCAAGACCATGAGCCAGGCCAGCAACAAACCGACCCCCACCGTAACCTTTCGCCTGAGCAAGGCTGAACTGGTGCTGGTGTTCATCACCATGTTGTGGGGCGGCACCTTCCTGCTGGTGCACAACGTGATGACCGTCAGCGGCCCGATGTTCTTCGTCGGCTTGCGCTTTGCTGCAGCTGCACTGTTCGTGGGCGTGGTCTCGGCGCGGGCATTGCCCGGGCTGACCTTCACCGAGCTCAAGGCCGGCATGCTGATCGGCGTATCGATCATGCTCGGCTATGGCTTGCAAACCATGGGCCTGCAAACCATCAGCAGCAGCCAATCGGCGTTCATCACTGCACTGTACGTGCCGTTCGTGCCACTGCTGCAGTGGCTGGTACTGGGCCGACGGCCAGGCCTGATGCCCAGCATCGGCATTTGCCTGGCGTTCATCGGCCTGATGCTGCTGGCCGGGCCGGAAGGCGGCAGCCTGCATTTCAGCGAGGGCGAGCTGGTCACCTTGGTCAGCGCAGTGGCCATCGCCGGCGAAATCATCCTGATCAGCCGCTACGCCGGCCAGGTCGACGTGCGCCGGGTTACCGTGGTGCAACTGGCGACCGCGTCGTTGCTGGCGTTTCTGATGATCGTGCCAACCCAGGAGCGTATCCCCGACTTCTCCTGGCTGCTGCTGGGCAGCGCCGTAGGCCTGGGCGCCATGAGCGCAGTCATCCAGGTGGCGATGAACTGGGCACAAAAGTCGGTTTCCCCCACCCGGGCCACGCTCATCTACGCCGGTGAGCCAGTGTGGGCCGGGATCGTCGGGCGCCTGGCGGGCGAACGCCTGCCGGGCGTGGCACTGCTCGGTGGCCTGCTGATCGTGATCGCGGTGGTGGTGAGCGAGCTCAAAGTACGTCGACCACGCGAGGCCACCGAGGCACGCGATGTACAGAATGAAGGCGAACGCCAGGCGGAGCTGTGAAGTCGCTAACAGCAGCTATGCTTTGTAAACAAATGTTATAAAAAAACAGCTTGTCACAGCCTGTTTGTAGGATTCTGCGACAGCTTGCGTGTTGGTGATCACCCCCTCGGCACGTATGATCTTTGCAAACTTCTCCAGAATAGGCCGCTATGTCATTGATAGTGCTATTGCTTCTGCCGTTCGTGGGCAGTTGCCTGGCAGCCGTGCTGCCGCACAACGCACGTAACGCCGAGTCCATTCTTGCCGGGCTCGTAGCCCTGGTCGGTACCGTCCAGGTAGCACTGCTGTACCCCCAGGTTGCCCATGGCGGTGTGATTCGCGAAGAGTTCCTGTGGCTGCCCAGCCTGGGGCTCAACCTGGTACTGCGCATGGACGGCTTCGCCTGGCTGTTCTCGCTGCTGGTACTGGGCATCGGCACGCTGGTGTCGCTGTACGCGCGCTACTACATGTCACCGCAAGACCCGGTACCGCGCTTCTTCGCCTTCTTCCTGGCCTTCATGGGCGCCATGCTTGGCCTGGTGATCTCCGGCAACCTGATTCAGCTGGTGTTCTTCTGGGAGCTCACCAGCCTGTTCTCCTTCCTGCTGATTGGCTACTGGCACCACCGCGCCGACGCCCGTCGTGGTGCCTACATGGCGCTGATGGTGACCGGTGCAGGCGGATTGTGCCTGCTGGTCGGGGCCCTGCTGCTCGGCCATGTGGTCGGCAGCTACGACCTGGACAAGGTCCTGGCTGCCGGCGATACCATCCGCCAGCATGCGCTGTACCCGGTGCTGCTGCCCCTGATTCTCATCGGCGCCCTGAGCAAGAGCGCACAGTTCCCCTTCCAGTTCTGGCTGCCCCACGCCATGGCAGCGCCCACGCCGGTATCGGCCTATTTGCACTCTGCCACCATGGTCAAGGCCGGGGTGTTCCTGCTGGCGCGGCTGTGGCCGGTGCTTTCCGGCAGCGAAGAGTGGTTCTGGATCGTCGGCGGTGCCGGTGCCCTCACCCTGCTGCTCGGCGCGTTCGCCGCCATGTTCCAGAACGACCTCAAGGGCCTGCTGGCCTATTCGACCATCAGCCACCTGGGCCTGATTACCCTGCTGCTGGGCCTGAACAGCCCACTGGCTGCCGTTGCAGCGGTGTTCCACATTCTCAACCATGCCACGTTCAAGGCCTCGCTGTTCATGGCCGCCGGCATCATCGACCACGAAAGCGGTACGCGCGACATCCGCCGCCTCAGCGGCCTGATCCGCCTGGTGCCCTACACCGCGACCCTGGCCATGGTGGCCAGCGCCTCGATGGCTGGCGTGCCGCTGATGAACGGCTTCCTGTCCAAGGAAATGTTCTTCGCCGAAACCGTATTCATCAGTTCCACCGCGTGGGTCGAGGCCACCCTGCCCGTGATCGCCACCCTGGCCGGTACCTTCAGCGTGGCCTATGCCCTGCGCTTTACCGTCGATGTGTTCTTCGGGCCGACCGCCCAGGACCTGCCCCACACCCCGCACGAGCCACCACGCTGGATGCGTGCGCCGGTCGAACTGCTGGTGCTCACCTGCCTGGTGGTGGGGATCTTCCCTGCCCAGTCGGTCGGCCCGCTGCTGGCCGCTGCGGCGCTACCGGTGGTAGGCGGCACCCTGCCGGAGTACAGCCTGGCGATCTGGCATGGCTGGAACGCACCGCTGATCATGAGCCTGGTGGCCATGAGCGGCGGTATCGTGCTGTACCTGTTGCTGCGCAAGCAGCTGCGCCTGGGCCGCTTCCCTTACCCGCCGGTGATCGAGCGCTTCAACGGCAAGCGCCTGTTCGAGCACGGGCAGGTTCACCTGATGGTGCTGGCGCGTCGCGTCGAGCGCCTGCTCACCTCTCGCCGCCTGCAATCGCAGCTGTTCATGCTGGTGGTCGCCGCCTTTCTTGCAGGCCTCACGCCCATGCTCTACAGCGGGCTGAGCTGGGGCGACCGGCCGAAAATTCCGGGCTCGGGCGTGTTCGTCGCACTGTGGCTGATCGCCATTGCCTGCGCCATCGGCGCCGCCTACCAGGCCAAGTACCACCGCCTGGCGGCACTGATCATGGTCAGTGTCTGCGGCCTGATGACCTGCATCACCTTTGTCTGGTTCTCCGCGCCTGACCTGGCCCTGACCCAGCTGGTGGTGGAAGTGGTCACGACTGTGCTGATCCTGCTTGGCCTGCGCTGGCTGCCACGGCGTATCGAAGGCGTATCGCCACTACCGGGTAGCCTGGAGCGCGCGCGCATGCGTCGCCTGCGCGACCTGCTGCTGGCCGTGCTGGTAGGTGGCGGCATGGCCGTGCTGTCCTACGCCATGCTGACCCGGCCAACACCCAACGACATTTCGTCGTTCTACCTAAGCCGTGCGCTGCCCCAGGGCGGCGGCACCAACGTGGTCAACGTGATGCTGGTGGACTTCCGCGGCTTCGACACCCTCGGTGAAATCACCGTGCTGGTGGCCGTGGCGCTGACCGTGTTCGCCCTGCTGCGCCGCTTCCGCCCCCCCAAAGAGAGCATGCAACTGCCGGCGCAGCAGCGCCAGCTGGCACCCGACGTGGTCACCGACCTGATCAACCCACGGCATGCCACCGACACCGCCCTGGGCTTCATGATGGTGCCTGCCGTACTGGTGCGCCTGCTGCTGCCCGTCGCGCTACTGATCTCGATGTACCTGTTCATGCGGGGTCACAACCAGCCGGGCGGCGGCTTTGTCGCCGGCCTGGTGATGTCGGTGGCGTTCATCCTGCAGTACATGGTGGCCGGTACCCAGTGGGTCGAAGCGCAGATGAGCCTGCGCCCGCTGCGCTGGATGGGCACCGGGCTGCTGTGCGCGACCCTGACCGGGGTCGGCGCCATGCTGCTGGGTTATCCGTTCCTCACTACCCACACTGCCCACCTGCACCTGCCGCTGCTGGGTGATGTGCATGTGGCCAGCGCGCTGTTCTTCGACGTCGGCGTATACACCGTGGTGGTCGGCTCGACCTTGCTGATCCTCACGGCCCTGGCGCACCAGTCGGTGCGCGCTTACCGCCCGGGCAACCCGGCGAAAACCAGCCAAGCAGGAGCCGCCTGATGGAAGAAGTGATTGCAGTCGCCATCGGCGTGCTCGCCGCCTCGGGGGTGTGGCTGATCCTGCGCCCCCGTACCTACCAGGTCATCATGGGCCTGTGCCTGCTGTCGTACGGGGTCAACCTGTTCATTTTCAGCATGGGCAGCCTCTTCATCGGCAAAGAGCCAATCATCAAGGACGGCGTCACACAGGACCTGCTGCACTACACCGACCCGCTGCCGCAGGCGCTGGTGCTTACCGCCATCGTCATCAGCTTTGCCATGACCGCACTGTTTCTGGTGGTGTTGCTGGCCTCGCGCGGCCTGACCGGTACCGACCACGTGGATGGCCGGGAGCGTGACGAATGAATGGAGTGAGTCAACTGATCGTTGCGCCTATCCTGCTGCCGCTGGTCACTGCCGCAGTCATGTTGTTGCTGGGTGAAAAGCACCGGCAGATCAAGGCCCGCCTGAACCTGCTGTCGACCTTCGCCGGCCTGGCAATCGCCGTCAGCCTGCTGCTGTGGGTGCGCACCCAGGGGCAGGCAGCGTCGATCGGCGTTTACCTGCCGGGCAACTGGCCGGCACCGTTCGGCATCGTGCTGGTCGTGGACCACTTGTCGGCCCTGCTGCTGACCCTGACCGGGGTTATCGGCTTCAGTGCGCTACTGTTTGCCCGCGCCCGGTGGGACGGTGCCGGGGCAAGCTTCCATGCGCTGTTCCAGATCCAGCTGATGGGCCTGTACGGCGCCTTCCTCACGGCCGACCTGTTCAACCTGTTCGTGTTCTTCGAGGTGCTGCTGGCCGCGTCCTATGGCCTGCTGCTGCATGGCTCGGGCCGCGCCCGGGTGCGGGCCGGCCTGCACTACATCGCCATCAACCTGTTCGCCTCGTCGCTGTTCCTGATCGGCGCTGCCATGCTGTATGGCGTGACCGGCACCCTGAACATGGCCGACCTAGCCCTGAAGATTCCCCTGGTGCCAGAGGCCGACCGTGGCCTGTTGCACGCCGGTGCGGCGATCCTGGCGATGGCCTTCCTGGTCAAGGCCGGTATCTGGCCGCTGAACTTCTGGCTGGTGCCCGCCTACGCTTCGGCCAGCGCCCCCGTGGCTGCGCTGTTCGCCATCATGACCAAGGTCGGCCTGTATGCCGTGCTGCGCCTGTGGACACTGTTGTTCTCCGGGCAGGCCGGGGCCTCGGCGCATTTCGGCGGCGAATGGCTGGTATACGGCGGCCTGGCCACCCTGGCGGTGGCTGCGGTATCGATCCTGGCTGCACAGCGACTGGAGCGCATGGCAGCCCTCAGTATCCTGGTCTCGGCTGGCACCCTGCTCGCCGCGGTTGGCTTTGCCCAGGCGGCGCTGACCGGTGCGGCGTTGTTCTACCTGGTCAACTCCACCCTGGCCCTGTGCGCGCTGTTCCTGCTCGCCGAACTGGTCGAACGCTCACGCTCGGCCAATGAGGCGCCCCTGGACGAAGAAGAAGACGTGATGCCGCCCCCGCTGGAGTCGCTGCACCCGCCCAAGGGTATCAACCTCGACGACGAGCAGAAGGTGGTGATCGGCCAGATCATCCCATGGACCATGGCCTTCCTGGGCCTGAGCTTCATCGCCTGCGCGCTGCTCATCATCGGCATGCCGCCACTGTCGGGCTTTGTCGGCAAGCTCAACCTGATCAGCGCGTTGTTCAACCCGCAGGGCCTGGGCGTGTCGGCCGAACAACCGTTGAGCCCGGCAGGCTGGGGCCTGGTGGCACTGCTGATCCTGTCCGGCATGGCGTCGCTGATCGCCTTCGGTCGCGTGGGCATACAGCGCTTCTGGAAGCCCGAAGAGCGCCCGTCACCCGTGCTGGGCCGCTATGAGTGCCTGCCCATCGTCATCCTGCTCGGCCTGTGCATGGTCCTTAGCCTCAAGGCCGAGCCGTTGCTGCGCTACACCCAGGACACCGCCGCCAGTCTGCAGGCCCCGGACGCCTACATCGAAGCCGTGATGGCCGCCCGGCCGATTCCTGGCCCCACCTCGCTCGACGTACAGGTCCAGCCATGAACCGACTGTTCCCCGCCCCGCTGCTATCGGTTTCGCTGTTCGGCCTCTGGCTGTTGCTGAACCTCTCGGTCAGCCCCGGCAATCTGCTGCTGGGCGCCGCACTGGGTGTGCTGGCCCCGCTGCTGATGGCACCGTTGCGTCCGCAGCATGCCCATGTGCGTCGGCCGCTGGTCATTGCCCGGCTGATCGGCCGGGTCGGCATCGATGTGATCGTCTCCAACCTGCTGGTGGCCCGCGGCGTACTGCGTGCCGGCAAGCAGCCACCACGCTCGGCGTTCGTGCACATACCGCTGGCATTGCGCGACCCGCACGGCCTGGCGGCACTTTCTATGATCACCACGGTGGTGCCCGGCACAGTCTGGTCCGAGCTGGCGCTGGACCGCAGCGTCTTGCTGCTGCATGTGTTCGACCTGGACGATGAAGCGGCCTTCATCCAGCACTTCAAGGACACCTACGAACGCCCGCTGATGGAGATCTTCCAATGACAGGCCTGCTCGCCAATGCTGTCCTCGCCAGCCTGTTCATCTTCGCCCTGGCCATGGGCCTGGCGCTGATCCGGCTGTTCCGTGGCCCGTCCGCCCAGGACCGTGTGCTGGCGCTGGACTACCTGTATATCCTGGCCATGCTGACCATGCTGGTGCTGGGGATCCGTTACGCCAGTGACACCTACTTCGAAGGTGCCCTGCTGATTGCGCTGTTCGGCTTCGTCGGCTCGTTTGCCTTGGCCAAGTTCCTGCTGCGCGGAGAGGTGATCGAATGACCGAAACCTTGGTACTGCCCTTCTGGCTGGAGGTGGTCACTGCCGTGCTACTGCTGACCGGCAGCCTGTTCGCCCTGGTGGGTGCCATAGGCCTGGTACGCCTGAAAGATTACTTCCAGCGTATGCACCCACCGGCACTGGCCTCAACCATCGGCGCCTGGTGCGTGGCGCTGGCCTCGATCATCTACTTTTCCTGGCTCAAGGACGCGCCTGTGCTGCACGCCTGGCTGATTCCGATCCTGCTGTCGATCACCGTGCCGGTCACCACGCTCTTGCTGGCGCGGGCGGCGCTGTTCCGTAAGCGCATGTCGAAAGAGCCGGTGCCCGAAGAGGTTAGCAGCGGTCGCGACCGCGGTAACTGAAGGTTGCGCCTCACCTTTGGCTGAGGCGCTGCAGCTCCCGCCGGACCATGGCGACATAAGGCGGTGGGCCGAGCCGGTAGAGCTCACCCGCCACCCAGCTCAGCCAGGTGCTTTGCAATTCCTCGCGCCTGGCCAGCAAACGTTCGGCCTCGGCCACGGCATCCGCCTGATGCTGCCGATGAAATTCAGCCCGCGAGGCAGGTGCACCGTCAGGGCCGGTCACTCACTGGCCTTGAAGGTGGTCAGTTCACCCTTGCGCCATTTGGCAACCTTGCCGGTCACCGCCTTGAGCAACTTGCCCAGGCCTTCCTGCACTTGCTGCTGTGCGGCGAACACCAGCATCACGCCCTGGCCCTCACGAAACACGATGCCCTCGCCTTCCGGCACCGAAACGAAGGCGTAATCGCCCACGCCATACACATTCAACTTGATTTCGCGAAAGCGCATTTCCAGCTTGCCACCTTCACGGCTGGGCAATACGGCAGCGCGGAAGTGGTCGCCTACTTTTAGCTCCAGACGTTGCTTGTCATCGACCACCAGTGCACTTTCGGTGTCGATTTCGGCCATGTAAAGGCCTTCTGGATTCTGTTCGGTGACATAGATGAAGCGGCCCTGGAACAGTTGGGCCAATTTACCGCGCAAGTCGCCGAGGGCGAACAATGCATGGGTATCAAGAGTGCTGACTGCCAATGAAGTAATCCTCAACCGGTTACAACCCGCCCTCACCCAAGCTCGGGGAGGCACGGCCATTTCTTATCGATAGGCGAAAAGAGTAATAAAGCGATATACGAAATGTCTGTGCCCGCTGACGATGCAGCGTGCAGGAATCTTTACTCTGGTTTGCCAGATTCGCCCTCAACCGAAGGCGTTTGGCTCATTCCCGGCGTGGGAAGCGTGATGCCTGAGATCACTCGCCAGAAAGCGCAACCAAGGAAGCGGGCCTGCAAGAACACAAGGCCGGGCATCCCGATGCGCATTACTGTAGGACAAATATGCCCGAAAACACCGAAACCCGTCGAGAGGCAATAAACATTTTCAGGCAGCCAGCCCTTTCTTCAGTTGTTGCTGCCAGGCGGCCTGGCATTCCAACGCCTCTTCACGGGTGGCAAATGCAGTACCACGGCGTTCGCCATTGACCAGCACCACCCAGCAGATGCGTTTGCCCAGCGCTTGCAGGGTGGGCGGCACCCCCGAACCAATCATCACGGCTACATCGACTCGGCTATTCATCATTCCCTCCGGAACTTAATTAGCACCCTAACGATATAGTCATGATACGCCTGCTCGTGGCGAGGAAACAGCGCATGCCGGTACAGCAGTGTTACGCACGGGGCAACAAAAACGGCGTCAGCGAGGAACGCAAAAAGCCCCAGGGATTGCTCCGTGGGGCTTGGCACCGCGCGCGGGGTTATACCTGGCGCTGGTGGCGGTCGAGCTGCTCGTGGCGCTCCTGGGCTTCGATGCAGTACTTGGTGGTCGGGCTGATCAGCAGGCGTTTCAAGCCAATCGGCTCACCGCTGTCATCGCACCAGCCGAAGCTTTCGTCGGCAATACGGTCCAGGGCCATTTCCAGCTGTGGCAGCAGGCGCTGGTCGCGGTCGATGGCATTGACCAGCCAGCTACGCTCTTCTTCGACCGAAGCCACGTCGGCAGGGTCCGACGGAGTGTCCAGGCCTTCGATGGTGGTGCGGCTGAGCTCGATGCGCTCATGGGTTTCGACTTTCATCGCCTGCAGCAGCTCAGTGAAGAAGGCCAGCTGGTCGGCGTTCATGTAGTCATCGGCCGACATGGCCAGCAACTGTTCCTTGGTCATCGATTTCTCTATGAAAAAATGTGCATTTGGGCGATTCATGTGCCGCCGACGCCTTGGCATCGGCAGCGGAATTCTTCAAGCGCCAACCGGCACTCTTTTACAGGGGGCGGCAGTCTAAGGCGCCACGTCGCGTGGAGCAACTGCAAATGGGTGCGAATTTGCTTCCGGTGCTTACAATCCGCCGGTCGGTGCCATCAGTTCAAGTCGATTGCCAGCGCGATACTATAAAGCAAGCCCTTGCCTTGGCTGGCTTTTGATCTGGCTGTTGATCTGGCTGTTGATCTTGATCTTGATCTTCGCGACTTCAGGAGGCCGGAGTGAGGGAACCCCGGAGCGCAGCGCAGGGGCCGGATGATGGGAGCGCAGCGTTTTTTGGTTACTTTTTGTCGCGTTTGACAAAAAGTGACTCGCCGTAAGGGCGAAAAGGTGAGTCAGCGTCGCCATCGCAAACGGACTGTTCGCTGATTCAAAACAGAAGAATCGTGCTTCTTGGATGTGGGCATTCACATCAAGTAGACATTCATTCGCGAAGGTGGCGCACAGTCACCTTTCCGCCCTTACGGCGGGTCCCTTTTTGTCGTGGCAAAAAGGAACCAAAAACCGTCCGCTCCCATCATCCGGCCCCTACGCTGCGCTCCGGGGTTCCCTCGCTACGGGCTTGCTCCCGGGAGGACCGCGCTGCAGGCCCCATCCTGGGGCCCAGCGCTTGACGGGCATCCATGCCCGTCACCTCCCTCCGCAAGCCCTTCGCTCGGCCTCCTGAAGTCGCAATCGGCGTTGCCTGAACTATCGCGCGCTTAGAAGCAAAAGCAAAAGCAAAAGCAACGGCAACGGCAACGGCAACGGCAACGGCAACGGCAACGGCAACGGCAACGGCAACGGCAACGCCGAGTCTGATCAACGATCCTTGAACTGCGCCTCGCGCTTGGCGATGAACGCAGCCATGCCTTCTTTCTGGTCTTCAGTGGAGAAGGCCGCATGGAACACTCGACGTTCAAAGCGCACACCCTCACTAAGGGTAACTTCAAACGCCCGGTTGACGCTTTCCTTGACCATCATGCTCACCGGGATCGATTTGCTGGCAATGGTCGCCGCCACCTTCAGCGCCTCTTCCACCAACTCCGCCTGCGGCACAATCCGCGCCACCAGGCCAGCACGCTCGGCCTCTTCGGCGCCCATCAGGCGGCCAGTCAGGCACAGTTCCATGGCCTTGGCCTTGCCCACCGCACGGGTCAGGCGCTGGGTACCGCCCATGCCCGGCAACACGCCGAGGTTGATTTCCGGCTGGCCGAACCTGGCGTTGTCGGCGGCCAGGATAAAATCACACATCATCGCCAGCTCGCAGCCACCGCCCAGAGCAAAACCAGACACCGCAGCAATGATCGGCTTGCGGCGGTTGGCAATACGGTCGGCATCGCTGAACAGGTCGTCAACGTAGATCTGCGGGTATTGCAGCTCGGCCATTTCCTTGATGTCGGCGCCAGCGGCAAAGGCCTTGGCCGAACCTGTCAGCACCACGCAGCCGATGTTCGGGTCACGCTCTAGCTGGTCCAGGGCCTGGTTGATTTCACCGACAATCTGCGCGTTCAGCGCATTGAGCGCCTGCGGGCGGTTGAGGGTGATCAGGCCGACCTTGCCGTGGATGTCCAACAGGATGGTTTCGAATGCCATGCAGTCTGCTCCTTCAAAGATTGCGCGCAATGACCATGCGCTGAATGTCGCTGGTGCCTTCGTAGATCTGGCAAACCCGAACGTCTCGGTAAATCCGCTCCAGCGGGAAGTCACTCAGATAGCCATAACCGCCCAGGGTCTGCAAGGCATCCGAACAGACCTTTTCGGCCATTTCCGAGGCAAACAGCTTGGCCATCGACGCTTCCACCAGCGCTGGGCGCCCGGCATCACGCAGCGCGGCGGCGTGCAGCACCATCTGCCTGGCTACGGCAATTTTCGTGGCCATGTCGGCCAGGCGGAACGCCACGGCCTGATGCTCGATCAGCGCCTTGCCGAAGCTTTGCCGTTCGTTGGCATAGTCGCGGGCCACTTCGAATGCGGCGCGGGCCATACCCACAGCCTGCGAAGCAATACCGATGCGACCACCCTCAAGGTTGGCCAGGGCGATCTTGTAGCCTTCGCCCTCCGCGCCCAGGCGGTTGGCCACGGGCACATGCACATTGTCGAAAACGATCTGGCAAGTGTCGGAGGCATGCTGGCCAAGTTTGTCCTCGACCCGTGCCACCTGGTAGCCCGGCGAATCGGTCGGCACGATGAAGGCGCTGATGCCACGCTTGCCGGCGTCCGGGTCGGTCACGGCAAACACGATCACTACCCCGGCGTTTTGCCCAGAGGTGATGAACTGCTTGCTGCCGTTGAGCACGTAGTGGTCGCCATCAAGCTTTGCACGGGCTTTCAGGCTGCTGGCATCAGAGCCTGCCTGCGGTTCGGTCAGGGCGAAGGCACCGAGCATCGCCCCCGTGGCCAAGGGGGTGAGAAACTGCTCTTTTTGCTGCTCGCTGCCAAAACGCAGAATCGGCACGCAACCTACCGAATTGTGCACGCTCATGATGGTCGAGCAGGCGCCATCACCGGCAGCGATCTCTTCCAGGGCCATGGCATAGGCCACATAACCGGTATCGCTGCCACCCCACTGTTCCGGCACCAGCATGCCGAACAGGCCAAGCTCGGCCATCTCGTCGATGGCCTCTTTCGGAAAACGGTGTTCCTTGTCCCACTGTTCGGCAAACGGTTTCAGGCGCTCCTGGGCGAAAGCGCGCACGGCGTCGGCGATCTGTTGTTGCTCGTCAGTTACCAGCATGGTTCACCTCAGTACAGGCATTCGACAGCCATGGCCGTCGCTTCGCCGCCGCCAATGCAGATGGCCGCTACACCCCGACGCAGGTTGTTCTGGCGCAGGGCTGACAGCAGGGTGACCAGAATGCGCGCGCCAGAAGCACCGATCGGGTGACCCAGGGCGCAGGCGCCGCCGTGAATGTTGACCTTGTCGTGGGGCAGGTCGAGGTGCTTCATGGCCGCCAGGGTGACCACCGCGAAGGCCTCGTTGATTTCGAACAGGTCGACCTCGGCCAGGTTCCAGCCGGTGCGTTTCATCAGTTTGTCGATGGCCCCGATCGGCGCGGTCGGGAACAGCGCCGGGGTGTCGGCGAATGCGGCGTGGCCATGGATCACCGCCAGCGGCTTGAGGCCACGTTTCTCGGCTTCGGAGCGGCGCATCAGCACCAGCGCGGCAGCGCCATCGGAAATCGAGCTGGCGTTGGCTGCCGTCACCGTGCCGCCTTCGCGGAAGGCAGGCTTGAGCTGCGGGATCTTGTCCAGGCGCGCCTTGGGCGGCTGCTCGTCATCCTTGATGACGCGTTTTTCCTTACCCTCGGTAACTTCCACCGGCACGATCTCGGCGGCAAAGCGGCCGCTCTTGATCGCGTCCTGGGCACGGGTCAGCGAGGCGATGGCGAACTGGTCCTGGGCTTCGCGGCTGAAGGCATTGGCCTGGGCGCAGTCCTCGGCGAAAGTGCCCATCAGGCGGCCTTTGTCGTAGGCGTCTTCAAGGCCGTCCATGAACATGTGGTCGATGATCTTGCCGTGGCCCATGCGGTATCCGCCACGGGCCTTGTCCAGCAGGTAGGGGGCGTTGGTCATGCTCTCCATGCCACCCGCTACCACCACGTCTGCGGTACCGGCCAGCAGCAGGTCATGAGCCATGATCGCGGCTTGCATGCCCGAGCCACACATCTTGTTCAGGGTGGTGCAGGTGGTGTGCTTGTCCAGCCCGGCGCCCAGCGCCGCCTGACGCGCCGGTGCCTGGCCCTGGCCGGCAGGCAGCACGCAGCCGAACAGCACCTGCTCGACGCTGGCAGCGTCGATGCCGGCGCGCTCCACGGCGCCGCGAATGGCCGCGCTGCCCAGTTGTGGCGCGGTCAGGCTTTTAAGGTCGCCCTGCAGGCCGCCCATGGGCGTGCGCACGGCGCTGACGATTACGATCGGGTCATTGGCGAGGGTCATGTTCGCTCTCCTTACTTGGCTGCCATGCGCAGTGCGCCGTCGAGGCGGATCACCTCGCCGTTGAGCATGCTGTTCTCGATGATGTGACGGGCCAGTGCAGCGAATTCCTGTGGGCGGCCCAGGCGTGGCGGGAATGGCACACCGGCCGCCAGCGAAGCACGCACCTCTTCGGTCATGCCGGCCATCATCGGTGTTTCGAAGATGCCCGGGGCAATGGTCATCACGCGGATGCCAAAGCGCGCCAGCTCACGGGCGGTCGGCAAGGTCAGGCTGGCGATGGCGCCCTTGGATGCGGCATAGGCGGCCTGGCCAATCTGCCCGTCATAGGCGGCAATCGACGCCGTGTTGATGATCACGCCACGCTCCCCACCCTCATCGGCAGCCCCTTCGGCCATGGCCGCCGCAGCCAGTCGCAGCAGGTTGAAACTGCCGACCAGGTTGACGTTGATGACCTTGGCGAAGCTGGCCAGGCCATGAGGCCCCTGCTTGCCCAGCACCTTCTCCGCACCGACGATGCCAGCGCAGTTGACCAGCCCATGCAGGCTGCCAAAGCTGCTGACAGCCGCATCGACAGCCGCTTGGGCCGCCTGCTCGTCACTGATGTCAGCCACGGCGAAACGGGCGTTGTCACCCAGCTCCCGGGCCTTGGCCTCGACAGCCTGGGCATTGAGGTCGACCAGCATGACCTTGGCGCCGGCCTCGACCAGCATCTGCGCGGTCGCGGCACCCAGCCCGGAGGCGGCGCCGCTGACGATGAAGTGTTTGTTGGCTATCTGCATGATCGGTTTCCTTTCAGGCGCTGGCAGGGGTGGCCTGTTGCGCGTTTTGTTTGGCGACTTCCTGGTTACGCAGGATGAAGCGTTGCAGCTTGCCGCTCGGGGTTTTGGGCAGCTCGCTGACGAATTCGATTTCTCTGGGGTAGGCATGCGCGTACAGCCGCTGGCGTACGTGCTGACGCAAGGTTTCTTCCAGCTCGACACTACCGTTGCAGCCACTGGCCAATACCACGAACGCTTTGATCAGCTCGGTGCGCTCCGGGTCGGGCTTGCCGATCACCGCCGCCTCGATCACCGCCGGGTGCTCGATCAGCGCGCTCTCCACATCGAACGGGCCAACCCGGTAACCGGAGGTGGTGATCACATCATCGCTGCGGCCAACGAAGCTGATGCTGCCGTCCTGGTTCAGCTCGACGGTGTCGCCGCTGAGGTAGTATTTGTCAATGAAGGACTTGGTCGGCAGGCCGTGGTAGCCACCGAACCAGCACAACGGTGATTGCTCACGGTCGACAGCAAGGATGCCCGGTTGGCCGGCCGGCAGTTCGTTACCCTGCTCGTCCACCACCACGATGCGGTGGCCAGGGATGGCAAAGCCGGCCGAGCCCAGGTGCACCGGGTGCTTCAAACCATGGTGGTTGCACAGCACCATGCCCAGCTCGGTCTGGCCGTAGTGATCGTGAATGGTCACGCCCAGTTCGTCGGAGAACCAACGGATCACTTCCGGATTAAGCGGTTCGCCAGCACTGCTGACCACCCGCAGGCGGCCCTTGACCGGCGCCGAGAACTCATTGCCCGCAGCAATCAGCAAACGGTACGCGGTAGGCGAGCCGGCCAGGTTGGTGATGCCCAGCTTGTCGATCACCCGGGCGCAGCTTTCAACACTGAACGGGCCATCGTAGAAGGTGGTGGCGTGCCCCAGCGACAACGGGCCGGTAACAGCGTAATACAGGCCGTACGCCCAACCCGGGTCGGCCAGGTTCCAGAAGTTGTCCTCCGGAAGCAGTTCAATGGCATCGCGCATGTAGCCCTGGAACGCGACAATGGCCCGCAGCGGTACTTCCAGTGGTTTCGCCGGGCCGGTGGTTCCGGAGGTGAACATCAGCAGGAACGGATCGTTGCCCGAGCGCATCACCGGCTCGCAGGCATCCGCTGCGCGCTCCAGGCATTGCTGGAAGTCCAGCTCACCGCTACGGGCCCTGACGGTGATGATGGTCGGACAGGCCTGCACATCGTCCAGCTTGGCGCGGTTCTGGCTGTCGGTGATGACCACTCGGGCTTGGGATTGCTCAAGCCGGTGCTCGATGGCCTTGGGGCCGAACGCCGTGAACAACGGCTGGTAAACCGCCCCCAGGCGCCAGGTGGCGAGGATGGTGACCAGCAGTTCGGGCGTGCGCGGCATCAACCCGGCCACCCGGTCTCCGGCCCCCACCCCCTGCACCTTGAGCACATTGGCAAACCGGGCTGCCTGCGCCTTGAGCTGATCGAAGCTGTAGCGCGCGCTGTTGCCATCGCGGTCTTCGTAAATCAGCGCCAGCTTGCCGTTTCCGGCATGCCGATCACAACATTCGACACAGGCATTGAGGGCTTCGAGGTGGCCATGCAATGCCGCCGTAGCGGCCTTGGCATGGTCGAACGCACGGGCGGCCTCGGCGTAATCGCGCATCGTCAGACTCCTGGTTTCTTGTTTTTGGAGTTAAACCATCGGTCCAACGATGTTCGCGCCGCTCAAGCGCGGCGGCAATGGCCTAAATTGTCAAACTGGATGACCGGTTTGGCCGTCCGCAGGTTCGGCCCGGCCCAGCAAGGGCTTTGTCAGCACTTGCTTCAGCCAGGACAGCTGCGCGGCTTTGGCGTTACTCAATGCCTCCCACCGCTCGCGATACAGCTGGTCGCTCAGCGTGTCACGCAGATCGTCCAGCTCACTGCCCAGGTCGTCATATTCATCATGGATTGCCTTGAAGTCAGCCGGGTACTGCGCTTGCAGCCACTTGCTCCAGAATGTCTGCTCGCTGAGGAAACCCGCCTTTGCCTCGTTCGTTTCAGCCGCCTTGATAGAGGCCCGTGCCTTGACCAACATGCTTTCAGTGCCTCTGCTGTAGGTGGCAAACCTCATCGAACCGGGTTGCCCTGGCAACTGCATTTCCTTGGCCAGGTTGACGATGTAGTAGAGCCGAGCTTCGATCAGGTCCAGATCAGGTTCCGACTTGGCACGGGCTTCCAGGTCTTCACGAATAAACGCCTCGAGCTTGTCCAGGCGAAACAACCCCGCCCCCAGCTTCAGAAGCTCATCCCCGTTGCCTGGCGCCGACTTTTCAGCCTGAGCTACCAGCACCTGTACCTGCAGCCCTGCAAAGCGCTCGGCCACACTGTCCGCGCAGGTGACCGGCTGGCTGGCAATCCCACGTATCTGTAGCGCCAGCTCGGGGTCGGCATCCATGGCGTCCAACATGTTCCACACTTGTGCGGTAAGGACTTCGCGTTGCGCCTTGTTGCGAAAATCGGCGCTCTCTTGCAGCTTGTTCAGGATTTGTAAAAGGCTGTCTTCCTGCTGGTCGCCGCTCGATGCAGGAAACAGTCGGCTCCATAGTGCACCGCGCTCTTCTGCACGCTCATCCGTCATCCACGCCCTGCGGGTGGACAGCAGTTCGCCGGGCATGACGAATGGGTCATGTGTACGATGCGGTGCACGTGCGTACAAACGCTCCAGCTGGAGCCTTGGGATAGCATTACGATCCAGGTTGATGGCGGCACGGAATGTATAGGGCATGCTCACGATTGCGTCGGGAACGCTGGTGAGTACATTCGAGCTCAGGTTCACGACACGTAACGATCCGCAATGCTCCAGCCCGACTGGCCATTCGTGCAAGCCACAATGAATCAGATGCAGCCGCCTCAATGCCGGCACCTGGGCGAAGCGCAGCGTCAGTGCACGCAAAGGGTTGAAGCTCAAGTCCAGTGAAATTATCTGGGGGAGCTCACCCAAGGTATTGGTTGCCTGCTCATCCAGGCGGATACGGTTGTAGGACAGTTGCAACCTCTCCAACTGCGTGAGGTGCCTGATACCCTCCGGCAGTGTCTGCAGGTTGTTTCTCGACAGGTTGAGCCGACGCAAACTCCTGAAGCAAACGAAGAACGCGTCAGGCACGGCTTGCACTGACGAATTGACCATGACGATGGACGTCACAAAGTGGAAGTCGAGCTCGGCGCTCATTTCGGGTAGCGTGGTCACTCGGCAACCACTCATATCCAGGATGTGGCCTCGGCCAGGATGATGCTCCGTATCAATATCCAGCTGCCGGCGCCAGGCCGAACGCAGCCGCTGCGTCAGTTGCTGACGCGCCGGTCGCTCAGGCTCTGGCGCCCCGGCAATCCACTCACCGAGCCTGGCATTGAGCAACTCATAGTTCCGCTCTTCGAACAACAGCGCTTCCAACGGGTCATTGCTTTGCATGATCCGGTACACATGCTCATCCAGTTGCCTTGGCGAGTCACCTCGGTAGAGCGCAGACAACCGCCGACGTAACCGCTGGTACATGCCTGATTCCGTCGAAGCCCGCCCCCCCAATGGATAGCCCACTCGGCCGTCAGGCAGGCGTTGCCCCGGATTGACCCAACCCTCGTCTTCAATCCAACCCAACACGTTCAGCAGCTTCTGGCGCTTGTCGGGCAACGTGTTCAGCAGCCTTTGTCGCAAGCTATCCGCAGATTGACAACCACTCAGCCCAAGGCTGGTTTGCTGTGGCGTTGAGAGCAAGGCGCAGATGGCCCGGAAGAAATCATCAGGCTCGCTAGCCTGATCTTCAAGCAGCACGCCGCGGTAGTCATAGAGGTCAAATTGCCCTTCGCTGTGCACCAGGATCTTCTGTTCAGCTTCTGCTGCCTGTGAATTGAGCACCGCCAGCAAACGGCCTGATGGTGTGTTTTCCCGCAGCTCCAGGCGTCCGCTATACGCCCAGTTATCAACACGAGGCAGCAGGTGGAATGCCAGCTCACCCGCTACATCGCAATAGGCATGACGCAGCATCAGCCCTTGCTGGGCACGGCTGAGCCGGGCAAGCTGCAACAGTGAGCGGGCCTTTTTCGACACCGACAGCGGTAACCGCCGCCGCAGTTCGATTTCCTCCCGCTCGGGGGCGGTCAAGGCTATGGCCAACTCGGAGAGGTAATCCGGCGGCAAACCGGCAAAGTCACGCTGAATTACCTGGGCAACCGTATCAGCAGGCGGGTCAACCTGGGTCAAATGCGTGAACAGCGCTTGACGTAACTGGGTCGCGTTCTCTTCGAACGCGGCATTCAGTTGGTCTGAGTCCACAGTGGTAAGCGCCAGATGTTGCGTGCACCAGGCACGAAGGTCCTGGTCTTCGAACTTCGACGCAGTAGCTGCTGGCTCGGCGAAGAAACGGGTAACCCGCCCGTCGGCCTCAAACCTGCGTAACGTATCGCGCAGGTTGGCTGGCAAGGCACGGTTTTCAACCAGAATGCCACGTAGCTCGTCCGCGTCGCTGCATGCGGCCTGCAGCACCTGCCGGGCGCGCAATGGGTCAACAGGTTGCGCTTGGGGCCACAACCGGTCGAGCATCTTCGCTTCATCGCTCCACGCCTGCGGTACCTCTTCGCGCAAATGCCACGATCGCTCGCCATTACCGACCACAATCGGCCCATACGCCGTGGGCCGAAGCGGATGCTGCAGACGCCATGGGCCATTTACCTCAGTACGATGCACCTGATAACAGTGGCCATCGAGCCGCACGAAATGCCGCTCACCGTCGCGGTAAAGGCCGTTGTCGGCCAGCGTGGCTCCTTCTGCCGGGGTGCGGTAGAGGCTGAGGTCTGGGTTCCAAAGCCGCTGAGTGTCGATGCCGGTGGTCACTGGCGCCAGGCCATCGACAAAAGCACTACGCGCGATAGTACTGGCAACGGCTTGGGTAGCGGCGACCCCTCCGCCGATGGCAGCGGCTGCAGCGACGGTTTCGGCAACACCCAAGACGTGCTGCAGTGCCTCGTGATCATGCCCTTTGGCCCAGTCCACAGCACCTTCGAACACCTGCGAACACACCTGAACCACCAACTGCGACAACAACAAGGCACCAACGACCGGCACGGTAAGCCCTGCCAGGTTGGTCAGTCCCCAGCCCAGCGAAGTCCATTGTTCAAGCCGTTCACGACTGGCCTTGGCATCGGCGGCTGACGTGGGTACCAACAGCAGTTCGGCGTCTGCCTTCATGCGCGTGAGTTGCGCGTCAACCCAGTGTTGGAACACTGAGTCGTGATAGGTCTCACCCTCCACTTCCAGGTCCGGTACTTCATCCGCAAGCCGCAACTGCAGTGTCTTGATGAACGCGGCACGGTCTGCCAGTGCTATTGATTGAAGGAGGGCCGCCTGCCTCGTTTCATCCTGAAGCGAGATAGCCATGGCCTTGACCCAATCCTGCGTGGAGGGGTACCAGCGCAATGGGTCTTCCTGCTCACCCGACAAGTAAATGACGACGCCCTTGTCTTCATCTTCGGCCCCACGCAACTGGATGAACAAAGCCCCATGCACAGTCACTTTCAGCATCGACATCAAGCCTGGATAAGCCGTCAACGCCTGGTCATCACTTGCTTGAGCGGGCAAGGCCTGGCCAGGTATGCCCGCAGCGACGCTGCTGATGTAAGCCTCCAGCGCCCGCCGCACATCGCCATCAATCGTCTTTTTCAGGAACGCAAGGTGCACGGCCAGCTTGAATCCTTCCAGCTTGTCCTTCACCAGCAGCGCCGAATGTGTGGTGAAGGTGCTATCCAGCAAGGCCTGGTACTGGGCCCCTGCATCCAGCGTGCGACAAATGTCGATCAACGTTTCCAGGTCGCCGGACAACACTGTCGTAGTACCTGGGGCCACCAGCCCACTGCCCTCCAGTGGGGTAACGCCATGGGCGAAGTTCTGCATCAAGCGCAACAACCCAGGCTCCATCTGATACTCGGTTTCCAGCCAAGGCACCGTCGAGCCTTCCAGCGTGCGAACCTTGCGCTGCCACATCAGCGTACTCAGCGTTTGCCCACGAGGCAGAATACCTGCCAGTGCTGCAGAGAATGTGTTTAGCGCAAATTGGTGCAGCGGTAAGGCGCTGGCCGTCGCCGCCGCCACGCTTTCTTCGCTGGCTTTATGGCTGGTAACCAAGGCCCGCAACGTACGGATGTCCGCCACCGAGGCCTCCTTGATCCAGTGCGGCGTTCGTCTGTGGATGAAGGTATCGCCAGCCTGGCGCGCCTCGGCTTCACCTACGGAGGGAAGGTCGTTTTCATCGCCATCAGTCTTGATCTGTATCAGGTTACGTTCACGCATGGGTCACTCCGCCCTATTGAAATGGGCCGACCAATCTTTCATTGTTTGGCCGCCCCAATAAGAGGGAACTGAACTACCGTTGTACTCCCATGTGCCAACGTTGACGCCCGACCTTCAATCGGCTTGCCCCGCCAGGCCCATCTCTTCCCGGGTAAGGCGCAGGGCCAATGCCTGCAAGGCCTGTTCACGCGCCACCGCCAACTCCCCGGACCGCGCCACATACTCGGCACTGTTCAAGGTCGGTTTTTCGCTTTCCAGCGTCTGCAGTTTGTCGATGAACGCATCCTCGATTTTGCCAAACGGCTCTTCATACCGCTGCCGCAGGTATTCCAGCCAGAAGTCACGCTGGCTGATATAGGCCTCCCTGGCCGGTGTAGCCTCGGCATTCAGCACTTGGGTGTATGCAGCATCGATCTGCGCCTGGGTCACCCCGGCCAACGATTGGAACAGCATGCTTCGAGGTTGCCCCAGCAGGTCCAGGCGCACAGCGAGGCCAGACAGGTAGGCCATGTCGACCTCTACCTCTTCGTTGGTGTCTTCACGTTGCCACTCACCGCTTTCATAGCGGCCCTCCATATCGGCCCGAACGATCGCAGCCACCCGATCGAGCCGATACAGACGCTGAGCCAGTTCAAGCCGATCCGTACGGGTGGCAAGCGGTGCGCCACGCTGCCGTAGCCGCGCCACATGCATCCTCACCACCAGCTGGCTGAAAACCTCGGACGCGTTGTCCCGGCAGGTGCGCGGGTCTGCTGCCCGCTCGAACAGCTCGTCACGCACCGCCTCATCGCTGCTGGCCGCTTCTACCAGTGACCATACGCGCTCACCGGTGTATGCCGGGAACGCACGAAAATCAGAGGTTTCGGCCATTTCCTGCAGCAACGAGAAAAAGCTCGTTGCCCGCTCCAGCCCACGCAATCGGTTCCACTGCAGTTGCCTGGCGGTTTGTTCGGCTGGCGCCACGGTAGCCAACCACAGTGCCCTCAACGCATCCCCACCGATACTTTCGGCACCGGCCGCTGCCGGCGGCGTTACGTTTCCTGGCAACAGCGCCAGTGCGTTGCCCCTGAGGTCCACAGCGTTACGCCAGGCCAACGGCCTGCTCCCCCATGAGGCAGGCAATTGGCGAATCCGGTTATGACGCAGGTCGGCATAAACCAGCTGATCACAACGTTCCAGGCCAGCAGGTAAGGCTGTCAGCCCTGTGCGCTGCAAGCCCAACTCGCGTAATTGCAACAAATGCCCCACAGGCAATGAGGCGGCACGAATGCTGTTGCCACTAAGGTCCAGAATACGCAGTTGCGTCACCGTCAAAGGCAGGCCTGCCTGGCTGCTCCGGATACGGATCTGGTTGCCCCGCAGGATTAAACTCCGTAAATGGGTCAAAGCACTCAACCCATCAGGCAGTGCTGTCAGAAAGTTGTAGCTCAGGTTCAGGCGCTGCAAACGGGCGAACCTGGCCAGAAAGCCTGGCGGCAGTTCAGGCATGCGGATGTCCACGAGTGACAAGTCGAGCACATTGGAAAAGTCGATGTTGACTGGCAAGGTCGGCAATCCGCCCCCAGGCACCGACATGATCGACAGGCGCGTCCCCCAACCTGGGCCCTGCGCATTGGCGACGCGCTCCCCGTCAAACCGCCAGGCACGCAGCAGCGCCGCGGTGATTTCACGCCTGTGGTGCTGTTGCTGCTCTTCTGCGGCCTGCACCCAATCCTGAAGATGCATCTCCAGCTGCTGGTATTGCTGTTCCTGCAGCAGAAGATTGCTCATTGCCGAACGACCGCGATTCGATACGATCTGAACGAAACGCTCGACTTCATCCTCGTCAAAGCTTGGGTACAAAGCGCGGATACGGCGGCGCAAGGCCTGCCCCGGCCGCTCGAATGCCGACAGGCTGCCCCCCAAAGGGTAACCCAATCGACCATCGGCCATGCGCTTCATGGTGGAGGCAACAGCTTTGGCCTCCCCCCACCCCAACAGCGCCAACACATCCGTACGCTGCCGTGGCAGCCAGGCCTGCAGCTGTTTGCGCACTTGCCCAGGCACATCGTCGCCAACCCAGCCCTGATCGTTGAGAAACGCTTGCCCAAGGCTTGCTTCCAGTGCCTCGAACAAGCCTTGGGGTTGCCGCACAATCCGATCATTACCTTGCGCGTCACGCACCGTAAATCGGCCGCTGCTTCTGACCAACTGCATTGCCGGCGCCACACCTTGCCCTTCAGGGAACAGTCGCACCCGCGCCTGCTCACTCACCGAGCCTTCGAGCAGTACCAGGTTCATCTGTTCAGCTCGCAGCCCGTGCTTGCGCAACAAGGCAAACACCAAGGCCACCGCATCAGGCCGATAACTGCCGTGCAGGAACAACGCCTCACGGGTGCGTGCCAGGCGCGCTTCCTGCAACGACGCCCTGGCTCGTTGCGCCAGGGCCAGTGGTAGCCGTGCCCGGTTGATCATGAGCGCGCGCATGTCGTCATCGGCATGCTTGAGCACCTCCAGCGCATACGCCTTGGGCAAGCCAGGGAAATCTCGCTGCAGCACTGCCAGGGCCGGGGCCTGCGGCAGATACAGTTCGGCAAAGTGATCGAGCATGGCCTCGCGCAGGCTGTGGGTGGCCGCGCGAAGGGTGGTGATCTGCTCGGCCAATGGCCGTGACCGCAGCGCAAGCCTGTCGACACACCAGTTCAAACGCTCGGCATCCTCCGCCCGGCCTTGGTGTACACCCTGGAAAAAAGCCTCGTTTCGGGCATCCACCGCGAAACGCTCCAGGGTATCGCGCAGTACCACGGGCAAGCGCCGCCGCTCCACCAGTACGCCACGCAGAAAGTCGGCATCCACACCTGCAACCTGCAAAAGCTGCGACACACGCTCAGGTGCCAGATCACGGGCCGAGGGCCACAGACGGGTCAGCAACAGGGGCTCACCGCTCCATTCCAGTGGCCTGTCGAAGGCTAGCAGCCAGCCGCGCTCGCCATTGCCACGCAGCAGAGGGCCGTATGCATTCGGGTCGTCAGGATGTTCCAGTCGCCAGGCCCCATCGCTATTTGCCTTGACCTTGTAATACGCGCCGTCGCGGTACCACCATGCACCCTGGTCATTGCTGAACAGTCCATCATCACGCTCAGTCAACGGCAGTGTCGGCGATGCCTCCCGGTAAGGCGCCAGGTCATTGCGCCATAAACGCGGAGCGCCACCTTCGGTCATGATCGGTTCGAGCGTTTCCACGAACGCGCCGTGTGCTGCATGCAGGCCCCAGACAGCAGCCCCGGCAAGCGCGGTGACGGAGGCCGAGGCCGCCACCTCCAGCATATGCTGCAGGGCCTCGTGCTGATGGCCCTGGCTCCAGTCACGCGCACCTTCGTAAACATGATCGAGCATCTGCACCGCCAGGTTCGCCAACATCAACCCGCCAATCACCGGCACGAACATGCCGGCCAGCCCCAGCACGGTCAAACCCGCGTTTTCAAGGGCGCGCAGGCGTTCAGCCGCTGCCCTGGCATCCACCTCGGCCGTGGGCACGGCGAGAAACCGCGCATCCGCTTTGATGCGTTGCACACGCCTGGCGGCAAACGCCTTGAATACATCCTGTGAAATCACCACGCTGGCGGGAGCCAGGTCTGGCTTGTCGTCCGCAAGACGTGTCTTGAGCAAAACCAGAAAGTTCGCCCGATCCTTGAGTGCCAGACGACGTTCGAACGCTCGAAGGTAATCAGCGCTGCGTAGCGCTCCGACCAGGTGGAGGTTCATGGCATGCCAATCGTCAAAACGTCGCAGCGGGCATTCATGGTCATCTGGCAGGTACGCAATGATACCTTTCAGGCGATCAACAACACCGAACTGGGCCTCGCTCTGGTTGCGTGGTGGCTGGATCAGCTCGAACACCAGCACGCCATCCACGGGCATGCCGAGCACCTCGAAACCTGCGGCCTGCACGGCAAGCGTACCCACATGCACGGCGGTTGCGCCCTGGCCAATTTCGCGCAGCGTCTTCACGTCGGCGGGGGTAAGCGACCCTTTGAGCGCTGAAATTTCCGTGGCCAAGGCCAGCTCCAGGCGTTTGTCGGTGGCCAGAACCGCCTCGAATGAAGCAGTCAATAGCGCCTCCAGGTGCTGCTGATAAGCAGCACCCACATCAACTTCACGGCACAGGCTGACGAGCTCATCGATGCGTTCGGTAACAACCTGTGCGGCATCACCTTCTGTCGGCTGGCACGCCAGCAACGCGGTAGGGGCCTGGAATGATTGCCCAGCCTTGAAATTGCGCATCAACCGCTGCAATGCAGGCTCATCGTGTGTGACAGGCTGGATATCTGGCACCGTGCTGCCCGGCAGCACTTCAAAGCCTGGCCGGTTGACCCGGGTTCGCACTTCACGCCACACGGCGCTACCAAGGTCCACGACAACGCCAAACCTGCTTTCCAGGCTGTGTTCGAGCATCCCTTTGGCGAACCCGTCCAAGGGCAGCAGCTGCTGCGCAACCTGGGCGACCGTTGCCTGGCTCGCGAGGTGCAAGGCCACATGCTGTTGCAACACCTGGATCTGAGCGGGTTTAGCCTGTTTCAGCCAGCCAGGCAGTTGCTCGGCGATGAAGTCATTGACCAGGTATTTGAGCTTGAGGTTTTCCTGGGGCACAGCCATGTCGGCCTCCTGAAGGTTGATCGCCCCGCTACACTGCTCAACCTGCTCTGTGCCCGGCAGCAGGAAGCCTTCAACCCTCAGTGTGCTGCGTCACGCGTCAGGACCAATGCGCGATAGTGGCCCGGGTTGCAACCAAACCATTTGCGAAACGCCTTGTAGAACGAACTGCTGTCGGCAAAGCCCAGTCGTGCGGCAACCTCGCCCATGGCAGGTTCCGCCTGGCTCAACCAGGCAATGGCAAGCTCACGACGTACGCTGTCCTTGAGCCCCTGGTAGGTCTGCCCCTCCTCTGCCAGGCGCCGCCGGAACGTAGAGGGCGACAGGCACAGTTGCCGCGCCAAGGCGTCGCTGTCGAGCCAGCGGTTAGGGTCCAGGTGCAGCAGGTCGGTGCGGATACGCCGCGCCAGGCTGGCGGGGTCACGGTACTTGACCAGGATGTTGCCCGGCACTTCGGCAAGAAAACGCTGCAGTTCCTCCTCACTGCGCCGCAGCGGCAAGTCGAGGCAGTCCGCCGCAATGATCATGCGGGTGCGCGGGCGTTCAAAATGCAGGTTTTGCGAGAACATGACACGGTAGTCATCACAAAATGGCGGCTCGGCACAACGCAGGTCGATGGCTAGAATCGGGATACGCCGCCCGGCCAGCCAGCATGCCACCCCATGCACGATCATCCAGAACGTGAAATAGGTGAACGCGCGGCGCGGTTCGTCACGCGGCTCATTGATGACAATCTCGGCCAAACCTTCCTGGCGCACCAGGCTGGGCTGCATGTCCTGGAGCATCAGCGAAAGGAATGCCAACGAGGTTTCCAGGCCCGCGCCCAAGGTCGGCTGGCCCATGCTGGCACGGCACATGAACGCCAGGCTGCCACTGCGCAGGCCACGCGGGTCCATGGCGAAGAACTCGTCGTTGCAGCGACGTGCCAGCAGGCGCCACAACCGGGCATAGGACTCTGCACTGACACGCGCCTCTGGCAACTGCAAGTGTTCAACGGCAATGCCCGCCCGGGCCAGCAAGCCGCTATCGGGCTCACCGGCGGGGCAGGTCTGCAACAGCGCTTCACGCACCAGCTGCATGGAAATAGTGTCTTTGTCGCTCATCGACGGTCCTGTCGGCGGGTTGCCGGCCATCTTAGGCCGCCTTGCTGAAAACAGCCATCACAGCCCCACCGCCAGGCCCAGGAACGCCTGGATCAGGCGCAATTCGCGACGGCGCTCCAGGCAACCGATCAGGTGTTGGTTGACCAGGCCCTCGCCAGACAATGGCCGTGCCACCACCCGCGGATCATTGGCCACTTCTGTAGAAGAAACAACACCAATACCCAGCTCTGAAGCCACCGCCTCGGTCACCGCCTCACGGCTGTCCAGTTCCAGCAATACACGCGGCTGCACGCCCGCCCTGATGCAGGCTTTGTCGAAGGTACGCCGCGTGGTGGAGCTGGGCTCGCGCAGCACCATGATCTGCTGGTGCAGTTCGGCCAGGGGCAAATCGCCGTCGCCGTGGGCCCAGCCATGCCCCGCAGGCAACAACGCACACAGGTGTGATTCGCAGAGGTTCTGCAGGTACAGGCCCTTGCGCGGCTCGATCTCGGTCAGCACTGCCACATCGGCGTGCTCGGACAACAGCGCAGCCAGCGTTTCCTGAGCATTGCCCAGCCGCAAGTTGACGGTGATGCCGGGGTAGCGCTCACGCAGCTGCGCCAGCATGGGCATGACCCGGTGCGGGCCATCGGCCGCCACCTCCAGGCGCCCGGTCAGCAACTGCCGGTTGGCTTCGAGCATGGCCTGGGCCTCTTCGGCCAGGCCGAACATGGCGCGGGTGATGGCCGCCAGGCGGGTGCCCTCTTCGGTCAATTCCACCCGCCGTGCGGTGCGCCGCAGCAAGGTGATCTGGTAGTGCTCTTCCAGTGCCTTGACGTGCCCGGTCACGGCCGGCTGGCTGATGAACAGCCGCTCGGCGGCACGGGTAAAGCTGCCCTCACGGGCCACGGCGTCGAAGGCGCGGAGCTGGAACAGGTTCATTTCTATCGGCCTGACTTATAGCTGAGATAACAACAAACAATTTGATTGATAGCAGCGTGAATTGCAACCTAGGCCCCGTAGTTTCAGCCCACCGCTTGTGAGGAATAACGGAATGAGCAACGCCCCGATTCTGCTGACCCCAGGTCCCCTGACCACATCAATCCGCACCCGCCAAGCCATGCTGGTGGACTGGGGCTCCTGGGACCGCGATTTCAACCAACTGACGGCCAGCGTGTGCGAGCAGCTGCTGGCGATCATCGACGGCAGCGCCAGCCACCACTGCGTGCCCCTGCAAGGCAGCGGCACCTTCGCCGTGGAAGCGGCCATCGGCACCCTGGTGCCACGCGATGGCAAGGTTCTGGTGCTTATCAACGGCGCTTACGGCCAGCGTCTGGCGAAAATCTGCAAAGTGCTGGGCCGCACGTACAGCACCTTCGAAACCGCCGAAGACCAGCCAACTACCGCCGCTGATGTCGACCGCCTGCTGGCTGCCGACCCGGCCGTGACCCACGTGGCATTGATCCACTGCGAAACCAGCACAGGCATCCTCAACCCGCTGCCCGAAATCGCCCAGGTCATCAAACGCCACGGCAAACGCCTGATCATCGATGCCATGAGCTCGTTCGGCGCCTTGCCAATCGACGCCCGCGAAATCCCCTTCGAAGCACTTATCGCCGCCTCCGGCAAGTGCCTGGAAGGCGTACCCGGCATGGGCTTCGTCTTCGCCGAAAAAGCAGCCCTGGCCGCCGCCGAAGGCAATGCCCACTCGCTGGCCATGGACCTTCACGACCAGCACGCCTACATGGCCAAGACCGGCCAGTGGCGCTTCACACCGCCCACCCACGTGGTCGCGGCCCTGCATGAAGCACTGCAGCAATACAACGAGGAAGGCGGCCTGCCGGCGCGCCACCAGCGCTACGCCGACAACTGCAAGACCCTGCTCGACGGCATGGCTGCCATCGGCCTGCGCAGCTTCCTGCCGACCGAGATCCAGGCGCCGATCATTGTCACGTTCCATGCACCCAACGATGCCCGCTACCAGTTCAAAGACTTCTACGAGCGGGTCAAGGCCAAGGGTTTCATCCTTTACCCGGGCAAGCTGACCCAGGTCGAAACCTTCCGCGTCGGTTGCATCGGCGTGGTCGGAGCCGACGGCATGCAAGCCGCCGTGAATGCCGTGGCCCAAGTGCTGCGGGAAATGGAAGTGCTGGACATCTGACCCCTTTGCCCACCCGAATTCAGGAATTAGCGCACATGAACTACAGCAACCCTACCCAGCTGCAAGCCGCCATCCTCGACTGGGCCGGCACCGTGGTCGACTTCGGCTCCTTCGCGCCGACCCAGATCTTCGTCGAGGCGTTCGCCGAATTCGACGTGCAAGTGACCATCGAGGAAGCCCGAGGCCCGATGGGCATGGGCAAATGGGACCACATCCGCACCCTGTGCGACGTACCGGAAATTGCCGAGCGCTACCGCAAGGTGTTCGGCCGCACCCCCACCGACGATGATGTCACCGCCATCTACAACCGCTTCATGCCGCTGCAGATCGAGAAGATCGCCGTGCACTCGGCATTGATCCCTGGCGCCCTGGAAACCTTGACCGGCCTGCGCCAGGACGGCCTGAAGATCGGCTCCTGCTCGGGTTACCCGAAAGTGGTGATGGACAAGGTGGTGGAGCTGGCCGCGCAGAATGGCTACGTGGCCGACCACGTGGTAGCCACCGATGAAACCCCGAACGGGCGCCCATGGCCAGCCCAGGCCTTGGCCAACGTGATTGCCCTTGGCATCGACGACGTAGCGGCCTGCGTGAAGGTGGACGACACCGTGCCGGGCATTCTCGAAGGCCGCCGCGCCGGCATGTGGACCGTGGCCCTGGTGTGCTCGGGCAATGCCCTGGGGCTGACCTGGGAAGGCTACCGGGCACTGAGCGCCGAGAAGCTGGAAAGCGAGCGCACGCGCATTCACACGCTGTTCGCAAGCTCCCGCCCGCACTACCTGATCGACACCATCAACGAGCTGCCCGAAGTGATCGCCGACATCAACCGGCGCCTGGCCAAGGGCGAGATGCCGCAGGCCTCCTGACATGGCCAGTGGGGCTGCTTCGCAGCCCATCGCCGGCAAGCCAGCTCCCACAGGGACAGCGCAGCGTTCAAGATTGGCGCATTACCTGTGGGAGCTGGCTTGCCGGCGATGGGCCGCAAAGCGGCCCCATTTGCGCCCTTACTGCGGCAACTGCACCTGCGGTTTGGTCGAGGCAAAGATTGCCCAACTGGACACGAACAGCGCCGCAATCAATGGCCCGATTACGAAGCCGTTGAGCCCGAACACTGCCAGCCCACCCAGCGTCGACACCAGGATCAGGTAGTCCGGCATACGCGTGTCCTTGCCCACCAGGATCGGCCGCAACAGGTTGTCCACCAGGCCGATCACCAGCACACCGAACGCGGTCAGGATCACCCCCGGCAATATGGCCCCGGTCAGCAGGAAATACGCTGCAACCGGCGCCCAGACGATGCCAGCGCCCACTGCTGGCAGCAGCGACAGAAACGCCATCAACACCGCCCACACCAGCGCACTGGGGATATCCAGCACCCAGAAGATGAAGCCGCCCAGCGCCCCTTGGGTAATGGCCACCAGCACGTTGCCTTTCACCGTCGCCCGCACCACCCGGTTGAATTTCAGCTGCAAACGGCGCTTCTGGTGTTCGGGCAGTGGCACGGCCAGGCGCACACGGCGGGCCACCTCGGCCCCTTCTCTCAGGAAGAAGAACAGCAGGTACATCATGATGCCAAAGCTGATCACGAACTCGAACGTACCCTGACCGAAGCTGAACGCCTGGCTGGCCAATACCTGGCTACCCTGGGTTGCCCACTTGGTGATTTTTTCGCGCAACCCGTCGAGGTTGCCCATGCCCATGTTGTCCAGGCCATGCTGGGCGAACGCCGGGAGCATGTCCTTGCCGCGCTCGACGTAACCGGCGATGTCCAGTTGCCCGCTTTCGATACGCTGGTACAGCGTGGCCCCCTCCTGCACCAACAGCGCACTGGTGATGATCACTGGCAGGATCGCCACCAGCAGGCACACCAGCGTCGTGGTGGCTGCGGCCAGGTTGCGCCTGCGCCCAAAGCGGATCAGCAGGTGCCGCTGCAGCGGGGCAAACAGAATGCCCAGTATCACCGCCCAGAAGATCGCACCGTAGTACGGAAGCAGTATCCAGAAAAAGGCGATGGTCACCAGCGCCAAAAGTACCGCCAGGGCTTTGTTCTGTAGCGCAGCTTCGTTCATCGCAGGTCCTCGAATGGCTTCTGGGATATTAGTGCGCGCCGCTTGGGTAAAAGTGCCACCACTCCTTTGATGCAAATCAATACGCACTTTTTGCGCCGGCCCTAGCATCCGCGCCTTTTGCCCCGGTACGCACATGAACCCGACCGCCAAGCCCGAACTGCTGGCCCCCGCCGGCACCCTCAAGACCATGCGCTATGCCTTTGCCTACGGTGCCGACGCGGTCTATGCAGGCCAGCCGCGCTACAGCTTGCGGGTGCGTAACAATGAGTTCGACCATGCCAACCTGGCGCTGGGCATCCAGGAGGCGCATGCGTTGGGCAAGCGCTTTTACGTGGTGGTCAACATTGCCCCGCACAACGCCAAGCTCAAGACCTTCCTCAAAGACCTGGCGCCCGTGATCGACATGGCGCCGGATGCGCTGATCATGTCCGACCCCGGCCTGATCATGCTGGTGCGCCAGCACTTCCCGCAGATGCCGGTGCACCTGTCGGTGCAGGCCAATACGGTCAACTGGGCCAGCGTGCAGTTCTGGCAGCAACTGGGCCTGAGCCGGGTCATCCTGTCACGCGAGCTGTCGCTCGAAGAAATCGAGGAAATCCGCCAGCAGGTGCCGGGCATGGAGCTGGAGGTCTTCGTCCACGGCGCCCTGTGCATGGCCTACTCCGGCCGTTGCCTGCTGTCGGGCTACCTCAACAAGCGTGACGCCAACCAGGGTACCTGCACCAACGCCTGCCGCTGGAAGTACGACGCCACGCCAGCCACCGAGAACGCCACCGGCGACATCGTGCGCGAAGTGCAGCCCACCCTTGGCCTGGGCGCCCCGACCGAGCAGGTGTTCCTGCTGCAGGAAAGCAACCGCCCCGGCACTGAAATGCCCGCCTTCGAGGATGAACACGGCACCTACATCATGAACGCCAAGGACCTGCGTGCCATCCAGCACGTCGAGCGCCTGGCCACCATGGGCGTGCATTCGCTGAAGATCGAAGGGCGCACCAAGTCGCACTTCTACTGTGCCCGCGCGGTGCAGTCGTATCGCCAGGCCATCGACGACGCGGTGGCCGGGCGGCCGTTCGACCGCACCTTGATGGGCAACCTGGAGTCCCTTGCGCAACGGGGCTACACCGAAGGGTTCCTGCGCCGTCACGTACACGATGAGTACCAGAACTACCAGCGCGGTAATTCGGTCTCGGAGCGCCAGCAGTTCGTTGGCGAGCTGACCGGCGTGCGTGTCGATGGCCTGGCCGAGGTCAAGGTGAAGAACCGCTTCGCCGTGGGTGACCACCTGGAGCTGATGACCCCGCGCGGCAACTACCACTTCGACCTGCACCGCCTGTGCAACCGCCAGCAGCAGGCCATCGAGGTGGCGCCGGGCGATGGCCATGTGGTGTACCTGCCCATTCCGGAGCAGGTCGCGCTCGAGCATGCCCTGCTGATGCGCGACCTCGGTGCCGACGAGGCAGCAAGCTGACAGTACTGTAACGTGCAACTCAGCGGCCAGCCGCTTACGCTATGCTGCTGAACCAATGCTGGAAGGAGTGCTTTACCATGCTGCGCAAACACCTGCTGACCCTGGGGCTGCTGGCCATCACCGGGCTGGCCCAGGCCGCCGAGACCATCGATGTCTACCGTGACCCCAACTGCGGCTGCTGCAAGGCCTGGATCAGCCACCTGCGTGACAACGGGTTCACCGTCAATGACCACGTCGAGCCGAACATGAGCGCGGTGAAGCAACGCCTGGGCGTGGCACCACGCCTGGCGTCGTGCCACACGGGGGTGATCGACGGCAAGTTCGTCGAAGGCCACGTACCGGCCGAGCAGGTACGCCTGCTGGCCAAACGCAATGACCTCAAGGGCCTGGCCGTACCGGGCATGCCCATGGGTTCGCCAGGCATGGAAATGGGTGACCACAAGGACGCCTACCAGGTTATCGGCGTGACCCAGGATGGCCAGGACACCGTGGTCGCCACCTACTGATGCTCAGCCTGTGGGCGCTGTTCCTCAGCGCCTTTGGCGCCGCCACCCTGCTGCCGCTGCAATCGGAGGCCGTGCTGGTCGGCCTGTTGCTGCGCCAGCCCGAGGCCTGGGCGACCCTGCTGCTGGTGGCCACAGTGGGCAACGTGCTGGGTTCGGTGGTGAACTGGCTGTTGGGCCGGGCCATCGAGCACCTGCGCGACAAGCGCTGGTTCCCGTTCAGCGCAGCCCAGCTGGCGCGTGCGCAGCAGCGCTACCAGCGCTGGGGCCAGTGGTCGCTGTTGCTCAGCTGGATGCCAGTGATCGGGGACCCGCTGACGCTGATCGCCGGGATCATGCGCGAGCCGTTCTGGCGCTTTCTGCTGCTGGTGACCCTGGCCAAGGCTGGCCGCTATGCGGTGCTGGCGATGATTACCCTGGGCTGGTTTCACGCCTGGTAACACCTTTCACGTTCCCGACATGCGCCTGGCTGCTAAAGTCGCCCATTCCTACATGGCCCTACATGGAGTGCCCCCATGCTGCGCGCAACCGCCCTGGCCCTGGCCTGCCTTGTCGGCAGCCCGGCCATCGCCGCCGAGTCACCCACCTACGGCCCTCAGCTCGAAGGCTTCAGCTACCCACACCCGCTCAAGCATTTTGACTTCAAGTCCCAGGGCCAGGCCCTGCAGATGGGTTATATGGACGTCCCCGCGCAAGGCCAGGCCAACGGCCACAGCGTAGTGCTGATGCACGGCAAGAACTTCTGCGCCGCCACCTGGGAAACCACCATCGACGCCCTGAGCAAGGCCGGCTACCGTGTGATCGCGCCCGACCAGATCGGTTTCTGTACCTCCAGCAAACCGGCGTATTACCAGTACACGTTCCAGCAACTGGCAAACAATACCCATGCCTTGCTTGAACAACTGGGCGTGAAGCAGGCCATCGTGCTCGGCCATTCCACCGGCGGCATGCTCGCCACACGTTATGCGCTGATGTACCCGCAGCAGGTGGAACGCCTGGCCATGGTCAACCCGATTGGCCTGGAAGACTGGAAAGCCCTCGGCGTGCCCTACCGCACCGTGGACCAGTGGTATGCCCGCGAGCTCAAGCTGGATGCCGAAGGTGTGCGCGAATATGAGCGCAAGACTTACTACGCCGGGCGCTGGAAGCCGGAGTACGAACGCTGGGTGCAGATGCTGGTGGGCCTGAACAAGGGGCCGGGGCATGAAGCGGTGGCTTGGAACTCGGCGCTGATCTACGACATGATCTTCACCCAGCCGGTGTACCACGAGTTCAAGGACCTGCAGATGCCGACGCTGCTGCTGATCGGCGACAAGGACACCACCGCCATCGGCAGTGATATTGCGCCGCCAGACGTGAAGGCGAAGCTGGGCAAGTATGAAGTGCTGGGGCCGCAGGTGGCCAAGCTGATTCCCAAGGGTGAACTGATCACCTTTGAAGGCATGGGGCATGCGCCACAGATCGAAGAGCCCGTGCGGTTCAATCGCACGCTGGTGGAGTGGTTGGGCAAATGAAACGGGGGCGCTTAGCGCCCCTGCACCTTTCAGCCAAACCGCTGGAGTTGCATCTCCCGCAACCGGCTCAAGGTCCGCTGATACGGGAACGCCAGATACCCCTGCGTGTAGAGCCTTTCAAGCGGCACCTCTGCCTCCAGGTACAGCGCCACCCGGCGGTCGTAGCATTCGTCAACCAAGGCGATGAAGCGGCGTACCGCATCGTCCTTGGGTGACAGTGCTGGCAACTCACGGTCGCCCGCCACCACGCGCGCTGCGCCGTCTTCGGTGCCACGGGCAATGCGCCCGGCTTGCTGCTCACCGCCCAGTGCCGGAATACCCGACACCAGAATGGCCGGAAAACGGTCGCAAAGCGCCATGAACTCCATGGCCGCCAGGGGTTGTTCGCACAGGTCGGTGAAGCGGCACCAGATAGCCTGCTCGCTGCGCCGCACGACCTGCACCTGCCTGGACCCGATGGCCAACGGCTGGTCACTGCCTGCAGCGTCCGGGCTGACCTGGCGGAACACCTCCCCCAGCTGGCTGACCTGTCCCGCTTCTGCCACCCAATAGCGCTGCCGCGCTGCGCCGGGGTGAAGGCGATGGTCCTGCTCGCCCGCCACCGACAATACTTGCATGTGCCGCTGGATCGCGCCGATAGCGGGTAGGAACCGCTCACGGTTGAAGCCGTCGCGGTAAAGCTGCTCAGGGGGCTGGTTGGATGTAGCGACAATGACTACGCCCTGATCGAACAGCACCTGAAACAGGCGGCCGAGGATGATCGCATCGCCGATGTCGTTGACGAACAGTTCGTCGAAGCAGAGCACGCGGATCTGCCCGGCCAGTTCCCGGGCCAGCGCCAACAACGGGTCGGCAGTGCCGCTGAGCTGGAACAGGCGCTGATGCACCCAGGCCATGAAGTGGTGGAAGTGCTGGCGTCGGCTGGGGATGCGCAGACAGCGGTGAAACTGGTCCATCAACCAGGTCTTGCCACGGCCAACCGGGCCCCAAAGGTAGATGCCCTGGGTGGAGCGGCCCTGTTCGACGGCCAGGAAGCACGCTTGCAGCGCCTCGACGGCGCGGGCCTGGGCAGGGTCGGCGACATAGCCCTGAGTGGTCAGGGCTTGCTGGTAGAGGGATTGGGGTTCGATAGCCATGCACCATTCTACATGTACTCTGTGGGAGCGGCCTTGTGTCGCGAAAGGGCCGCAACGCGGCCCCAGGATCTCTGCATCTGTGCATGAATTGCCGGGGCTGCTTTGCAGCCCTTTCGCGACACAAGGCCGCTCCCACAGAGGACCGTGTCAGACTCCGTCGGCCAGGCCTACCTTCAGCAACGCGCCATCCTTGTCATCGGTCAGCACATACAGGTAACCATCCGGCCCTACCCGCACATCGCGGATTCGGGCCTTCAGGTCCCCCAGCAGGCGCTCTTCATGCACCACCTTGTCGCCGTCCAGCTGCAAGCGAATCAGCTCCTGCGTTGCCAGCGCACCAATGAACAGGTTGTGGTCCCAGGCCTTGAACGTGGGGCTGTCGTAGAACGCCATGCCGCTGATGCCTGGCGACTTCTCCCACACATGGTGTGGGTCGACCATGCCATCGACGTGCTTGCCCTTGGCCTCGGGGATCGGCAGCAGCGAGTAGTTGATGCCGTGGGTCGCAATCGGCCAGCCGTAGTTCTTGCCGGGCTCGGGGATGTTGATTTCGTCACCACCTCGCGGGCCGTGCTCGTGGGTCCACAGCTTGCCGGTCCACGGGTTGAGCGCGGCGCCTTGCTGGTTGCGGTGGCCGAACGACCAGATTTCCGGTCGCACGTTGTCCTTGCCTACAAAGGGGTTGTCCTTGGGTACTTCACCATCGGGAAGGATGCGCACGATCTTGCCTTGCAGCTTGTCCAGGTCCTGGGCAGTGGGGCGCTGGTTGTTCTCGCCCAGGGCGATGAACAGGTAGCCGTTGCGGTCGAACACCAGCCGCGAGCCGAAGTGGTTACCCACCGACAGCTTGGGCTGCTGGCGGAAGATCACGCTGAAGTTTTCCAGCCGGGCCCGGTCTTCGGACAGCTGGCCACGGCCGACCGCGGTGCCGGCCTTGCCGTCACTGCCCTCCTCGGCGTAGGACAGGTATACGGTACGGTCTTTGTCGAACTCCGGCGACAGCACCACATCCAGCAGGCCACCCTGGCCCTCGGCCCAGACCTTGGGCACACCGCTGATCGGCGGGCCGACCTTGCCCTCGGCGTTGACCAGCCGCAGGTTGCCGACGCGCTCGGACACCAGCATGTCCTTGCCACCCGGCAAGAAAGCCAAAGCCCAAGGGTTGCGCAGGCCATCGGCCACGGTGCTGACCGTCAAGGTGCCCTCTTCACTGCGAAACTGTTGCTCTGCCGCTGCCTGTGTCAGCAGGGGCATCAGTGCGGCGGCAGTCAGGGTAGCTAGCCAGGTTGCTCTGGGCATGCAGGATTCCTTTCGTATGGGCTTAGGGCGCACGCGTGCTGTCGCGCGGCGGCCGGGTGGGTTCCAGGTTCGGGGTTTGCTGCTGGCGGCGCAGGTTGTCGCCATTGCCAATGCCGCGGTTGTCCAGGCTGGGCGTGCGTTGGTACGGGTCGGTGGACGGGCCACGCACGGGGGGCGCGGCGGGCATGCTGCCTTGGCGGCTGTTGGGGTTGGCGCGCTGGATCGGGCTGTTGTAGGGGTTGTTGTTGCCGGCAGCGAGCTGCAACGGTGGCTGCGCAGCGGCGTGCGCGGGCAGGCACAAGGCCAGGCCAAGCGCCAGGATGGGCAATGACGGGTTCATGCTTCACCTCCTGTACGAAAATGCCGCGCCTGGGGGTTTTGATAGCCTAAGGCGCGAGGGGTTCGCGGCAAAAGTGTGAATGCGGGTGGAGTTGATTCCTGATGTTTCAGTATGGACCTTGGGGCTGCCATGCAGCCCTTTCGCGACACAAGGCCGCTCACAAAGGAACGCGTACCCTTGTGAGCGGCCTTGTGTCGCGAAAGGGCCGCAAATCGGCCCCCGATTACTGGCCTTTGTCTACCTTGTGCCGTGCCGCATACAAGCACAGCATCTCCATCGCCAACGTCGCCCCGGCCAATGCGGTGATGTCGGCATGGTCATAGGCCGGCGCCACTTCCACCAGGTCCATGCCCACCAGGTTGATGCCGCGCAGCCCGCCCAGAATCTCCAGCGCCTGCACCGTGCTCAGCCCGCCACACACTGGCGTACCCGTGCCAGGCGCATAAGCCGGGTCGAGGCAGTCGATATCGAACGTCAGGTACACCGGCCGGTCGCCCACCCGCTGACGAATCGCCGCAATGATCGCCTCGGTGCCCTGACGGTGTACCTGCCGGGCATCCAGGATGGCAAAGCCCTGGCTGTCGTCGTTGGTGGTGCGCAGGCCGATCTGCACCGAGCTGCCCGGGTCTACCAGGCCTTCACGGGCGGCATGCCAGAACATGGTGCCATGGTCGATTCGCTTGCCCTCCTCGTCCGGCCAGGTATCGCTGTGGGCATCGAAGTGAATCAGCGCCAGCGGGCCATGGCGGCGAGCGTGAGCCTTGAGCAGCGGGTAGCTGATGAAGTGGTCGCCGCCCAAGGTGAGCATGGCGCAACCCGCCTGCAAGATGTGCTCGGCATGGGCCTCGATGCTGTCCGGCACCGACTGCGGCGTGCCACTGTCGAAGGCGCAGTCGCCGTAGTCGATCACTGCCAGGTGGTCGAACGGGTCGAACGCCCACGGCCAGTGCCGGGCCCAGGCCTGCTGCACCGAGGCGGCGCGGATCGCGCGCGGTCCAAAGCGTGCGCCAGGGCGGTTGCTGGTGGCGGTATCGAACGGCACGCCGCTGACGACCACATCCACACCACGCAGGTCGCGGCTGTAGCGTCGGCGGGAGAAACTGGTAATGCCGGCGTAGGTACTTTCTGCGGCAGTGCCGTACAGGCTGTCGCGGGTCATCGCCTGGTCATTGCTTACGGCTTGGTCCACGGTCGGGCTCCTGGGTTGTTATGGGTTATTGCCGGGTGCGGAAGGCCGTCCACAGGCGGTTGCGCTGGCGCAGGTCGGACAGCGCCATGCTGCGGTCGGCGAACAGGCGCTGGCGCACTTCGGCCGGCGGGTAGATGTCGGGGTCGTTGCGCACCGCTTCGTCCACCAGCGGCGTGGCCGCCTGGTTGGCGTTGGCAAAGAACAGCGTGTTGGTCAGCGCAGCCACCGACTCTGGCTTGAGCATGAAGGCGATGAACGCACGCGCTGCCTCGGGGTGCGGGGCGTCCTTGGGGATGACCAGGTTGTCCTGCCACACCAGCGTGCCTTCGCGGGGGATACGGTAAATCAGCTCGAACGGCTTGCCGGCACGGCGCGCCTGGTCGGCGGCCATCGCCGCATCGCCGTTGTAGGTCAGCGCCAGGCACACACTGCCATTGGCCAGGTCGCTGATCTGCCGGCCATTGGCGACGTAGCTGATCGAGGGTTGCAGTTGGCTCAGCAGGCGCTGCGCAGCCGCCAGATCATCCTTGTTCTGGCTGTACGGGTCCTTGCCCAGGTAGTTGAGGGCCACGCCAATCACCTCCTGCGGTGAATCGGGCATGGCAATGCCGCAATCCTTCAGGCGGCTGGCGTATTCGGGCTTGAACAGCAGGTCGAGGCTGTCCAGCGGCACATCACCCAGGCGCTGGCGCACCGCTTCCACGTTCACACCCAGGCCCAAGGTGCCCCAGGTGTACGGCACAGCGTGGCGGTTCCCGGGGTCGGCCTCGGCAAGCTTGGCCAGCAGGTCCTTGTCGAGGTTGCTGTAGCCGGGCATGGCCTGGGGGGCGAGCGGTTGCAGGGCGTTGGCCTTCAGCGCCCGGGCCAGTACGGTCGACGATGGCACCACCACGTCGTAGCCACTGCCACCGGTCAGCAGCTTGGTTTCCAGTACTTCGGTGGTGTCGAAGGTGTCGTAGCGCACCTTGTAGCCGGTTTCCTGCTCGAAGCGCTTGAGGGTTTGCGGGGCAACGTAGTCGGCCCAGCTGTAGAGGTTGACGACCTTTTCTTCGGCTTGCAGCGGCAAGGCCAGAACCAGGGACAACAGGCACAACGATCGACGCATGGCGGACACCTCGGCAAATGGGTGGATGCCGCGAGCATGCCAGCCGGGTTACATTGCAGGAATGGCAAGTTTGCAAAGCTGACATTCAAAAGGAGCAATGTAATGCTCGGACAAGTGCACGACCCCGACCTGCACCTGCTGCGGCTGTTCGTCACTGTAGTCGAGGCCGGCGGCTTCAGCGCCGCACAAGGCGTGCTGGGCCTGAGCCAGCCCACCATCAGCCAGCGCATGGCACAGCTGGAAGCACGTCTGGGTTATCGCCTGTGCAGCCGGGGCAAGGGTGGCTTTCACCTCACGGAGAAAGGCACGTTGCTATTGGAGGCGACGCGCGGGCTGCTGCTGAACATCGAGCAGTTTCGCCAGCAGGCCAATGGGGTTGCCGGGCGGTTGCTGGGGACCGTGCGCATCGGCATGGCGGAGAACCAGGACAAGGCGGTGAGCCTTAAACTGGCCGCAGCCATTTCGGCATTCCGCACGCGTGAGGAAGCAGTGCAACTGGAACTGATCAGTGCGCCGCCAGCGGAGCTGGAACGGCTGTTGCTGGAGCAGCGGCTGGACTATGCCATCAGCTACTTCTCCGGCAACCAGGCGGCCTTTGATTACCAGCCACTGTTCGAGGAGCGACAACGGCTTTACTGCGGGAAGAAGCATGTGCTGTTTGGTGTAAAGGACGTTGAACATGAGCAGCTGCTGGACATGGATCAGGTCTGCCACCCGTACCGGTTTCTCAAAGGCGGCGAGCCGTTTCAGAGCCGGCGCAGCATGGCCGTGGCGGAGCAGATCGAGAGCGTGCTGACGTTCATTTTGTCGGGGCGGCATATTGGCTATCTGCCACGCCATTGTGCGCTGGAGTGGGAAGCCGAAGGGTTGTTGTGGGCGCTGGACCCGGGGCTGGATTTTGTGGTGCCGTTTACCCTGGCTCGGCACCGGGCACAGGCGGAGGGTGAGGCCCAACAGGCGTTTGCGCAGGATTTGCTGGCAGCGTTTGCCTGAACCGGCCTCTTCGCGGGCTCGCCCGCTCCCACAAGTTCACCACAGGTGCTGAAAGCGGCGCAGTACCTGTGGGAGCGGGCAAGCCCGCGAAGAGGCCGGTTCAGGCGAAAACCATCAGTAAGCCATGCTCCAGGTCAAGGTGTAGGTACGCCCACGCCCTTGATAGTCATACAGGTACGCCGGCCCATAAGTCGGCGAATAGAACAACGTCGCACGTTGCCCCCAGACCGTGCTGTACTGCTTGTCTAGCAGGTTCTGGATGCCGGCGCTGAAGGTGCCGAAGCCGGTGTCCTGGCTGCCCAGCAAGTCGAAGGTGGTGTAGCCGTCAATCTCGTGGTCGGCATCGTCCTTCAGGCTGAAGGCATGGTTGGCCTGCAGCCGCGCACTGCGGCCATCGCCCTTCCAGCCGACAAATGCAGTGGCCTTGGACAACGAGGCATAACGGGCATCACGCTTGATCCAGCCACCGTCGGCAGCCTCTTCCTCGGAGCGGGTCAGGTGCAAGGTACCGCCCGCCTCCCAGCCGGTCTGGAAATGCCGGGTCAGCGCACCTTCAAAGCCGAAGTCGCGGCTCTTCTGCTCTTCCACGTTGATGGTCAGCGTTTGCGAATCGACGTTGATGATCTTGTCCGACCAGATGTAGTACAGCGCCGCCTGAGCATCCCAATCCAGGTCGGCATAGCGCCAGCCCAGTTCCACCTGGCGGCTCTTGATGCCGGCCAGCGGGTTGTCGGCCACACTCAGGCCTGGCTTGCCGTAGTACTTGGCCGGGTCCGGCAGGTCGAAGCCTTCGCCGTAGTTGGTCCACACCTGATGGCCGTTCTTGAAGTCGTAAATGGCACCGACGTTGAACAGGTTGACCTGGTAGTCGTTGCTGCCACCCGGCACGCCCTTGAAATCGCTGACGTCCACGTCCATTTGCTGGCGGCGGGCGCCGCCGGAAAAGGTCAGGTTGTCGGTGGCATGCCAGTCCAGCTGGGCGTACACCGATACACCATCGACGCGGTAGCTGGGATAGCGCGGGGCCTTGCTGTCCTTCTCCATCTCCAGACCGCCCGACTCGGACGAAGTCAGGGCATTGAACGTGGTCTGCTCGGCGTTGAAACGCTCACGGTCCAGGTCGACGCCGTAGGTCAGCTTCAGCGTGTCCCACTGCTTGGCGAACAGGCCCTTGAGGCTGGTGACCTCGAAGTTCTGCTGCGAGGCGGCGAAGTACACCCCGCGCGAGCCGGTGGGCGTGGCGCGGTTGTAGTACGGGAACGGATAGAAGTTGTCGTCTTCCTTGCGGTACGAGGCCTGCAGGTAGAAGTCCTGGCCCAGCACATCGGTGTGGTGGTAGTTGGCGTTGAGCAGCAGGCGCCGGGTACGCGGCTCCAGGTCGGACGAGTAGCCGCTGCGCAGTTCGGCATCTTCCAGGTCGGACGGTGCGTTGTAGTTGAGGTTGGGGAAGTAGATACCCGTGCTGCCGTGGTTGCCCGAGTCGTAGTACTGGGCCAGCAGGTCGAGGCTCTGCTGGTCGTTCAATTGCAGGCCCAAGGTACCGAGCACATCGAGGGTGCGGTTGTACTGCAGGTCGGTCTGGGTGTTGTCGATGAAAATCTGGTCGCCGGCACCGTCGTAGAAGGCTTCGTTCTGCTCACCGGAGATACCCAGGCGGGCATTGACCCGTTCGTTGCCGCCGCTGATCGACTGGGCGAAGCGGGTGGCCAGGTCATCGCTGTTGTTGAAACCGCTGCTGGCACCCAGCTGTGTTTCGAAGCGCGCCGGGCCGGGCTCGCCCTTCTTGGTGACGATGTTGATGATGCCGCCGGTGGCACCGCCGCCGTAGATGGCGCTGGCACCGGATAATACTTCGACACGCTCGACGTTGAACGGTGAAATGCTGTCGAACTGGCGCGACAGGCCACGCGAGCTGTTCTGGCTGACCCCGTCGATCATCACCAGCACGTTGCGCCCGCGCATGTTCTGGCCGTAGTTGGTGCGCCCTTCCGGCGCCAGGTCGAGGCCGGGTACCAGCTTGCCGATGGCTTCCTTCAGGCTGACGCCGCTGTCGATCTGTTCGCGCAATTGCTGCTGGTCGACCACCCAGACCGTGCCGGGGATTTCGCTGATTGCAGTGCTGGTACGCGAGGCCACGCTGACCTCGATCGGCTTGAGGTTGACCGCCTGCGGCGCAGCCTCGGCCTTGCGCAGGGTGACCGTGCGGGCATCGCTGAACTGCCAGCCCATGCCGCTGCCGGCCAGCAACTGCTGCAGGGCCTGCTCGACGTTGTAGCTGCCGTGCAACGCAGGGCTGGCCAGGCCTGCAACATCGCCGGTGGTGTACAGCAGGTGCAGGCCGGCCTGGTCGGCGAAGGCAGTCAGGGCCTGGTCCAGCGGCTGGGCTGGCAGGTCGAGCTGAACCTGGCGGGCCTGGACCTGGGCCTGGTCGGCAGCGGTCGACGCCCATACCGACAGCGGGCCGGCCAGCATGGCCAAGGCGCTGCAGGACATCAGGGCATGGTGAAGTGAACCGCGACGGCGGTGCAGGGGCTTGAGCATCAGAGGCACGAATGAGCTTCCTGACAAGTCGTAAATGAGAATGGGTTGCTGATCAGTCCCACTACGACGATCTGGCTTGCAGGAACTTGCAGTGGCAAATGGAAAATATTTTTATTTCTGTACCGGCCTCTTCGCAGGCTTGCCCGCGAAGAGGCCGGCACTGCCGGATCAGTGAACCACGGCCAACCACGGCAGGTAGGTCACCTTCAGGCCATACCGTTGCTCCAGCGTGCGCAAAAGCGCCTCAGGCTCGTCAAGGTCAAACACCCCGCTCACCTCCATTGCCGCCAGCTTGCTATCGGACAGCACAATCCGCCCATGCCGGTATCGTTCAAGTTCCGCCAACACCTGCCCCAGCGGCTTGCCGTTGAAGATCAGCTTGCCGCGCTGCCAGGCCATCTGCGTTCCGGCATCGGCCGCTACCACCAATGAACGTTCGCCAACCTTGGCCTCACCACGCGCCAGCACCACACGGCCATCGCGGCGCACGCTGAACGTGGCTGCACCACCCTGCACACGCTCACCCCCCGTCTCGACCACAAACGGCCGCGCCTCATCAGCGGTCTCGAACAGGGCCTCACCGGCATCCAGCACCACCCGGCGTTCGCGCTCGTTGAACACGACGCTCAGCGCACTGGCGCTGTTCAGTGTCACCCGCGTGCCATCTGCCAGGGTGATCACCTGCCGCTCGCCCACTGCGGTGTGGTAATCCGCCAGCAGCATCGGCGCCTGTTGCCAAGCAACCATCGCGGCAACCAGCAACACCACGGAGGCCGCCACACCCGCCTGTTTGAGCCAGTCGCGGCAATGGCGCAGGGCCTGGCCGATGTACTTGGCCACCATGCTCTCGGAAACCCCCAGCCGCTGCGCAATCTGCGCCTGGGTCAGGCCTTCGACGCGGTTCAGCAACAACGCCTGGCGGGCATTGTCGGGCAGTTTCAGCAGCGCATCGTCAAGAATTTGCAAGCGCTCCCGGGCCAGCAACATCGCCTCGGGTGCTGGCGCCGGGCAGGCCAGTTCCGCTGCCCCGTCACAGTCGTCATGGCTGGCCGCCAGGCGCTGTTCGCGGCGCAAGGCATCGATCGCCAGGTTGCCGGCCACGCGGAAGATGAAGCTGCGCGCATGCAGCACCGGCAGCGCTTGCTCATCGATCTTGACCAGCTTCAGGTAGGTTTCCTGGGCCACGTCGGCGGCGCGCTGGCGGTCGCTCATGCGCCGGGTCAGAAACTGCAGCAGGTCGTCGTAGTGCTCCTGGAAACTCGCCAGCAGCCCCGACACGGGTGACGTCAGCATGGGTTTTGGAACAGCCAGTAGGAGGAGTTATCGGGCGTTAATGAGAAACAGTATCTTTCATCCCGTGGGGCACTTTCAACGCCCACTTGCATTTGCCACACTGACACTTCGCTCACTCTGGCAAGGTCGCCCTCATGACTGCCCGCCTGTACCGCTTTACCCGGTTAATGCTTGTGCTACTGATGGCCTACGGCCTGAACGCGTGCGCACTGTTCCAGCCACGTGACCCGGTCAACATCAGCGTGATCGGCATCGAACCGTTGCCCGGCCAGGAACTGGAACTGCGCATGGCCGTGAAAATGCGGGTGCAAAACCCCAACGAATCGCCCATCGACTACAACGGCATTGCCCTCAACCTGGAAGTGAACGGCCAGCCGCTGGCCGCCGGGGTCAGCGACCAGCAAGGGCACATCGGCCGTTATGACGAGGCGGTGATCGTGGTGCCGGTAAGCATCACGGCATTTTCCTTCCTGCGCCAGGCCTATGGGCTGGGCAAGGTGGACTCGCTGCAGGGCCTGCCCTACAAGCTGCGCGGCAAGCTGGCCGGTGGGCTGCTGGGGACTGTGCGCTTTACCGACGAGGGCAAGCTGGACCTGCCCAAGGGCGCCTACTGGTAAGCACCTGGGGATTGTGTTCAGCGGCTGGCGCTGGCGGCGGCCATCAGCTTGTTGACTTCGCTGCGCACCATACTGGCGTATTCGGGGGGCGTCATGCCGTCCAGCTCGGCGCGTACCCATTCGGCCCACTTGCCCTTGCGACGTGGTTTTTCGGCAATCAGCCGGGCCGCTTCGCCCTTGGCCTTGCCCAGGTTGTTCTGCCACAGCTCGAACAACCGCGCCTTCTCTGCCTCGATCTGCGCCCGTTCCTCGAAGCTCATGTTGGCCAGATTGAAACTCATGAAGGTACCTGCAGGTTTGAAAATGGCCGCTATCTTACACCCAGGCAACGCAACATCGGTAAGCCGGCGCAACTTTCCCGACGCGGCGGCATCCATTGTTCAAACCACCCCATCGACGAGGACGAGTTCATGGCCCGGAAAAACGCCGCACTGGCAGACAGCGATCAGATCAAGGACCAGGTATTCAGCGAACTGCAATCGCTGATCGAAGAATCGGAAAAGCTGCTGAACGACAGCGCCGCCCTGGTGGGCGACGAAGCAGAAACGTTACGCGCGCAGGTCAACCTGAAGCTGCGCCAGGCCCGCCAGGCGGCCAGCAATATGCGCAGCAAGGCGCAACCGGTGGTGGACGCCACCCAGGACTACATTGGTGGCCATCCGTGGCAGACCGTGGCCATTTCCGCAGGCCTTGGCCTGGTGGTGGGCCTGCTGCTGGGCCGGCGCAACTGACGGCTGGGCCGCCTGGTGCGAATCAGGCGGCCAGCGCTTGCGGGATGCCGCTGTGGAAGCGCAGTTCCTGGTCCGGTGACTGGATCAGCTCGACTTCAGCGGCACGCACCAGCTCCACGCGGCGGGCGATGTCTGCCTCATCACCGTAGTTGTGCGCCAGTTTCAGGTAGCCTTGGTAATGGCGTGCTTCGCTTTTCAGCAGGCCGTGATAGAAGCGGCCCAGCTCCTCATCCAGGTGCGGCACCAGCGCGGCAAAGCGCTCGCAGCTGCGTGCTTCGATAAATGCCCCCACCACCAGCGTATCCACCAGCTTGACCGGCTCGTGGGCGCGCACCAGGCGGCGCAGCCCCGACGCATAGCGCCCCGCCGATACCGGGCGCAGTGGCACGCCACGGCGCTTCATCAGCCGCAACACCTGTTCATGGTGCACCAGCTCTTCACGGGCCAGGCGCGACATCATGTTGATCAGGTCGAGGTGGGTGTTGTACTTGGCCATCAGGCTCAAGGCCGTGCTGGCGGCCTTGAATTCGCAGTTCTTGTGGTCGATCAGCAGGGTTTCCTGGTCGGCCAGCGCCGCTTCGATCCAGGCATCTGGCGTCGGGCAGCCAAGAAAGGCGTCGATTTCGGGGATCAGGGACATAAGCGTACAACCACACAGAACAGGCAGGGCCGGCGATTATAGCGGCGGCGGCGGGCGGCGTCAGTGACTATGCTTCTTGATGTACATCAAGCGCCAGCGGGGGGCGCGCCGTCTATAGTCAGGCATTGGTCGCCACCTTTGAAGGGAGCTAACGCCCATGCAAGCCGTCCGCAGCATCCTCGTCGTCCTCGACCCCGAGCACGCCCACGGCCGGGCGCTGACCCGGGCCAAGCTGATTGCCGGCGTGACCGGCGCACGCCTGCACCTGCTGATGTGCGACAAACGGCATGACCACCATGCGCTGCTGAGCCTGTTAAGTAGTCAGCTGCACGATGACGGCTACGACAATGTCACCCATGAAGAGGCCTGGCGCGGCAACCTGCACGACACCATCATCTACGTGCAACAGGCCGAGGGCTGCGAGCTGGTGATCAAAGAGCACCGCCCGGACAACCCGCTGAAAAAAGCCCTGCTCACCCCCAGCGACTGGAAGCTGCTGCGCCAGTGCCCGTGTGCCGTACTGATGGTGAAGAGTGAGCGGCCCTGGACGGGTGGCGTGATCCTGGCGGCGGTGGACGTGGGCAACCAGGACGAGGATCACCGCCGCCTGCATGCCAGCATCATTGACCATGGCTTCGAGATTGCCAAACTGGCCAAGGGTGAACTGCATGTCATCAGCGCCCATCCGTCACCGATGCTGTCGGCGTCGGACCCGGCTTACCAGTTGAGCGAGACCATCGAAAAGCGCTACCGCGAGGCGTGCAAGGCGTTCCAGGCGGAGTACGACATTAGCGAAGAGCGTTTGCATGTGGCCGAAGGGCCGGCGGACGTGCTGATCCCGCATACCGAGCAGAAGCTGGGGGCGGTGGTGACGGTGATCGGGACGGTGTGCCGCACCGGGATTACCGGGGCGTTGATTGGGAATACTTCGGAGGTGGTGCTGGATGCTCTGGAAGGCGATGTATTGGTGCTCAAGAGTGAAGAGGCCATCGCCCACCAAGCCGAGTTAGCCCGAGGCTGAATTTAACCTGTCACGGCCCTATCGCCGGCAAGCCAGCTCCCACATCGACCCGATTGGCCTCAAGTCATGTGCAATACCTGTGGGAGCTGGCTTGCCGGCGATGGGCTGCGCAGCAGCCCCAATCAGCACCAGAAGCTAGGTCAACGCCTCCCGCACCTTGGGGTCCAGCCCCTCCCCCGCATTGGCTTCGATCCACTCCGCCAGCTGCCGGCGCATCGCCGGTGTCCAGAAGCTCTGCAAATGCTGCCGCACCCCTTGTACCGCCAAGGCCCGGTCCGGCTCGCTGTCGAAGTAATGGGCAATCTGGTTGGCCATCTTGACCAGGTTGTCGCTGCTCATCGGCGCACCTCGGCTTTCTCGTCTGTGCGGCGCTCCTTCAGCAAACGCCGCTGTTCGTCACTGAAGTCCTGATAGCGTTTCTGCCACTGCGACGGCTGGAACACTTTCACCACTTCCACCGCCGTTACCTTGTATTCCGGACAGTTGGTTGCCCAGTCGGAGTTGTCGGTGGTAATCACGTTGGCCCCCGACTCGGGGAAATGGAAGGTGGTGTACACCACGCCCGGTGCGACCCGCGCGCTGACCTTGGCACGCAGTACGGTCTGCCCGGCGCGGCTGCCAATACCCACCCAGTCACCGTCCTGGATGCCACGGCTTTCGGCATCGGTCGGGTGAATTTCCAGGCGGTCGGCGTCATGCCAGGCCACGTTGCCGGTACGGCGGGTCTGGGCGCCGACGTTGTACTGGCTAAGGATGCGCCCGGTGGTCAGCAACAGCGGGTAACGGTTGTTGACCTTCTCGTCGGTGGGCACGTAACCGGTCAGCATGAAGCGCCCCTTGCCGCGCACGAACTGGTCGATGTGCATGGTCGGCGTGCCATCGGGTGCGGCGTCGTTGCACGGCCACTGCAAGCTGCCGTGGCGGTCGATTTCGGCATAGCTGACGCGGCGGAAGGTCGGCGTCAGGCGGGCGATCTCGTCCATGATCTCGGACGGGTGACGGTAGCTCATCGGGTAGCCCAAGGCGTTGGCCAAGGCCACGGTCGCCTCCCAGTCCGCCTTGCCTGCCAACGGTTCCATCACCTTGCGCACCCGCGAAATGCGCCGTTCGGCATTGGTGAAGGTGCCGTCCTTTTCCAGGAACGAGCTACCCGGTAGGAACACATGGGCAAACTTGGCCGTTTCGTTGAGGAAAATATCCTGCACCACCACACATTCCATCGCGTGCAAGGCCGCCGTGACATGCTGGGTGTTGGGGTCGCTCTGGGCGATGTCCTCACCTTGGCAGTACAACGCCTTGAAGCTGCCGTCCAGCGCGGCTTCGAACATGTTGGGAATGCGCAGGCCTGGGTCAGGCTGCAGGGTCACACCCCAGGCGCGCTCGAATTCGGCACGCACGCCTTCGTTGGAAATGTGCCGGTAGCCCGGCAGTTCATGGGGGAAAGAGCCCATGTCGCACGAGCCCTGCACGTTGTTCTGCCCGCGCAGCGGGTTCACCCCTACCCCTTCACGGCCAATGTTGCCGGTGGCCATGGCCAGGTTGGCGATGCCCATCACTGCGGTGCTGCCCTGGCTGTGCTCGGTCACGCCCAGGCCGTAGTAGATTGCCGCGTTGCCGCCTGTGGCATACAACCGGGCAGCGGCACGGATCTGTTCGGCGGGCACGCCGCAGACCGGGCCGAGCACTTCAGGGGCGTTGTCTGCCAGGCTGACGAAGTCACGCCAGCGGGCAAAGTCTTCTGTTTCGCAGCGCGCATCGATGAAGCGCTGGGCCAGCAGGCCCTCGGTGACGATCACATGAGCCAGGGCGTTGAGCATCGCCACGTTGGTGCCCGGGCGCAGTTGCAGGTGCAGCTCGGCGCGGGCATGGGGCGAGTCGACCAGGTCGATGCGCCGTGGGTCGATCACGATCAGCCGCGCGCCCTGACGCAGGCGGCGCTTGAGCTGCGAGCCGAACACCGGGTGGGCATCGGTGGGGTTGGCACCTATCACCAGCACCACGTCGGCCTGCATCACCGAATCGAAGCTTTGTGTGCCGGCCGATTCACCCAGGGTCTGCTTCAGGCCATAGCCGGTGGGTGAATGGCACACCCGCGCGCAGGTATCGACGTTGTTGTTGCCGAACGCCGTGCGCACCAGCTTTTGCACCAGATAGGCTTCTTCGTTGGTGCAGCGGCTGGAGGTGATACCGCCAATCGAGTCACGCCCGTACTTGAGCTGGATACGGCGGAACTCGCTGGCGGCATACGTCACCGCCTCGTCCCAGCTCACTTCCTGCCACAGGTCTTCCAGCCGCTTGCGGATCATCGGCTTGGTAATACGGTCCGGGTGGGTGGCGTAGCCCCAGGCGAAACGGCCTTTGACGCAGGCGTGGCCATGGTTGGCGCCGCCGTTCTTGTCCGGGACCATGCGCACCAGTTGGTCGCCTTTCATTTCGGCGCGGAACGAACAACCGACACCGCAATAGGCGCAGGTGGTGATGACCGAACGCTCAGGCTGGCCAAGCTGCACCAGGCTTTTTTCCGTCAGGGTTGCGGTCGGGCAAGCCTGCACACAGGCGCCGCAGGAGACGCACTCGGAAGCCAGGAAGTTGTCTCCGCCCGCCGCCGCCACCCGCGACTCGAAACCGCGCCCGGTAATGGTCAGGGCGAAGGTACCCTGGATATCCTCGCAGGCGCGCACGCAGCGGCTGCACACAATGCACTTGCTGGGTTCGTAGTCAAAGTACGGGTTGGAAACATCCTTTTTCTCGGCCAGGTGGTTGGCGCCGTCGTAGCCGTAGCGCACCTCGCGCAAGCCCACCTGGCCAGCCACGGTCTGCAGCTCGCAGTTGCCGTTGGCCGAACAGGTCAGGCAGTCCAGCGGGTGGTCGGAGATGTACAGCTCCATCACGTTGCGGCGCAGGCCAGCCAGGCGTGGGGTTTCGGTGCGTACCACCATGCCTTCGCTGACAGGCGTGGTGCAGGACGCCGGGTAGCCGCGCATGCCTTCGATTTCCACCATGCACATGCGGCACGAGCCGAAGGCTTCAAGGCTGTCGGTGGCGCAGAGCTTGGGGATGCTGGTGCCGAGCATGGCGGCAGCGCGCATGACGGAAGTGCCGGCGGGCACGCTGATGGCACGGCCATCGATGCTCAGGCTGACCTGCACGTCGCTGTCACGGGCCGGGGTGCCGAGGTCGCTGCTTTTATCCGAAGCGGGGTCGAAGAAATTGATCACTGCGCGGCCTCCGTGGTGGTCAGCCCGAAATCGGCGGGGAAGTACTTGAGGGCGCTGGCCACCGGGTAGGCGGTCATGCCGCCCATGGCACACAGCGAGCCGTACTGCATCGTGTCGCACAGGTCGCGCAGCAACAGGGCCTGGTCGTGGCGTTCGGTGAAGTCAGTCGTTGCTATCAACCGGTCGACCACTTCCATGCCACGGGTGGAGCCAATGCGGCACGGGGTGCATTTGCCGCAGGACTCTTCAGCGCAGAACTGCAGGGCAAAGCGCGCCATGCTGGCCATGTTCAGTGTGTCGTCGGCCACCACTACACCGCCATGGCCAAGCATCGCGCCCATGGCGGCGAAGGCTTCGTAATCCAGGGGGGTGTCGAAGTGGCTGGGCGGTACCCAGGCGCCGAGCGGGCCACCGACCTGCGCAGCTTTCAGCGGTCGGCCACTGGCGGTGCCGCCGCCATAGCCTTCGACCAGTTCACGAAGGGTCAGGCCGAATGCGCGTTCCACCAAACCGCCCTGGCGGATATTACCGGCCAGCTGGAACGGCATGGTGCCCAGCGAACGGCCCATGCCGAAGTTGCGGTAAAACGCCGCCCCCTTGGCCAGAATGATGGGCACCGAAGCCAAGGTGAGCACGTTGTGTACGAGCGTCGGCAGGCCGAACAACCCTTGCAGCGCGGGCAGTGGAGGCTTGGCGCGGACGATGCCCCGCTTGCCTTCGATGGATTCGAGCAACGCGGTTTCTTCGCCGCAGATATAGGCGCCGGCGCCCACCCGCACTTCCAGGTCGAAAGACTGGCCGCTACCGGCCACGTCAGTGCCGAGATAGCCGGCATCGCGGGCGATGGCCAAGGCCTGGTCAAGCACGCGAATGGCATCGGGGTATTCCGAACGCACGTAGATGTAGCCTTTGTCGGCGCCCACAGCGAGGCCGGCAATGCTCATGCCTTCGATCAACAGGAACGGGTCGCCTTCCATCAGCATGCGGTCGGCGAAGGTACCGGAGTCGCCTTCGTCGGCGTTGCACACCACATACTTTTGCCCGGCCCCGGCGTCGCGTACGGTGCGCCACTTGATGCCGGCGGGAAACGCCGCGCCGCCACGGCCACGCAGGCCGGAATCGAGCACGGCAGCGACCACATCGGCGCCGCCCATTGCCACGGCAGCTTCCAGGCCGGCGAAACCACCCTGGGCGCGGTAGTCGTCCAGCGACAACGGGCGGGTGATACCGGCGCGGGCGAACAGCAGGCGCTGCTGGGTTTTCAGGTAAGGAATGTCTTCGACCGGCCCCAGCGCCAGCGAGTGGCCACCGGGCTCACCGGCCAGGGCATCGAGCAGCGAAGGCACCTCCTGCGGGGTGACCGGGCCAAAACCCAGGCGCCCTTGTGCGCTGTCGCACTCGACCAGCGGCTCCAGCCAGTAAAGCCCGCGTGAACTGGTGCGCTGGATATCCAGCGGTAGCTGGCGACGCTCGGCCTCGCGTTGCAAGGCATCAGCCACTTGGTCGGCCCCGACAGCACGGGCCACCGAGTCGCAGGGGATATAGAGCTTCAGCATGCTGCGTCCTCCCGGCAACCGTTGACCAATGCGCGCAGGCGCTCAGGGGTGAGCCGCGCATGCACCTGGCCGTCCAGCTCCAGCGCCGGCGAGCAGGCGCAGGCTCCCAGGCAGTACACCGGGCGCAGGCTGATGGCGCCGTCGGCGCTGGTGCCGTGGTCGTCCAGTGCCAGCTGTTCGCGCAATTGCGCGGCCAGGGCCTCGGCGCCACGGCTCTGGCACGACTCGGCGCGGCACAGGCGCAAGGTGTGGCGCGCAGGCGGCGTGGTGCGGAAGTCGTGATAGAAGCTGATCACCCCGCGCACCTCGGCCAGGCTGAGGTTCAGGGCATGGGCGATTTCGGGAACAGCTGCATCGGGGATATAACCGATGTCGTGCTGGATGGCATGCAGGATCGGCAACAAGGCGCCTGGGGTAGCCTTGTCACGGGCCAGAATGCGCTGGATAACGGGCAGGTGGAGCAATTCATCAGGCATACAGCGGACCTCGGCATCACGGACCCTGCCTGAATTATTGTGGGGGCAGGTGTCCGGCGTGTTCTGCTGCGGCGCGCCGGCCACGTCACGGTTGCGCGGTCTGGCGGCCTCCTTGCCGACGGCCGTGCATCTGCGTGCACTGGTCCGAAGGCATCCTGCAAGCATGGCACTTGTGGCGCCAGGAGGTTGCGTGCGAACGACCAGGCGCATCCTGAAACCGACGCGAGCGTTTTCTGCAGCTGCGCAGTCTGCTTGTGTGGGTGCTAACGTCGCTGGGCTGTGATCAACCACAGCAGGTAACACCCACCCAAAACCCCGGTCACCAGCCCCACCGGCAATTGCGCCGTGGCCGCCAGGCGCTGGCTGAGCCAGTCGGCCACCAGCAGCAACGCCGCGCCCATCAAGGCAGCACACACAAGCGGCACCCCCGCTGTACGCGTCAGCCGCCGTGCCAATTGCGGGCCGGCCAGGGCGATAAAGGCAATCGGCCCGGCCGCAGCAGTGGCAATTGCCGTAAGGCCAACCGCAGCCAGTACCAAGCGCAACCGCGAACGCTCCACCGCCACCCCCAACTGGCTGGCCGTGCCATCGCCCATCTCCATCAGCGCCAGTTCACGGCTGTGCAGCACGGCTACCGGCACGATCAGCGCCAGCCCCAGTGCGGCGGGCAGCACATGGGCCCAGGTACGCGTATTGAGCGAGCCGGCCAGCCACAGCTGGGCGAACAGCGCCTGGTCGAGGTCGCCGGTTACCAGCAGCAACTGGTTCAAGCCCGACAGCGTGGCGCCCATGCCGATGCCCACCAGTACCAGCCGGTAACCCTGGCCACCCTGCCCGCGACGGGCCAACAGCAGCACCAGCAGCGCCGTGAGCATGCCGGCAGCCACCGCCGCCAAGGCCGTGGCCACGGGGCCTGCATCGAACAGGATGATCTGCACGATGGCTCCACTCGCGGCGCCAGTGGTAAAACCGATGACATCGGGTGAACCCAGGGGGTTACGGGCGATTGACTGGAAGATCGCCCCGGCCATGCCCAGCGCGGCCCCCACCAGCATTGCCGTGAGCACCCGCGGCAAACGCACGCGGGTAACAATGCGCTGCACCGTCTCGCTGTCGCCCTGCCCCAGCAGGCTGGCCAATACCTGGTCCGCACCAATCGGCAGGCTACCCGTACCGAGCAGCAGCACCGCCAGCGCCATCACCAGCAGCACCAGTGCGCTGCCAACCCAAACCGCCCGGGGGCTGAAACGCAGGCTGACAGGCCCGCGCCTGAACGCCCGCAAACCCTTTACAGCTGACATAGACGAAACCTGCCGATCAGTACGATAAAGGCCGGCCCACCCAGCAACAGCGCCAGGGTGCCGGCGGCCAGTTCTGCCGGCGCGGCGAGCACGCGGCCAAGCAGGTCGGCGCCCAATAGCAACAGGGCAGCGATCAGCGCGGCGTACGGCAGCATGCGCCGGTAGTCGGGCCCAACCAGCAAGCGTGCCAGGTGGGGTGCCACCAGGCCGACGAAACCGATCGGCCCGGCGATTGCCGTCGCGCTGCCGGCCAGCAGCATCAGCGCCACGCAGGCCAGCGCCCAGGTCATGCGCACATTCACACCCAACGCCCGGCCCAGATCACGGCCTAGCGCCAAGGCATTGAGGCGTGGCATCAAGGCTGCGGCCAAGGCCAAGCCCAAGGCGATGGCCAAGGTCGGCAATGGCAATGCAGCTGTGCTGCTGCCCGCCAACGAGCCTGCCGCCCAATTGCGGAAATGGTCGTAGACCTGCGGCGGGGTGTTGAGCACGAGGATGGCCGTGAGCGAAGCCAGCAGCATGCTCAGCCCCGCTCCGGCCAGCACCAGGCGTACCGGGTTGCCGTCCACCGCCCCCGCCTGGCCCAGCAGGAACACGGCAATACCGGCAATGCCCGCGCCGAGGAAGGCCAGCGGGATGTACTGGCTGACCTGGGTCAGGCCAAACAGCGCAACGCCGAGAATCACCGCCAGCGCGGCGCCAGCATTGACGCCCAGCAGCCCAGGCTCGGCCAACGGATTACGGGTCAGTGCCTGCATCAAGGTGCCCGCCGCACCCAGCGCCAGCCCGGCGAGCAACGCCACCAGCGTGCGTGGTACGCGTAACTCACGCACAATCAGGTGCTCGTCGTTATGCAGGTCGGGTTGGTAGAGGGCATCGAACACCACGCCGAAGGCAATCGGGTGAGAGCCGATCAACAGGCTGGCCAACGCCGCCACCAACAGCAACAAAAGCCCCGCCAGCAGTGCAGGACGCAAGGTCTGGCCGGCCATGGTCAGCGGAAGTAACCGGCAACGGTGTCGAGCATCTGCCGCCCGGAGTAGTAGTCGATGCGGAACGAACTGGGCCCCAGTGGGTAAACGCGCTGGTGTTGCACCGCCGGCAGGTTGGCCAGCACCGGGTCGTTGCGAAATGCCTGGGCGTCTTTGTCATCGGCGCTGAGCAGGAACACATCGGCATCGCCGATGGCAGCGGCCAGGTTTTCGCGGGAAATGAACTGGAACTCGGTCGCACGAATGACCTGCCCGGCCATCGTTTCAGGCAGCTCGCGCACCTGGAAGCCAAGTGCGGTCAGCAGCCGCGCCTGCGGGCTGATGGTACGGCCAATGGAATAGCTGCCACCGATGTTGTAGCCGATCAGCACCACCGGCCTGGGTGAAGGGTGCAAGCGCGCGGCGGTTGCACGGGTGTAGTCGTCGAACTCTTGAATCACGGCCTTGGCCTGCTGTTGCAACCCGGTTTTTGCGCCCAGCTCGGTTGCCAGCTCCTGCCAGGACTGGTTGGAGTAATTCACCACCAAGGTCGGCACACCTTGGGCCTTGAGTTCAGCCAGGTGCGGTGCAGCACTGTCGGCCCCGGTGGCAGACACCACCAACAGGTCGGGCGCGCTGGCCACCACCGCCTCGATGTCGAACTGCAAGTTGCGGTACAGCACCTGCACATCACGCTGGTCGGCCACGGCAGCCCATTGCGAGAAGAAGCCTTTGCCATCGGTCAGGCGGCTGGGCGTGGCGGCGGCGCTGGCCACCAGCGGCGCCTGCATGGCCAGCAGAATGCCGGTCACGCTCGGGGTGGTGGAGACAATGCGCGCAGGCGCGGCCATAGCGCAGGGGATTACCCCGGCAAACGCCAGGGCGACAGCGGCCAGTGCTGCACAAACTCGAAAACGCTTCATCGATTGGCTTCGCTCAGAGGGAATCAGCTGCGCATGATAATACTTCTCATGCAGATAATTCCATCATGTAGAATACGTTCCGCAAAATGCGCACGACCAAGGACCGACCATGAACCCTCGCCTGCAAGCCCGCGCACTGACCCTGCGCCGCGATACCCGAACACTGTCGCGCGACCTGTCGCTGGACATCCCCGATGGTGGTTTCACCGTGATCGTCGGCCCTAATGCCTGTGGCAAATCGACCCTGCTGGCGGCGCTCTCGCGGCTGGTGGCACCCAGTTGCGGCCAAGTGCTGCTCGACGGCCAGGACATCCAGTCGCGCCCCGCCAAGGATGTGGCCCGGCGCCTGGCCCTGCTACCCCAGAGCGCCAACGCACCGGACGGGATCCGTGTGGCTGAACTGGTCGCGCGCGGGCGCTACCCGCACCAGCGCCTATGGCGGCAGTGGTCAGTCGAAGATGAGCAAGCGGTGCAGCGGGCGATGCACGCGACCGGCATCGAAGAGCTGGCCGAACGGCCGCTGCAGGCACTGTCTGGTGGCCAGCGCCAGCGCGTGTGGATTGCCATGGTGCTGGCCCAGGACACGCCGCTGCTGTTGCTGGACGAACCCACCACTTACCTGGACATTGCCCACCAGTACGAATTGCTGGAGTTGCTGCGCGACCTGAACCGCCAAGGCCGCACCATCGTGGCGGTGCTGCACGACCTCAATCAGGCCTGCCGCTATGCCAGCCACCTGGTAGCCATGCGCGATGGCGCCATTGTCGCCCAGGGCGCACCGGCGCAGATATTTACCGAGGCGCTGGTGCAGCAGGTGTTCGGGTTGTCGGGGCTGGTGATTGACGACCCGGTGAGCGGGACGCCGATGCTGGTGCCGCGTGGGCGTAGTGAAGCGTTTTAAGGCCGTGCGCCCTTGGGGTGCGCAGGCCTTGGTTACGCTTACTCCGGCAGTACCGGCGCTGGAGCCCCCAGCATGCGCCCACCGGTTGCCTGGTTGACCAACCCCGCTTCATGGAACAGCGCCTGCCGATCCTCCGGCGTGCGCAGTTGCCCAAGGTCGGTCACCGTGGTCATCACGCACACAATCTCCTGCTGCGCATCGAACACCGGCGCCGCCTGCCCGGTGACGCTCGACAGCAAGTGGCTGGTCAACTCGGCCCAGCAATGCTGGCGGATCTGCTCCAGCACCTTGGCGCTGGGCGGCGTGCCGCGAAAATGCGCAGGCTGCAACTTGCGTGCAGCATCGATGGTGGCCTTGGGCAGGAACGCCTGGAAGATCAGCCCACAGGCCGTGTTGTCGATGGGCAGGATATCGCCCAAGGCCAAGGGGTTGATCGAAAAGTAGGCGCTGCGGTACCAGCGCACCAGGGTCGGCCCACGGTCGGTCCAGATCGCCACCCCGCCGCTGGCGGCATGCCGCTGGGCCAGGCCCTTCATGTGCCGGGCGGCAATTTCCACGGCGTCCACCCGCTTGAGGGCGCCAATGCCGATGCTGAGCGCGGCCGGGCCCAGGTCGTACAGCGCGCTGGCCGGGTCTTGCCGGGCCAGCCCTTCCTTCACCAGGCTTTGCAGGTAACGGTGCGCCGTAGAGCCGCCAGTACCGGTGCGCCGGGCCACTTCACCCAGGCTCAGTTCGTTTTCCGCATTGGCCAGCACATTCAGGAACCGCGCAGCGATCGACACCGACTGGATGGTGCCGGAACGCTTCTCGCCCGGGCTCTCCGGCTCCGCGTCAGCGGGGGACTGCAAAGTGTTCAACAGGGCTATCTCCTCATTTCTGATTATCCGGCCAGGCGCCACCACGGTGGCCGGTTAGCGCGGCTGCCTATCATACCGCCAGCAGCCCCGGCCTTGCGCGGGCACTGACAGGTGCAGGCGACACCATACCACTTTGAGGAATAGATTCTTTATTGCGGAATGCAATGGCACCGTGATACCTTGCGCCGCAAACGAGGATCGTTCTCATTTGGAGGTTGTCTTGAAGTACCCTGCGCAACGTTCGTTCAGCCATGGATTCGGTGTGCTGACCCTGTCTACCCTGCTTGCTGCTCCCCACGCCCTGGCCGAACAAGCCTCTACCACCGGTAGCTCGCAACTGGTCCTCACCCCCGTTGTGGTCAGCGGTGAAAAGGTGGAACGTGACCTGCGCAACACGGCCTCGTCGGTGTCGGTGAAAAGCGCCAGCGAAATCGACAGCCTCAAGACCGGCAACGCCTCGGTGCACGAAGTGCTCAACGACGTGCCCAACGTGATCTACACCGATTCGGTGGGCGCGCCGATCATTCGCGGCCAGGACACCCAAGGCCCGAACAACGGCGCCAACGTGTTCTGGGGCGGTACCGTGCCACGCGCCACCATCAACCTCGACGGGCACTACCTGAACTACAACGAGATGTACTTCGGCGCGCCGTCTGTGTGGGACGTGGACAGCATCGAGGTGTACCGCGGCCCGCAAACCACCAGCCAGGGCGCCAACGCCATCGCCGGGGCCATCGTGGTCAAGACCAAAGACCCGACCTTCACCCCCGAGGCGGCCTACCAGGCCGAGATCGGCAGCTACCACTCGCGGCGTACATCGCTGGCAGTGTCCGGGCCGCTGACCGACAACCTCGCCGGGCGCATGGCGCTGGACTATTCGGCGCGCGACACCTTCATCGACTACACCAACCCCGCGTTTGCCAGCCACAACACCGACCAGGACTTCCGCGCCCTGAACCTGCGCGGCAAGCTGCTGTGGCTGCCCGAGGCGGTACCTGGCCTGGGCCTGAAGTACACCTTCGCCCACGGCGACTCCAACCGCCCCACCCAGGAAGCGGCCTCGCGCCCGTTCCACGACCTGGACCATACCGGCGCCACCATGCCCAGCTGGCACCAGCAGAGCAACACGCACATCGTCGACGTGGACTACGAGCTGGACAACGGCATGAAGCTGTTCAACCAGACCCAGTACTCGCTGTCCAACGTGCACCGGGTCATTGGCGTGGCGAACGGTGGCGACGCCGACATCCGCCAGAAGAACTTCTCCAACGAAACCCGCGTCACCTTCGGCGAGCAGCAGGACACCCTGAGCGGCATGGCCGGCCTGTACCTGGCCCGCACCGACTCGGACGAAATCCTGTATTACAGTGGTATCTCCGACTTCGATGACACCAAGCGCAACCTGGGCGTGTTCGGCGAAGTCAGCTACCGCCTCACCGACCGCTGGACGCTCACCACCGCCTTGCGCCTGCAACAGGACAAAATCCAGCGCAGCGGCACCTCGCCGTTCGCCGCCAACGGGCTGGACTACGACAAAACCTTCACCGCCTTCCTGCCCAAGGTGTCGCTGGCTTACGCCCTGACCCCGCAGTGGACCGTGGGCGGCATGGTCAGCCGTGGCTACAACCCAGGTGGTGTGTCGCTTAACCTCAGCAGCAAGCGCTTCGAGGAATTCGACGACGAGCGCATGTGGAACTACGAACTGTTCGCCCGTGCCAGCCTGCTGGACGACCGCCTGCACCTGAACGCCAACCTGTTCTACATGGACATGCAGGATGCCCAGTACAACATCCCGGTGGTGCTGGCCTCGGGCCTGACCCAGTCCTACACCATCAACGCCGAAAAGGCCCATGCCTATGGCTTCGAGCTGTCGGCAGACTACCGCGTGCTGGACAGCCTGACCCTGAAGGCCAGTGCTGGTGCCCTGCAAACCCGCATCGACGACATCGACGCCAACAGCAGCTATGCCGGTAACGAGTTCGCCCGTTCGCCCGGCTACACCGTCAGCTTCGGCCCAAGCTGGGACATTACCGACCGCCTCAACCTCAATGCCCAGGTGCGGCACATCGACGGTTACTACTCGGACGTGGCCAACACCAAAAGCTATGCCATCGACGGCTACACCGTGGCCGATGCCCGCATGAGCTACCGCTTCAGCGACCAGGTGCAGGTGTATACCTACGTCAAGAACGTGTTCGACGAACGCACCCCGACCTACATGCAGACCAACCGGGGGATCGGCGGGATCGAAGCGAGCATGACCGAGCCGCGCACCGTGGGTGTGGGCATCAAGGGGGCCTTCTGATGACATTCAGGAAAGGCCTGCACATCGGCATTTCGCTTGCCCCTACCTGGCTCAGCGGTGAGGGCTGGCGGCGCGCCGACAGCCGTGTCGAAACCCTGTTCGGCAGCGACTTCGCCATGGATATCGCCCGCCGCGCCGAGGCCGCGCACCTGGACTTCGTGTTCCGCCCCGACGTCAGTTGCGTGGTGGCCGATGCCCTGGAAAGCGGCTCGGGCTTCACCAGCCTCGACCCTACCGTACTGCTGGCCGCACTTACCCGCGAAACCAGCCGAATCGGCCTGGTGTCGACCATCTCGACCACCTTCTTCCCGCCGTACCTGGTCGCACGCCAGTTGCAGTCACTGAACTGGCTGAGCCAGGGCCGGGTGGGCTGGAACATCGTCACCGCCCTGCAGGGCCACGAAAACTTCGGCCTGGCCGCCATGCCCAGCGCCGAAGAGCGCTACGCCCGCGCGGCCGAGTTCACCGAGGTGGTGCAGCAACTGTGGCGCAGCTTTCCGCAACAGGCCCTGCGCATCGACCGCGAAAACGGTATTTATGCCGACCCGGCGCAGGTCCAGCCGATCAACCACCAAGGGGACTTCCTGCAGGTACAGGGCCCGCTCAACCTGCCCGAACAGGGGGCGCGCATTCCGCTGATCCAGGCCGGCGCATCCGACAGCGGCCGTGACTTCGCTGCCCGCGTCGCCGACATCGTTTTTGCACCTACTCCCGACCAGGCCGCCGCGGCGGACCTGCGCCGCGACCTGTCACGCCGCGCGCAAAAGCATGGCCGCCAGGCCGACGACATTCGCCTGCTGCCGGGCCTGAGCCTGTACCTGGCGCCCACTCGCCAGCAGGCACGCGAACTGTTCATGGACACCCACGCACGGGTGGACAAGGCACGCAAGTACGCGGCCATCGAGAAGATGATCGGCATCGACCTGGCCAACTGGCCGAGTGACCGGCGCATTCATGCAGCAGACCTGCCGCCACTGCAGTTGCTGCCCGGTGCCAGCCGGACCCATGTGAACCTGCTACGGCGCCTGATAGAGCGTGAGTCACTGCTGCCAGAAGAGCTGCTGATGCGCCCGGAAGTGCTGTCGGCGGCGCACTGGCAAGTGATCGGCACAGTCGACGATGCTGTCGCCGAGATTGCCGACTGGGCTGAGGCGGGGGTGATGGATGGTTTTATCGCCGCGCCGGGGGGCTCGTTCGGCTCGGTGTACCGCTTTCTGGATGAAGTGGTGCCGCGGCTGGTGGAGCGAGGGTTGTTCCGCGAACGCTATCACGGGGCCACGTTTGCCGAGCATCTGCAGCGGTATTGAAGGGCCAAGGGGGCGGGCTTGCGCCCCCATCCATCGAAAAAGCAACGCGACCCTGCGCTCAAGGCGCGCCTTTCCCCTCCACCGCCTTGGCGGTTTCAATCAGCTTGTCGAACTTGCGGTTCAATTGGGCAAACTTCTCGTCACTCTTGGCCCGGGCCTTGATGTTCCCGGCCGAGCTGGCCTTGTCGGCAATGGTCACCACGGTCCAGTCCCAGTCTTTGGAGACCCAGTAAACCAGCTCACCCTCTGCAGAAAACGCTTCCAGCCGGCCACCGGTATTCGGCACCCGCTTGGCCTGCTTCGTCATCGGCAGCAGTTGCTGGACCCGCACCTCGTCAGTGGTATCCAGCCGTACCTCGACCTGGCGAAGCTGGTCGGCTTCATTGAACGATGCTTTCACCTGTGACACGGGAACACCGCCCAGGCTGTAGTCGCTCTTGGGATTGGCGCCCTGATAAAACTCGGTGGGCACCTGATAGTGATAGCCCGTGAAATGCTCAACCTCACCGAACTGCTGCTGCAGAATGGCCAGGACCTGGGCCTTGGGCATGCCGAGGGTAAACTGGCCAACTTCAAGCGCCGACCAGGCTTGCAAGGGGAAAATCGCGCAGGCGAACAGGAGCGGTAAGGTCCGTTTCATGGGGTAGTCTTCCTTGAAGTAAGCCCGTCAACCTAACCCCTGCACGACAATCCGACAATACTGGCAGGGTGCCAAGCCCTCCCTGCCCCCGGCCTCAGGCTACTGCTTTGTCCAGGCCGCGCTCGGCTTCCAACGCCCGCACCAGCGGCAACACGTGCTCGCCGAAGTACGCCACTTCCTCCTGGAAATGCAGGAAGCCGGAGAGGATCAAATCCACCCCCACCGCCTTCAACGCGACGATGCGTTCGGCAATTTGCTGCGGTGTGCCGATCAGGTTGGTCTTGAAGCCGTCGTTGTACTGCACCAGGTCCTCGAAGCTGGACTTCGCCCAGTTGCCCTCGCCCTCCGGGCTGGCCGAACCGGCATGCTTGACCTCCTGGCCAAACGCTCGCACCGCCTCGGGGTTGGCCTTGTCGATGATCTCTTGCAGCACCGCACGCGCTTCTTCCTCGGTATCGCGGGCAATGATGAAGGCATTCACCCCGATCTTTACCGAGTGGCCGTTGGCCGCCGCCTTGGTGCGGATGTCGTCCACCTGGGCCTTGATCCCTTCCACACTGTTGCCGTTGGTGAAGTACCAGTCCGACACACGCGCCGCCATGTCCCGTGCCGCACGCGAACTGCCGCCCTGGAAGATTTCCGGGTGCGGTTGCTGCAGCGGCTTGGGTTTGAGGTTGTAGTTACGGAAGCGGTAAAAGTCGCCGTTGAAGGTGAAGTTGTCCTGGGTCCAGATGCCCTTCAACGCGCGGATGAATTCTTCAGAACGGCGATAGCGCTCGTCGTGATCCAGCCAAGGCTCACCGATGGCATGGAACTCGCCCTTGAACCAGCCCGAAACCACGTTGATGGCGATACGGCCATGGGTGAACTGGTCGATGCTCGCCAGCTGCTTGGCCGCCAGCGCCGGGTTCCACGGGCCTGGCAGGATGGCGGCGATGACCTTGAGTTTTTCCGTGGCGGCCAGCAGCGCGTGGCTGATGGTGACGGACTCATGCTGGTTGTCGGCGCCATAGCCCGCTGTGAAACGGATTTGCGACAGGGCGTAATCGAAACCGGATTTTTCCGCGATTTGCGCCAGCTTGCGGTTGTAGTCGATGTCCCAGCTGGTGCGCTGCTCGATGGTGCTGACCACCAGGCCACCGCTGACGTTGGGGACCCAGTAGGCGAATTTGATTGGGGCGTGGCTCATGGGGAGGCTCCTTGAGAATCCTTGGGGTTCAAGGAGGTGGGAGCAGCAAACATGCCAATCTATAAAATTCATATAAATCAATAATTTAAATAAATTAACAACCTGTCCGGGTGCACTTCAGACAGCAGACTGTCGATCCACTGTTGCCCCCGCAACAGCACGCCTGAGAGCCCCCGCCAAGCGTTCGGCGGTCAAGTAATTGTGCCCGATGGTCAAGCGACCATCCGCACTGACTGGGAGGATTACCGCAGGCCAGAAGGCCGTCAAAAACAATAACAGCAACCAGGAGAACCCCATGACTAGCTACCTGCAGGCCTACGCCCGCGCTGCCGACGACCCCGAGGGATTCTGGCGCGAACAGGCCGCCGCACTGGACTGGCATCGCTTCCCGCAACAGATCTTCACGGCCCGGGCCGATGGCAGCGGCCAGTGGTTTGCCGATGGCCAGCTCAACACCTGCCAGCTGGCCGTCGACCGCCACGTCGCCAACGGCGCAGGCGAACGCTGTGCCATCCTTTACGACTCACCGGCCACTGGCGTGCAAGAACGCATCAGCTATCGGCAATTGCAAACACGCGTGGCCCGCTGTGCCGGCATGTTGCGCGCCCTCGGGGTGGAGCGTGGTGACCGGGTGATCATCTACATGCCGATGATCCCCCAGGCGCTGGTCGGCATGCTCGCCTGTGCGCGGCTGGGCGCAGTGCATTCGGTTGTTTTTGGCGGGTTCTCCGCCGCCGAGCTGGCGGTGCGTATCCGCGACGCCCAGCCCAAGGTGCTGCTCAGCGCCAGCTGCGGCATCGAGTACGACCGGGTGGTGCCCTACAAACCGCTGCTCGATCAGGCCCTGCAACTGGCCGACGGGCATCGCCCGCACATCGTGATCGAGCAACGCGAACAGGCCCCGGCGCCGTTGCATGGCCCACGCGAACACGACTGGCAACACCTGCTCGCCCAGGCCGAGGCCGTCCCCGTGGTGCCGGTGAATGCCACCGACCCGCTGTACATCCTCTATACCTCGGGCACCACGGGTAAACCCAAGGGGGTGGTGCGTGACCACGGCGGGCATGCCGTGGCGCTCAACTTCAGCATGCAGGCCCTGTACGACGCACACCCCGGCGAGGTGTTCTGGGCCGCCTCGGACATCGGCTGGGTGGTGGGCCACTCGTACATCGTCTATGCCCCGCTGATCCGTGGCTGCACCACCTTGCTGTACGAGGGCAAGCCGGTACGCACGCCCGACGCCGGGGCCTTCTGGCGCGTGATCGCCGAGCACCGGGTGAATGTGTTCTTCACCGCCCCCACCGCCTTCCGCGCCATCAAGCGTGAAGACCCGCAGGTACAGCTGGCCGCCGGGCGCGACCTGTCCTGCCTGAAGGCCGTGTTCGTGGCCGGCGAGCGCCTGGACCCGCCCACCAGCGAATGGCTGCAGGGCTTTCTGCCCTGCCCGGTTGTGGACCATTGGTGGCAGACCGAAACCGGCTGGGCGATTGCCGGCAACCCGCGCGGGCTCGATGACCTGCCGATGAAAACCGGCTCGGCCAGCGTACCGATGCCGGGCTACCGGCTGGAAATCCTGGATGACGAAGGCCAGCCCGTTGGGTGCAACCGGCCAGGTAACATCGCCTTGCGCCTGCCATTGCCACCCGGCACCTTGAGCACACTGTGGGGCGACCCGCAGCGCTTTGCCGACAGCTACCTGAGCAGCTTCCCCGGTTACTACTGCAGCGGCGACGGTGGCTACCTGGATGAAGCGGGTTACCTGTTCGTCATGGGCCGGGTGGACGATGTGATCAACGTGGCCGGGCACCGGCTGTCCAGCGGCAGCCTGGAAGAAGCCCTGGGCGACCACCCGGCGGTTGCCGAATGCGCGGTAGTGGCCCTGGCTGAAGAACTCAAGGGCGAAGTGCCGGTGGGGTTCGTGGTGCTCAAGCACGGCGTGCAACCCGACCCGGCGCAGCTGGAAGGCGAACTGGTCGCCAGGGTGCGCGATGCGGTCGGCGCTGTCGCTTCACTACGGCGGGTGTTCATCCTCAAGCGCCTGCCCAAGACCCGCTCTGGCAAGATTCTGCGCAAAACCCTGCGCAGCCTGGCGGCAAGCCCCGAGGTCGCACTACCACCGACCATCGAAGACCCGGCCGTGCTGGATGAAGTGCGCGCGGTGTTCGAGCGGGCCGGCTGCTATGACGTGGCCCAAGGGCGCAAGGCGGCCACCGGGCACTGACCACGTACAACAACAAACCCCGCCAAGGCAGGCCTTGGCGGGGTTTGTTCGAACAGCCGGAATCAAGCCGCTACAGCTGGCGCAACACACGCTGCAAGGCACCCAGGAACTGCTCGACGTTCTGCGCCGAGAAGCACAACTGCGGGCGAATCTTCAGGGCATTGTTAGCGGCCCCCGACACACCAATCAGCATGCCTTCTTCGCGCAGCAGGTTGACGATACGCCGCGCCGTAGTGCCATCGGCAGCGCCCGACGGCGTTACCACGTCCACGCCAATGAACAATCCCGCGCCACGTACCTGGCCAAGGCAGGCATGCTCGCGTGCCAGGCCCTCCAGGCCCTCCTTGAGCTGGGCGCCCACCTGCCGGGCGTTCTCCTGCAGGCCCTCTTCCTCTATCACTTGCAGCACGGCCAGCCCGACGGCAGCAGACACCGGGTTACCGCCAAAGGTATTGAAGTAACTGGCGTTACGCCCAAAACGCTCAAGGATTTCCGGGCGCACCGTCAAGCCTGCCAACGGGTGGCCGTTGCCCATCGGCTTGCCCATGGTCACCAGGTCGGGCACCAGACCATGGCGCTGGAAGCCCCACATGTGCGTACCGGTGCGGCCGAAGCCGGGCTGCACTTCGTCGGCAATGAACAGGCCACCGGCAGCGCGAACGGCCTGCACCGCTTCAGCAAGGAAGCCGGCAGGGTCGGCGAACACGCCATCACTGGTAAACAGGGTGTCGACCAGCAGCGCCGCCGGGCGAATGCCATGGCGCTGCATGTCGGCCAAGGCAGCGCGCACCTGGGCAGCGAACCGTTGGCCGACCTGATGCGGTGCCTGCGGCAGGTGCTCAGGTGCATCGACCACGCGGATGTCACGGCCCAGCGGTACATACTCACCCACCGACGGCGACAGCTCGGCAATGGCCGCCGTCATGCCGTGATAGGCATAGCGGGTCACGATCACGCCAGTGCCCCCGGTATAGTCCCGGGCAATGCGCAGTGCCAGGTCGTTGGCCTCGCTGCCGGTGCAGGTGAACATGACATTGCCCAGTTGCGCCGGCATGGTCGCCAGCAGCTTCTCGGCATAGTCGAGCACGCCCTCGTGCAGGTAACGGGTATGGGTATTGAGTGCAGCCGCCTGCCCGGCCAGGGCTTCCACCACGCGCGGATGGCTGTGGCCGACCGAGGCGACGTTGTTGTACAGGTCGAGATAGGCCCGGCCTGCCGTGTCATACAGCCAGGTACCGGAACCGCGCACCAGGTGCAACGGGTTGTCATAGAACAGCTGATAGGCCGGCCCCAGCAGGCGCTGGCGGCGCTCGATCAGACGGCGCTCGGCAGCGTCCAGGGCCGCAGCCTGCTCGGGCTGGAAGGCATTCACTTTCAACATGGTCGGTCTCCTCAGGTGTCCTGGCGCGCGTCGTCCATGACGATGCTGCCGATGATGTGGTACTTGCGGCGGTCGAAGTAACGGAAGTACAAGGCGATTGAGCCACCCAGCGCGAAGCTGGAGGCGACGATCCACGGGATCAGCCGGAACAGCAGCGACTCGGCCGCACTGCCAGCGGCGAAACTGAGGTTGGCGAACAGCAGGTAAACCACGTACAGCATGCCGATGCCGCCCAGCAGAGGCGCCAGGAAGGTCTTGAACCAGTGCGCCTGGGCACGGCGCTGGGTGCCGACATGGAAGTAGCAGATCACGGCAAAGGCGCACAGCGCCTGGACGATGAGGATGCCCATGGTGCCGAGGATCGCCAGCAAGGCATACAGGTCGGCATACGGGTCTTTGCCCGTGAACAGAAACGCCAGCACGATCAGCGTGGCGATCACGCTTTGCACGGTCGAGGCCACATGTGGCGAGCCATGGCGTGGATGAGTGCGGCCAACGGTGCGGCCCAGGCATACGAACAGGTTTTCCCGGCCCAAGGCATAGATGTAGCGCGCCGCACAGTTGTGGAAGGCCATGCCGCAGGCGAACGAGCCAGTCACCACCAGCAGCTTGAACAGGCTCACGGCCCATTCGCCCAGGTACAGGCGGGTGGGCCCGTAGAACACTTCGGCAGCACTGGCCGGGTCCTGTGCCAGGCGAATGGCTTCGGCAGGGCCGGAGCCGGCGATGGCCATCCACGAAACGAACACATAGAAAACGCCAATGCCGATTACCGCCAGCAACGTTGCCAGGGGGATGATCTTTTTCGGGTTGCGCGACTCTTCGCCGTACATGGCCGACGACTCGAAACCGACCCAGGACCAGAAGGCGAAGAACAGGCCGATGCCGGCATTTGCGCCAATCACTCCTTCGGCCGGCCTAAAGGCGTTCAGCGGGTTGATAGACTCCACCGCCATGCCCTGCGGCCCACCGCCATGAAACAGCACGGCAAAGGCCATCAGTGCCAGCATCAGGATTTCCAGCACCAGGCACAGCCCGAGCACCTTGGCGGTGAGGGAAATATCGAAATAGCTGAGCACACCGTTGGCCACCAGCATCGCCAGGGCGAACACGATCCATGGCACATGCAGGCCGGCGACACTGGCCAGCAGGTCTTCACAGAAGAAGGCGAAAATGCCGACCAAGGCGGCTTCGAAAACGATGTAGGTCAGCGTCACGGCAAGCCCCGAGGCCATGCCCACAACCCGCCCCAGGCCATGGGAGATGAAGCCATAGAAAGCCCCGGTGGCGGTGATGTATTTGGCCATCTGCGCATATCCGATGGCGAACAGCGCCAGGATAATGGTCGCCACTAGGTAACCTGCGGGCGCGTACTGGCCATTGCCGCTGCCGATGGCAATCGGCACGTTGCCGAGCATGGCGGTGATCGGCGCCGCCGTGGCCACCGTCATGAACAGCACACCCATCAAGCCCACCGCGTTCTTGCGCAGGCGCTGTACCTCCTGGGGCTGTGCCTGGCTGTCGCGCCGCAGTTCCAGCTCACCACTGTAGGTCTCGCTCATCAGGATCCACTCCGTGCTCTTATGGTTTTGGTGGAAGGGGTCAGACCAGTGCCTGCAGGGACTCGGGCAGGATCTGCCCGCCATCGATGATCAGGCTCTGCCCGGTGATGTAGCCGGCTTCCCTGGAGGCGAAGAACAGTGCGGCATTGGCAATGTCCTCGACCTGGCCGAGGCGCTTGAGCGGAATGGACGCGGCCATGCTGGCCTGGTAGTCCTCACCCATGCCCTGCAAGCCTTCCGTCACGATGTTGCCCGGCAGCACGGCATTGATGGTGATGCCATCGCGGGCCAGCTCGATCGCGGCGGTGCGCATGAAACCCAGCTGCGCCGCCTTGCTCGCGCCGTAGTGCGCCCAGCCGGGAAAGCCGGTGAGCGGGCCGGTGATGGATGAGGTCAGAATCACCCTGCCGTACGCTGCATTGCGCAAATGCGGCAGCGCCGCCTGCACACAGAGGAAGGTGCCTTTGGCGTTGGTGCCAAGTACCTGGTCCCAGTCGTCATCACGCATGTCGGCCAGCGCAGCCGAGGGGAACACGCCAGCGTTGGCGCACAGCACATCAAGCCCACCCTGGGCCTGCACCACCTCCTCGACCATCTGCCGCACCTGCGCCCGGTCGGCTACATCGGCCACCAGGCCGATGACATCCAGGCCTTGATCGCGCAAGCGGCAGGCAACGGCTTCAACCTTGTCCCGGTGCCGACCACTGATCGCCACCTTGGCGCCCTGACGGGCGAAACCGACGGCGATACCCAGGCCAATACCGCTGGTACCGCCGGTGACCAATACGCTTTTGCCTTGTAGAGAAGTCAGCATGCTCCAAGCCCTCGATCCGCTGTTTGCGCCAGTGATGGGGACCGATGGTGGGCCGGCCGGCAGGTGGCGACTTGACCGCAGGGCACAAGTTGAGGGCTGCAGGATCAAATTCTCGAAGCGGCCCTGGCGGCTTGTGGCGCGTGGTCAAGATTTCGCGGTTTGCGGTCAAGCCAGTGGCGCGAGGCTCGACTCATGCTGGCAACCAGACCCCTGCCAACGGAGCGTGCCTGATGACCAACGATCACCCATCCCACAACCGCCCTGCCGTGCTTGAACGCTTTGCCCAGCGTGCGCTGGCGGGCTACGCCGATACCTACCAGGGCCAGATCGAGCTGCTGGTGCACTCCGAGAACGCCACCTACCGGGTGCGGGGCCAGCGGCAACGTTTTGTGATGCGCGTACACCGCGCGGGTTATCACCAGCAGGCTGACATCGCCAGTGAACTGGCCTGGCTGGCGGCACTGGAGCAGGCTGGCCTGGAAGTGCCGGTGCCCATCGCCGGGCTGGACGGCGAAGCGATCCAGGTAGTCGACCTGCCCGGCCATGGCCACCGCTACGTGGTGCTGTTCCACTGGATAGACGGCGGCGAGCCCGACCAGCAACAGCTGAATGCATCGTTTCGCCGGCTTGGCGCCATCAACGCCCATCTGCATCGCCACGCCCGCAGTTGGCAACGCCCCGGCAACTTCCAGCGGTTGACCTGGAACCACCCCAGCATGCTGGGTGAACAGGGCCACTGGGGCAGCTGGCGTGATGCGCCCTACCTCGATGCCCGAGGCAGCGCCCTGATCAGCGAAACGGTGCAGGTGATCGGCGCACGCCTGGCCGACTATGGCGAGGACCCGTCACGCTTTGGCCTGATTCACGCTGACCTGCGCCTGACCAACTTGCTGGTGCAAGGTGACCGTACCCGCATCATCGACTTCGACGACTGCGGCATGGGTTGGTACCTGCACGACCTGGCGGCGGCCCTGAGCTTCTTCGAACACCACCCCGACCTGCCGCAGTGGATCGACAACTGGCTGGAAGGCTACGGCAGCGTGGCCAGCCTGGATGCTGGCGATATCGCCATGCTGCCTACGCTGATCATGCAGCGGCGCCTGCAACTGCTGGCCTGGACCGGCACCCACCGCGGCACGCCACAGGTGGAATGCCTGGGCCCGCAGTGGGTCGAGCAAACTGTAGGGCTGTGCCAGCGTTACTTGCAGGAGCGCCCCGTGGGCGCACTCGCGCGGGCATGATCGAAACAGTTTTGTAACCAAAGGCTACGCACCGTGCCGGTGCGCAGCCTGCGCCAGGAGGGGCCCCGGCAGCGCCGCAATGAATGGCCCTTGAGCGCTCGACAGGCTGGCGTACGGCCTTTTGCCCGGCGTGGAATGAAAATTGCTCCCTCCGTTACCCAGCAACAGCCGGTAAACGACCGAGGAGGATGCTTCGTGCACGTTATCCATACAGGCTCGCGCCAGCCGGCGAGTGCCCCGCCTGGCAACCCGATAGGTATCCTGGCCTCGGCAGCGACCGGCCTGGTCGGTTTCATCAGCCAGCAAGGTGGCGATGCCGAACGCATCCTGGGGCGTGCCGGCATCGACAGCGATCGGCTGGAGCACCCTACCCTCACCCTGGACCTGAACCAGTATTGCCAGGTGTTCGAGGAAGCGGCCCGGCAAACCGGCAACGATAATTTCGGGTTGCGCTTCGGCCAGCAGTTCAAGCCCGACGCGCTTGGCTTGCTTGGCTATGTGGGCTTGTGCTCGGCCACCCTGGGCGATGCCCTGCGAAACGTGGTCAGCACCTTCCCGGTGCACCAGCAAAGCAGCCTGTTGCGGCTGGAGGAAATGGGTGAGTTCTATCGCCTGGACTACCAGGTGCAGTACGGCGCCATCCTGCGCAAGCGGCAGGACGCCGAGTTGTCGCTGGGCATGTTCTTCAACCTGATGCGCCATGCGCTGGGGCAGCACTGGGCCCCCGAGAAAGTGCTATTCGAACACCCGCAACCCGAGGCCTGGCACGAGCACTGCAAAGTGTTCGACGCCCCGGTGCTGTTTGGCCAGCAGCGCAACGCGCTGGTGTTCCGCCGCAGCGTGCTCGACCGGCCAATGCCTGGCCGAGATCCCCGCTTGCTGGCGATAGTCATCGAAAGCATGCGCCTGCTCGGCGGCCAGGCCGGCACGCCCAACCGCCCGGGCATTGTCGATGATGTGAAAACCCAGGTGCGTGCCCTGCTGGGCGACGGCTACCCCAGCCTTGAGCAGGTGGCCGAGCAATTGCGCCTGCCCAGCTGGACCGTGCAACGCCGCCTGCAGGACCAAGGGCTGAGTTTTTCGACCCTGGTCGACACTGTGCGTCAGGAGCTGGCGACCTACTACCTGCAGCAGTCGGCGTTGCCGATTTCCGAGTTGGCCTTGCTGCTGGGGTACTCGGAAATCAGCGCATTCTCGCGGGCGTTCCGCCGCTGGTTCGATGTCAGCCCCAAGCAGTGGCGCCAGGCGCACAAGGGGCAATGGGCGGATGCGTAGTGCAGGTTCAGGCCTGTAACGCGCGATCAGTCATCGTCGCGCCAGTCCCTGTGATGATTACGCCAACCATAGTGATGGCCACGGTCGTGGTGGCGACGGCGCCAGCCACGATCGTCGTCATCATCGTCATCGTCGTCACGATAACGGTGACCACTTTCGTCATCGTATTCCCGGCCCATGTGGTTGCCCAAGGCACCACCCACACCGCCGCCGGCTGCTGCACCGATCAGGCTGCCTGTGGTGCCGCCCATCTTGCGACCTACCACGTTGCCACCTGCCGCACCCAGTGCGCCGCCAATGGCCGCTTCACCACGGCTGTGTTTGTTGGCGCCCACTGCACCACCCGCTGCGCCACCCAGGCCAGCACCGATGGCCGAGCCGGTGCTGCCGCCAATCGACTGGCCGACCACCGAGCCCAATACCCCACCCAATGCGCCGCCTATGCCTGCTTCGGTATTGCCGCCTGCAGACGCAACACCGCTTAGCAGGCCAAGTGACAACAAAAGAATCGAGGAATACTTCATTGATGAAAGCCTCATAGGGATGCCGAGGCGATCCTGAGGCTCTGAACGGGGGCTTACAATTGAATTCCGACGAGTAACACGCCTTGCAAAAATTCCCTAACTTGCTGTTTTTTCGACGAAACTTTAAAGGCTTTCAACAGTCTGAGGCTAATCGCAACCATGGGCCAGACCACCCGCGCTGCGATCGATTTGAGCTGCTGCTTGCGTGCCTCACGAATGGCTGGTGTGGATTGCAACGCAAGCGCGACCACGCCATCGCAACGGGTACACCTGCCCGCCAGAAGGTCCGTTTTCAACACCCCAGGCACCCGCGCGCGTGGCATTTTTTGCGGGCAAGCCCACGCTTGCAGGTACTGAGCAAGTAATCACTGCACAAGGATGATTGAGAGGTAAGATCGGCCCTCTGTCATGCAACCCTCAAGGACAGCACGCATGCATTCACTGACCGATGGGCAGGTGCTGGAGAGCATCCACGAAAACCCGGTAAACCGGGCCCTCCTGACGATCCTGCCAACGCTGGATGTTCCCCACTGCATGTTGACTGCGGGCGCCCTGTTCCAGGCCTTCTGGAACCCGCGCGCGGGGCTGCCTGCCGAGTGGGGGATCAAGGACTACGACATCGCCTATTTCGACACTGACCTGTCCTGGGAAGCAGAGGACCGGATGATTGCCAGGGTGCAGCAGGCCTGTGCGCACCTTGGCGTCAATGTCGAAGTCCGCAATCAGGCCCGCGTTCACCTGTGGTACCAGGCGAAGTTCGGCAGCACTTACGCGCCTTTACACAAGGTGACCGATGGCATCGACCGCTACCTGATCCGCTCGACCTGCCTGGGCGTTGATGCACACACAGGCGCGCTGTACAGCACGCATGGCCTGGAAGACCTGCAGAACAACCAGCTGAGGATGAACGCGTTGAATCCTCGCCCCGATTTGTTCAAGGCAAAAGCCGCCAGTTATCGCGAGCGCTGGCCATGGCTTGCCTTGGTCGAGTGAAGGCCTATGCCATTGCCTTACTCACGTTGACCTTGCACCAGGCAAGCCGCCCGGGCGTGTCAGTCGGCGGCGGGAGCCGCTGCTGTGTCGGTGGCAGGGGCCGGAGCCTGCGCTTTCGACTTCGCACGGTTGCGACGGTCCTGGCTGCGCTGCCGCGATGCCTGCTGCTTGGCATGCAATGCCTGAGCGGCGGTCACGGTGCCAGCGGCTTGGCCGGTCAAGTCCAGGCGTGGTGCGTTCTCGACCATGCTTGCCCAGTACCGGGCACCCCGGCACCAGGTTGAGATGCCCAGCTTGAGCTGCTCACGGGTTAGCCCGAGCAGCTCCAGGTGTTGCTCGGCATCCTTGAAAATGCCCTCTTTGAGCGGAACCTTGGGGGCCGGGTTGACCGGGAAGGCCAACGGAAAATGCTTCTGCAATGGCCAGATCGCCGCGACCGCCGGATCCTGCTCGCGCGGCTTCGCCTGCGGGGACGGTTTGCGCTTGGGCTGTTTCGGGCTCTCGGCCTTTACCTGCTGTTTTTCCGCCCGAAGGCGGTCGCGTAGCGCTGCTAGTTGTTCAAAACCCATCGTTCAGTTCACTGCTTCGAAGTTGATTGCGTGGCGCAAGGATACCCTATGCAGCCCTTACAGTGTTTGCAGGTCATCTTTCCTGGCCAACCGAGACACGCCGAGCGGGCCTTTCAGCTGAACACCCAGAGTACCCGTGTGGGCTTGTCGGTGAGGTTGGCGTAACGAAAACTGGCGTGGGGCTGCAGCTGAAAGCTGTCACTGGCGCGCAGCGTTACCGGCTCACCGCCGCCCAGCCACACGGTCAGTTCACCTTCGAGCACGAAGCAGCCCTGCTCCGAGCTGTCGTCCAGGTACTCCTCGCCGCTGCTGGCCCCCGGTTCCAGATGGCTATCGAGCATGGAGAACGCGCCCGATATGGTGGGGGATGCCAATACATCGGTGATGCCGCCCGCCAGATGAAGCGTGCGACGCTCGTGCGGGCGGGTGACCCAGTCGAGCTCGCGGGGTTTTTCCAGCTTGTAGAAGTAGGCGGTCGAGACACCCAGCTCTTCGCTGATGGCGGTAAGGTCGGCCACGGTCGGGCGTGATACGCCCCGCTCGACCTGGGACAGAAAGCCCACCGAACGGCCGATTCGCTGGGCCAGATCGCCCAGGGTCAGGCCTTTGAACTTGCGCAGGTCGCGAATCAGTACTGCCAGGCCTTCGATTTCTTCGTGCACTTTCATAGTTGAATCGCGACTTTCAGACAGGAAATGAATGCCCTGAAAAGTACATGATCCGACTCGCAAAGCAAAATGCTTCACAGGTGTACGTCTTGCCAGCCGGGCAAACCGGGGCCGCCTTGCGACCCCGGTGCAGCCAACGGCCGCTTAGCGAACAGCCTCGTACGTCAGATCCAGACACTTGCGGGCCTTTTCCACCAGTTCGTCAATCTCCTCGATGCTGATCACCAGCGGTGGCGCGATGATCATGGTGTCGCCCACGGCGCGCATGATCAGGCCGTTGTCGAAGCAGTGCTGGCGGCAGATCATGCCCACGCCCTTGCCTTCGTAACGGGCGCGGGTGGCCTTGTCTTTCACCAGCTCGATCGCACCGAGCATGCCCAGGCCACGCACTTCGCCTACCAGCGGATGGTCGGCCAGCTCGCGCAGGCGTTGTTGCAGGTAGGGCGCGGTTGTATCGTGCACCTGCTGGATGATCTGCTCATCACGCAGGATGCGCAGGTTCTCCAGGCCCACCGCCGCCGCCACCGGGTGGCCGGAATAGGTGAAACCGTGGTTGAAGTCGCCACCTTCGCTGAGTACCTGGGCCACTTCGTCACGCACGATCACCCCGCCCATGGGGATGTAGCCAGAGGTCAGGCCCTTGGCGATGGTCATCAGGTCGGGCTCGAGGCCGTAGTAGTCGGTGCCGAACCACTCGCCGGTCCGGCCGAAGCCGCAGATCACTTCGTCAGCGACAAACAGGATGTCGTACTTGGCCAGCACCTCCTTCACCTTCGGCCAGTAGGTCTGCGGCGGAATGATCACGCCCCCGGCGCCCTGGACCGGCTCGGCGATGAAGGCAGCGACGTTGTCTTCGCCGACTTCAAGGATTTTCTTCTCCAGCTGCTCAGCCGCCCACACGCCGAATTCGGCCTCGGTCATGTCGCCGCCTTCACCGAACCAGTAAGGCTGCGCAATGTGCACGATATCCGGGATCACCCCGCCCTGCTGGTGCATGCCGCTCATGCCGCCCAAGGCTGCGCCCGCCACGGTAGAGCCGTGGTAACCGTTGATGCGGCCGATGATCACCTTCTTGCTCTTCTGGCCCTTCAGCGCCCAGTAATGGCGGACCATGCGCAGCACGGTGTCGTTGCCTTCGGAGCCGGAGCCGGTGAAGAACACATGGTTCATGCCTTGCGGGGCCACATCGGCGATCGCCTTGGCGAGCTCCAGTGCAGGCGGGTGAGCGGTCTGGAAGAACAGGTTGTAGTAAGGCAGTTGCTTCATCTGCTGGCTGGCGACTTCGGCCAGCTCATCGCGACCATAGCCAACCGCCACGCACCACAGGCCGGCCATGCCATCGAGAATCTTGTTGCCTTCGCTGTCCCACAGGTACACGCCCTTGGCCGAGGTGATGATGCGCGGGCCTTTCTCGGCCAGTTGCTTCACATCGCTGAACGGCGCCAGGTGGTGGTCGCGGCTCATGGCCTGCCAGGCCAGGGTTTGCGGATTCTGTTCACTCATTGCTTTCGCTCCATCGCGTTGCGCAGCCAGGCTGCGCAGGTACTTTTTCTAGTTGGGAAAGGTCGCTTTCAGGCAGACAGCAACAGCTTCTGGCGCAATACCGAGCGCTGCCGGCAGGCCTTGCCGAAGGACTGGAAGAGGGTCAGGTAGTGCGGGTTGTCCATGACCTGGAACTCAGGGTGCCATTGCACCGCAAGGGCAAAAGCCTTGCCGTTCTCGACCGAAATCGCTTCCACCAGGCCATCGGGTGCCAGCGCTTCCACCCTCAGCCCCGGGGCCAGTACATCAATGCCCTGACCATGGATGGAATTGACGTCGAAGATCGCCGGCAAACCCATGCGGTCGAGCAGGCCACCAGGCTCTACATGCATGGTGTGGCGCGGGCCATACTGCTTTTCGATGGGCTCGCCCTTGCCTTCACGGTGGTCCATGAACACCCCGGCCTCGTGCACCTTCTGGTGCAGGGTGCCGCCCAGTGCCACGTTCATTTCCTGAAAACCACGGCAAATGCCGAGTACCGGCACACCGGCAGCGATAGCCGCACGCATCAGCGGCAAGGTGGTGGCATCACGCAGCGGGTCGTGATGGGTGCCCTCGGCACTGGCCGGGCCGTTGTAGTGAAACGGCTCGATGTTGGACGGCGAGCCGGTGAAGATCAGCCCGTCCACCACGTCGAGAATATCGGCGCTGTCCATCAGCTCACCGAGGCTGGGTATCACGATGGGCAAGCCACACGCCGCCTTGGCCGCCGCGCGTGCATACTTCTCGGCGATGGTCTGGGTGGCATGCTGCTCAATCATGCTGGTGCATGCGGTAATGCCAATAACGGGCACACGTGGCATATCTTCCTCCGGCAAATCGGTATTGCGCGTGGTGTTTGAACGTTGGAAAGGCGTCGCTTTACGAACGGCGCCAGCTACAGGAACCAGCGGTATTCGCGGGCATCGATGTGGCGCATGAAGTCCAGTTGCTCCTGGTATTTGTTTTCGCAATACACCATCACGAACTCACTGCCCAAACCCTGGTTGACCACCGGGTGGTGACGCATGGCGGCCAGGGCGCTGAGGGCATCCTTGGGGAAGTCGATGCCGCTCTGGCGGTTGTCGTTCAGCGGGGCGATGGGCTCGACGCCGCGGTCCAGGCCATGCTCCATGCCGGTCAGGATGGCCGCCAGCACCAGGTACGGGTTGGCATCGGCGCCCGCGAGGCGGTGTTCGATGCGCAGGTTGCGCGGGTCGGACTCGGGGATGCGAATGCACGCATCACGGTCTTCGAAGCCCCAGCTGGCCTTGCTCGCCGCGTTGACCATGGCGCCATAGCGGCGATAAGCATTGTGGTTAGGGGCGAAGATCGGCATGCAGTGCGGCAGCAACTCCAGGCACCCGGCTACCGCATGGCGCAGCTTGCGCTGTTCGGCACCGGCAAGGATGTTATTGCCAGCGCTGTCGTACAGGCTGACGTGCACATGCATGCCGCTGCCTGGCGCATCCAGGTAGGGCTTGCTCATGAAGCTGGCACGGTAGCCGTGCTTCATCGCGATACCCCGGGTACTGCGGCAGAACAGCGCCGACCAGTCCGCCGCGCTCAGGGCATCGTCGCTGTGGGAGAAGTTGATCTCGAACTGGCCTGGGCCCAGCTCCGCAGTGATGACGTTCGCTGGCACACCCTGCTCGTTCGCGCCATCCACCATTTCGTGCAGCACCGAGGAGAAACGCGACAGCCGCTCGATGTGCATGTTCGGCTGATCGTCTTCATCCCCGGTCGCCGTGTCGCGTGGGTACTGCGGCAGGCCGTTATCCAGCTGGCGGTCGAACAGGTAGAACTCCAGCTCGAACGCCACCACCGGGCGAATGCCACGCTTGGCCAGGCGTTCGATAACGCGGGCCAGCACCTCACGGGGCTCGAACTCGATCGGCTGGGCGGTGCCGTCGGAGGTAATCAGCATCTGGGCGATCACTTCCTTTTCCCAGCGCACCGGTTTCAGGGTGCCTGGCACCAGACGCCGCGTGGCATCCGGGTCGCCGTCGGCGAAGCAGTAGTCACCAATCGGGTAGAGCCCACCCTGGGTGCCGAGCAGCACGCAGTTCTGTGGCAGCTTCAGCGGCGCGCCGGCGGCGACCTTTTCCAGCATGTCCATGGGGTAACGCTTGCCGTAAAAGTGCCCGGGGATATCCAGCGCAATCAGGTCGACATAACGTATGGCCGGGTGCTGCGCTCGAAACGCACGCACTTCAGTCAGCAGATCCGGAAAGATGACACTCATCTTCTTATCCTTGTGAGTTGAACGAATTCAATTGAAGACCCAGAGCACGCGGGTGGGCTTTGCCGTCAAGTTGGCGTAACGGAACTGCGCGTGGGGTTGCAGCTGGAAGCAGTCATTGGCCTGAAGGGTCACGGCCTCGCCTTGGTCCAGCCATACCGTGAGTTCGCCTTCGAGCACAAAGCAGCCCTGCTCGGAGCGGTCACTCAGGTACGCCTCGCCACTGGTGGCGCCGGGCTCGAGATGGCTGTCGAGCAGGGAGAAGGCACCGGCGATGGTGGGCGACGCCAGCACATCGGTGATGCCCGACTCCAGGTACAGCGTGCGCCGCTCGTGGGGGCGCGTGACCCAGCCGATGCTGCGGGGCTTGCTCAGGTTGTAGAAGTACGCGGTCGACACGCCGAGCGCTTCGCTGATGGCGGTGAGGTCGGCCACGGTCGGGCGCGAAACACCGCGTTCGACCTGGGAAAGGAACCCGACCGAGCGGTTGATGCGCTCGGCCAGCTCACCCAGGGTCAGGTTCTTGAATTTGCGCAGGTCGTGAATAAGGATCGCGAGGGCTTCAACCTCTTCGTGCATCTTCATCGTTTCGGACTGCCGTGAAATTTTTAGAGTTATTTTTCATGAAAAATTACATGAAAAATTTCACGAGTCAAGCCTGGAGATGGAGATGTGCAGCCAGAAGCCGGCCTCAGGGAGCAAGCCAGGTGGATTGCCACCCTCCCTCATGCCGCAAGAAGCGAGCCCGTTGCTGAACAGGTCGCGTGAGATCCAGCCACTCCAGGGCTCGCGGCTCGATGCAAATAATTGCAAAGTGCTCGAAACCGTCCTGGATGCGTTTGTTGATGGCTTCCGGGTTTTCAACCACCTGCCCCGGCACTGCGCCATGGCGGAACAGTGCCTGTGTCTTGTCACGCGCTGCCGCCCAGCAGCGTCGTCGATGCCCGATATCCTCGATCAGGCTGGCAAGCCCCTCCATGCGCACCTGCGTCAGGCCGCAAGGGCTCAGTGCCGTGATTGCAACGCGTGGGTCAACGGCTATCTGTGTGCATTTTGCCGAACGCCTGTCCGCGTAAAAGTACAGCGCGCCTGCACGGGCATCGGCATCACGCAGCACAACCGTCCTGGAAACAGGCCATCCTTGCTCGTCCAGAGTGGAAAGCTGCATGAGCCGATAAGGGTTGCGCACGGGGCCGACCGGGATCGCCAGCTGCGTCCAGATAAACTGAAACAGATCGTCCAGCATGAAGTCATCCATGTTCCCTGAAACGAGGGCCGCAGGCATGCTGCGGCCACGGGCGATCAAACGCTGCGTGTTACGCCGCCATCGACCCTGATGTTCTGCCCTGTGATGTAGGCGGCGCCTTCGCTAGCGAGGAACGCAATGGTCGCCGCGACCTCTTCACTGGTGCCATAACGCTTGAGCGGCACGCTGTCACGGCGCTGCTCGGTGGCCGGCAAACTGTCGATCCAGCCTGGCAGGACGTTGTTGATGCGCACGTTGTCCCCGGCGAAATTGTCGGCGAATATCTTGGTGAACGCGGCGAGGCCTGAGCGGAATACGGCAGAAGTCGGGAACAGCTCACTGGGTTCGAACGCCCAGGCAGTAGAGATGTTGATGATCACCCCACCCTTCTGGCGCTGCATGTAAGGCGTCACCAGGCGAGTCGGGCGAATGACATTGAGCAGGTAGGTATCCATGCCCTTGTGCCAATCTTCGTCGCTGATTTCCAGGATCGGCGCGCGCGGACCATGGCCGGCGCTATTGACCAGCACATCGATACGGCCCCATCTCTGCACAACAGCATCGACCAAGCGTTGCAGGTCCTCAACCGACTGGTTGCTGCCGGTTACACCGACGCCACCAAGCTCGGCAGCCAACGCCTCACCCTTGCCCGAAGAGGAAAGAATACCCACCTTGAAGCCATCGGCGGCCAGGCGCCGTGCCGCTGCCGCGCCCATGCCGCTGCCACCCGCCGTGATAATCGCAACTTTTTCTACTGACATGCTGCCTCCAGATCTCTCAACACTGATTGCTTAGGTGCATTCACCTTAGCAGCAGCCCCAGTGGCGAGGGAGACAGCTGAGCTTTACTGTTGCAATAGATTAACTATCGACAGCTTGTTGTTTGAGCCAGTGTTGGACAAGGCTCAACGAATCCGGCTGCTTCATCTTGCGTGGCCACACCAGGTAAAACGACTTGTCGAGCCTGAGCTGCCGGGTGAAAACCTGCATCAGCCGGCCTGCGGCGATGTCCTCACCGACAAACGCGAGGCTGGCCAACGCAATGCCCTGACCGTTGACTGCTGCCTCAATGGCCAGTGAGGTCTGATTGAAGCGCAGGTTCCTGGCTGTTGGTTGCGCATGCTGCGGGAATAGATCCGCAAGAAACTGAGGCCAGAAATTATGGGCATCGTGAAGCATGATGAAGCCCTGAAGCTGTTCAAAGCTGACGGGAGTTTCGCTTCCTTCAAACAACCTTGGGCTGGCCACTGCAACGATGCGCTGCTCCATCAACAGCTCGCTGTTCAACCCTGCTCCGAAGTCAGGCTTGCCATAACGGACTGCGATATCCACGCCATCGGTGCTGAAATGAGAGAGCCGATCGGTGGCCAGCACACGCAAATCGATGTCTGGATGGTTTTGCGCAAAGTCGCCGAGCCTGGGAATCAGCCATTTCGAGGCAAAGGTGGGTGTAACGCTGACCGTCAGGTGAGATGTCTGTGGCTTGAGCAGGCGTGTTGCCTCGTCAATCATGGCGAGTGCACTGCGTATGCTTGCGCTGTAGCCCTGGCCCGCATCTGTCAACGCCAAACCACGGGGTAGACGTTCAAACAAGCGCACGTCCAGGCTCGCTTCCAACCCGCGTATCTGCTGGGCTACCGCTGCCTGAGTCACGCCCAGTTCCTCGGCAGCCACACGAAAGTTCAAATGGCGAGCCACCACTTCAAAAACACGCAACGCATTGAGCGAGGGCAAATCAGGGAAACCGTCTGACATGGCAATGGAAATTCTATCGAATTGTCTAATTTTTTTTGCCTCTCTGATCCCTGCGCAAGGTTGATAACCTGATCAGGCTCGAAAGATTCACCATGCCGAGGCTACTCCCTGAAAGTCATCAGAGAAACCCGTGCCAGTAGATAAACATTGTTTGCTAACGGGCCCCTTCATGAAACGCTCGCAAACCTCGCCCGGATGAAACAGTCCAGCCGGCGTTAAATCGAGCTGTAGCGACATGATTACGGCCTGGCGACTATCGTGTTGCAGGAGGGCTACAGGATGAAGGTCACTGATGCGCGCCGTATGACTCAAGCTGTACACAACCAGCTTATTGCATTCGAAGCTACCGCCAGGCTTGGAAGCTTCAGGTCCGCAGCCGACGAACTCTTCGTTACGCAGGGCGCAGTTGCGCAGCAAGTTCGCGTCATGGAAGAAAAACTGGGTATGAAGTTGTTTACCCGCCTGCCCCGTGGCCTGGCCCCAACTGCGGTGGCACAGGACTACGTCAATCGCGTTCGCCTGGCCATGGGAATCATCGAAGAGGCTACGCGGGCCCTGCTACACACCGAGAGCGAAAAAGACCCCTACCGACTCACACTCAGCACGACGGCAGCATTCGCCAGTCGCTGGTTACTACCGCGCCTTGCGCGACTGACTGCACAGCATCCACGAATATCCATCATGATAGATGCAACCGATGTCACTCGACCGCTGAAAGGTCCGGGCAGCGTCGATATGGCGATCCGATGGGGCGCGCCACCTTTCCTCGACACCGCTGCACGTTTCTTGCTGCCGGGGCGCAGCATTGCGGTGTGCTCTCCCACCTTGAGTGGATACGGCGGTTGGCAGCGTCCTCGGGATGTACTGGACGTACCGCTGATTTCAGACACGCATAATAACTGGACACGTTGGTTTGACGCCTACGGGTTGCCGGGTGCCCGTTTCTCGGGGCCGTCCTTCTCGCAGGCCAACCTGGCGCTTGACGCGGCTGAACAAGGGATGGGGATTGCGTTGATTCCTGAACCGCTGGCGATTCCCTCACTTAAGACAGGCGCGCTGACAAGGGCATTTGCTGGCGCTTACCCGCTGGAAACCGAACACGGTTTTTATGTGGTGACGGCTGAGCCCATCCCGCCCGACTCTGCCCTGGCAACTGTCGTGACCTGGTTGCTCAGCGAAGTCGACGTATGCACCGGGTTGAAATGAACGGCGCTGAGCGCAAGGCCCAGCGCCACTAGAAAACCGTCAGATCACGGCCCGCTCGATTACACGCTCACCCTTGGCAAAGCGGGCGTAAAGAAACGGCGACAGGTCAAGTGAGCGAAACTCCCCGTAGATAATCTGCTCCGCGATCCCGCGCCCAACAGCCGGCCCCTGTTGCGAACCATGGCCGGAAGATCCATTGCTGAAGTGGAAGTTAGACACCACATCATGAGGGCCGATCACGACGTTGTAGTCGAACGTGTTGAAGTCGTAATGGCCGATCCAGCTGTCGATCACCTCCACATCGCCAAACTGCGGAATACGGTGGGACAGTATGGGGTGAATCTTCTTCTCCCAAATACCCGCCTCAGCGGTGAAATCATCGTAATCGACGGTCTCATCCTCGCCCAATGGCGGGCAGCCAACCAGGTAATCATCGCCAAATTGGCGGAAGTGGACCCCAGTAGGGTCGATGGTGAGTGGCAGGTCACGATCCAGCGGGTGTTTTGCACGGAAGATGTAGGTATATCGCCGTTTAGGCTGGATATCGAGCTCAAGGTCAGCCATGGCGGCGATTTGACCCGCACGGGTTCCCGCCGCATTGACGATATGGCCTGCCTTGATGACCTCGCCTGATGCCAGCGTGACATGAGTTACCTTATTGCCTGTACGGCCAATGGCAACCACCTTGTTGCGGATATAATCCACGCCACGTTCAATCGACTTCTTGATCAACCACTCCACCATCAGAGGTGCGTTGTAGTAGCCCTCGTCCTGCGTGTTCAGGCTACCCGCTTCAATATCGTCCAGCCGATAGAACGGATATTCAGCAGCGATCGCCTTTCGATCCACCATACGCGTACCGGCACCACTCTCCGCTTGAACTTTCTGATCCCGTTCGAGCACGGATGTGAGATCGGTATTATCGGAAAGGTAGAGATAGCCGAAATTGCGGATCGGGAGATCTGGTATTGCGGGATCTCCACCCAGGTTTTGACGGAATGACTTCACAAATTCGGCGGCAAACTGGCCGATTCTGACATTGATAGGGTTCGCAAACTGCTGCCGCATGCAGTTGTTCGATGCGCCGGTCTGTGACTTGGCGAATGTGGTGTCTGGTTCGACAACCAGAACTTTACCCTTGAAGTCGGGGTTCGACACCAGAAACCAGGCAGTGCATGCCCCCATGGTGGCGCCGCCGATAATGACGACATCATAAGCACCCTGCTTCGGGGTAGTCTCGGTCTGCGGAATGTTTATCTGCCAGGAAGCGTCTTTTGACGATGAGTTTTGCTGGTAGGCCATGTTTTTTCTCAGCGGGTTAGTGGTTTCCGCTGTTATGAAGCCAGATTAAATTGCCTCGCACTAACCAGAAATATTAAGCCCAGCCAGTAGCGATACTACAGGCTGAGGGCGCTCAAAAAAAAGCCAGCACATGCCTCTGGACGGTCAGTCTGTTACAGGCATTACCCCGGCAGCCAAACAACAAGGGAAGTACATCGCCAACGACATTGGCCGACGCTTGAAGGGCAAGCCCGCTGACGCGCCCTTCACCTATAGGCATCGGGGGAACCTGGCCACCTTCGGTCGCAGGGGCTATCGTTGTCTGTCTGGGCAACGACTACCGACCGAGGGCGGTGCCATGAACACCAGTGATCTACTCGAACAGTTGCTTCGCGCCGGGCAACGCTCGCAAACACAACAAGGCAGCGGCGGCCTGTCGTCGCAAGACGGCCTGGGCGGCTTGCTGGGTGGGCTGCTTGGCGGCGGCAGTGCAACGGGTGGCCTGGGTGGTTTACTGGGTGGACTGTTGGGCGGTGCTGGCGGCTCGGCCCAAGGGCGCTCAACGGGCGGCACGAACTACGCTGCCCTGGCATCGTTGGGCATGATGGCATTCCAGGCCTATCAAAGCTGGCAGCGCAGCCAGGCGGCGGCACCGCAACAGGCCTTACGCACAGTCGATCAATTGTCCGGCCCCGAGGCCGAAGATCACAGCCATGCTGTGTTGCGCGCACTGATCGCGGCAGCCAAGGCGGACGGTCGCATCGACCAGCAAGAAGAACAGTTGATCTACGCCGAAATCAAACGTCACACCAAAGACCCGCAACTCCAGCAATGGCTGGATGAGGAAGTCAGCAAACCACTCGACGCTGCCGAGGTGGCACAGTCGGCCCAGGACCCGGCCATGGCCGCGGAAATGTACCTGGCCAGCGTGATGCTGGTGGATGATCAGCAGCCCGGCGAGCGGGCCTACCTGGACGAACTGGCCAGCGCACTGCAACTCGATCCGGCATTGCAGGTGCACCTGGAGCAACAGGCCAAGGGTAGCCAGTAACTACCCGCCACTTCCCCTACTTGCTGGCAATCGACTGATTCGCCAGCGGGCAGCTCTGGGCGTTAAGAAAACGCGATGTTTTCAGCCAGTCCTGCTGCGGGTAATAGGCGAACACATAGCTACCGCGTTGCAGCGTCTCGATCAGCTTGCCGGCAATGGCCGGCCGAACAGCCGGGCACCCCTGGCTGCGCCCCAAACGACCGAGGCCGGGCACCACCTTGGGGTCGGCATACGCGGCGGCGTGCATCACAATCGCCCGCGACATGCTGTTGTCATTGAACCCCGGCTCCAGCCCCTGCAGGCGAAGCGCGCGGCCGTGCTTGCCACTGTAGGTCTGGCCGGTCTCATACAGGCCGATAGACGACTGGTAGCTGTTAGGCGCGTTGGAAAACGCAGTCGGTACATCGGCGCCGCTGTTCTTGCCATGGGCGACCCATTCCTCGAACAACAGCTTCCTGGCACGCAGGTCGAACACCCACAAGCGTTTGTCACGCGAGGCCTTGGAGTAGTCGATCACCGTCAGCAACTTGTCCGCGTCGCTGTGGCTGGCGCATGCGTAGGCGGTGAGTGCCAGGGCCAGGGTCGACAGGCTGGCGCTCGGGGCCAACTGCTGCAGCTCGGCGGCACTCGGCAGCGGTTGCGCGTGGGCGGCTTGCCAGGCGCTGAGGAAAAACAGGCCAATACTGGCCAACGAGAGCCGCGCGGCTCCCCGCAATGGTTTGAAGATCGACATGGATTACCTTGATGAAAACGTGGCCGTTGTTGCCTTGATTGCAGCCAAAAGCGGCTACTTTGCTTGATTCCTGCGGCATTGCCGATCATTTCTTGACCAATGGTTTAACGTCTTCACTGCCTTCGGTGCTGATTACCGTGAATTGTCCATTGCTGCGGGTATCCCGGGTGGATGCCCAGTCGGTGATCACCAGCATCGTGCCAACGTCCATCGCCGCCCGCAAATGGCGGCGGAATTCCGGGCTGATGCTCAATTGGCCCAATTGTTCATAAGGCGTGTTCCCGTACTCCGGGTTGCTCAGGCCCACCACCGACCAATGCAAGGGTAGCGCGCCATCGAGTGCCGGGGCGGATGGCTTTTGCAGCAGGGAATACACCGCCATGCCGCTGCGATGCTGGCTGCTTTCAAGCGAAAGTGCCGGTGCCGAGCCGACCAGCTGGCCACCGCGAAACACGTAGGCGCGCAAGTCGGCGCGGCTGATCAGGATCGACAGCGGCCCTGCCGTCGGGTCGGGGTCGTTCCAGAACTGTTGATTGCTCAAGACCAACGGGCCTTGGGCTTTGCCCTCGCTGACCGTGGGCGCCAGCACCCCGGGGTGGTAGACCTCCACCGGTGCACTGTGGGTGTCGGAAACGATGACCGTGGTCGAACTGAAGCCGGTCACTTCGTACAGCTTTTTGGCAAAGTCCATGGGCAGCCGCACGCAACCATGCGAGGCGGGATACCCCGGCAGGTGGCCAGCGTGCAGGGCAATGCCGTCCCAGGTCAGGCGCTCCATATAAGGCATCGGCGCGCTGTTGTAGAGGCTGGATTTATGCTCGACCTTTTTCTGCAGAATGCTGAATACCCCGGTGGGGGTTTCCCGGCCTGGCTTGCCGCTGCTCACGGTGCTGACGCCGATGGCGATGCCATTGCGGTACACATAGGCACGTTGCTCGGTGAGGCTGACCACCACAGTCACCGGCCCCACCGGCGAGACCTGCGGGTACCAGAGAAACTGCCCAGGCTTGAGGCTGTCGAGTTGGCTCTTGAGTTGGGCCGGGGTCGGGACCTGCAGGGGGGCCGCTTCGACCAAGGCGACGGCCAGTAACAGACCCAGTCCGAGCGGTACATGCAACATCGAATAGCCCCCGTTAGAACCCTGCCCCCAGCTTAGTCGGAACATTCCCCGCAAAGCCAGCCATTCACTGCGTCAACCTGCGCGGGTGGTAACAACTGCGCACACAAATGTGCACGAACTTCCCACTCCAAATGCCCGATCCGTCGCGGCAAAAGGCAGCAAAACGGCGCGAAAACGGCAAATCCCATGAAACCTTCGGGTTGGTACGAATCTTGTTTGTATACAAGTCCAACAATAAAAGTACACAACCATCATGGAGTTCCGATGGCGTCGATTTCTCGTTCCGATGTTGGCCACCTTGACGCGCTACCCGTCGAAACGGCCGAGCCCGTTCAGCTGGCATTGAGCCCGCGCCTGTACAGCGCCGACCTCGCGCCAACCCGCGCGGCAAATCGCACCTGGGGGCGCTACAGCCTGTTTGCACTGTGGACCAACGATGTGCACAACATCGCCAACTATTCCTTCGCCATCGGCCTGTTCGCCCTGGGCATGAGCGGCGCGCAAATCCTTGGCGCCTTCGCCCTCGGCGCGCTGGTGATTTACGGCCTGATGAACCTGTCTGGCTACATGGGCCAGAAAACCGGCCTGCCCTACCCCGTCCTGTGCCGGATCAGCTTCGGCATCCACGGAGCACAGATCCCGGCCCTGATCCGCGCGGTGATCGCCATTGCCTGGTTCGGCATCCAGACGTACCTCGCCTCGGTCGTGCTGCGCGTGCTGCTCACCGCCATCATGCCAGACCTCAAGGCCTACGATCAGAACGCAATCCTTGGCCTGTCGACACTGGGTTGGGTCACCTTCCTGGGCATCTGGTGCGTGCAGGTGGCGATCTTCGCCTACGGCATGGAGATGGTACGCCGCTTCGAGTCCATCACCGGGCCGATCATCCTGGTCGCATTCGCCTGCCTGGCGGGCTGGATGTACTGGCGCAGTGGCTTGTCGATTGCCTGGTCCAGCGGCAACGCCCCGACTGGCTCGACCATGTGGCTGAAAGTGCTAGGCGCCGCCGCCCTGTGGGTCTCGCTGTACGGCACCATGATCCTCAACTTCTGCGACTTCACCCGCAACTGCCCAGACCGGCGCACCATCAGCGTGGGCAACTTCTGGGGCCTGCCCGTGAACATGCTCGGCTTTGCGCTGATTGCCGTGGTGCTCGCCGGTGCGCAGTTCAGCATCGACGGCAAGCTGGTGCAGGGCCCCACCGAAATCGTCGCCGCCATCCCCAGCACCGCCGGTTTGGTGCTGGCCTGCCTGGCCTTCCTGATCGTCACCGTGGCGGTGAACATCATGGCCAATTTCGTCGCCCCGGCCTACGTGCTCGCCAACCTGGCCCCGAACCTGCTGAACTTCCGCCGCGCGGGCCTGCTCAGCGCCGGCATCGCGGTGGTGATCCTGCCTTGGCACCTGTACAACAGCCCGTCCGTGATCGTGTATTTCCTCGGCGGCCTGGGCGCCCTGCTCGGCCCGCTGTACGGCATCATCGTCACCGACTACTACCTGGTGCGTCGCAGCCGGGTGAACCTGCCGCAGCTGTACAGCGAAAGCACCGAGGCCGCCTACCACTACAAGGGCGGGGTCAACCTGCGCGCCGTAGCGGCGTTCATCCCCGCTGCGCTGATCGCCATCGTGCTGGCGCTGGTGCCAGCGTTCGACACGCTGTCGCAGTTCTCGTGGTTCTTCGGCGCCGGTTTGGGCGGGTTGATTCATTACGCCATTGCCGATCGCAGTGCCAGGCATGCCGACGTTTCCGGTGAAAGCATCGCGGTGGATAGCGCGCAGCACTGAAAAGCGGCCAACAGGCCGCCCTGGCCAGTCGACGGATCAAGCCGGGGCAGTTACGCTGGCGCTTTCCACCTGCACGGAAGCGCCAGTGAAAGAGGCCTATCAAGGAAGCTGCCTGTGCGCAGCGGTCAGTTACCTGCTACTTACCCCACCCAAGGCAGTAAGCCATTGCCACTGCAGCCAGTGCCGCAAAAGCCACGGGGCCGCCTTCGCCTCATACGGCAGCGTTCCACGCAGCGGGCTGCGAATACTGCGCGGCGCTGCCAGCCTCAAGGCCTTTGCCTCCTCACCCACCGTAGTGCGCGAATTTTGCGCCGAGTGCGGCTCTAGCCTGTTCTGGTCACGTTCCCAGGGTGAGTTTGCCGATTGGGTTTCGATCGCGCTGGGCACGCTTGATACACCGTTTCTGCCCAAAAAGCAGAAACACCTTCATGTCGACTCTGCTGCCCCCTGGTACACAGCCTGTAGTGCTGACTGAAACCCACGGCTGCACTGCCAGGGCGGTGCCAAAAGCGCGATGGCAATTGCCCGTGTGCGTGCAACTTTGGCGATTGAGCCCGGTCTGTATAGTCCCGCTGGGCACCCAGCACCCCATGCGGATACCCATGGACCGGCGTCTTCATGATGCCTCTTGATCACAACCAAACCGATAAGGAAATCTCATGCGTACATTCAAATACGTGCTCGCGGCGTTGCCATTCTTTGTTCTGGCCGGCTGCGGCAACGACGCCCTGGAAGGGACTTACGAAGCGACCACCACTGTAATGGGTTTCAAAAGCCCCAAGCAGAAATGGGAGTTCTCCAAGGACTACATCATCGCCAACGGCAGCAAGGTCAAGGTTGAAGAGTGGGAGCGCAAGGACGATGTGGTCATTGCGCGCAACAAGGACGGGCTTGCACTGATCAACGTGCGCGTACTGGACGGCGGCAAGCGTCTGGAGGCCGTTGGCGGCAGTGACATGGCCAAGAACGAGTTCGTGCGAGTGGATTGACCCACCTGTCAGCCAGCGCTCCAGGGGCCGCGTTGCGGCCCAACTTGCCTAACGGGTGGGCATTGCGTTAAACCCGCGAACACGGGCGCCCTCCACGGCATGGTCAAACGTATTCCCGATTGAGCAATCACGGCTAGGCACCTCGATGCCTGAACAACGGATGCTAGCGCTCACCGCACCTTCCGGAGATTCCGTTCGTTGACTGACTCACAGCACAACCCGACCTACGCAAAACGGTTCGAAGCCGTGCTTGCCTATATCGACAGCCACCTTGAAGGCGACCTGTCGGTGAATGCCCTGAGCCGCATCGCCAACTTCTCGGCGTTTCACTTTCATCGGCAATTCACAGCATACATGGGCGTTCCGGTTACACGGTATGTGCAACTGATGAGGCTTCGACGTGCGGCGCATCAACTGGTCGCCTCGCCCACAACGCCCGTACTGGAAGCCGCATACGGCGCCGGCTTCGAAAGCCCCGAAGCCTTTTCCAGGGCGTTCAAGCGTGCCTTCGGCATGGCGCCGAGCGTTTTTGCCAAGGCGCCGAACTGGCAGGCCTGGAGTGCGGTGTTCGTTGTGCCTCACTTAACCAGGAGTATCACCATGCAGATCCGTATCGTGGATTTCGCCGAAACCCGCGTGGCCGCGCTTGAACACCGAGGGGCGCCAAGCCTGGTCGGCGAAAGCGTTGCGCGCTTTCGCCAATGGCGCATGCACAGCGGCCAGTCGCCCGTGGCGACCAGCCGCACCTTCGGCATCCCCTACGACAACCCCGACACCACCCCGGCCCACGCCTTCCGCTTTGCCGTTTGTGGCGAGCTGGACGAGGCCGTAAAGCCCAATGATTTCGGCGTGCACGAACGGGTCATCCCGGCGGGGCGTTGTGCCGTGATTCGGCATACCGGCTCGCCTGACTACATTGGTGAGACCATTTATCCGCTTTATCGGGACTGGTTGCCTTCGAGTCATGAAGAGCTGCGGGATCATCCGTTGTTCTTTCAGTACCTGAGTGTGTATCCGGAAACGCCGCTGGAGCAGTGGGAGACGGATGTGTATGTGCCGTTGAAGTAGCTGGGGGGTTGGTCGTGAGCACGGGCATGCGGTGTTAACCAACGCTGCGTGCCCGCGTTGCACCAGAATCGCCGATGAAGCCAGCTTTTCTTGCTGGGGCATTCCTTGCCTGCTTGTGAATGTATTCGTTAATCGAACATACGCCACAGTCAAAACCAGTGAAGTCAAGGACCTCACTCACCTTTACCGGCATGCTCAGCTCCAACGGGGCGGTTGGGACATGAGTTTCTGTAGGCACTTGTTATCCTTTAACGCATTCTGCTCCAGTGCATGCTCGAAGCGATTGAAGGCTTCGTCACTGAGAACGAACAACGGGCGGTTCATGATCACCTCCTCCGCTCGCCTGCAGGCAGCATCCAGCATGAAGCTGGCTCTGTCCGTTCCCAGCAGCTCTACTGCCGCATCGATCAGGCTGCACTTCCAGGCATCCACCCGCATAAGGATAGGTGCGGGATTCTCACGCTCGTTGGTTTGAACCGACATGACAATTTCTCCTTGGCGTTGGGGCGATTTCCACACAGCGACGGCAGCACATGTAGCTCTCGCCTACACGCGTGAAACAATTTGACTTACACACGTATGGTAGCCGTGAAGGCGAGCGCTCTACCGCTTCCTGTCGGATACCAAGCTGCCTTGGTAAACTAGCTGATAGCCCAGGCAAGCGCGGATCGTTTTTGTTGCCAGCATTTGCTGAAGCACCTTCGACGATCTGCCAATACGCCCCAAAATCCCAGAGCTCGGTACCGAAAACGTTGAACGATATGACTACTAATCCAGGCTCTAGCCCAGAAACCACGCGCCCTGAGCCGTCACGCCGCTTCAGCGTTGCCCCCATGATGGATTGGGCATAGTCTTCTGATAACCCCCTATTTACATGACCTACGGCTAATCAAGAGTTAAATCGTACCAATTTTGTACCAAGCACCTCGTACACGGAGAAGGTCAGCGATACGAAAATGTTGCTACAAAGGCTCCGACTCGATTGACTATCAGCGCTCGACATGATGGCATTTAGCAACTGCTTCTCCTGCCCTACGGTGAGTAAATGGAACCCAAAATAAACCACCATCTCCACTATCGCTATATCATCATATTGCTGCTTTCATTTTCAGTCTTCTTGATGACAAATAATTGGACTGCGAGTAAAGACTTCACTCAATATTTGAGCAATGCTGCGACCATGACATCGCTGCTGCTGGGCGTAGTGGCAATTTTCTACTCCTTCATTTCCAACAACAGTATGTCTAACAGCCTTGGTAGCATTAGTGAAATATCAAAAGACGTCAACAAAGTAGGATCTCAAATCGCAGAGTATCAAGAGATTTCAGGTGGTCTCATCGACGAGGGAAAAAAAAGCACTCAAGCTTTTGAGGAGGCATCACAAGAGATCAAAGATAACCTCCAGAATTTTCATTACTTACTTCAAGCAATGGATGACAAAACCCTGGCAATGCGAGACTTCATGGAGCGCATCCCAAGTCAAATTGTTCAGCTTGAAGAGAAATTCAACAAGTTCGCAGACAACCACCAAAAACAAAAAGAAGTAACCACAACAATAAGAAGCGATAAAACCTGGGATCTAGAAACATTCATAGAGCGATCCGGAGCGCTAGAAAACCTAATAACTTATGCATGCCTCATTCATGCCAATAAGCATCATGTAATGGATGTGGACAAAATATGTGAAGTAATGGACTTAGGATCCGCACAGATCTTAAACTCCTTCATCCGATGCCTAGATTCTGCAGATCTGCTTACACTCGAAAGTATTCCAAAGCGAGAGCGAGCCTACCTCGTCACCATAGACCCACAACTTGACGTTGACAACTATGAAATATTGATGACTCAAGACTTTAATGAAGCTTACACTTCCACACGCAGAAACAAACTTAACATCGCGCTTGAAAGACTCAAGAAATACGTAGCTGCGCTCGACAATCCAAGCCTAAATTCGGATCAGGAAACTGGCAGTAACCAAGAAGAGGAAGATGCATCTTAAGTTCATCAGAACTTAATGGCGCGGTGATCGCAGCAGTTAATGAACACACACCAATTGTACTGCAATAAGATCAAGAAAAGGCGCCCAAACCCCGCAGTAACAGGGCTTGGGCGCCTTTTTTCGTACTGGCATACACATGTGCATTGTTATAGATTGGCGTTGAATGGCGCATGGCTTGCCCCTTTCTTGCTCCAAGGATAGACCTAAGCTCGCGCACGGAGGCCGAGCCTTGAACTGATTCTGCCTATACAGGTGATAGCGATTTGAACCCGCCCAACCTTCTCAGTAGGCCGCTCAAGGCCAGGAAACCTGGCTATTCTGACGTCAGCGGACGGCCTAGATAGGCCCAAGGCGCACTAGAATTTGCCCTAAAAATCTGAGACCTGGAACATTGCCATGAATGAAAAAGCCTCTATCACAGCCGAAACTCTAGAGCTTTTGCTCCTGAACCAGATCGCCATCAGAGCGGCAGTGGAAGAGCTTTCACTATGGATAAGTCATCGTGGATCTCTCCACATCCATAATAACGTCATGGAGGCTCTAGCGACCCTCGATAGGCATGCTGAGGCGATCTCAGCCGGCATAGAATGCTTGCGAGAGTGAGCCTTCACGGAGTTGCGCCGGAGGCTAATTTATCCATAGTGTCGCTATGATGGAGTCGGCACGCTCCCTGACTTGACTAGAACCCAGTGCAGGGACACTCCCTCTGTACCATTTTTTTTGACTCCTCAAACACGACTCCAGCTACAACCTAGATGTGGCTGTTGCTAGGAACCGATCCTCCTCGCTATGCTCGCAGCTCGCACTCACTACGCCAGGAATCGATATGAAATATATCCCCCCATCCATCAAGGAAAAAGCGTTTAATTGCCCGCATTGCAGAGTGTTAACTGTCCAAACATGGGGGTATCTCTACTACAAAGATCGACCTAATGAGCACCCACTTCCGGGCTACATTGGCCCTGGAGGAGCCTCAGAACGAGACTTTTTCAAGGAAATCGAAGACCCTCAAATGAGAAATTCGCTAATTGAATGGGCGAACAATATGGGCCGCGGGCTTCCTTTCCTCGAAAAACTAACAGAAAGGGTTTACCCGACACATTCACTTTGGAACTTAAGCACCTCAACTTGCTTTAACTGCAACGAGATTTCCATTTGGATACAAGACAAGCTTGTACATCCCGTCACAGGAAGCGCCCCTCCTGTTAACCCCGATATGCCAGCAGACATTCGGAGAGACTATGAGGAAGCTAGTTCAATACTTGATCTATCGCCACGTGGCGCAGCAGCGCTCCTACGGCTTTGTATCCAAAAAATCTGCAAGAAACTAGGACAACCAGGCGAGAATATCAATAAAGATATAGGTTCCTTAGTGGCAGCAGGGCTTGACCAACGAATTCAACAAGCGCTCGATGTAGTACGAGTCATTGGCAACAATGCGGTACATCCCGGTCAAATTGACTTCAAAGATGATAGATCCACCGCAGAAACCTTGTTCAAACTATTAAATATTATTGTCGAAAAACTTATCTCAGAACCTAAACACGTTGCAGAGCTCTATGGCTCCCTGCCAGAGACCGTAAGGAACGCCATTGAGAATCGTGACAAACCGAAATCCTGACGACTGAGAAAACAAGCCCAATTATGCGGCAACACAAGAAAAACAGCGCTCAATTCCAACGACATCAGAATTGAGCGCCTATTGCATTCTGTCTTTTATGGATGCTTGGTGTCCAAGCACGACTATATAACTCAGAAATACTGATGCCCGAAATCATCAGGGGCCATAGCTTTCAGAGCCGCATGAGTTGTCCAAATATGCGCAGGCCAATTCCTTTTACGAGTAGCATAGTTTCGCTTTAGCATGCGCGCAACGTCTATAATTGTACAGTCAGTTAGACCTAAGCCCATTCTAATACTGCCCTGGTATTCTCGACATAATTTAGGAAGAGACGCCAACTCTTCGTAAATTGGCTCGGAATTTCCATTCGGAATTATGGAAAATGGGTTATCTACAGTAAAAGCGCCCTCGACCATTTCCTTAAAGCGCTCAGCTATCTCTTGCTGCAAATTATGATCCTTAATATCAACGATATAATTTGCAAGCTCATAAAGCACACTTAGCGGACAAAAAACATCATACCCGTTTTGAATGGCCTCTTGAAATAATTTCCGGGCTTCTTCTGTTCGACAAGGTTGGGAGTCGAGAGAAACACCAAAAAGCTCCAACATGTAGCTAGTATCTAAAATAATAATTTTCGCCACACCCTAGCCCCCCAACCTACTAAGCCACTCCATAGCCTTCGCTTTTTTATCTTCTTCGAATCGCGGCTGAAGATGCTTTTCAAAAACAGATTTAGTAATGAGATCACCGAGATTTGCCTTAGACTCGAGCAAATAATCTACTTTCGGTATATCTAAGAGCCGCGTAAGCATTGAAGATTTTGTGTTCGGATTCCAGTGACAAACGTGCACATCTTTCAGCCAATCGGCCTCGAGTGAATTGAGGCTTGCAGGATTATGTGTAGAAATCAGAACATTCAGCTTGCGCCTATGTACTATTTCCATAATCGCCTTTATCAGTATCTCAGCACGACTAGGATGCAGTCCATTATCAAATTCTTCAATAACCACTCGTGATCCGCTGTCTATGGACTCTAGAGCTGCAATCACAGCAATGATACGCAAAGTACCATCAGACATCAGGCGCGCATCAATAGTTTGCTCATCCACTACAATACCAAAGAGCACATCCATTTGCTGAGTCGTGATGAAGTCAAACTTAAGAAACGGCTCCTCAGGAATCTGCCGAACAACTTCCAAGATACGATCAATAGCATAGTCCCCCTCTGACCGCTGATCTTTATCTTTAAATAAAGCAGGAACAGTTTTAATCCAATCCAGACCTTGAAGCACTGCCGAAAGATTGGAGGCGTCTTTTAGCAACGTGTTCTGACCAGACCTAACATAATCACGCATCAATTTCGGGTCAGGATCAAAAATGAATGACGACTGCATATACCTACATATGATCCCAACCAACTTTATCGCTTTCAACTTCTTATCAGGATCACCAGCCTCATTACTTTCAGTAAGCTCTGAATACCGAGATATGATTGACTTGTCACCATACAAATTCTTGCGGGGCTTTACGCCACCACGAGCAAAATTATCAAAAGTGACGTTAAGCATACCATCTGGACGCTCAGCCTCCGCATGAAATATCTTTCTTTTTCCAACCGTCAGATATTCGCTAACAACACGCGGAAAGGGATCCACTGAAACAGTTATTCGATAATCAAACTTTTCATTCTTACCTAAAAAGGCAATTACACCATCAAAACCGAGAGAAAAACTTTGCTCACCAAACTTAACACAATTATGAATACCACCCCTTACGATACTTGCCCCTTGCAATGGACCACGATCCACCATCTCATGCAGAGGTTTCCCTTCAGCCAAAGCTGCCAGCAGCTCGACCCCCTCAATCAAGTTAGATTTCCCACTTCCATTCTTACCAATAAGAAGGGTAAGGTTAGAATATAAATTAATTGATGCTCTCGAGTAATTCTTAAAGTTAATGAAGTAATGCATTCCCACCGTTCCCTGAGGTTGCTTTGTGGAAATGTACGAAACTGAAGACAACTTGTCGATGGCCATTTGACGTCACCCTTGCTCGTAGCCTTTAGGCCACGAGGTTTTGCAAACGTTCTCTCCTAGGCATCCGCCCGTAGAGATGCCATCAAAACAAGCCGCCCAGTGACGACGGCAACCAGTTCATGACCACTAACTCGCAAGTCACCTCGGCCTTGCAATGGCGCTGATTTGTCGTGCTGTAGCGGATGTCCAAGCGCGCGCAGTGGAAGCCATCGAAGACTCGACGGATGTCCGGGTGGTCATTGATGCTGACCATCACCTTGCCCTTGCATCGCCGCATGAAGTCGGCCATGCGTTCGTACTCCTCAAACTGAAAGTCCACGCCGTAGCCGGCGGTCTGCCAATACGGTGGGTCCATGTAGAAAAACGTGTGCGCACGGTCATAGCGCTCGGCGCAGGCGAGCCAGGACAGGTTCTCGACGTAGGTACCGGCGAGGCGCTGCCATGCCGCTGATAGGTTTTCTTCAATGCGCAACAGGTTTATGGCCGGCCCAGTGGTCGCAGTACCGAACGTCTGCCCACTGACCTTGCCACCAAACGCGTGCTGCTGCAGGTAGAAGAACCGAGCCGCTCGTTGAATATCGGTCAGGGTTTCAGGACGCGTCATCTTCTGCCACTCAAAGATCTGCCGAGAGCTGAGCGCCCATTTGAACTGGCGCACGAACTCCTCCAGGTGGTTCTGCACAACGCGATAAAGGGTGACCAGGTCACCGTTGAGATCGTTTAGCACCTCCACAGGAGCGGGCTGGGGACGCATGAAGAACAACGCGGCACCGCCGGCGAAGACTTCGACATAGCATTCATGAGGGGGAAAGAGGGGGATCAAGCGGTCGGCCAGGCGGCGTTTGCCACCCATCCAGGGAATGATTGGAGAGGTCATAGGTATGCAAGTCTTTACTGTATGGATAAACAGGTGTTAGGCTCGCCGCGCTTTGTGCACAAGGCAGAGGCCACGGCTGGACTTGCAGGAAGGGTCTGCGGGTTCGGTGGGCCGGGCTGGATGTTGGCGCATCCTCCCGGCTCGCCTCTTTACTACTTGGTGACTTCGCGGACGTAGGCCTGACAGGCCTGCAGTGCAATCAGCCCCCGGTCGCCGTCGTCGGTGATGGCGACAATTCGTTGAGCATGCGCTCGGTCAAGTTGGGCGCGTACGGCGCCATGTACCAGGCTTCCGGTGCCGGTGGTTTCTCGCCCCCCACCGTCACAACCCGGGGCGGCAAAGGCTCCGGCGTCGACAAGGACTGACAACCGCAGATCAGCGGTAGCAAGCCTGTCACGCAGGCGAGCTTGAGTTTTTTGAGCATCGTTCATCTCCTGCCAATGTGTTTTGCCCTGCTCCTGCAGGCGCTCTTCCAGTGCCTGTCGCTGAGCCTTCTGCTCCGCCAACTGATCCAGAGCTGCAGCTGCAGCCTCTTCACGCTCGCGACCATAGGCTCGATCTTTATTAGCCAATTGCCGAATGTAATCAGCCGACTGATCCGCAAGCTGTCGACCGTACTCGCTGGCCTGCCACACCCAGGCACCTCGGCCACCGACATAGAGCCCGAGCGCAGCAGCTAACAAGGCGATACGCCAATTCAGCGACATTACTGCAGCACCTCAAGCGCTCGCTTGTAGAGCGCCTGGCGATCTTTCAAGCCATTCAGGCCACCATTAATGCGGCGAGTGATCGACTCGAAAACCGAGTCATCGGCGCTAGCCACTTTGTCAGCGAGGGTGTTAAGGCCCGCGCGCTGCCAATACCAGCCAGCAGACAGCGACGCGTAGACCGGCTGCTCGAGCAGGTCCGGGGTATTGAGCAAGCGACTGTCACCGAACAGAGCCTCACTGCAGGCTTCGTAGTTGTCGCGCCCGGTGATCTGAATAAGCCCACGGCCACGGTACCGCTGGCCATCACCATCCGCCTGCGGCGTGTTGCCAAGGCGCTGCGCTAAGCGGCCGGTGTCGTACTTGGCCAGGTAGGCATCGTTACCGAGCTCACGCACATACAGCAGCTGGCCAGACTCATGGCCGACCTGGGCAAGGAATGCCGCCATACGCTTGGGCGTGATGATCGAGTACTTGCCCATTGTCGCGTTGAGGCCAGGAACAAAAACGCCGGCTTTGCGGCCGGCGTTGGGGAGGATCTGTTGCAACTGTTGAACTGAGATAGCCATGGGTTTCTCCAGTGAGGGCCGAAAGTGGCCGAGGGGATTAGAGCTGCTCAACCTTGAGCGGCTTGGTGTCGTCTTTCTTCTTCTTGCCCGAGGCCTTGGCCTTGCCCTTCTTGCCGCCATTGCACTCCACCGTCGTGGTCCACCCGGACTGGGTAAACGTCTGCTCGACGCTGTCAACCAGATACTCGCCATCTAGGCCGACCTTGAAGCCCTGGGCGTTGATCGTGCATTCCGCGAACAGGTCAGTACGCCCTGCCATTTCCAGGCGCACACTGGCGGTGCTGCGGTTGAACGCTGCCAGGCGCGCCTTGGCGGCCTGCTCGGCGGCGGTCTTGTTGGGGTAGATATGGCGGTCGGTATGGACCGGGGGCAGGCCGCTGGGCGCCTCGCCGTTGTCCAGCTGGACCACCTGCAGGGCACCGGTTTTCTGGTCCTGGTGCTGGGTCTTCACAGCCTTTTGCGCGCTGCGATCCCCGAGGCGGAATTGGTACCGCTCTACATCGGTCTTGTTGATGGGCACGACCTGCAGCGCCTTTCCGCTGGTGCTTTTTCCGTCCTGCCGGGGCATGACCAGCAGCCGCCCCTCGGCCACCTTGGCGGTACTGTCGTACTGCCTGGCCAGGCGCGTGACAAAGTTAAAGTCCGACTCGTTGCGCTGGTCGACGCGCTCGACCCTGGTAGTGACCGGGCACACCGGCTCCCAGCCGTTGCGCTTGGCCACCTCGTTGACGATCTGCGACAGCGGCACGTTTTCCCAACTGCCGCTGCGCACGGTCTTGCCACTGCCGCGCATGTCGCTGGCCTTGCCGCGAATGATCAGGGTGTCCGGCGGGCCGGACAACTGCACCTCATCGACCGTAAAGGCACCCATGCGCTTGAGGGGCTTGCCCTCATAGCCCAGCAGCACCTCCACCCGGCCGCCACGGCCCGGCAGTGCAACGGCCTGGTCGCGGTCGTCAATGCGCAGCTCGAACTCGTCCGACTCCATACCGGGCTTGTCCGAAATACGCAGCAGCAACAGGCGGTCATTGATCAGCGGGGTAATGTCCTTGCTGTCCGCGATGACTCGATACGTCGGTTTCATGTTTGCTCCAGGAACAAAAAACCCCGCGCGGGGCGGGGCTCGTTACGCGTAACGCGGGGTCAGTCGAACAGTTGCAGCAGCTCGACCGCCGGCGCCGACAGGTCGGGTAACTGGATCAGCAGGCCGGCGCGGTACGGCTGCGCCTCTCTGGCCAGGTCCGGGTTGGCCTCCAGCACCGCCTCGACGGTGCCGTTGAGGTTGCCGTAATGGTGCAGGCAGATCACATCCAGCAGATCCCCGTCAGACGTTCTGCAGGTCGTTGCCATAGCTCACAAACTCCAGGGTAAAGCCTTGTTTCCGAGGGATGCCGCCGGACAACAGATGGCTTTGTTCCTCTTCCACACTCACCAGGCACCAGTCTCCCAGTACTTCGCCATAGCCCGTGACCAGCTTCAATGCCTGCAGGTTGCGGCCAATGCTGCGCAGCACATTCAGCTGCTTAATGCCGCCCTTGTGGTGCGGGAAAATCGCGCCCTTGAGCGAGATTTTTTCCTCACCCAGGCCGACCGCCTGCTGCGCCACACTGCGACGCAGGCGCTCCTGACCAGCCCAGCGGAACGTCGCCTGTCGACGCAGCTCGTCAAAGGCTGCCGTGTCCAGGTTGAAGTAATACGGCTGCTTTTTCGGGTCATGCGGCTGGATGATCAGCAGGTGCGGGAACGGCGCGACCGCCTCGGGCAGCGGCGTGGACGAACCCAGTAGCCCGCCCGTGGGCAGGATGTTGGCCAGTGACGGGCTCACCAGCCCCGCCACCCGCCCGGCCTCGGCCGTGACCTTGGCAGCCATCGTCTTGAACGTGCCGAGGCGTTCCTGCACCTGGGCGGCACCGGTGACGGCTCGGCTATACATCGACGCCACTTGCCCCACCTGGGACTGCGCCACGTTGATGCTGCGCACGATCCGGCCCAGCTTGGCACCGGCCTCGCCACCCACAAACGGGATGTTTACCAGCTCCGACGCGGCGCCGGTGATGCTGCCAATGGCGCCATTGAGCGGGGCCAGCATGCCGTCCATGCCCTTGCGCCCAGCCTCCCCAGCTGCAACCAGCCCGGAAAGGGATGATTCCAGCTGCTCCATGTAGGGCATAACCCCTCCTTAAACGTGTGGTTGGTCGTACAGCTGAACCGATGCAATGCGCGCCTGCACTTCCCGCGCCCATTCATCGAACTTGCGACGCAATGGCGCCTCAATCTCACGCACGACCTGTTCGGGTTCTTTGACATCACCATGCACCGTGATGGGCATATGCGGCGCGAAGGTAAAGGTCATGTCCACCTTCGGCGCAGGCGGCTTCACCGGGGTAGCCGTGGCCGACTTGGCTGGCTCTGGTAACCGAGGTGCCGGTGGCTTCGCCCTAGCCGCCAGGTCGCGAACCACGTCGCCCAACCCATCCGCCCGGGGTGCCGGCTGTGGGGCTGCTTGAGCGGGTACGCCCTGGGCGGCCTTGGGCGCAGGCGCGACCAGCACCAGGGGCGCCACCGGTGCCGCCTTGGCCATTGGCTCGCGCGGTGCCGACATGACCTCTGGATTGACCAGCAGCGGCACAGGGGCCGGCATGCTGGGCTTGGGCTGGCTGCGCACTGCATGGCCCAATGCGGGCGCCGCCGGCACCGGCAGTAGCGAGGCGACCGGATCCCGGTTGTCGACCACCACAGGTGCTGTCGGCGCTGTCTTGGGCGCGGGCGCAGTCACTCGCACTGCAGGTGCGGTCGCAGGCGGCATCACCACCGGCGCGGACGCCGGCTCAACAGGCTTGGCCTGGCCACGCACGGCATCGCCCAGGGCAGGTGCCGCCGGCGCCGGCAGTGGCGCGGCGACCGGATCCCGGTTGTCGACCACCACAGGCGCTGTCGGCGTTACCGTGGGTGCTGTCACGCGTACTACAGGCGCGGCCGCAGGTGGCACCACCACCGGCCCGGCCGCCGGCGCAACAGGCTTGGCCTGGCCACGCACGGCATCGCCCAAGGCAGGTGCCGCCGGCAGTGGCGCGGCGACCGGGTCCCGGTTGTCGACCACCACAGGCGCTGTCGGCGTTACCGTGGGTGCTGTCACGCGTACTACAGGCGCGGCCGCAGGTGGCACCACCACCGGCCCGGCCGCCGGCGCAACAGGCTTGGCCTGGCCACGCACGGCATCGCCCAAGGCAGGTGCCGCCGGCAGTGGCGCGGCGACCGGGTCCCGGTTGTCGACCACCACAGGCGCTGTCGGCGTTGCCTCGGGCGCTGTCACGCGTACTGCAGGCGCTGCTGCAGGTGGCACCACCACCGGCGCGGCCGCCGGCACAACAGGCTTGGCCTGCCCACGCACGGCATCGCCCAAAGCAGGCGCGGCCGGCGCCGGCGATGGCACGGCGACCGAATCCCGGTTGTCGACCACCACAGGCGCTGCAGGCGTTGCCTCGGGCGCTGCCACGCGCACTGCCGGCGCTGCAGGTGGCACCACCACCGGCGCGGCCGCCGGCGCAACAGGCTTGGCCTGGCCACGCACAGCATCGCCCAAGGCCGGCGCCAGCAATGGCGCGGCGACCGGATCGCGGTTGTTGACCACCACAGGCGCTGTCGGAGTTGCCTCGGGCGCTGTCACGCGTACTGCAGGCGCTGCTGCAGGTGGCACCACCACCGGCGCCGCCGGCGGAACAGGCTTGGCCTGGCCACGCACGGCATCGCCTAGGGCAGGCGCCGCCGGCGATGGCACGCCGACCGGATCCCGGTTGTCGACCACCACAGGCGCTGCCGGCGTTGCCTTGGGCGCTGTCACGCGCACTGCAGGCGCTGCCGCAGGTGGCACCACCACCGGCGCGGTCGCGGGCGGAACAGGGTTGGCCTGGGCACGCACGACATCACCCAAAGCGGGTGCCGCCGGCACTCGCGATGGCACGACGACCGTATCCCGGTTGTCGACCACCACAGGGGCTGCCGGCGTTGCATTGGGCGCTGCCACGCGTACGGCAGGCGGCGCTGCAGGTGGAACCACCACCGGCGTAGCCGCCGGCGAAACAGATTTGGCTTGATCACGCTCCGCAGCATCTAACACGGGGGCAACCTGCCTGCCCTCCCCTTCGAGCTGCTCATCACCAAACCAGCGCTTGCCGAGCCAACCACCCAACGACTCGCCACCCATGCCGCCCAACACAGCACCAACAGCGCCGCCAACCGCCGTCCCGATGACGGGTACCACCGAACCGATGGCAGCCCCTGCAGCTGCTCCCGCAAGCGTGCCTGCCAGGCTGCCAGCGGCTCCGCCGTAGCCTTCGGCCCTTTCGTCCTTGGTCGTTGCATTGAGTGCCACATCGATCGCCGCTGCGCCCGCATCCACGACATTGCCGCCAGGCAATCGCCTTGCGAGACGTGCCACACCTCGAACCGAGCGAGCGACTTTCCCCAGCTCGTTGGTTTCAGCCAATACGGTTGTGGCCACCGGAAGAGTCGATGATCTAGCGGCAGGTACCGGAGGCAAGTCGGCCTTTACAGCAGGCCGGGCTGGTACGCCTTTCTTCGCTCGACGGCGTTCACGGCGACGACTTCTGCGACTACCCCTAGCAGGCCCGGCAGGGCCGCTACTGCCGACAGCCCCACCGATCTTGCTAAAAGCATCGGCATTAACCACAAACACGCGCTGCGGGTCGTTACCACCCACCGCCGGATCATTTGCCGCCTCGGCACCTATCGAGCGAGGGGCAAACACCTTGCCCAATACATCCAGGCCAGCGTCAACCACCTTGCTGCCGGTTTTGGGCAAGTCAGCAGCCACATTGTCTTCACTACCGGCGCGCCCCAGCCGGCGGCCGCGCGCGATATTGAGCAGACCACGCCCGATTTTGAACGCACTGGACGCCGTCTTGAACGCCAAAATGGCCGCCACAACGCCGCCAATTCCCATCACTACCGCCGGGAACCCGTCCGACAGTTTCGTAATGCCTTGGGCAACAGCGGTCAGCCCTTTGGCCGCCATGTCGGTGGCCGGGCGGATGGCATCGCCAATGCTGCGCATGGCGTCGTCGGCCGCCTGGACCGTCTCTGCCCATTGCTGGGCCGAGGTTTCGCGGCGCTCGGCCAGGTTCTTGTCGAGGATGCCCGAGGCTTTTTGGGAGTCGGCCTTTAGTTCCTCATACAGCCCCCGGTTTTGCCCGTAAGCGGTCAACGCCGCCTTGACCTGCATGTCAGCAAAAATATCGCCGGTACGCAGGGTCTTCTCCAGAGCCTCCAGCGCGGCCCTGGCTTTCTCCGGGTCGACTTCCTTATCGATGCTGGCCTTGGCCGCCTCGATCTTTTTGGCCTTAGCCGGATCGGTCGCCTCGACGTATCTCATGGCCAGGGCCATGGACGCCTCAATGACGTTCATGCCCTTCTGCAGGCCTGTATTCAGCGAACCCTGGTAATCAATGCCGGCGTCTTTGTAGGCCTTGACCACGTCGCCGGCGCCGATTTTCTCAATCCAGTTCTTGAGGTTGTTGGCGGCCTCGTCCGAGCTACCGGCGGTCTTCATCTGCACCTGCAGCATGGAGCCCAGCGAAGTCACCGCGTCTATCCCGGTGATGCCGCTTTTTTCCATGTTGGCCAGCAGCTGCGGGAACCATCGGGCCATGTCGCTGGCCTCAAAGCTCCCCGCCTGGCCCTGGTAGGCGATGGCCTCCAGCGCCTGCTGCATAACCTTCGGGTCGCTGATTTTGGCGTTTTGCTCCAGCGCCTGAATCATCGACGCCGTATCAACACCCGACGCGCCTTGACCGATGGCGAACTTAGCCGCCACCGGTGCATAAGACAGCGCCTTATCCAGCTCCATGCCGGCGCCGACCAGTTGGTTGACCAGGTCGGCAACGCCGTTACGGGCCATGCCGGTATCGGCCGCCGTATCGATCACCGTCCGGGTGAGCTGCTGCTCCTGGGGCTTGTTGGCAATGTCAGCCTTGATCGCAATGTCACGGATGATCGCTTGGTAGTTCGCGCTAATCATCGTTGGCGCAGCGACAGCGGCCGTGGCCGCCACCGTCTTGCCAATGTTTGACTTGAACGAATCCTTGCCCGCCTGCAACTGCTGGTGGCCCTTCACCTGCAGATCGGCAGCTCGCGCCTCTCGGCCTAGGCGCTGATACTCGCGACTGAGTCGGCCAACCTCGACACCCTGCTTGCGCAGGGCATCCAGATTGCTGTCCAGCTTGCGTAACAGCTTGTCGGCGCCTGCAGCACCACTGTCGTGCGCGCGCTTCCATTCTTCGCGCAGCTTGATGGTTTCGCCAATGGTACTTTTCAACACCTTGGCCCGGTTGCCCTTGGCCTCCAGCTTCTGGATGCCATTTTCAACCGTCTTGAACGCGGCGCCTACCGATGAGGCGACCGTGCCGCCGATCACCAGCGCTAACGCTAGTTTGCTTGCCATCGGAGCCCCCTATGCAAACTCAGTCTGTAAGCCACCAGACCACGTCGGCATACGGCATGGTCATGATTTCCTCGGCCGAGAAATTCAGTTCGGCCGCCAGTCGCTTGGCGGCCGTCTTCATGCTCTCGGGATTACAGTTCGTCTTCTCGCACCAGAAAGGTGTAACCGGTCGAGACGCGGTTGTAATCCTTGTACGTCAGGCCCTCCAGGTCTTTGACGCCGACCTCGGCCAGGGAGGCGAACAGGTTCAGCTCGCGCTGTTCGTCGTCGCCATCTGAGGTCTGGCTGGAAATGCGCATGTCGCGCACGGTCGGCGCGCGCAGGGTGATGGTGTCAACCTTGATGCCGTTCATCTCGGTTGGCTTGGCCAGGGTCACAGTGACGCTCTCAGCGGTCAGCTTGAGGTACTTCGGGGCGGGCTTGCTCATGACTCGGTATCCTTGAATCGGAAAGAAATGCGGAAAGGTTGCAGAGGGTTACAGGCCGAGGTCGCGGCGCTGGCTGGCCAACTGGTCGACGCCGTTGATAACGCGCTTCATGCCGGCCGGATCAATCTCGTAAATAGTCTCGCCGCCGACCTCCAGCTTGTAGTAGGTCAGGGCAATGCCGTGCTTATGCTCGGCCTTGTCGCCCGGCTTCCAGTCGCCCATATCCAGCTCTTTCAAGGTGCCGCGCTGTGTGACGATGACGGCCTTGGTTTCGCCTTTCTGACCCTTGAGCGAGCCACGGAAAACGCCGTTGAAGGCATTACCGTCGGCAAGGCCGAAGAACTTCAACGCCTCTTTGCGCATGCCGGTGGTGGTAAAGCTGGACTCCAGCTTCTCCATACCCACGTCCATCTCAATCGGCATATCCATGCCGCCGGGGCGGTACTCTTCCATCTTGAGCGCCAGTTTCGGCAGGGTCAGGGACGGGACATCGCCCTGAAAGCTGATGCCATCCACGAACAGGTTCAGGTTGGCGAGAATTTCGGGAATCATTGCCATTTGATGCGCTCCTTAGGCGGTCTTGTCGAGGACTTCGGTCAACCAGTCGTTGACTACGTCGAAAATAAAGTTGGGGTTCTCAGCCGGCGGAACGTCGGTGAAACGGATGTTCCAATAAATCTTGCCCTGCTCCAGGGCGCTGGCGGTGTTGAGGTCTGGATCGGCGTAGACCTCGAAGTTAATGATTGCGCCCTGGGCTTTCAGGTCGCGCATGAAGGCGTTGAGGCCCTCGGTTACGTCGCGGACATAGGTCGCGGTAATGCCCCGGTCAACCGCCCACTTGTGGCCATACAGGATCGCGTCCATGACCATGTCCATGGTCCGCACACGGGTGACGAAGGCCCACTTGGAATCGCTCGACAGCGTGCGGTTACCCCACAGGCGGAAACCGTCGTCGCGGATGATGGTTGCGATATTGGCGTTGTTCAGCAGGTTGGCCCGGCAGGTCTCGTCGCCGTCCAGGTACTCGATGGCGCGGGTGGTACCGGTGATGCCGACGAACTCCTTGTTGGATGGCGAGGCCCAGAAACCGTACTGACTGTCGGTCCAGGCAAACACGCCAGCAGCCCAGGCCGATGCCGGCGCATCGACGGTCGCGCCAGACGCGCCGGAAGTGGTATCCCAGAACTGCACGCCCGGATCGACCATGTACATGCGCATGGAGCCGAACAACTTGGCGTAGGTGGTGGCCGCCTCGTCGGTGGTGTTGGGGCCGTCGATGATAGCCACGGCGCGCAGCTTGGCCGCGATGGCACCCATGGCAGTGGCCACCGCCTGGGTCGCGCTGTGCTTGGGCGCGATGATCAGGCGCGGCTGGGCGTTGAAACGGCTCTTGCCGTCCAGCAACGCCTGCAGGCCGGTACGCTTGCCGTTGGCCTGTACGCCGCCGATGATCGCGGAAGTCTGCGCGGCGGCGTCAGCGCCCTTGGCCACGCCCGAGGCGACGATGACCGCTTTGGAACGCGCGTAGATGGCCTGGCAGGCCTTGGTGATGGCAGCGCCGGTGCCGAATGCGGCGATGGCTTCGCGCTCAGTGGTGATCAGTACCAGGTCGCCGACCTTGGCCGTGGCGTTCGCGCCCTCGGTGAAGGTGTCGACCAGGCCAATGATCGAGGAGGACGGCAGCGAAATGGTGCGCGTGCCAGTGTCGACGGCCTTTACGGTGACGCCGTGAAAGAAGCTTGCAGCCATTGGAAATACTCCAAAAGAAAGGGCCGCACACGGCGGCCCAACAGAAACGAAAACGCCCCGAAATCGGGGCGCTCAAGGGAATGCGGGAAGAGGATCAGACGACGCCGGGCACGCTCGCACGGATGGCGTTGATTGCCGTGTCGGCATAGGCCTCGGCCTGCGCATGGGTGGTTGCCTTGAGCACCTCGACCTTGCCCTTGAGGCGGGCCGCACGGATCGAGCACACCGACTCATGCCAGGCCTGCGCCTCCTGCAGGATCGTCTCGGCGGCCGCCATGGGCTCAATGCCCTGGGCATCGACCAGCGCCTGTACGGTCGGCGGCACGTCGCCGGCATAACCGGCCAGCTTGAAGGCCTTGGCCTCGTCCTCGGCCAGCTGGCTCTCGATAGCGCGCAGCGGATCACCGAGCACTGCCGCACGCGCCTGGTCGGCGGCCTGCTCGATCTGCTGCTGGGCCACCAGCAGCGCGGCACCAATGGGCAGCGCTTCAAAGTCGAAGCCGTTATAGGTGGTGTCGCCAAAAACGACATTCAGAAAGGTCTTTTGCATGATCGCCTCACAGGCTCGAAAGGTTGGTGATGACGTGGCCCACGTCCTTGGAAAGCGTGCCCGCAGCGATGCCAGTGATGAGCAAACCATTGAGCGCAGAAGGCACCGCCGTGCCGGTCATCGACAGCGCGAAAAGCACAGAGCCCGGCCCGAGCAACCTGCCCCGGAAGGTGCCACGCAGTTCAAACGCGCAGTTGTACATGCGCACCTGCTGGATAGTCGGCGCCGACGATCCGCTGGCAAAGACCAGCGCATAGTAGGCGCTCAGGTCGCCGGCACTCGAAGCCGGGAAGCTAATCGTCAGGTTCAAGAACTGAATGTTGGTATCGGTCGACGCCCAGAACGACCCCATGCGCATCAGGTTGTCGCCGCCTTCCGGAATAAACTCGTTGATCACCAACCGCCGGCCCGCCCCCGCAACACCTGCAAGGACTAGCTTGCGGCCGCTCGTGGTGATGCTCCTATCCAGAACATAGTCTTTAGCCAGCCACACCGTGACCCGCCCGCCGTCCGGGGTGGCATCCACGGCCCGCTGCAGGGTTTTGAACGGGGCGGCCTCGCTGCCAAGGCCGCTGTCGTCGCCCAGCTGCGAGTCCACCCAGTAGGCACGGACCATTGTCGGCGCTGCAGCAACTGCCGCTGACACGGCCGCGTTGATGCCAGCCATTTTGCCGTTGACGGTATCGACCAGCTTGTTGTTAACCGCCGTCAGCGCGGCAAGTTCGGTTTCGAGACTCATGCTTTTAAGCTCCGAGTAGTTTCTGAATTTGGTTGAGTTGTATGGTCATAAGCCCGGTTGCGTTGGCCACCGCCAGGCTCAACAGGCCATCCCGTGTTTCAGTGGCCGCTTTCTCTGCGGCCTCCACTCGCACAAGCAAGCCGCCGATCTGCTCGCCAGCGATTCGCGCCAAGCGCTCCAGGCCATCCAGGCGGTCACCCTTCTCCATGCCGCGCACCTGCTCGGCAATCAACGCAGTGGATAGCGCGGCCAGGGGGCCGGCCAGCGTCAGGTTGAGGCCGGCGGCCGAGCTGACGATGGTCACGCTGTCAGCCGGCAGCGCCGCCAGTGAGAGGTCGTAGGCCAGCAACAGGTCGATGTTGGCGGCCTTGTAGGCCAGCGCCTCGGTCAGGTGCGACCAGACCGCCAACAAGGTGCCGTCCTTGAGGAAAATCCCGACCTCCTTCACCCAGTACGCCGTCGCGCCGTCCGCGACAGCGGTCAGGTGTAACAGCGTGCTGCTCAGTTTCTCGCCGCTGGAAATCGGGAAGCGCGCCACCTCGTTGCGCAGGGTCTTTTGCTCAGCGCTGGGGGTGTAAGCCTGGCTGCCCAGGGCAATATGGCTAATCTCGGCCGCGAGGCCGGTTTTCGTTGCCGTCAGGATCGCCGCCAGGCCGGCCTTGGTGATGACAGGTTGCAAGCCTGTACTCATAGAACAGCCTCCATGTAGCCCCGGACGACCGTGCGCACATGCGCCGCGTTAGCCACCAGCGGGGCGCCTTCTGCTTGAATGGGTACGCCCTGCGCCTCGGCAAATCGCCGGGATACGCTGGACGCGTTGAGCGCATTGGCAAACAGCACCGTCTGCGCCATGAGGTCGACGGGCACCGCCTGGGCATCCATGGATCGATGCTGCACCGCGCGCGCCTGAAAGGCGTTACCCAGCACCAAGCCGCCGTCGAAGCGCGCCCCCAGCCGAAACTCGTAGTGGCTGCGCTCGTTCTTCGCCGCGTCGACCAGGGCACGTAAGCGCGCCCCCAGCTCGGGCGAGATGATCGAGCCCTCACCCGCCCGGTTGTCGTTGGCCCAGGCTGTGACCTGGAACGTGTACGGCGCGGCGTTCGGGATCTGGTGCCAGTCCTTGAACTCCGCATTGACCCGCACCGCCCTGAGCACCCGCCGGATTGCGCCGACGGTGCCCTTGGTCTTGTGAACCGGGATCGCCTCGCGGATCAGTTCGCGGCGCTGGTCGTCGGTGTAAGCGGCCTCCCAGCCCTCGACCTTGAGCGCCCACCCCAACCAGGGCAGGAAGTTGGGCGGGCAGCGTGCCGAGTCGGCCACCCCCCGGATGATTTCCGGGTCCACGTCCAGCTCCCCGGCGCGCTCCAGCGAGCGCTCCAGCAGCGTGGAGTTGTTCGGTAGCAGGCTCATGTGACCACCTTGGTGGTCAGGGCAATGGACGTGGCGCGCGGGTAATGCCGCTTGTCACACACCACCCCTTCCACCGGCTTGGCCAGGTCGACGCGGCTAATCCCCGTAACGTGTAACGCGGCGTAGATGGCCGAGACGGGCAGCTGTCCCTGCAGCCGGCGGGCGTCGGCAATGGCGGCCTCCAGGCTAGCCCTGGCTGCCGCAAGGACAACGTCAGGGTCTGGCCCATCCTCCACCCACAGCACCGCCTCCACCTTGAAGTCGGTCGGGATACCGCCCTGCACGCGCGGCCGATCCGTCACCGGCCGCACGTCCTCGGCCGACAGCGCCTTGAGCACGGTGGCCACCAGCTGCGCCTCGGGCACGGTGCTGGTCGGCCCGGCCAGCAACGCCAGTGACACGTCGCCGGGCAGTGGATTGGCCAGGCCGGCGTCGTAGTCACAGACCACGACAATGGCCCCGGCCGGTAACTGCGCTTTAACCGCGGCTGGCACTGCCACCCCGGAAAACCGGGGCGAATCGACCGAAACATGCACCACCTCGGCCGACGCACTCAGCGCGTGATACTCATACGCCCCGCTACTGCCGGCGACCGAAAGGGCCTCCAGCGACAGCCGCGTGCGGTAGCGCAACGCGTCGTGGCTTTCCATCAGCGCCGCTACCGGCGGCACCGCGTCAGGGTCAGCTGCCCGGATGGTCAGCCGCTGCACACCGTAGTCAGCCGCGCGGTTGTCCAGGTCGGCGCCAGTGGCATAAGCCAACAGGCTGGCCTTGGCCGCCGCATTGACGCGGGCACGCATGACCAGCTCGCGGTAGGCCATGACCTCCATCAGCTTGACCACCGGATCGGACTCCAAAAGCGCGGTCCACTGGTCACGCATATGGGCGCGGAAGACGCCTAACACCTCCTGATACAGCGTCTCAAAGTCCAGCTTTTCCACCACGTCGGGTGGGGGCAGCAAAGATAGGTCAATCATGCGCTCACCTCCACGACGGCCGAGCTGCCCAGGTACTCGCCCGTCAGCAACAGGCCAATCTGGCCGTCGATCACAGAAACGACCTTGACGCGCTCCAGCTGCAGACGCGGCTCCCAGCGGCCCAGGGCGCGGGCCACCTCGGCCTGTACGGCGCTTTTCCAACCCTCGGTAACCGGCATGTCGACAAAGCGGCGCAGGCTGCTGCCGTATTCGGGGAGCATGCGCCGGCTGCCCAAGGGCGTGGTAAGAATGTCCTCGACCGATTGCTTCAAGTGGTCGAGCCCGGTGGACTGCTGGCCGGTCCTGCGGTCCAGGCCAATCATGCTTAGCCGTCCAGCTGCTGCAGGTCGGCATGGTCACGCAGGAACGCCAGCGCCTCGGCGTCGTCGGCCTGGACGGTCACGCGGCCGGCCAGCACCTTGAACTCGCGCAGGTCGTCACCGGCCTGCAGGAACAGCGAGCGCGAAGTGAAGGCGCGGTCGGTGAAGGTCACGCCGGCCGGCTCAGCTTCTACAGCGGTGGTGTCGACGCCTTCGGCACCAGGTAAAACTGCGGATTCGTCCGCACTCGCTGCCGCGTCAGTCGCGGCGGTTTTCTTGGCTGCCATAAGTGATGCTCCAGAAAAGACAAAGCCCGCGAATGCGGGCTGTCAGTGTTTGTGGTTCGGCGTGTTGCCGGTGGTGTCGATGATTTTTCCGAGGCCAAGAATGTCGAGCGTTACTAGTAACGCGCCGTCGATCTTTACATTGCCTCGCAGAAGAATCTCAGGCGCTATAGCCGTGTACGTCTCGGCCTCGGCGGTGATCGCCTTTGACTTCGCGCTGATTGCATCGTCGGTGATGGTCGCCTTGCTGCTACCGACCTCGATGTTGACCGTGCCGGTGGGTAGCTTGATGGTGTAACTATTGGCCGCCCAGTCGTAGACGATTGACCCGCCATCATCGAAGCGCCATGTCTCGACATGGTCGCGGTTGTCCGGCCGGTCGCCGGCTTTGCCGTACAGCCCAGGAACGAACGTCCCTTGCGCAGGCTCGCCGCTCGGGCTCACCAGCATGCCCTGCTCGCCAATGCTCGGCGCACGCCAATGGCGGGCCTTGCCGGCGGCCAGGGAATGCCAGCGCACCCAGGCGCTCGTCCAGTCGCCGCCGTCGGTGACTCGCACCTTGGCGTCGACCAGGTCGACCGCCACGACGTAACAGGGGATCAAGAGGCCGGCCAGCATGCGGTCCATCTGCGCGGCCGCGTAGCTCATCCCAGCGCCTCGGGCGACTGATACAGGCCTTCATTGCCCGGACCACTATCTGGGTCGAATGCGAACTTCAATGGGCCGGGCTCTCGGGGCCAAGGCCACTCTTCCTCGCCCAGGTAGATGACCTGAGTCCACTCGACGACCCAGACTGCAAAGCTGTCCAGCTCGGGCCGGCTCCAGTCCCGCTCCGCCCGCACAAACTGGGCGAATTCCACAGCCAACCCCCACGATTGCATACGCAGCAACACAGCCAGTTGAGCGGCGACGAACGCGGCTACGCGAAGGCAGTTTTCCTCTTCGGCCCCAACGATGACGCGCGCCTCAAAACGGGCATCAACTGCGGTCTCGCCGGTACCCGGATCCTTGTCCGCGTCATCAAACCCGGCCAGCTCCAACACGACGGCAGGCACCGGAACAACATCGATGCCAGCTGGCATCGTTCCGACATAAGCGAGGCCGGGTATTGCAGCCCCGATGTGCTGCTCAATCGCAGCGTAAATCTGGGAAAGCGGTATCGGCTCATCAGCCATTGCCTGTCCTCCGCAAGATTTTTTGCAGCTCGAAGTTCAACTCCTGCTTCATGACCACTAGCAACCGGTCGTGAGCGCGATTGGTCCAGGCCTCAAAATGAGGCCGGACGTCTTCAAGCGAGATTTTTGCCTTGGCAAGCGGGAAGCGACCAATGCTGCTGGATTCAGCAATCCAACCCGAGCGCCCCTTTCGACGCGTCTCTATCATGCTGTCGGGGTAGTCTTCATCCGTGAAATGCTTGCTGCCGGCGCGGATCCAGATGTCAGCCTGGTCGCCATAAACCCGACGGTAGAAAGCACCTTTGTAATGCCGCCCCGCTACCGATACCCCGGAGCGGGTTTGCCGAGCTCGACCTGCACGGCTAGCCTCAATTGGCTTGATCCCGAACCAGAGCTTGCCCTGACCGTTGCTGCCCATGGGGTAAGCCATCAAGCGCTTTCGCACGGCAGATATGGCGATGCGCTCCTGAACACCTACTTCACGGGCAATCTTGCCTCTGAGCCAGCGAAGTGTCTTATTGATGGCTCGCCGTTGCGCTGCCGCGATAGCTTTCGGTACCAACTGAGCGAACTGCTCAAAGCCTCTCACGTCCTGGGGCCTTGCCTGCAGCGTGATTAAGCCGCTGCTGGCCGACTCCTTGTGGTAACTGCCAACACTCATGAACGCACCTCACGCAGTGTCAGGTTGATCCAGCCAGTCCCGTCAGGCTTCCTGCCTGCAATGACGTAACGTCCACCACCATCCTCGGGCGCAAGCCTGATCACCAGGTGCATTCCCTCCTTGATGCCATTCGCGTGGACGATACGTACGGCATAAACAGGCTCGCGCACCCCGGTGTTGATCTGACCGAGCTTGGGCTGGAGCCACGGCGCCGAAAAGAACCCCGGTACCGGCTCAGCCACGCCTTCGATCTCAGCCTCGTCACCCAGGCCATCCAGTAGCGCACGGTCCATGAACGCCACCTGCTCACGGAAGCCCATGATCAGTCACCGTCATCTTGTTCGTCCTTGCCGGGCAGCTTGCCGCGAGGAGCAATCTTTCGCTCTTCGACAAGCTGCTCCAGCACCTCCTTGTCGGACGACATGAAGACCTCGCCCTTTTTGACGATCTTGGCCCCATCCTGAATGCAGCCATCCACCACCACGTACTCGATCTTGGCAGCCATGTCACACCACCTTGGCGAAGAGGAAGGCGTTCGGTTCCAACAGACCAGGCAACGGCGCCGCCTGAACCTTCAGCCAGCGCTGGCTTGGCTCCTGGGTGACCCAGCTCTTGGGGAAGCGCGCGGCTTCAACCAGGCCGCTTTCGATGGCTTCAAGATCCTGAATCGCCGCATACAGCATGGCGTTGCGAGTGGCGGTAGAGCCCAGGATCAAGCCCCCGGCAGGAATCATTGGCTTTTCACCAGCCTCATCGTCCAGGTACCACTCGTCGTACGCGTAAAGGTCCACACCCGGATCATTGAGGTAGCCGAGGTAAGTCACGCCATCGGGGAGCTCTTCCGGTTTGATCAGGCCCAGGTCAACACGGCGGGTGTTCAACTGCTTGAGAACCGCATCGTTACTCTGGAAGGCATCCTGCGCCTCCGCGCTCAACACCGCGACGTTGGCCGAACGGCCTGAGTCCTTGGCGATCAGGCGCCGCCACTGACGCAGGTTACCGATGGGGTCGGATCCGGCGGTATTCCAACGGCCAGTGGCCAAGGAAACCTTGTGGGTGTCTTCCATCAGGAAGTCGATGGTGTCATCAACCCCATCGCCGACAACCCGGATCCGGCCAGTAGTCAGGGCTTGAGAACACATCCATTCCTCGCGGCGAATGATCTCGCCCTCAAGCTCCACCAGGTCACGGCCAAGCCGCTCGCCCGCTCGCTCAAGCGCGGTGCGCGTCGAGAACGGGGTTTCACCTGCGCCTCGCTTCAGGATCTGCTCTGCGCGGGTGACACGCTTGGGCTGAATGTACGGCGGCTGGTAGGTCGACGAGGCGAAGCCAGTACGTTGCGACACACTGCCAGGCAGCGTGGGGTGAACGAAGGGTGCCATCTTGCGCTGCCCCTTCACGATGTCGATGGTCACGGTCTCGGTGGGGAACGTTTCAGGGGCACCGGCATTGAAGAAGGTGTTCATGAGGAAGCGGCGCGGCGTTGCCAGCTGCTCGACGGCTTCCAGCATGGTAAGGGTGTCAAAGATGTTCATGGATGCTCCAATTAACGAACAAAGAGGCAGAGAGGACGCAGGGCAGCTTTCGCAACTGCCAGGGTTAACCCAGCGCCGAGGGTGAGTTGGCTGCCCAACACCTGACCAGTCAGGCGAATCGGCGCGCTAAGAGCACCATCAGTGGTGTCAACATCGCGGTCGAGGATTGCCTTCGGCGCTTCCGAGCCGTCCTCGGCAGCTACTTTGCACAACAGGTATTCACCAGATGCGGTGACTTGCCCCAGCACTGCACCGCGCAGCAACTGCTGGCCAGCAGCAATGACGCCGGAGTCCATCACGACGGGGAAGTCGCCGGCCTCAAGTTGGGAGGGTGTGAAGGTGTGGGTAAGAGGGTTCGGCATGAGGGGGCTCCTGGTTAGCGGCGCGAGGCGCCAGAGACGATTGCGCTGACGACGGCCTTGCGCTCGCCAGCCTGGCCGCCTTCCGGCGGGATGGTGCCGGTGACGCCTTGCGCATCACCCTTGATGCCGGCAAGCGAAATCCCGCGATCTTGCGAGCCTTTGAACAGCACCAGTGCAGTGGCCTCGACCGAGCTGCCGTCATCGATCGCCGCGCCGATTTCCTTCTCAAAGCCTTTGACGGCCAAGGCATTGATGCCCTTGATGCGCTCACGCTCGGCGGTGGCGGCCTCGGTGCGAATCGCGGCGGTATCAGGCTGATCGGCCTGGGCGATCTCAATAGTGTTGGGATCAGTGCCTGCTGCAATGGCGGTGCGTAGTTCTGCCGTAGTCTTGACGGTGGTCATGGTGTTTGTCCTTGGGAAGGTAGTGGCCGGCTTGGCCAGTTCAGTGATCAGGGATTCCAGCGAGCCCACGCGATGGGCCAGGCCGTGCTTGACGGCGTCAGCGCCAACGCGGATGCCGCCGTTGTCGCCCATATCGGGCACCTTCTCGGCTGCCACGCCGAGGTTGCGAGCAACCTTGCCCACAAAGACCTCGGCCATCGCGTCGATGGTCTCGCCCATCTTGGCGCGGCCCTCTTCAGTACCGAGGTCGGGCCGCTTGTTCGGCGCGTTGCGACTGACGATCTGGTAGCGGGTGCGACCGGTCTTCTTTTCGTCCTCTATCACAGCCTCGACAACGACGCCGATGCTGCCTGCCAGGCTGGCCTCATCGATGACGATCTCGCTCGCCGCCGAGGCGATCCAGTAAGCGGCGCTGGCTCCGATGCCGCCGATGTAGGCAACGATCCGCTTGCGATTCCGGCCGGCGTAGATCATCTCGGCCAGTTCGTTGATGCCGGATGCCACACCACCTGGACTGTCGATGTTGAGCACGATGGACTTGACCTTGGGGTCGTCCAGCGCACGCTGGATGTCAGTCGCCAGGATCTGGGTACTGGTTGCACCGCTAATCTCGGTGAACAGGTTGGCGTACCGGAAGATCGGACCAGTGATAGGCACCACCGCCACGCTGCCGCGCATGGTGACTCGTCGGGTTTCGTCCAGCCGCTCGCCGCGCTTGGTCGCCAGCGCCACCGGATCGCCCATGCGGTCGGAGATGGTCAGCAGGTTGTCCAAGGCGTCGGGCATCATCAGCCAGGGCTGCGAGGCAGCCAGCTCAAGTGCTCGAGGCATGCTTATTCCTCTTTGGGGTTGGGGTCAGGCGGGGACTCAAGCCCACCTTTGGGCAGCGGCTGCATGTTGTGCTCCCGCCGGTAGGTCACCTCACGGGTGCGCTGGCGGATAACTTGCTGCCACGGCTCACCGGTCATGGCTGCTGTTTCTAGCGTTTCGTTACTGACGCCAATGTCGATACGCTCGCGGGCTGCTTTCGCTTCTTTGAGCTCATCAATCGCCCCCCGAGCCGGCCCGATCCAGATCGACTGGCAATAGGCCTTGCGCTTGGCCGGGTCGTTGTAACCCGGCAGATCGACCAGCCCCCGAGCCACGGCCTCATCAATGACCAACTCGCGGCTTGGCTGGCAGAAGTCACAGGCCAGCCACCAGCGGCGCAGGCTGTAGAAGCGCCAGGCCTGGAGCATTGCTGCTCGGGCGGCGCTGTAACTGCTGCTGTAATGCAACAGCAGCTCTTCCAGAGGCAGCTCCAGCGCAGCGCCGATTTCCTTCACCACTGCGGTGAAGAACGGATCGAACTGGGCGTTGGGCCGGCTGGGGTTGGCCACCACCGGTTCCTCACCCACGCCCAGGTCAACGATGGCCCCCTCGCCCAGCGCAATTGCACCGTCGGAGGTGTCATCACCGCCCGGCTGCTCTTCCGTCAGTGCGGACATGGGCAGGTTGTTATTGTTGAAGTTGTCGCCCTTCTTGATGAACACGGTGAACATTGCCGAGATCACCGCCGCCATGAGCTCGGCGCTGCTGTATCGCTCCAGTTTCTGCAGCGGCTCAAGCACCGGGGACAGGTATGGAGCGCCACGCTTCTGCCCTGGCCGTTCTTTGTCAGCCATGACATGTAGTACCCGACGACGCCCGGTTTCAGCACCGAACACCGTCAGCCGCTCCCACTGCAGCGACTTGCCCAGCACATGCTCACCGGGGTAGCCGGTGCATACGTGGTAAGCCACTGGCGCCCCCAGTCCGTCGAACTCCACGCCCTCTACCAGGTCCGCCCGGTCCATTCCGCCGTTCGGGTTGCCTACGCGGTCCGACTCAATCAACTGCAACCGGGTGCTGAAGATGCAACCAGGCCGCTCCTGATCGGGGCTAGCAACAAATACGTCACCTGCCACCATTGAAGAGACAAGCACCAACGCCTGCAGTTGGTAGTGGTTGAGCGACGCTTCGGCATCGCACTCTCGTGGGTCATCGGCGTATAGCGACCACAGACGATCCAGCTGGCGGTTGAGCTGCTCTGCCTCTTCCTCGGTGAAGCCCAACGCTTCATGATCGACCTGAGCACGGCAGACCAGCCCGGTACCCACGACGTTGGTGCGCAACCGGGTAATCGCCGCGCGGGCGATCAAGTGATTGCGCATCGCGTCGCGGGAGCGGGCCACCAGCATGCGACGCTCGCTGTAGTTAAAGTCACGCCGAGGGCTACCCAGGCCAGGGATCCAGCTGGCAACGCTGCGCAGCACCCGAGAGGCGCCACGCCAGCGGGTTTCGACGCCACCGCCGCCGCCCTGGGCGACGATCTGCTGCCCCTCGACTGATGCTCTGGCCACACGAATGGCTTCGGTCATCAGTTGCTCGGCAGCCGAATCCCGTTTTCGGAACGGCCACATGGTCAGATCCCCACGTAAGAAACGCGGTTACGGCCACGGCCCTGCCGGGCAGCCGTCTCCGCAGCAACCTCGGTGGCGTACTGTTTCTCCAGCAAGCGCAAGCTGTTCAGCTCAGCCAGCTGGACCTCTCGATCCTGTCGGCGCAAGCGTTGCCCGTTTTTCAGGACATTCGAGATCGCCGCTCGGACCTCGTCGAGACGTTGTTGTGCATCTGTCATGGTGAACCTCGGTTAGCTGACGCGGCTCCGAGTGCCTCTGCCACGCGCAACCGCACGGCGGGGAACCGGCGCCACCGCCTGCTCAGTTGTGAAGAGGGTGGGCTGAAGCAGTTGCTGCTCCAGCTGGTCCCATTCGTGATCACGCAGCAGGTGCGTCTTCAGGCTGCGAGCCGCATGCAAGGCGTACACCTCGCAGTCCAGCGCTTCGTTGCGTCGGCCTGCTTTTTTCTGCCAGACCATCTTGCTGGGGTTACGCGGGTGCGGCGCCAGCACCTCGTTGGTCACCTGCTCGTAGTAGTCCGAGCGAATCTCGCTGTACCAGTGCATCCGCCCCGGCCCTGCACCCTTGAGCTTCATCCGGCCATCGATCAGCGTCTTGGCCTTGTGGGTACCGACGATGTACACGCGTAGGCCGTACTTCGACGCCTTGGTGTTATCCTGGCTGGTGTCCGCAGACTGCGCCGGCTTGGTGAATATCTCCCGGTCCCGGCTGTCGATGGACGCGCCCTTGATCGCCATGATGTTGAAGCGCTGACGATCTCGAACGTAGGTGTACACCGCATCGCTGGTGTTACCGTCAGAGCTGTCGATGCTGACTGCTGATACGGCTAGCTGCGCACCGCTTTCGGTGGGTATGGGCGTTGCGATGATCTTGTCGAGCTCAGTCCATACAGGGTCGTGCGGATCGATGGGGTTGCCTGGAAGCTCGCCCCAGTACAATCGCCAAGACTCCTCGCCCCTCCCCCAACCAACCATGACCAGGGCAAGTCGATCACCCTGAACGTCGACGCCGACCGTGACCAGTAGCGTGCCCTTCGGAGCAGTCAGCTCGGCATAGGGCTCGGCACGCTTCTCCAGCTCGTCCGTCTTGGGCGCGTCGCTCTTGTACTCGTAGCTCTCACCCATTGAGCTGTTGGTGAAGGCAATCATCGGACCGATGTTGCCCAGCCGCGTGGCGTATTCCGCCTGCAGCTTCTTTTCCATCAGCACCTCGAAGCGGGAACCATGGAACTTGGCATACAGCTCATTGAGGATGTAGCCGGCGATACCACGGAATTCAGCCGTCGCTTCCCAGTAACCATGCGCGAGGTTGGCGTTCTTCTGATGGTCATCCCAGATCTCACCGCAGTGCGGGCACGCGTAGTAAGCCGTTTCCGGTCGGCGCTTGCCGTAGACCTCGTGGAAGTAGTGCTCGTCCTCGTCGCAGTGCAGATGATCGAAGCTGAGCGCGTGCGACTGGCCGCAGCCGTGGCACGGCACCAACCCAACGCGCTTGTCGGATAGCTCAAGCTCGGCGTCAATGGCAGACAAGCCCTTGATGGTCGGTGTGCCACCAATGATGATCTTCGACCGGCGGAACGTCTTGAGACGCTCCTTGGCCAGCTTGATGCTGTCCCCCTGCCCCCGCAGGTTGAGGTTGCAGTCATCAGGCTCTTCAATGGCAACTCGTGGCACCGGCGTGGACTTCACGCTGGCCGGGCTGTTGGAGCCCACCATTTTTAGGAAGCCGCCGGGGAAGCGCTTGAAGTCCTGGCGCTGCTGCAGCTTGCGACTACGCAGGTCAACCTTCTTCCGCAGCCGCTTGGTGGCCTCGATCATCGGCTCCAGCTTTTCCGCGACGTACTGCTTGGCCGCTTCAGCCTTGGGGAACAAGATCAAGATGGGCGAAGGGTCGAGATCGATCCACTTGCCGATGGCGTTACCCAGCACACCCGAAGTCCAGGCCACCTGGGCCGACTTGCGCCCCACGATCTCGAACACGTTCGGGTCGTCCAGCGCTTCGAGCGGTCCACCCGGCCAGATCAGGTGCGGAGTCATGTCGAAGCGGTACTTACCTGGTGCAGCTGACTCTTCGGGAGCGAGCCAGCGAAACCGGTCGGCCCACTCGGCGATGGTCATTCTTGGCGGGGGCGCCCACTTACGGCAGACCCGGCCCATGGCTTTACTCGCCGTCTTCTTCAGAGCCCTCCTCGTCGTCCGACTCGTCAGAATCCCCAGCGAGATCGTCGTCCTCGTCATACGCGGACAACCTCCTCAGTATTGATTCGATGGGCTCGCGGATCAGCTGGTCATCGACCTGCACGCCGTACTTGGCCGACAAGGTCGCCGCCAGCTCATCAGGGAAGGTATTGAGCAGTTCGATCTTTGCGGCAGTGATCACCGCCTCAAAGCGCTCAACCATTTCGGCCTCGATCACGACCTCGCCCAGCTCACGGGCCAACGCGATTTCTTCGCGGTCACCGCGCAACCGATCAAGGCGGTCGCGCGTCGATTCCTTCTTGCCGTTCAAGGCGGCCTGTCGCATCAGCCACTCGATCACCACCTGGGTGTCGTACTGGTTTTCGTTGCCTCGGCCAACGCCGAACTCGATCACTGGCATGCCGTCCTTCTGCCAACGGCTCAGGGTCCGCTCATCACGGCCGATGATCTCGCCCAGTTCGAGCTTGCTGACTGTCTTGCCCATCACTAAGTCCTTGAAAAGACAGACATCCCTGCAGGAATTTCAGCTGCAGGGAAACCGCGAGTCTGCGTACCCGTGTAGGGGGCGGCCCGGGGGGAGGACCCAAATTTGTCACCAAGCTCCGACCTTGGGCACCGGCAGTCTGCCCCAGGGTATCGCCTCAGCTTCAGCAAGACCGGCAGCACCGGCAGCACCGGCTGCGGGGCTTCTCCTGATAACGTCCCGAGGCCAATGCAATGCTCAATGCCTCTGCGATTACGTCTTTGGGGGTTTCATCAAGGGTCTTCGCCCAGTAATGTCGCGCACGCGTCAGGTCACAATCTCGCCGGACCTGCATGTCGATGTAACGCAGAACTTGCTCCCAGCTTTGGGGGCTTTTTTTCTCTTCTTTAGGAGTCAAGGACATGACTACCTCCAATATCCAACAATTTGATGAGATCACCGGACAAGTGCTCGGTGCGCTCTACGCAGAGTTCCCTGTCCCCCGCCATCTACTGATCAAGGAGTTCATTGAGGATGGTCTCAGCCCCGATGAACACACGGGGGTGAACATTGCGAATGAGAGAGGTGAGTTTTTTTTAGCCTGTATCGAATGGCTGGCCGATGCGGGCTATCTGACTTTTAAAGATCGATCCCACGGCAATGGTGTTGTAAATGCTGTGCTGACTGCCAAAGGGCTGGAAGCCCTTAAGGCGGTGCCTGCAAGCCTTTCCGTAGGTCCATCCCTGGGCGACCAACTCGTGAATGCCACAAAGAACGGCACCAAGAGTGTTCTCGGTAGCTTGGCAGGCGAGGTGCTGTCCGTCGGTTCTCGCCTCGTGACCGCTCACTTTGGGCTACCGAGCTAATCGGCCACCAAATGTTCCTGTCCTAATCGGCACTAGACTGGCTGGGCGATGGCATCTCGCTGACGCCCAGCCGCTTGGCAGCCCAGCGCATGTAGAGGTTGATCGCGACATCGGCACCGGCCATCGCAGCCAAGCAACCAACAGCCGCCGCCGCCCACACCGAAACACCGAGGGCGTACAGCAGCATGTTGGTCGAAAGCCCGCAGGTCACACAGGCACCAGAGCGCAACGCCAGCCGTCGCATCAGCCCCCAACCGCGAGCGCCCGCCATGTCCGCCCGCCACATCTCTCCCGAAACACCGCCGACCAGGGACAGCACGATCACCATCCAGATCGGCAGTTCGGCTAACGTTTGTTGCTCGCTGTTCATGTAAGCCTCGTTGGCAAAGCACAGCACCGGAAATAGAAAACCCCGCCGGGTGGCAGGGTTCTCAATGCGCCGAAAGGTCGGAGCGGGTTGCACAGCACAGTGCTTGTGGGGAAGCGCCTAAGCGCACTTTTGATATCGTGGGGCCTTTTTACATGCCACCGGAAAAACCGAAAAGGGGCTATTTTCGGTTCGTCGCAATGTGGTGGCTATGGAGCGTCGATGTTGCTCACATGTCGCATAGTCACCCGACGAACGGTTTGCTCACGTACCCGTCCAGCCCTTGCTGCCAAGATGGCAAAGACCTGCAAGTGCAGGGCCTTTACCCAGTTCCGGTAGGTTCGGTCGGCGTCCTCAGCCAGCCCAACCTCGCGCATCTGCTCCCGTACCGTTGCTCCATGCAGGTAGCGAAGGTGTGCCAGCTTGGCCAGGATTGCCCCTCGCCCATCACGCCGCTCCAGCTGGACTACCGCTGCGTCGACTTCTGCTGCTGCGTGATCAAGACCAGCACCACCGACCAAGATGCGCGACCCTGACGATCCACCACGCGGTGCAGCGCCCTTCCATTCCATGATGCTGCCCATCTGGCTACTAAGGCTGGCTTCCAGCCCAAGCTGTGCTCGGCGCTCCCCCCAATGCTTCATCAGCTCTCCGATCAGGCGCAGGCGCTCGGCTTGATCGATGAGCTGCGCCATTTCGACCTGGTGAAGCATGAGCTGCACCTGGCTTTGCATGCGCAATTCAAGATCTTTCGTCATTGCCCGCCCTCCCCAAGCAGTACCCAACACATATTTAGCCAACCCAACACAAACCCAACACACTCGAAACCCAATAAATTCAATGGATTAGATCTATCCGAGTTGAGTGTGTTGGGTGTGTTGGGTTTTTCAGGGTTCACATAGAGATTTCTTACCCCCTCGAAAACGCTGTTAGAAAAAAATCGCGTGCGCGCGCGCGTGCGAAAACCCAACACACCCAACACACACACCCGCGACGCCAAGAAATCCGGGGCTTTGAATTGTGTTGGCTTGCAGGAACCAACCCAACACCAACCCAACACACCCAACACACTTACCGGCGTAGTCATGCTGCAAGCCTCTTGATGTGGTCCCAACCGTCCACGCTCCATCCCGCTAGCTTGGCTCGAGCACGCCACTCGACGACGTTCTTGCCCAGCTCGGCCGACTTCATGGATGGGGGCAGGGAAGGATCACCGTCGTTGGGAAAGAAGAACGCCGCGAAACGCCGCGCACTGCCATCCGTCCAGGGGATAGCGCGTGTCTTCTCCACCTTCGCACTGAGCATCAGCGAGAACTTGGTGTGGCTCATTGCGTTCTCTTTGTTGTGAGAGCACCACTCAAGGAACATGGCGTACACGTCCGAAGTCAGGCAGCAGCCCCATAGGCCGTGCCCGAGCTCGCCCGCTCGCCAGAGATAGAAGAAGGTTTGCCAGGCAGTGCGACTCAGCTCAACCAACCGCTGACGGGCCTCTGTTTTGGGTGGGCGTGTGCGCTGGTTAAAGTCCCCCAGGTCCACGTCCAGCAGCCAGCCGTACAGGGCCGCAACCCCGCCGTTGGCCAGCTCTCTCGCAATCGCCTTCTGCCGCTCGGCAGGCAAGGTCTCCAGCGGCCACATCACCAGCATTCGGCGATCATCTTCGCTGATCGGCCACGGCATAATCTCGTTGCTCAGAAACGCCGAGTTCATGTGGTTGGCCTCCTCCCAACCGTTGATGAACTTCGACTCCATTCGGACCGTCTTGCCGGTGATCATGTGCTTGATCTTGCCGACCTGGTTGTAACGTTGGTCGCGGCTAACGACTTCTTCGAAGACGGCCCACAGCTTGCCGCTCTGCCAGGCGTTGAAGTTGCCTTCCAACTGCGTCTGCCCAACCGTGGCGCCGTAACGCCCGTAGAGCTCCCCCATGATGTCCGCGAACAGCAGGCTCTTGCCTGAGCCCTCCATGGTGGAATGGAACAAGATCGCGGTATCCATCTTCGCCCCCATGTTCTGCAGCGGATAGGCGAGCCAGTTCACCAGCCACTCCAGTGCCTCAGCGTCATGGTTGCAGAGGAACGAGATCAGCCAGCGCAAGTTCTCACAGGCGGCGTCATCCCGCACCGGCTGATGAGGTAAGCCCTCGAAGGTGTTGATGTAGATGGCTGGGTCCTTGGTCATCGTCGGGTCGAACACGATATGGTCGACATCAACCACTCGACGATTCGGACTGTTCAGCCAGAGTTGATAAGCATCGCCCAGCGCCATCTTGACGCTCCCCTCAGGTAGACGACGCTTCTTCTCCCGGTCCCAAGCCTCTTTGGTGCCGTCGATGTAGACATAGCGATCCAGCGGGTCAAGATTCAGCGCCCCGCCCTTCTTGCTCGACATCTTGCGGCCCTGTTCGAGCTCCTTGACCTGCTCGGCGGAGACCAACTTTTTGTCAGTCCTCTCCATCCATTGTTTCGCAAGGGGCTTGCCGACCAGCGCCTCAAAGCCTGATCGCTTCATCGACTGACCTTTGTCCATGTCCCACACATTCGTGGTGCCTTCGACCAGGGCGAATCGACGCATAGCACTCTTCAATACCAGGCCCTCTCCCCCTGCCCCCCCATCGGCCGAGGAGCCGGCCGAGCTGGCAACGGTCGGAACGCTAGTGTCAGGCTGGACAGTTGCATCAGCAGCGGTTTCGTCGTGCCCGGCCTGCTCTCCCATTGATGGGGCACGGGGAAGTTCACCCAGCGTCGGCGGCGCAGGCGGGCGTGACTTGGCATCGATGCCGAGAATCTGCGCAGCCGCCCTGGTCGCTGCACGCTGATCACCGTTGTGCACCAAGATGCAGAAGACGTCGAAGGCATCGTTTTTGTGCCCGTTGGCCAGCGGGTCCGAGGTATGGTGGGAGTAGAGTTTGTCATCCGTGATGCTCACGCCCGGCAGCCCCGAGCTGCTTTGCGGGCACAACCACTTCCCGCCCACACGCTTATAGCCATGCGCTTCAATGATCGTGGCGATGTCATGGCGGCGGTTGAATTCGGGGATCACCTCTGGCAGTGAGTCTCCCGTTCGGGCAACTGCGGGCTTCGGCATGGTGGCTGGCCGAGCCGATGCGGCCTGCTTAGGTCTCCACGGGCAAAGCGCCTCTCCTATCGACTTGAATTCTTCCCACTCCTGCCAGATAGCCAGCAGCTCAGGAGGTAGCTCAGGGAGGCCCTTTGCATCTGGTGCATTACGCCACGTGTACGGTTTACCGGTGCCAGGGTGGATGGATGGCGGCAGCACGTCCTGCACCAAGCCGGCGCGCAACTCGAACACAGTGAGCTTCTTGAACGGCTCCGCCGCCAAGCGGAAAGCCGCCTCACGGCCCGCGTCCCTCTGTTCAACAGCAGCCCGTACCTGAACCATGAGCCCTTTATGGATAGTGCCATCGGGGTCATTCTGGTTAGGCCACACCAATGCGTGCTTCTTCAGCTCCACGCCCTCGGGGACGCGGAACATGATACGGAAGCGCGCGGGATTGCCCACCGAGGTCGGGTAGGCAGCAGCGAGCGCATCGACATCGAGGCCATGCGTCTGCTGCAAAACCAACCGCGTAAACTCGACATCATCTACATCCAGCGAGCAGACATTACTTGGCCCAAGCACAACTCCAAGGTTGTGGCTCGGGTTAGCCTTCCAGAACTGATGAGCACTCGCGGTATCAGTGAAGTAGCCACCAGGCCTGTTCCAGCCGTCACCCGTCGGCCCCTTTTTGCCCGGCTCGATGGGAACCAGGGCAAGACCGAAGGTTTCAATGTAACGCCGCGCCCAATCAGCTGTGGTAGGAGTTGGGCGCTCGCTCATCGCCGGCGCTCCCGCAGCTCCTGGCAACTGATGCAGGTTTCGCAGCCCTGTACCAGTTGCTGCCGCTTCAGAGGTATGGCTTCACCACAGTCATCACAGAACTGGGCGCTTGGCTTAACGGGGCGGTTCGCATGCCGCCGAAGCGCAGCCTGCAGCAAGTACTCGGCCTGTTCGCTGGCCATGTCCAACGGATCGGGAATGTTAGCCATTGCAACGATCCTCCATCGCCTGGCGCGCACCGGCCATGATGGATAACACCTGGCGGATAACATCCATCCCCCGTTGCTCCAGGTCCAGTACCTCTGCCGGAGTCCAGACGTTGTCGGAGGCCCCATCGTGCAGGCTACCTACGAACTCACCCGACTCCTCAAGGAGCTTGGCGACCGCCTTCAGTGCATCATTCGTTGCCGGCACGGGCTCAGGGCGATACCACACGGCTCCTGCCGGACGAACCAAGGCGTCGAGCAGGCGCGGATCCGCGGTCCACTGCACGATCTCTTCCAGCTCGTCAGGGGTTGGCCAGCGACGCTCTTCGTTGTGGTGAAGCTTCTTCTGCAGGGTATCCACCTCAAGCCCCATGTCGAAGGCCAACTTGGTGATACCACCGCGATAATCACGACCTGCGCGGTAAAGCGCCTGCCGCAATGTGAGGACCGGGCCAGCGCCCGGCAATAGATCGATGCGACTCATAACCGTAAAACCTCGATTTACGGTGTAGTCACAGGAACAGGTAGGACCTATCCTACAACCACGACCGATGTGCTGTGCGTCGTCGTCGCTGGACTGGGGAGGTGAGAGGCCCCGGTCCAGCACCTTAATTTCTGGCTTTTCTCAAGTAGGCCCAATCGATATCAGGCCGCATCACTTCACAACGGATCACTCCGTTCGTTTCCCGGTCCAGGCTTACCGCCAAACCGGCACTCGCACGACGATTCCCATAAGCCACTTGTTTCAGCTGGCCCGCAGACGTCCCGCAGCGGCGTGCAAAGGCCGCAAGCCCTTCCTTGTCCATCGTTTTCAAGTAGTCGCTAAGCGTCATACACACCTCCATTGGCGGCGAGATTAGCAATTGCTAATCAGCAAAACAATAGCATCTTGTAATTTACTGTTTGCTAACGGAAAGCAATCATCACCGGATGGATATCAACGAAAGGCGTATCGCCTCCCTCCGCAAGATCATGGGGACCATGAGCCAGAAGGAATTTGCCGAGGCTCATGACCTGGACGCGTCGTATCTGTCGCAACTGTTGAACGGCCATCGCAAGCTGGGGGAGAAGGCTGCGCTCAATCTAGAGCTCAAGATCGGGCTTACTGCAGGGACGCTAACCTCTCCGCAACCGGAGGGTCCCACTCACAAAGCCCTGGATAACGTCGTTCAGCTCTCGGCGCGAGCCACCAAAGACAAGAACTTCGTCCTGATCCCGTACCTCGACATTGCGGCATCGATGGGGCATGGCAAGGCAGCCCCCTATATGCACATTGAAGTGATCCGCGACATGACCGTGCACCTCGACTGGCTGAGGATGCAGGGCCTTACGTTCTCTAAAGTCGACAACCTGGCGATCATCTCTGGCAACGGCGACAGCATGACTGGGACGTTTGCCGATGGTGACGCGCTGCTGGTTGACCGCGGAATCACCGAGGTCAAAACAGACGCCATCTACGTCTTCACTCTGGACGGAGACCTGTACATCAAGCGCCTGCAGCGGCTTACAGGCGGTCAGCTGAGAATGATCTCGGACAACCCGATCTATCCTCCCATCACCATCGACTTATCGATGATCGACCGCATGCATATTCAGGCCCGCGTGCTGCTCGCCTGGAACGCTAAAAAGCTCTAACGCCCGCCTCTTTCCGCAGATACCGGCCATCAGGCAGGTACTGCTACGCTAAAAATATTTAGCATTTGCTATTGTCTTGTATTTTAGCTTTTGCTAATTTCGACCCGTGTCACCCTCTCACGCAAAGGACACGGACAATGAGAACAGCACAGCACAAAGGACCGGGAACGGTTCTAATCCACCCCACAGCCTGCAGCAGCTTGCAGAAAATCCTTGCCTTCCAGCGCCGCACCGGCTTGCAGCTAGTCATCACCGGCACCGGTACCGTTCAAGCCGTCCCCTCTCAATCCGCAGGGGGTGCCGCATGAGCGAATACACCCTCTCTCTGAAACGAGTGATGCTGCTGCAAAAGACGCTGGAAGACGGCGGCACTACTACCTGCCCGCTGCGCCGACCAGAAACGACGATGGACGCGGAGATTGAAGTCGAGAACGACAGCCAGGCCCACCGCCTGAGCGTTCGCTTTGGCCCGCTCACCAGCTCGATCACGCTCAAGCGTGGCGACTCTGCCAAGTACATGGCCCTGCGTGACTTCCTACAAGACGTGGCGAACGGCCGGACCGATTCTGGCCAGCTGTCGCAGGAAGACATCGACTTGAGGGAGGCGCTAGACAGCGTAAACACCGTCATCCGTGCCGATCAGATCGCCTACATCACCGCCACCACCAACCCAGAGTTACCGGTTGGCGCAGTAGTGACCAATGACCTGGGAGAGATCTGCGCTGCCGCCACCGGCACTTGCAAAGAGCACCTCGCTCAAGTCATCCGCACCCAGCTCCGGCCCGCCCAAGAGGGGCTCGGGGAGCGCGCATGAGCAGCACGCTGGAGCAATTGCGCAGCCAGTGGAGCACGCCCTGCCCCACGTTGACGGCTGTAAGGGAGCACTACTTCTCCCACATCGGGACTGACCGCCGCTTCCGGGAGCTGATCAATAAAGGCCAGATCAAGTTGAAGCTCAAGAAGCTGCACAACTCGGCAAAGGCACAACACGTGATCTACCTCCACGACCTGGCCGAGTACCTCGACCGCCAGGCGGAAGAGACAAAGCAGTCGGCTTAACCAGACGGCCCCGGTCTACAGGGGCAACCAGCTCGCCGTCGACCTCTCACTTACACCGATGGCGGGCAGTTCGGAGCACAGCACATGCAACCCTTCCAATACGCACTCAGCGCCGGGATTGTCCTACTCTTCGTCTTGGCGGTCCTGCCCTACTTGTTCGCTGCAGCCCGTCGCCGGGCACATGAAGAAGGCAAGGAAATTGGCTTGGCGGAACACAACGCCACACATGCCCAACGGCTCAGAATGCTGAACGAAGAACTGGCAGAACTCGCCGTACAACGCGAAGCCGACCAGCGCAAACACCTCAAAACCGTGGCAAACCTCAAGCTCACCATCAGTGAGCTCGAGGAGCGAATCATGTCCTACACCTGCATGCCGGTGACCAGGGCCGATTACGAGCTGCTGACAAAGGTCGGCGAAACACTGCAGCTCGCGCATCGCACCATGAAAGCCTTGAAGTCGGATCAGCAGGCGAGCCGAGCTGCCGCACAGGCGCTCTGTGTTGATTCGCTCGCCAAGCGCATTCACGCCCAGTTGCGCGGCACGCTTGCCACGGCATCGACTGCGGAGGCTGCAGCATGACCACCGTTATCCAACGAAGCTGCCTCGTTGATGGCCGCATAACCAAGCACAATCATCTCTGGGAAACAGTGGACCCATACGACGGCGGTTATCACATCTGCAAGAAGTGCAAACTCGGCTCTCAAGGCGAGCGCCTTGCAACACCTTGCCCCGTATCCGACGCCGAGTATCACGCCGTCGCTTGGCTCGGCCAGGCCGGGCTGTACCGAACTCGATTTGAGGCCGTGCGCAACTTTGAACAATCCGTAGCGCCGGTTACCGCCGAGGAGTTGTTCAACCTTGCCAGCGAGCAGGTGCTAAGCCAGCTCAATGAGGGTCGGCAATCGGCCCGCCCCAACAGCATAGTGCCGAATTCACAGGAACAGGAGGGCCATGCGTGAACACAGCCTTTGTTTTGATGGCACAGTACAACGGCATGGCGATTATCTCGCTCGAAAAGGTATGCGCGGACTACTTCACGCACCTCACGCCGCTCGTATTCCAGCGCAAGGTGCTGGCCGGGGAGATCAAGCTGCCTATCACCCGACTTGAACCGAGCCAGAAGAGCGCCCGAGGCATACACATCGCCGATCTGGCCCTATACCTAGACCAACAGAGGGATGCTGCGCGCAAAGAGTGTGCGCAATTGAACAAGAGGTGACGGGCAAGCTGATACGGGAATTACACCCCAATTTATCAGTGTCGGACGTCCGTCCGGAACATCTCGCAACATCCGCCCCCTTCCACCCAGTCGAAATCGCCTTGGCCACCTTGCGTCAATGGCCGCCTACAATCGGCGGCTATCGACGCACCCCAAAATCGGCTAGATCGGAACGGCAGGAATGCCCAAATCCATTACGCGATAGTGACCGCTTCCGACCCGAAGCTGCCAGTCAGCAACTACACAGCCCAGCCAAAAGCGGTCATTAAGGGAAAGTCAGAAACGATCTATCGTTGACGGTTGTGATGGTCAGCTCTCAACGAAGCACTAATTTGTCGTCTATGGAATGATGCCTCAAATTATGTGGCGGGTGTCCTACCCCCCCACACCACGACCCTATCTACCTGGTAGTTTTTCAAACCATCGACGCGATGATGGCAAAGCGGTATCGTAAGAGGGTTGCAGCCTTAAAAACACCTAAAAAGAGAACACACAGTGGGCGTGCCCAACAGTACTGCTAAAGATTTGGTTACATTGCACACTATGGCTTGGCAGTGCTTATCGCCGCGAAGATGGCTGCTCTCCCGACGAGCAACCATCGCTCACCTATGACTCTTATTTTAGAAACTTCCTGCTAATAGAGGATAAAAATTGAACATTACAAGTGTCTCCATAGCAAAGCTATTCGGCATCTTTAACCATGAAATCCCATTCAATCAGGAAAGCGGCGTAACTATAGTTATTGGGGAAAACGGAATTGGTAAAACAAAAATACTTGAAGCCGTAAACGCTGTGTTTAATAACGATTACAACTTCCTAAGCGAATTAGATTTTGAGAAGTTAACCATACACTTCGACAATAAAGAGTCCTGGGAGTTCTCCAAGGCTTTATCTGATGAGGATTCCGCTCTTTACGTATACAGACGAAGCACGAACGCAAAATTCAAGCCTGAGAAATTTTTTAGCTATGGAAGAAAGACTGGCTACGACAATCGAAATCTGCGCGCTATTGAAATACAACTAGAGCATCTGCGCAATGAGATGATACATAGTCATCGCATGTACGAAGCCAGAGATCTGGAAAGGCTTATGATAGAGCGTCATTATATGGAAAGGAATCTAGGCCGCAATCGTGAAAAAACAATGCCTCCAAAGTGGCTAATCGACGAATCGAACAAGATAAATGTTAGATTAATTGAAACCCAGCGCATAATAACGCGCAACGAAAGCGCCAAAGACTCATACAGGAGTATGGTCACGCAATGCTCTAACGAGCTAAAAGATCTTATTTCAAATGCAATTAAATCATCTGCGGATATTACTTCAGCACTCGACAGTACGTATCCCAATAGACTAGTAAAAAACCTTAGGGAAAAAACGGATTACACATATGCTCAGCTGAATGAGGAGCTGTCAGATTTAAATGAAAAACGAAAATACTTATCAGCGGCAGGGTTAGTGGTAGACGCACAAGACTCAGAGCTTGCAGTTATTCAGGACGAACATAACGACCTCATAGTCATATCAATGAAACAATACGTCGAGGATAGCAAATTAAAACTTGAACCATACGAGAACCTTGCGAAAAAGATAAGTCTGTTCATGAGCATTCTTAGTAATCGCTTCAAGCACAAAAGATTAAAAGTGAGTAAAGAAGACGGGCTAGAATTCTCATCAATTATAAACGACAAAAGAGACAAGCCGATAGGAATTGATCTAACAAAGTTATCTTCAGGGGAGCAGCATGAGCTAGTTTTGTTTTACAAACTCATCTTCAACTCAACTCCCGGGGACTTAATCCTCATCGATGAGCCTGAGCTTTCATTACATATCTCATGGCAAAATCAATTTATTGACGATTTGAAGCGCGTCGCTGAAATCAATAAATTCACTGCAGTAATTGCAACACATTCACCAGACATTATTTCCTCCAACTGGGATCTGCGAGTCGAGCTAGAGGGGATTGAGTAATTGGAACAGTACATCACCCCTGAGCGAATTGCCAACTCGCTTATGCAGGACACACGATTTAAAGGTACTCACATATTAGTGGAGGGTACCAAAGACTTGAAGGTCTACACAAAGTTTTTCAATCGCGAAACAGTAAGATTAACGCAAACAACAGGGAAATATAAACTTAGAGAAGCGTATGGGATTTTATCTTCTAGAGGGTTCACGAGAAAAATCGCGATAAGGGACGCTGATTTTTTACGTATCAAAGGAAATGCAAAATTTGAACAGGACTTCAAAGACGATATCTTTGTGACAGATGGTCATGACTCGGAAGTAATGATGATCATGGTTGATACATTGGAAGATTTACTATCGGTCGGAGCAGACCAACAAGCATTATGCTCTTTTGAGGAAAAAACGAACTCTACGATCAAGAAAGTAGTACTAGACCTCGCCTATCTAACCGGCTGCCTTCGGCTTGCTGATAAAAGAGAAAACCTTGGTCTATCTTTCAAGCCAGCGTCATCAGATGGAAATAGAATAAAATTTAGAAAATTCATATGCGAAAAAACCTTGTCCTTAAACATAGATCAGATGATTCATATCATCTGGGAGTATTCAAAGAACAGACAAAAGATAGTCAGCACCAAGCAGGTGATACGTGCTGCATTCGACAAAATTCTTCTACAGGAAAATAACTATGAAGATATGATCAATGGGCATGACGTTGCTGAAATCGTCTGCATTATTGCCTCTGGAGCATTGAAAAGCAAGAGCAACATCTTCCAACACCCAGACCGAGTTGAAGAGTCATTAGCGCTTTCCTTTGATCGCGTCAAATTTAGAAAAACCAACCTGTTTCAGGATATTAATCGATGGCAGGATGGACGTAATCTAGTGGGTTTATTTTCAGAATAACAAATAGAGAGCACTGGCGTTGCGAGGTTGGTTTTTTTGCTATAGCGCCACCTCTGGAAACCCTGGATAAATTGCTGTTTTGGTACAGCAATTATCCTCCGGCAGTCATGCGATTTAACTTTTATCATGTGCCTCCTTACACAGGAATATCTGCGCATGGCCGATTGTGTATGCCACCGCTGGCAGATTTTGTCGTTCTTCGCCAAGCAAGAGTTGCTACTTGTGACCGTTAGCTACCCGTTGCGGACGGCAGTAATGGGCCTAAAGCGGCCACTCCTGCCTGACAGATCCATCCAAGGCAGTGTTATGCGCAGTGCCGAACATGGACGCTTCGTGCCGGTAAAACCATGCAATGTACTAGGAGGTCCGATGCGGCCGATTCGTCAAGACGAGTACAAGTGATGGTCAAATCTGCGCATACCCCGACCAACTACTCAATCCGTGCGCCTAGGGTGACTGAGGCCTGGATAATCCGCTCTAACCAACTCCATTCCATATATCGATCACCACGCCCCCTCAGATGGGTGTAACGCCGCAGCGAGTTCCAGTCACGATGACCGGAAACACTCGATACACGCGGGATGTCCCAATCCATTTCGAACAACCGGCTCACACCTTCGTGGCGCAGATCGTGAAAATGCAGATCCTCCACGCCAACCATTTTGCACGCCCTGGACCAGGCCGTGCCGATTGAGTCGGTGTTGTAAGGGAAGATCTCAGCGCACTGACGCGGCATGCTTTGCACAATCGCCCATGCCTCATCCGGCAGATGACACCACACATCGTTGCCGATCTTCTGCCCGGGGTTCTTCATGTTCCGCACTTTAACCGCCTGGCGGTGCTCATCCAGATCCTCCCACACGATGCGAGCGATCTCGTCCATGCGGCGCGTAGAAAAAATGGCAAACGCCACGACCTTCGGCATATGAATGACTGTCGGACGCCGTGCAAGCATCTCGAAAAAGTGCTCAAGCACCTTGTCGAGCTCTTCGAGCGTTGGCCTACGATCCCGCTCCCGGCTTTTCATGTTGTAGCCGAGTCGCTTCAGGACAAGGCGTGCGTCGGGCATAGCCTGGGGGTTGATTTCGTACTCCCACGCTGCCCTGGCCAGCGACAACACTGAACCCAAGTGAGCCAGATCATTGCCGGCTGTCTGCGGCTTGATGGCACCACCTGCAGGACTCATACGCCATAGGGCATAGTCCACCAGAGCTTGCTGGCTGATGTCAGAATCGACCATCTCACCCAGATAGCTGTTCTTGATGGCGTTCAGCGTGCGTCGCTTAGTCTCGCCCAGAGGCCGAGCTTTCTCGGCCTCAACCAGATAGCGATCGATCATATGTTTGACTGTGTGCCCTACCCGGTTGGCGCGCTCGATAGCACCAGGCTCAGCCAACTCGGTTTCCCTCCGCTTCGCCCAGGCCACTGCAGCCTGTTTGCGGGCGAACGTTTGACTCTCTTGGTAAACTGTCACCTTGTCGCGATTAATGCGGATCTGGACGAGGTAGCTGCTGCTGCCATCAGCCTTTTTACGCGTTCTGATCGTTGCCATCTGAGATTGGTACACGTCGTCTGTCGGTTGGTACATTGTACCAAGCGCTTGGTAAAAACGCCCCAAAACCCCGAAAATTGGTACAAAACACGTTGAACGAAATGACCGCAAAATCAGGCTACAAGCCAGAAACCACGCGCCCTGAGCCGTCACGCCGCTTCAGCGTTGCACCCATGATGGACTGGACAGACCGCCACTGCCGCTTCTTCCTGCGCCTGCTCTCCAGCCAAACCCTGCTCTACACCGAGATGGTCACCACCGGTGCCCTCCTCCACAACGACGCCCACCGTTTCCTGCGCCACGACGTCTCCGAGCACCCGCTGGCCCTGCAACTGGGCGGTAGTGTGCCCGCCGACCTGGCTGCCTGCGCACGCCTGGCCGAGGAAGCTGGCTACGACGAGGTCAACCTCAACGTCGGCTGCCCGAGCGACCGGGTGCAGAACAACATGATCGGCGCTTGCCTGATGGCGCATCCGGCGCTGGTGGCCGATTGTGTGAAGGCCATGCGTGATGCGGTGTCGACGCCGGTGACGGTCAAGCACCGCATTGGCATCAATGGCCGCGACAGCTACGCCGAACTGTGCGACTTCGTCGGCCAGGTGCGCGAGGCCGGCTGCCGGAGTTTTACCGTGCATGCGCGCATCGCGATTCTGGAGGGGCTGTCGCCGAAGGAGAACCGCGAAATCCCGCCGCTGCGTTATGACGTGGCAGCGCAGTTGAAGGCCGACTTCCCGGACCTGGAGATCGTGCTCAACGGCGGGATCAAGACCCTGGCCGAATGCCAGGCGCACCTTGAAACCTTCGATGGCGTGATGCTGGGGCGTGAGGCGTATCACAACCCTTACCTGCTGGCCGAGGTAGACCAGCAGCTGTTTGGCAGCGCGGCGCCGGTGGTCAGCCGTAGCGAGGCGCTGGCACAGCTGCGGCCTTATATCGTGGCGCATATGGCAAGTGGTGGCGCGATGCACCACGTTACCCGGCACATTCTGGGGTTGGCCCAAGGGTTCAAGGGCGCACGGCGCTTCCGCCAGTTGCTGTCGGCGGATATCCACAAGGCCGCTGAGCCGTTGGCGGTGTTTGATCAGGCAGTGGAGTTGTTGCAGGGGCGGTGACAACGCGGGATTGGGAACCTCGGGCCGGCTTGCGACTCGAATCTTCACCTTTCGCACCGCCCTTCGCGGGCAAGCCTGCTTCCACCGCTTGCCTGCATGGTTTCGACGGCCCTTGAGCGGCCGTCGGGGCTCGGGTAATGTCGAGTCATTGCACAGGACAGAGCACGCCCATGACCTCCAAGCTGGAACAACTCAAGCAGTTCACCACCGTGGTCGCCGACACCGGGGACCTGGACGCCATCACCCGCCTGAAGCCGGTCGATGCCACCACCAACCCGTCGCTACTGCTCAAGGCCGCCGCCATCCCGGGCTACGCCGATCTGCTCACGCAGGTGAAGGCCGATGCCAAGGGCGATGTCGACCTGGCCTGCGACAAGTTCGCAGTGGCCGTGGGCTCGGGCATTCTCAAGGTCATCCCGGGGCGCATCTCCACTGAAGTGGATGCGCGCCTGTCGTTCGATGAACCGGCCCTGCTGGCCAAGGCGCGCAAGCTGATCGAGCTGTACGAAGCGGCCGGCGTTGGCCGTGAGCGTGTGCTGATCAAGCTGGCCTCCACCTGGGAAGGCATTCGCGCCGCCGAAAAGCTGGAGAAGGAAGGTATCCAGACCAACCTCACCCTGCTGTTCTCCTTCGCCCAGGCACAAGCCTGCGCCGATGCCGGGGTATTCCTGATTTCGCCGTTCGTGGGCCGCATCTACGACTGGTACAAGAAGAGCACCGGCAAGGAATACGTCGGCGCCGAGGACCCGGGCGTGCAGTCGGTCACGCGTATCTACAACTACTACAAGGCCAATGGCTACAACACCGTGGTCATGGGCGCCAGCTTCCGCAACATCGGCCAGATCGAACAGCTGGCTGGCTGCGACCGCCTGACCATCAGCCCGGAGCTGTTGCAGCAACTGAGCGATGACCAGGGCGAGCTGCCGCAGGTGCTGAAACCGGGCAATGCGGGTGAGGCGAAGCAGCAGCTGAATGAAAGCCAGTTCCGCTGGGCGATGAACGAAGATGCCATGGGCACCGAGAAGCTGGCCGAGGGTATCCGCCAGTTTGCGCGGGACCAGGAAAAACTGGAGAAGTTGATGGCTGAAAAGGCCTGATACAGTTCGGGTTTGCCTGACGGGCGGGAAGTGTTCAGCATTTTCCGCCCGTTTTGTTTTGCCCTGTTTTAGTTGTGTAATGAATTCCAGGGCCTTTTCGCGGGTTTGCCCGCAAAGAGGCCCGCATAGCCACCCGAGCTGTCGATGACCCCCTCTACGCCGTTGCCCCTCGTGCTCGCCGGCCCGGTACTGCGCCGCCTGGAGCCCCAGCGCCTGGCCATCTGGCTGGTCGCCACCCAACCGCTGCAACCCGATTTCATCTGCCCCGCAGGCGAGGCCCAGGTCGATTGCCAGGTTATCCCGGTCGGCCAGCAGGCCTTCATTCACCTGCTGGATATCCACTTCACAAATCCCCTGCCCTGCAACCAGCTGCTTGACTACGATCTGATGATCAACGGTCAAGGCATCGCCAGCTGGGCGCCACACTTGCTCTACCCCGGCACCCTGCGTCCAAGCCTGGTGCTGCGCGATCGCCTCGATCACTTGCTGCACGGCTCCTGCCGCAAGCCGCACCACCCCGCTGCCGATGGCCTGCTGTGCGCCGACCGCCTGCTGCAAACCTGCAAGCAACCTGAAGACCGCCCGGCCGTGCTGCTGATGACCGGCGACCAGGTGTACGCCGACGATGTCGCCGGCCCCATGCTGCGCGCCATCCATAGCCTGATCGCGCGCCTGGGCCTGTTCGACGAGCAACTGGAGGGTGCGGTGGTGCCTGATAGCCAGGCGCTTTACCAGCACCCGGCCAGCTACTACCACCGCGCCGACCTGCTGCCGGCGCAGGAGCACAACGACACCCTGCGCGAGCGTTTTTTCGGCGGCAAGCGCAAGCCGATTTTCTCGTCCAGCAACGCCGACAACCACCTGGTGACCTTCGCCGAGGTCATGGCCATGTACCTGCTGGTGTGGTCACCGGTGCCTTGGCAACTGGTGAACCTGGACATGCCCACCGGCCTTACCGACCAGCGCCAGGCCCGTTACCGGCAAGAGCTGCCACTGATCCAGGCGTTTGCCGACAACCTCGGCCAGGTGGCGCGGGTGATGGCCCACCTGCCCTGCCTGATGATTTTCGACGACCACGACATCACCGACGACTGGAACCTCTCGGCACAGTGGGAAGAAACCGCCTACGGCCATCCGTTCTCGCGGCGCATCATCGGCAACGCCCTGCTCGGCTACCTGCTGTGCCAGGCCTGGGGTAACAACCCGGACGGCTGCAAGCCACTGACCGAGCAATGCCAGGCGCTGACCGGCCAACACCAGGATGAGCTGATCGGCGAGCTGTTGCGCTTCCAGGGCTGGCAATTCAGCCTGCCCACAAACCCGCCCCTGCTGGTGCTGGACACCCGCACCCGGCGCTGGCGCAGTGAAAGCAGTTTGGCCAAGCCGTCCGGCCTGCTCGATTGGGAGGCGCTGAGCGAGCTGCAGCAAGCACTGCTCGACCACCCGTCAGCGGTCATCGTGTCGCCTGCGCCGATTTTTGGCGTGAAGCTGATCGAGACGGTGCAAAAGGTGTTCAGCTGGCTGGGCTATCCACTCTTGGTCGATGCCGAAAACTGGATGGCCCACCGGGGGGCGGCGCAGGTCATCCTCAACATCTTCCGCCACTCCCGTACACCAGGGCACTACGTGGTGCTGTCCGGGGATGTGCACTACTCGTTCGTCTATGAAGTGCTGATCCGCCACCGCCAGCGCAGCCCGCACTTATGGCAGGTGACCAGCAGCGGGATCAAGAACGAGTTCCCCCGGCGTTTGCTGGATGTGCTCGACCGGCTCAACCGCTGGCTGTATTCGCCACGCTCGCCGCTGAACTGGCTCACCAGGCGCCGGGAGATGGAAGTGGTACCGCGCACGCCCAGCCACAGCAAGGCTGGAGAGCGGCTGTGGAATGGGGCGGGGTTGGGGCAGGTGTTCTTCGACGAACAGGGGCGGCCAGTGCGTGTATTTCAGCTGGATGCCGGCGGCGCTGAAGCGACCGAGTTTGTTGCCGGGCGCTAGCCTGGCAACAGGTCAGCTTCGCTCCAGCGCACTGACCAGGTCATGGAACGCTTCGCGGTTGGAGTCGTTCAGGCCCATGAGGATCTTGTGCGCCTCCAGCACCTTGGAGCGCACCACGTCTTCGTTCTGGTCCTGCGATGGCAGGTCGGTCAGGCATTCCGGGCACGGAATTGGGCGATCGACGATGTTGAACACCTGATCGAAGCCCATCGACTGAAGCAACCGGGAAATGTCCGGGTTGGTGGTAACCACGGTCGGCAGCAGGCCCACCTTCTGCCGCGACAGGATCGACAGCTTGGCCAGCAGGCCCAGGGTGGTGCTGTCGATGCTTTCGGTTTCAGTCAGGTCGATGACAATCGCCGAGAAGTTCAGCGCCGTGAAAATCTTCTCGATCGTCGCATCCAGCGCCGAACACAGGGTCAGGCGCACTTCACCGACGAACTTCAGTACGAAGGTGCCACTCTGCTCGGCGAACTGGATTCTACCGGTACTCATTGAAGGTTCCTGCTCAACACCAATAGGGCGATATCATCCGGCATCTCCCCAAGCGTAGCCAATCCGAATCGTTGACGCAGCCCATCCAGGCTGCCACCTGCTGCCTTGACGATCTCCGGCAAGGCGGTTTCTTTATCTTTGAGCGTGTCACCCGGCAAAAGGTCCAGAATGCCATCGGACATCAGGCTGAGGCTGAACTGCGGTGGCAGCTCGACTACCAGGTCCTGGTAGGTGGCCTCCTCGAACAGCCCCACCGGCAGGCCGCGGCCTTCCAGGTAGCGGGCGTGATCGGGGGTGTACAGCACCGGCAGCGGCAGATGGCCGCCAACGGCGTAGGTCAGCAGACCGGACTCTTCGTCGATCACGCCGCCGACCATGGTGACATGCTTGCCCAGCTTGCTGTTGATCAGGCCGCGGTTGATATGGCTAAGCACTTCCGACGGCTTGAACTCGCGCATCTTGCTGCGCTTGAGCTCGAACATGAGCCGCGTGGTCATGAACTTCAACAGCACGGTGACAAAGGCCGACGACGCGCCATGCCCGGAAACATCGGCGAGGTAGAAGGCAATGCGCCGCTCGTCCACGCGGAAGTAATCGACAAAATCACCCGACAGGTACAGCGACGGAATGATCTGGTGCGCGAAAGCGAACTCGCCGGCTGCCCAGGGGCTTTCCGGCAGCATGTTCATCTGCACCTGGCGACCGGCGGTCTGGTCCTCCTGCAGCAGGTGCAGGCTGGCTTCCAGTTCGCGGTTGGCGGCTTCGAGCTTGTCGCGATAGCGCTGGTTTTCCAGCACCAGGCGCGAACGGTCGAGGGCGCGGCGCACCGAATGTTCGAGTACGGCCAGGTCTTCCAGCGGCTTGATCAGGTAGTCGGCGGCGCCCAGGCGCAACGCTTCCACCGCATCACTCATGACGCCGGCACCCGACACCACGATCACCGGCAACTGCGGCGCGCGCTCGCTGACCTGGCGGATCAGTTCGAGGCCGCCCATCTGCGGCATGCGCAGATCGCAGATCACGAGGTCGGGCTGGTGTTCTTCGAAGACCTGAAGCCCCTGCTGGCCATTACCGGCCTGGAGGACGCTGAAGCCACTGTCTTCAAGATAGGCGGCGAGGCTCGCACGGACCACGTCGTCGTCATCGATGATCAGCAGCGTTGCACTGGTTTTCTGCATGTGGGCGAACGGCGCCGATTTAGGTTGGTGCAGCGGTGTCGGCAAGGCAGACGGCCAGCTACGGGAATTCTTTATGGTCACACTCTACTTGAGTTGTAGGACAAGAACACCTGCCCGGCAACTCTCCGGCAACTGTGAGCGCTACCTTGTAAGGCGCAGACGGTACTCCCATCCGGCAGGGGTTTCAAGCATGTAAGGGTCGACCTCGCCGCTCTTTACAGGGCAAATCACCGGGAGTTATAAGAAAGTCGACCAGCGCAACCCGATGGGAAGGATGCAGCATGCCCCACACGCCCTCCAGCCACAGCGAGAAACGCGACTTTATCCGGATGCGCATCGACACCGAGGTGAGCCTGTTGCATGAAGGCCAGGTGATTGCGGCGGTGTGCCTGGACCTCTCCAGCGGCGGCATGCAGGTGCAGGCACCGCAGCGCTTTCTGGTGGGGGATCATATCGAGGTGCGGATCGACTCGGACCACCCGGCGCTGAAAGGGCTGCATGCCAGCACCGAAGTGGTATGGATTGCCGACCAGCCCGGCGGGCAGCAGAAGTTCGGGCTGCGGATTCTGGCGATGCACTGAACCTGGGGCCGCGTTGCAGCCCCAGGCTCACGGATCAGAAGTCGTCTTCGACTTCGCCGTCCTTCACCTTGAACTCGCGGTTCTGCAGGTAGGCGTTGCGAATGAAGATGTACTTGTCACCCTGAATCAGCTTCTCGGCCGACAACAGGTCGGCACGGGTGTCGATCACGTCCAGGGCGAAGATCGAGTTGCGCGTCGGCACATGGTCGATGTAGCGGTAAGGTTTGGTGTAGGTGTCCGGGTACTTGGCTACGCCGTCACGTACGGTGCTCGGCCCCAGCAGCGGGATGACAACGTACGGGCCGCTCGGCACGCCCCAATAACCCAAGGTCTGGCCAAAGTCCTCGTCATTACGTTGCAGGCCCATCTTGGTGCCCACATCGAAGAAGCCGCCCAGGCCGAACGTGGTGTTGACGATCAGCCGCGCAGTGTCCACGCCCGCTGCATGAGGCTTGAGCTGCAGCAGGTCGTTGGCCAGGTTGGTCACGTCACCCAGGTTACGGAAGATGTTGTGGATGCCATCTTCAAGGAACTGCGGGGTGACCGCCTGGTAGCCCTTGGCCAATGGCTTCAGGGCATAGGTGTCGAGGGTATCGTTGAAACGGAAGATCGGGCGGTTGACCGCTTCCCAGGGATCTTCCTCGGTGGCGGCCTGGGTGGCTGCCACGGGCGCCAGCAGCAAGCTGGCGCAGACACAGGCCTGGGTGACTCGTTCGAGCACACTGGCACCGATCCTACGCATAGATGTCTCTCCATCGAATTTCTCGGCCGCACGCGCAACGGGGCGCGCTGCTGGTAAGGCGGCAGTATAGAGGCTTGCGGCCTGATAAACAGCTTTACACATTTTTGCTCAATATTTTGTGAACAACTGTTGCGCGGGCGAGCCTGTCACAGGCCGGTAACAATCAGCGAATAGCCTGCGGGCTATTTGGGGGAAGTTGCCATGGACGCTGCACCCGCCTTCACTGCTGTGCTGTTCGGCTTGCGCGGCTGCCTGGTGCAGGCTGCCAATGGCGGCGCCCCCTCACCCGCCCCCGGCGCACTGGCCACCCTCGCCAGCCTGCGTCATCGCCAGGTGCCATGCATCTGGCTGGATGACCTCACCGCCACCCACAGCAAACGCCTGGCCCATGTGCTGCCCGACTGGCTGCCGGGGCACCTGGTCAACGGCGTCCGCTGGCCAGCGCCCAACGCCTGCTGGCAGGCCTTGATGAGCCTGGACAGCGAACGCCTGGACGGCTGCGTGCTGGTCAGCGGCGACCCGCGCCTGCTGCAGTCGGGCCTTAACGCGGGCTTGTGGACGGTGGGCCTGGCCGCCTGCAGCCCGCTCTGCGACCGCAGCTCGCAGCATTGGCAAGCCATGAGCACGCAGGAACAGGACCTGGCCCGCGGCAAGGCGACGCTGGAGCTGTTCAGCCTGGGCGTGCATTCGGTAATCGACCACCTCGAAGCGCTGGATACCTGCCTGCAGGACATCGCGCAGCGCCGGCGCAAAGGTGAAAAACCCTGATACAGCACCTTTGACACGGATCATGCAAAGCGGCGGCAGGTGGATTACGCTGAAGACAGGCCAGAACCTTTGCCGCTTCGCTGAGGTCCATGGCTTGCCAAGCCATTGATGGAGAACTGCCAATGCCTGCCCGCGAATTGCAAGAGCGCCTGAACAGCTTGCGCGAGCAACTGGACCGCAACGTACCGCTTTCGGAAGAAGAGCTGGCCGCGCTGCACGAAGAAGCGCGCCAGATCGAGGCGCAACTGAAACTTGAGGAAGCCACGCCGGACAACAATCTGGTGGATGGCGTGAACCTGGCGATCGAACGCTTCGAGGCCGACCACCCCGACCTCACCGCCACCCTGCGCAGCATTGCCAACTCGCTGCACAGCATGGGGATCTGAAATAGCCGGGGCTGCTTCGCAGCCCTTTCGCGACACAAGGCCGCTCCTACAGGTACAGCGCGAGATCAGAGGTTTGCGCTGTACCTGTAGGAGCGGCCTTGTGTCGCGAAAGGGGCGCAGAGCGCCCCCAGCGTACTTGAACCTTACTGCCGAACCAGCCGCGTGTTCTGCGGGCTGATCGCCCCGGTGCTGCGGTATGGGTTGATGTCCAGCCCACCCCGGCGCACATAGCGCGCATACACCGTCAGGTGCTCCGGCTGCAGCAGGTTCTTCAAGTCCAGGTAAATGCGTTCCACACACTGCTCGTGGAAGTCGGCATGCTGGCGGAAGCTGATCAGGTAGGTCAGCAGGCTGGCGTGGTCCAGCGCCCTGCCCTTGTACTCGACCACCACGCTGCCCCAGTCTGGCTGGCCGGTAACCGGGCAGTTGGACTTCAGCAGGTGGCTGTGCAAGGTTTCTTCCACCACCCGCTCCGGGTTGCAGCGCAGCAGTTCTGGCTGCGGCTGCTCGTAGTTGCTGATGGCCACATCCAGCGCATCGATGCACAGCCCCGGCAAAGCCACCACACCCTGGGCCTCGACCTCGGCCAAGGTCCGCACCTTCACGCCCACCGGCTTGCCAGCAGCAGCGGACAGGTCTTTCTCCAGGCACGCCTGCAACTCGCCCAGCGAGGCGAACACCGTCTGGTTCAGCGAGTTGAGGTACAGCTTGAACGACTTGGATTCGATGATGTTCGGCGAATCAGCCGGAATGGCGAACTCGCCGATCGCCACCACAGGCTTGCCCGACGGCAGCAGCCAGCTCAACTCAAAACAGTTCCAGTAGTCCACGCCCTGCCAGGGCAAGGTCTGCGCGGTGACGCCCAGCTCGGCCCACTTGGCAGTACGCGGGATCGGGAACAGCTGCTCCGGGGAGTAGGTGGCAATGTATTCGCTGGATTTGCCCAGCGGGGAGTGTTCGGCAGCGGGATGCATGGAAACTGACCTAGAGGTTCGAAATTGCCCCTAGTTTACCGGTTTTGCACCCCGCCTTGCAGGGCAAGTCACTCGATGGTCAAGGCCCCGACCATACCGGCCTGGTAATGCCCTGGTACGTTGCAGGCAAACTCGATGGGCGCCGACTGGCGGAAGGTCCAGGTCAGCTCGGCGCGTTGGCCGGGCATTACCAGCACGGTATTGCCACCACCGTGACCATGGCCGCCACCGTGATCCATCATCTGGCTGTGATCCATGCCTTCATGGTTCATGGCCTGGGTGAACATCTTGCCTTGCATGGCGACCATCTCTTTCTGGTGCTCGGCATGCATGGCCTTGTCACCCAGGTTGAACTCGTGCGGCAGCTTGCCCTCGTTGACCAGCACGAAGCGCACCGTCTCACCGGCTTTTACCTGCAGGCTCTTGGGCTCGAAGGCAATGTCTTTGAGCACCACATCCACCGTGCGGGTGGCTTTGGCCGCCGGGGCCGGCTCGCCGAAGGCGAAGGTTTGCGCCTCGCCAGAAAAGGCCGGCAGGCTGACCAAGGCAAGGGTGGCGGCGATAAACAGGTGTTTCATGATGACTCCGGGAATGCACAACAGTATGAGGCCACCTTAGTCAGGGACGGCTGGCGGCAACCTGACAGGGAGATTACAACTTTGTCAGCTTGAGTGACGGCCGGGATAGTCACGTATCATTTCAAGCATCACCCGGCCCTTGCTGGAGGCAAGCTACCCAATGAAATTGCTGATCGTCGAAGACCAGGCCCGCACCGGCCAGTACCTGAGCCAGGGCCTGAGCGAAGCCGGCTTCGCCACCGAACTGGCCACCGATGGCGAAACCGGCCAGTTTCTGGCGCTGACCGGTGACCATGACCTGCTGATCCTCGACGTGATGCTGCCCGGCCGGGATGGCTGGCAAATCCTGCAAGCGGTGCGCCAGGCCGGCCTGGACACGCCGGTACTGTTCCTCACCGCACGCGACGCCGTCGAAGACCGGGTGCACGGCCTGGAGCTGGGCGCCGACGATTACCTGGTCAAGCCCTTTGCCTTTTCCGAGCTGCTGGCCCGGGTGCGCACCCTGCTGCGCCGTGGCACCCACCCCGGACAGGACACCACCCTGAACCTGGCCGACCTGCGCCTGGACCTGATCCGACGCCGCGCCGAGCGCGCCGGCCAGCGCATCGACCTGACCGCCAAGGAGTTCGCCTTGCTCGAACTGTTGATGCGCCGCCAGGGCGAGGTGCTGCCAAAATCGCTGATTGCCTCGCAGGTATGGGACATGAACTTCGACAGCGACACCAACGTGATCGAGGTGGCGATCCGCCGCTTGCGCCTGAAGATTGACGACCCGCACCCCAACAAGCTCATCCACACCGTACGCGGCATGGGGTATGTACTCGAAGAGCGTGCAGATTGATGCGCAGGCTTTCCCTCGGCAGCCGTTTGGCCCTGTTGTTCGCCGCCTGCACAGCAGCCGTCTCGCTTGGCGCCGGCCTGTTGTTCAGCAAGGCCAGCGAGCAGCATTTCGTCGAGCTGGACCAACAATTGCTGGACTCGCGCCTGTCGCTGTTCCGCACACAACTGGCCGGCATCAGCACGCCGGAAGATTTACAGGCCCGCCTGCCTGCCCTGCACGATGAGCTGAGCCACCAGGCCGACCTGGCCTTGCGCATCAGCGGCAACGACGGCACCACCTGGTTCGAAAGCCGCACAGGGCTGCCACAGGCACCACGGCCTGCCGGGCTCGCTACCCTGCACGCGCAAGGTACCGACTACCGCAGCCTGGCCGTGCACCTGGCACAAGGCACAACACCGTCGCCGCAACTCACCCTTTACCTCGACATCACCCACCACCAGCACTTCCTGCAAGGCATGCAACGGTTGATCTGGCTAACCGTCGGCCTGTCGGCGCTGGCCACCGCGCTGCTCGGCGCCTGGGCCGCACGCAGTGGGCTACGCCCTTTGCGGCAGATGGGCCAGGTGGCCGCCGGCGTGTCGGCACGTTCGCTCACCACCCGCTTGCCGGTGGCGCAGATGCCCGAAGAGCTGGCCGAGCTGGCCACCAGCATGAACGCCATGCTGCAACGCCTGGACGATGCCTTCCAGCGCCTGTCGGCGTTTTCAGCCGACATCGCCCACGAACTGCGCACCCCCCTGTCCAACCTGCTGACCCACACCCAGGTCACCCTCACCCGCCCACGCAGCCTGGAGGAGTACCGCGAGGCGCTGCATGGCAACCTGGAAGAGCTGCAGTGGATGGCGCAAATGATCAACGACATGCTGTTTCTGGCCAAGGCCGATCACGGCCTGCTGGTGCCGGGGCAGGCGCCGCTGGCGTTGCATGATGAAGTGGATGCGCTGCTGGAGTACTACGCGCCGCTGGCCGAGGACAGCGGTGTGCAGATGCTGCGCGAGGGTGAGGCGGTGCTGCAGGGCGACCGGCATATGCTGCGGCGAGCGTTGTCCAACTTGCTGGATAACGCCATGCGCTTTACGCCGGCGGGCGGGCAGATAAGGGTGACGCTGGAGCCGGGGCCTACAATCTGCGTGGCCAATACCGGGCAGGCTATCGACCCTGCGGCGCTACCACGGTTGTTCGACCGCTTCTACCGGGTCGACCCTGCGCGGCGGGAAGGCAGCAGCGAGCATGCGGGATTGGGTTTGGCGATTACCCGGTCGATCGTGCAGGCCCATGGCGGGTGCATCCGGGCGGAATGCGAGGCTGGGTGGACGCGGTTTTTGATCGAATTCACTCAGAATCAGTGAAATTGGGGCTGCTTCGCAGCCCCAGACTCTCAGGTAAACATCAAACCGCCAGGCCAATCGCCGGCTGCACCTGCGATGCCCGATATGCCGGGTAAATGGTCGCCAAAAAGCTCATCACCAACCCCGCAGTGCAGATGATCGCCACATCGCCCCACTGCAACTGCGACGGCAAGCTGCTGACAAAGTACACATCCGACGTAAAGATGTGCTGCCCGCTCACCCGCTCCAGCCATCCAACGATCTGGCTGACATTGAACGCCGCAATCACCCCCAGCACGCCACCAATCAACGTGCCGACAATGCCGATCAGGCTGCCCTGAACCATGAACGTGCCCATGATCTGCGCCGGCGTGGCGCCCAGGGTACGCAGGATGGCAATGTCCGGCCCCTTGTCGTTCACCACCATCACCAGGGTGGCGATGATGTTGAACGCGGCCACCGCGATGATCATCATCAGCAACAGGCCGATCATGGTCTTTTCCATCTTCATGGCGCTGAACAGGCTGCCCTGGGTGTGCGACCAGTCATCGGCGCGGTAGGCATCGCCCAGCCCGGCAGCGATGGCCTTGGACACCTGCGGCGCGGCATACAGGTCATGCAGTTTCAACCGCACGCCCTGCACCTGGCCCGGCGCCCAGCGCTGCATCTCACCGGCATCAGCCACGTGGATGTAAGCCTGCGAACCATCCAGCTCGGCGCCCACCTTGAAAATACCGACCACGGTCAGGCGTTGCATACGCGGGGTAATGCCGCCCGGCTCCTTGCTGATTTCCGGCACGATCAGGGTCAGCTTGTCGCCGGTGTTCAGGCGGAAGCGGCGCGCCGTCAGCTCGCCGATGACCACGCCGAACTCACCCGGCTGCAGGTCCTGCAAGCGGCCCTGCACGATGTGCTGGCCAACGATAGAGACCTTGCCCTCTTCGGCCGGGTCGATACCGCCCACCTGGATCGGCTGCATCGCCCCCTTGTACGACAGCATGCCTTCCATTTCGGTAATCGGCGCGGCCGCCATCACCGCCGGGTTCTGCAGGGCTGCGTCGGCCACCTTGTGCCAGTCGTCCATCGGCTGCACGCCCAGGATGGCGGCATGCGGCACCAGGCCAAGAATGCGCGCGCTCATTTCACGCTGGAAGCCGTTCATCACCGACAACACCACGATCATCGCCAGCACACCCAGCGACAGGCCGATCATCGAGGTCATCGAAATGAACGAGATGAAGTGGTTGCGACGCTTGGCTCGGGTGTAGCGCGCGCCGATGAAAATGGGCAAGGGTCTGAACATGTACGGAATCACCCAGTGAAAACAGGAAAACGGGGCGGCACCTGCCACCCCGGGCAGTCGATCAGATGGCCACCAGGTGGCCGTCGTCGAGCTTCAATACACGGTCCATCTGCCGCGCCAGCTTGAGGTCGTGGGTCACCACCAGGAACGCCGTGCGCGAGGCGCTGGACAGCTCCTGCATCAGCTCCTGGATGCCCTGGGCGGTATGGTGGTCGAGGTTGCCGGTCGGCTCGTCGAGCATCACCAGGCCAGGGCGGTTGACCAGGGCCCGGGCAATCGCCACACGCTGGCGCTCACCGCCGGACAGCTCGGCCGGCTTGTGGTTCAGGCGATGGCCCAGGCCCACGCGCTTGAGCAGCGCCTCGGCGCGCTCACGGGCCTCGGGGATGGGCGTGCGGCCGATCAGCAGCGGCATGCACACGTTCTCGATGGCGGTGAACTCTGGCAACAGGTGGTGGAACTGGTAGACAAAGCCCAGCTCACGGTTGCGCAGCAGGCCACGGGCGCGCTCGCCCAGCGCCGACAGCTCTTCGCCGGCCAGCCAGACGCTGCCCTGGGTCGGCCGGTCGAGGCCGCCCAGCAGGTTGAGCAAGGTACTCTTGCCCGAACCGGAGCTGCCGACAATGGCCACCCGCTCGCCGGCGTGCAGCTCCAGGTTGAGCCCGGACAGCACCTGCACCGACTCCGGGCCCTCGTCGTAGGACTTGCCCAGGTTGCGGCAACTCAGAACGGCTTTATCACTCATGCGCGACTCACTCATAACGTAGCGCCTCTGCAGGCTGGGTGCGGGCCGCACGCCAGGCCGGGTACAGGGTGGCGAAGAAACTCAGGACCAGCGCCGCACCGCAGACCATGTACACGTCCTGGGCCTGGATCTGCGAGGGCAGGTAATCGATGAAGTACACGTCGGCGTTGAGGAACTTGTGCCCGATCAGTTTCTCGATGCCGGCGATCGCCGCACTCACGTTCAGCGCGGCAACAATCCCGACCACGGCGCCGATCAGGGTACCGATCACCCCGATTACCGTGCCCTGGACCATGAAGATGAGCATGATCTGCCCGGGCGTGGCGCCCAGTGTGCGCAGGATGGCAATGTCACCACGCTTGTCGTTCACCACCATTACCAGCGTGGAAATGATGTTGAACGCCGCCACCGCGACGATCAGCAGCAACAGCAGGCCGATCATGGCCTTTTCCATGCGGATGGCCTGGTACAGGTTGCCGTGGGTGCGGGTCCAGTCGCGGCTGTAGTACTCCTGGTCACCCAGCTGCTGGGCAATGCTCCAGGCCACCCGTGGCGCCTGGAACAGGTCGTCGAATTTCAGGCGCAGGCCCTGTACCTGGTCGGGCTTCCAGCGGTGCAGGCGGGACAGGTCGCTGATGTTGGTCAGGCCCAGATAGCCGTCGATCTCGCCCGCGCCCACATGAAAGGTGCCCACCACGGTGAAGCGCTTCATGCGCGGGAACATGCCGGCAGGCGTCACGCTGACTTCCGGGGCGACGAAGGTGAGTTTGTCGCCAATGGCCACACCCAGCTTGGCCGCAGCCTTGTCGCCGATCATGATGCCCCACTCGCCCGGCGCCAGCTGGTCGAGGCGGCCTTGCAAGATGAAGTTGTCGATAATCGACACCTCGCGCTCGCGGGCCGGGTCGATGCCGTTGAGCAGCACCTTCTGCACCTTGCCGTCATGGGTCAGCAGGCCCTGCATCTGGGTGAAGGGCGCTACCGCCACCACCTGCGGATTCTGCTTTACTTGTTGGGCAAGGGCAGGCCAGTCGGTAATGGGCTGGCCGCTCTCCAGCGTGGCATGCGGGACCATGCCGAGCACGCGGGTGCGCATCTCGTGGTCGAAACCGTTCATCACCGACAGCACCACGATCATCACCACCACGCCCAGGGCGAGGCCGATCATCGAGGTCAGGGAAATGAACGAGACGAAGTGATTACGGCGTTTGGCACGGGTATAACGCGTACCGATGAATGCGAAAAGAGGTCTGAACATGTCGGGGCTTGTTCGGATGAAAGGGAACGTCCTTGTGGCGAGGCGCCTACGGCGGCTTTACACTCGGACCACCGCCGCTACCTTGGGTTCGCCATGACGACATTAGACGAAGAAGATCGCCGCGAATACTACCGCATCGAAGATCGGATCGCACTTCAAATAAGCCCCCTCAGCGCGGCCGAAGCCCTCGACCCAGATGTGTTGCAAGATGATTCCCCGCTGTTCAACCTGCTCAGCGAACTGCATCTGTCCGACTTCGAGTCGCAGCACCTGCTGCGCCAGCTGAGTGACAAGGACCGCACCCTCGCTGCCTTCCTGCGGGCGCAGAACAAGCGCCTCGACCTGCTTAGCGCGGTGGTTGCGCAAACCCTGCTTGGCGAAGTCGGCCAGCCGCTGCCGGTGGTCATCTCCGAAGGCGGTATCGAATTCGCCCAGGCCACGCAGATTGATCCCGGCACCCGGGTAAAAGTGAAAATGGTGCTGATGCCGCGTGCTCATGGCCTGCTGCTGCGCGGCAAGGTCACCCATTGCGACCCGCGCCCGGAGGGCGGCTTCGAGGTCGGCACCGAGTTTACCGACATGACCGACGCCCAGCGTCAACTGCTGGCCCGCTACATCCTGCAGCGCCAGCAACAACAACGGCGCCAGCAGCTGGAACAGAACGACCCCGCCTCCTGAGCCCATTTCCCCCTGATTTGAAGGAACGAACGTGACCCTGATCTACGGCCATCGCGGCGCCAAGGGCGAAGCACCCGAGAACACCCTGACCAGCTTTCGCCAGTGCCTGTCCCACGGCGTCACCCGCTGCGAGCTGGACCTGCACCTGTCGGCCGACAACGAGCTGATGGTGATCCACGACCCTACCCTCAAGCGCACCACCGGCAAACGCGGCAAGGTGGTCGAGCACCCGGCCGCCGACCTGGTGAAGATCGACGCACGCAAAGGCGGCCCGGGCCATGTGCAGCCCTGCCCTATTCCAAAACTGGAAGAGCTGTTCGAGAAGTGCCCGTTCGAGCACTGGCAGCTGGAAGTCAAGAGCGCTTCGCGCACCCGAGCCGCCACCACCGTGCTGGCGATCCGCGAACTGGCCCAGCAATACGGCCTGCTGGACAAGGTCACCATCACCTCCAGCTCACGCGAAGTATTGGGCGCAGCCCAGGAACTGGTGCCGGACGTGAAACGCGGGCTGGTAGCCGAATACGCCTGGCTCGACCCGTTGAAGGTGGCACAGAACTACGGCTGCGAGATGCTGGCCCTGAACTGGACACTGTGCACCCCCGAGCGCCTGCTCAAAGCACAGGGCCAGGGCTTGCACGTGTCGGTGTGGACGGTCAACGAACCGGCACTGATGCGCCGGCTCGCTGACTTTGGCGTGGACAGCCTGATTACAGACTTTCCCGGTTTGGCCAAGACCACCCTCGGGTAGGGTTGAAATCGGTCTCTCCGACCGGCTCAGGCCACCGGTCGGAGCCGCTCAAAAAAGCCGGTTCAGGCCGTCGTAGGCAGCTACCCGATAGGCTTCGGCCATGGTCGGGTAGTTGAACGTGGTGTTGACGAAGTACTTCAGGTTATTCAGCTCGCCCGGCTGGTTCATGATGGCCTGGCCGATGTGGACAATTTCCGAAGCCTGGTAGCCGAAGCAGTGCACGCCGAGGATTTCCAGGGTTTCGCGGTGGAACAGGATCTTCAGCATGCCCTGCGGCTCGCCGGCGATCTGCGCACGCGCCATGCCCTTGAAGAAGGCCTTGCCCACTTCGTACGGCACCTTGGCCTGGGTCAGCTCCTGCTCGTTCTTGCCGATCGAGCTGATCTCCGGAATGGTGTAGATGCCGGTCGGCACGTCATTGACGAAGCGCCAGCTGCCATTGTCGACGATGCTGCCAGCCGCCGAACGGCCCTGGTCATGGGCGGCACTGGCCAGGCTTGGCCAGCCGATCACGTCGCCTGCACCGTAGATGTTCGGCACGCTGGTGCGGTAGGCCTCGTCGACCTCGATCTGGCCACGGCTGTTAACCTTGATGCCGATGTTTTCCAGGCCCAGCTTGTCGGTGTTGCCGGTACGGCCGTTGCACCACAGCAAGGCGTCGGCCTTGATCTTCTTGCCCGACTTCAGGTGCAGGACCACCCCGTTGTCCAGGCCTTCGACGCGCTCATACTCTTCGTTGTGGCGCACGGTGATGTTGTTGTTGCTGAAGTGGTAGCTCAGCGCCTGGGAAATTTCCGAATCCAGGAAGCTCAGCAGCTGGCCACGGTTGTCCACCAGCTCTACCAACACGCCCAGGCCGCTGAAGATCGAGGCGTATTCGCAACCGATCACGCCGGCGCCGTACACGATCAGCTTGCGCGGGGTGTGGCTGAGGCTGAGGATGGTGTCGCTGTCGTACACACGCGGGTGGTGGAAGTCGATGTCGGCCGGGCGATATGGGCGCGAACCAGTGGCGATGATGATGTGCTTGGCGTTGAGTTTTTCCACCACGCCGTTCGGGCACACCACTTCGACGGTTTGCTCGTCGGCAAAGCTGCCGGTGCCGAAGAACACGTCAACGCGGTTACGGGCGTAGTAGCCCGTGCGCGATGCCACCTGCTTGGCAATCACCTTCTCGGCGCTTTTCAGCACGTCCGGGAACGAGAACCAGCGTGGCTCACCGATGGCACGGAACATCGGGTTGGTGTTGAACTGCATGATCTGCCGCACCGAGTGACGCAGTGCCTTGGACGGGATGGTACCCAGGTGGGTGCAGTTGCCACCGACCTGGCGACGGTCATCGACCATCGCTACCTTGCGCCCTGCTTTGGCGGCGTTCATTGCCGCGCCTTCACCGGCCGGGCCGGAACCCAGCACCACTACGTCGTAGTTGTAGACAGCCATGCGTACTCCTTCAGAACTGGCCCGCAAGCCACGGTCGCTCGCGGGGCGCGATCATGCCGCCGGGGCGTCATGAGAAAATTCGGGTGCAGTCTAATCAAGCGTGAACGCCGCGCACATTAACCCTTGGTCGCGTCGTAGGCCAATTTCGCCCGCACTACATATGGTTTACCCATTCCCTGGCGGCAATCATCCCTGCCTGCGCTTTCAATCGCCTTTCACCGCCCGTTCGAATGCGGGCGTAGCTCGGGAGACGAAGCCACCCTCGGCCCGAGTCACCAATACCGCAGCCAGGCCATGCGCCATGGCAAAATCCCAGCCACGCTCAGGGCCAAGGATCAGCAGCAGCGTCGAATAACCGTCGGCCTGCAGCGCCGACGCGTGCAGCACGGTGACGGCGGCCAGGTCATGTTGCACCGGGCGCCCCAGGCGGGCATCGAAGGCGTGCGAATAGCGCCGGCCATTCTGCTCGAAATAGTGCCGATAGTCACCCGAGGTTGATACTGAAAGGCCATTGACCGGGATGATCTGCCGGGCAATCTGGCGGTCTTCACGGGGCAGTTCCAGGGCGATGCGCCATGGGCTGCCATCGGGTTTGCGGCCGACCGCCTTGAGCTCGCCAGTGGCCTCGGCGACAAAGCGGGTTACGCCCATGGCTTGCAGGCGAGCGGCAATCAGGTCGACGGCATGGCCGGCGGCAATGCTGTTGAAGTCGAGCTGCACCGGGGCATCCTTGCACAGGGCCGGGCCTTTGATGTGCAAGTGCCGGTAGCCCACGCGCTGGCGCACCTGGGCCAGGGCTTGCGGGTCCGGCACCTGCTCGTGGCGGGCCTGAGGGCCAAAGCCCCACAGGTCGAGCAGGGGCTCGACAGTGAGGTCGAAGGCGCCATCGCTCTGCTCGGCCAGGTGCTGGCCAAGGTTGACCAGTTCGAGCATGTCGGGCGGCAGGGCCAGGCACTGGTTGGCGGGCAACTGGTTGAACAGGCTGACGACGGAGTCTGCGCGGTAGGTCGAATAGTGCTGGTCGATGTCGCCCAGGATGGTTTCGACCGCTGCTTGCACCTGTTCCGGCGCCGGGCCGCCGGGCTCACGGACGTACTGGATGCTGTAACTGCTGCCCATGGTCGGGCCACCCAGGCGCTCCAGGGTGGGGCCCTGGTTGCAGCCGGTGAGCAGCATGAGGGTGAACAATAGAGCTGTGCGCAAGGTTCAGGTTCTCGGTTGCCTGCACTGACTTGCCGGCGATGAGGCCAGTACAGACACATTAAATGCCCGATCAGTTCATCAGGCAAAAAAAACGGGAACCCGAAGGTTCCCGTTTTTTCATTGCCTTACAAGCGCATTAGCGTGGAAACGCTGGCGGGTTCACACCGGCCATCTCTTCCATCACGCGAACCACCTGGCAGCTGTAACCGAATTCGTTGTCGTACCAGACGTACAGAACAACGCGGTTGTCGTTGGCGATGGTGGCTTCAGCGTCAACCACACCGGCGTGGCGCGAGCCGACGAAGTCGGTCGAAACCACTTCCTGCGAGCTGACGTAGTCGATCTGCTTGTGCAGCTCCGAGTGCATGGCGGTCTGGCGCAGGTACTCGTTGATCTCGTCGCGCGAGGTGGCCTTTTCCAGGTTCAGGTTCAGGATGGCCATCGAAACGTTCGGCGTCGGTACGCGAATGGCGTTGCCGGTCAGCTTGCCCTTCAGCACTGGCAGTGCCTTGGCGGCAGCAGTGGCGGCGCCGGTTTCGGTGATGACCATGTTCAGCGGCGCGGCACGGCCACGGCGGCTGCCCTTGTGGAAGTTGTCGATCAGGTTCTGGTCGTTGGTGAACGAGTGAACGGTTTCGACGTGGCCGTTGACGATGCCGTACTGGTCGTTGATGGCCTTGAGCACCGGCACGATGGCGTTGGTGGTGCAGGAAGCTGCCGAGATGATCTTGTCATCGGCGGCGATGTCACCGTGGTTGATGCCGTGCACGATGTTCTTCAGCGCGCCCTTGCCAGGTGCGGTGAGGATCACACGGGCAGCGCCCGGGCAGGCCAGGTGCTGGCCCAGGCCGTCAGCGTCACGCCATACGCCGGTGTTGTCGACGATCAGCGCGTTGTCGATGCCGTACTGGGTGTAGTCGACTTCGCTCGGGCTCTTGGCATAGATAACCTGGATCAGGTTGCCGTTGGCGGTGATGGTGTTGTTGGCTTCGTCGATGGTGATGGTGCCATCGAACGGGCCGTGAACCGAGTCACGGCGCAGCAGGCTGGCACGCTTGACCAGGTCGTTTTCGGCGCCTTTGCGCACGACGATGGCACGCAGGCGCAGGCCGTCGCCACCACCGGTCTTCTCGATCAGGATACGCGCCAGCAGGCGGCCGATACGGCCGAAGCCGTACAGGACAACGTCGGTGCCTTTACGGGCCGAAGCGTTCTGCTGGCCAACCACGTCAGCCAGCTCTTCACGGACGAACTGCTCGGCAGTGCGGCCATTGCCTTCCTGCTTGAACTTGTTGGCCAGCTTGCCCAGGTCGACCGAAGCGGCGCCCAGTTTCAGCTCGCTCATGGCCTTGAGCAGTGGGAATGTCTCGTGGACGGACAGTTCGGTTTCGTCGGCTTGACGATGACGCGCAAAGCGGTGCGCCTTGAGGATCGAGATAACCGAACGGTTGATCAGGCTGCGGCCATAAATCGAGCTCACCACGTTGTTGTTGCGGTAGAGCTGACCGATAAGCGGGATCATCGCTTCAGCCAGGGCTTCACGATCAATCCACTCACCAAGACACTGGTCGGGCTTCTGAGTCACGGGAACCTTCCACATGTAGGGACAGAAAAAAGGGGCTACATTATGACGCCCCAACGCGGAACCGGCAATGAGCGCCTGTCGCAGTCACGCAAGCCAGCGTTCATGCCCTTTCAAGCCTGACAGGCGGCACTGGCACCGGTACAATCGGTCTCTTTGCCGCAACGCTTGGAGTGCAATCTCCCGTGTCAGTTCTGCGCCTACCGCAAATGTCGGCCACGGCCGGCAAACAAACCTGGGGCAACCTGCCCGGTGCCGCCCTCAGCCTTGCCATCGCCGAGGCCGCCAGCAGTGCTGGCCGCTTCACCCTGCTGCTGACGGCCGACAGCCAGGCCGCCGACCGTCTGGAACAGGAGCTGCGCTTCTTTGCCCCGGACCTGCCGGTGTTGCCGTTTCCCGATTGGGAAACCCTGCCCTACGACCTGTTCTCGCCACACCAGGACATCATTTCCCAGCGCATCGCCAGCCTGTACCGCCTGCCGGAGCTGAGCCACGGCATCCTCGTGGTGCCGGTCACCACCGCCCTGCACCGCCTGGCGCCCACGCGCTTCCTGCTGGGCAGCAGCCTGGTGCTGGATGTGGGGCAGACCATCGACGTCGAGCAGATGCGCACGCGCCTGGAGGCCAGCGGCTATCGCTGCGTCGACACCGTGTACGAGCATGGCGAGTTCGCCGTGCGTGGTGCGCTGATCGACCTGTTCCCGATGGGCAGCAAACTGCCCTACCGTATCGACCTGTTCGATGACGAGATCGAGACACTGCGCACCTTCGACCCCGAGACCCAGCGCTCGATCGACAAGGTGGATTCGGTGCGCCTGCTGCCGGCACGCGAGTTCCCGATGCAGAAAGAGGAAGTGACCCGCTTCAAGGCGCGCTTCCGTGAGCGCTTCGACGTCGACTTCCGCCGCAGCGCCATCTTCCAGGACCTGGCCAGCGGCATCATCCCCGCCGGCATCGAGTACTACCTGCCGCTGTTCTTCGAAGAAACCTCGACCCTGTTCGACTACCTGCCAGCCGACACCCAGGTGTTCTCCTTGCCCGGCGTGGAACAGGCCGCCGAACATTTCTGGAACGACGTGCGCGGGCGTTATGAAGACCGTCGCGGCGACCTGAGCCGGCCACTGCTGCCACCGGCCGAGCTGTTCCTGCCGGTGGAAGACTGCTTCGCCCGGCTCAAGCAATGGCCACGGGTGGTGGTCAGCAGCGAAGACGTCGACCCGGGCGCGGGCCGCGAGCGCTTCCCGGCACGCGCCCTGCCCAACCTGGCCATCGAGGCCAAGGCCAACCAGCCGCTGGCCGAACTGGCCAACTTTCTCGACCAGTTCCCCGGCCGCGTGCTGTTCACCGCCGAATCGGCGGGCCGCCGCGAAGTGTTGCTGGAGCTGCTCGACCGGCTGAAGCTGCGCCCGCATACCGTCGACGGCTGGGACGATTTCATTACCGGCAGCGAGCGACTGGCAATCACCATTGCCCCGCTGGACGACGGCCTGGTGCTGGACGATCCAGGCCTGGCCCTGGTGGCCGAAAGCCCGCTGTTCGGCCAGCGGGTGATGCAGCGCCGACGCCGCGACAAGCGTGGCGAAACCGCCAACGACGCCGTCATCAAGAACCTCACCGAGCTGCGCGAAGGCGCGCCAGTGGTGCACATCGACCACGGCGTGGGCCGCTACCTGGGCCTGGCCACCCTGGAAATCGACGGCCAGGCCGCCGAGTTCCTTACCCTGGAATACGCCGAGAACGCCAAACTGTATGTGCCGGTGGCCAACCTGCACCTGATCGCCCGCTACACCGGTAGCGACGACGCGCTGGCGCCGCTGCACCGGCTGGGCTCGGAGGCCTGGCAGAAAGCCAAGCGCAAGGCCGCCGAACAGGTGCGCGACGTGGCCGCCGAGCTGCTCGACATCTATGCCCGCCGCGCTGCGCGCAAGGGTTATGCGTTTGCCGACCCGTCTGCCGACTACGCCACCTTCAGCGCCGGCTTCCCGTTCGAAGAAACCCCGGACCAGCAAGCCGCCATCGAAGCCGTGCGTGCCGACATGCTGGCACCCAAGCCGATGGACCGCCTGGTGTGCGGTGATGTGGGCTTCGGCAAAACCGAAGTGGCCATGCGCGCCGCGTTCATCGCCGTGCACAGCGGCCGCCAGGTGGCCGTGCTGGTGCCCACCACCCTGCTCGCCCAACAGCACTACAACAGCTTCCGCGACCGCTTCGCCGACTGGCCGGTGACCGTGGAAGTGATGAGCCGCTTCAAATCCGCCAAGGAAGTGGCCACCGCCGCCGCCGACCTGGCCGAAGGCAAGATCGACATCCTCATCGGCACCCACAAGCTGTTGCAGGACGATGTGCGCTTCAAGGACCTGGGCCTGGCCATCATCGACGAAGAACACCGTTTTGGCGTGCGCCAGAAGGAGCAACTGAAGGCCCTGCGCAGCGAGGTCGACATCCTTACCCTCACCGCCACGCCGATTCCGCGTACGCTGAACATGGCGGTAGCGGGCATGCGCGACCTGTCGATCATCGCCACCCCGCCGGCGCGCCGCCTGTCGGTGCGCACCTTCGTCATGGAACAGAACAAGAGCACGGTCAAGGAAGCGCTGTTGCGTGAACTGCTGCGCGGTGGCCAGGTGTACTACCTGCACAACGATGTGAAAACCATCGAAAAATGCGCCGCCGACCTCGCCGAACTGGTACCCGAGGCGCGCATCGGCATTGGCCACGGGCAAATGCGCGAACGCGAGCTGGAACAGGTGATGAGCGACTTTTACCACAAGCGCTTCAACGTGCTGGTGGCCTCGACCATCATCGAAACCGGCATCGACGTGCCCAGCGCCAACACCATCGTCATCGAGCGTGCCGACAAGTTCGGCCTGGCCCAGTTGCACCAGTTGCGTGGCCGGGTCGGCCGTAGCCACCACCAGGCCTACGCCTACCTGCTCACGCCCACCCGGCAAAAAGTCAGCGCCGACGCCGAAAAACGCCTGGAGGCGATCGCCAACACCCAGGACCTGGGCGCCGGTTTCGTGCTGGCAACCAACGACCTGGAAATCCGCGGTGCGGGCGAGCTGCTGGGCGAAGGTCAAAGCGGGCAGATCCAGGCGGTAGGCTTCACCCTGTACATGGAGATGCTCGAACGGGCGGTGAAGGCGATTCGCAAAGGCACCCAGCCGAACCTCGAACAGCCACTGGGCGGCGGCCCGGAGATCAACCTGCGCCTGCCGGCGCTGATCCCCGAAGACTACCTGCCCGACGTGCACGCACGGCTGATCCTGTACAAGCGCATTGCCTCGGCGGCCGACGAAGAAGGCCTCAAAGACCTGCAAGTGGAAATGATCGACCGCTTCGGCCTGCTGCCGGAGCCGACCAAGAACCTGATGCGCCTGACCTCGCTCAAGCTGCTTGCGGAAAAGCTCGGCATCAAGAAAGTCGACGCCGGCCCCAATGGCGGCAAGCTCGAGTTCGAGGCCGAAACCCCGGTCGACCCGCTGACCCTGATCAAGCTGATCCAGGGCCAGCCCAAACGCTACAAGTTCGAAGGTGCGACCCAGTTCCGTTTCCTGGTGCCGATGGAGCGCCCCGACGAACGTTTCAACACCCTGGAGGCGCTGTTCGAGCGCCTGACCCCACAGCCTGCCTAAGGAAGATCCATGCGTGCCATCCGTAGCCTGACCCTGCTGCTGGCGCTGTTTGCGCCAGCCGCCTTCGCCGAAGGCCTGTATCAGGTTGAAATGATCCTGGTGCGGCAAAACAGCGTGCCCGCCTTCACCAGCCCGTTCGCCCCGGAAAACTGGAGCGCCGGCGCCCCACGCCTGGAAAAGGACGCCGAGCGCCGCCTGGCGCTGGAAGACGAAGCCACCCGCCTGGAAGCCACTGCCGACTACACCGTGTTAATGCACAAAGCCTGGCAGCAACAGGTGGGCAGCGAGCCAAGCCGCATTGCCCTGGGCGAAGGCACCGAGCAGTTCGGCCACTTCCCCATCGAAGGCAACCTCAGCATCGCTGAAGGCCGCTTCATCACGGTCGACGCCAATTTCTGGGTCAACCAGCTGGACGGCAACGGCAGCGTGCTGCAAAGCGAGCAGTTCAAACAAAGCAACAGCAACGTCAAGGGCGGCCAGCTGACCTTCCTCGACGGCGGCCACCTGGCCGTGCTGCTGAAGGTGACGCCGCCGGGCACGCCGAAAATGCCGGTGATGGACCCGGAAATGATGGAGCAGTGATGTGAGCGAGAGCGATGCGCAGTTCTTTGTGCGGGCGCACGACGGCTGGACGTTTGCGTTTGACCGCAAGTCTCTGCAACGCGGCCTGGATTATGCCGAGGAAGGCAGAAGCGAAATCGTATCCATCCTCGACATGACGATTCGCGCCCAGTGCGCAGGCTCTGCAGGCCGGACCTACTACCAGCGCATTACGCTGGACATGACCGAAGATGGCCTGGAGTGCGAGGGCACTTGCTCATGCCCGGTAGGAGAAAATTGCAAGCATTGCGCAGCTGCGCTCTATTTGCTGGAGCGGGGGCCGGATTACGCCGAAGGCAGCCATGATGCCCCTCACCCACCTGTTGACGCATCCCGGCACTCTCTGGACCTCCCACCTGAACTCGCCCATTGGGTCGAGGCCCTGGAAGCTCCGGCAAAGCCTGCCGAGCCTGCCAAGCGCAAAGGCCCGTCGCTCTACTACAAGGTCGTTAATGAGCGCGGCCTTTGCACGCTCAGCGTATCCAAAGGCACCCGCGAAGCCGATGGCCAGCTGAAACTCGCCCGTGCCAGCTCGCTGCCTGAGATGCTCTACTACACGCCACGTTACGTAACTGATGAGGACCTGCGCATCCTCAGGCTGATTGACGCCCTTGGCAAAAACACCAACATGCCAATCGCAAGACTGGAAGGAAAGCAAGGCGCAGAGCTGTACGAGTTCGCATTGGCCAGTGGCCGTCTGATCTATGGCGAGCAATTGTTGCCACTAGCCCCCGGACCGACACTGCCGGCCGAGTTTCGCTGGATGAGGCTTGAGAACGGCAGCTATCGTGGTGCGTGGCACCATGATGAGCGGATGCATGACATGGCACTGCCGCTCGACCCGCTCTATTACATCGATACCCAGACGGGCATGACTGGCAAGCTTGCGCATGATCTTGACCCGTTCATTGCCAGCCAACTGGCAAGCGCACCTACGGTGCCCGAACACTTGATCATCCCTCTGAGCCACCGGTTGAATGCGCTGAATCGCCAGGTGCCAACGCCTACAAGCGTACGCAGTGAAGAGATCGACAGTGTTCAACCCAGGCCGCACCTGACGCTGGGCAGCCTCGAATTCAGCGCCTACATGCCCAAGACCGGCCGTATGCAGCGGCAGATGCAGCATCGGGCCGCACTGGCGTTCGACTATGACGGTTTACGCGCCAGCGGCAGCGACGAAAAACCGCTGACCCGCCTGATCGACAACACCAGCCAACGCATCCGCCGCCAGCCGCAGGCCGAGCAGGCGCTGCGCAAAGTGCTGCGCGACCTGGGCTTCAAGGCCGCCACCCGACAAAGCAAGGCCCTGCCCGACAGCGCCGGCGAAATGTTCCAGCTGCCAGACGACGAAGCCTGGCTGCGCTTTGCCCGCGAAGGCCTGCCACGCCTGCGCGAGGCCGGGTGGGACATCGACATCCACCGCGACTTCGCCTTCAACCTGCAAGAGGTGGACGACTGGTACGCCACCATCGACGAAGCCCCCGGCCATGAATGGTTCGACCTGGAGCTCGGTATCGTGGTCGATGGCCAGCGCCACAGCCTGCTGCCGATCGTGCTGCAACTGCTGCGCAGCAACCCGGAATTGCTGCGCCCCAGCGAACTGGCCAGGCGCAGCGACGACGAGCACCTGCTGATCGACCTCAACCGCGGCCGCCTCGATGCCTCGGCCCTGCGCGTTGCCCTGCCCTACGGCCGCATCAAGGCCGTAATGGGCACCCTGGGCGAGCTGTACCTGCACGAAGACGTAGCCGGCCCGTCCCTGCGCCTGGACCGCGCCGATGCTGCACGCCTGAACGATATCGAAGGCCTGCCCCTGCACTGGGAAGGTGGTGCACATGTGCGGGATCTGGGCCGCCGCCTGCGCGACGCCCGCGACTTGCAGGTAGCCCCGCCGACAGGGCTGCAGGCCAGCCTGCGCCCCTACCAGCAACAGGGCCTTAACTGGCTGCAGGCACTACGCGAAATGGGCACCGGCGGCATCCTGGGCGACGACATGGGCCTGGGCAAGACCCTGCAGGCCTTGGCGCACCTGCTGCTGGAAAAGCAGGCCGGGCGACTGACCGCTCCCGCCCTGGCAGTGATGCCGACCAGCCTGGTGCCCAACTGGCTGGACGAAGCCCAGCGTTTCGCCCCCGACCTGCGCGTGCTGGCCCTGCAAGGCCCGGGGCGCAACAAGCATTTCGCCACGCTGCACGACTACGACCTGGTGCTGACCACCTATGCCCTGGTGCCACGCGACCTCGAACACCTGCGCAGCCAACCCTGGCATGTACTGGTGCTGGACGAGGCACAAAACATCAAGAGCAGCACCAGCAAGGCCGCACTCGCCGTCTGTGAGCTGCAGGCCAACCAGCGCCTGTGCCTGACCGGCACGCCGATGGAAAACAACCTGGGCGAGCTGTGGTCGATCTTCCACTTCCTGATGCCCGGCTGGCTGGGTGACCTGAAGCGCTTCAACCAGGACTACCGCACCCCCATCGAACGCCACGGCGACAGCGAGCGGCTGGCTCACCTGGTTACACGCATTCGCCCGTTCCTGTTGCGCCGCACCAAGGAACAGGTGGCCACCGAGCTGCCAGCCAAGACCGAGATGGTGCACTGGGTGGAGCTGAGCGACGCCCAGCGCGACACCTACGAGGCCGTGCGCGTGGCGATGGACAAGAAAGTGCGCGACGAAATCGCCCGCAATGGCGCCGCCCGCAGCCAGATCGTCATTCTCGACGCCCTGCTCAAGCTGCGCCAGGTGTGTTGCGACCTGCGCCTGGTCAAGGGTGTGGAAAGCAAGGGTAACCAGGCCGACAAGGGCAAGCTGGGTGCGCTGCTGGAAATGCTCGAAGAACTGCTCAGCGAAGGGCGCCGGGTACTGTTGTTCTCGCAATTCACCTCGATGCTGGCGCTAATCGAGCAAGAACTGCAGAAGCGCAAGATCCGTTACAGCCTGCTGACCGGCGACACCCGCGACCGGCGCACGCCGGTGCAGCAATTCCAGCAGGGTGACAGCGAAGTGTTCCTGATCAGCCTGAAGGCCGGGGGTGTCGGGCTGAACCTGACGGCTGCGGACACCGTGATCCACTTCGACCCCTGGTGGAACCCGGCGAGTGAAAACCAGGCCACCGACCGCGCCTACCGCATTGGCCAGGACAAGCCGGTGTTCGTGTTCAAGCTGATTACCCGGGGGACGGTGGAGGAGAAGATCCAGTTGCTGCAAGAAGAGAAGGCGGCGCTGGCGGCCAGCCTGCTGGATGGCGGGCAGGCCGGACAATGGCGCATGGGGGATGAGGAAATCGAGGCGTTGTTTGCGCCATTGCCAGGCAAGCGCGGGCGCTAAACCTTTCATCTTCTGTTGCCTGTACTGGCCTCTTCGCGGGCTCGCCCGCTCCCACAGGATTATCAATGCCCTCAAGGGCGATGCTGTACCTGTGGGAGCGGGCATGCCCGCGAAGAAGCCAACGCGGTCAATCGACCAACTGGGCCTCTTTCAGCGCCCCCAACGCCTGCAGCCAGCGCGGCTGCTGTCGGTAGTCGGTCCGCGCAAACCCTTGCCCACGCATCCGCGCAATTCGCGGCGAGGGCTTCACCTTCATCCGTTGCGCCGCACTCAGCGCCAGCTCAGCCGCCGCCCGGTCGTTACACACCAGGCCCATGTCACAGCCGGCACTCAGCGCCGCTTCGATACGGCTGGCCGCATCACCCACCACATGCGCCCCGGCCATCGACAGGTCATCACTGAAGATCACCCCGTCAAAGCCCAGCTCGCCACGCAGGATGTCCTGCAGCCAGCGCCGCGAGAAGCCGGCCGGCTGGTTGTCGACCTGCGGGTAGATGACATGCGCCGGCATCACCGCTGCCAGTTGCCCGCTCAGGCGGGTGAACGGCACCAGGTCGGCCTGGCGCAGCTGCTCAAGGCTGCGCTCATCGGTAGGGATGGCCACATGCGAGTCGGCCTCGGCCCAGCCATGCCCCGGGAAATGCTTGCCACAGGCGGCCATGCCCGCCGCATTCATGCCGCGAATGAAGGCCCCGGCCAGTTGCGTGGCACGCAGCGGGTCACCCTCGAAGGCGCGGCTGCCAACCACGGCGCTACGCTGGTGGTCCAGGTCGAGCACCGGCGCAAAGCTCAGGTCCAGGCCAACCGCCAGCACCTCGGTCGCCATCAGCCAGCCGCATTGCTCGGCCAGGTACTCGGCATTGTCATTGTCGGCCAGCGCACGCATGGCCGGCAGGCGCACAAAGCCCTGACGCAGGCGCTGCACACGGCCACCTTCCTGGTCTACCGCCAGGATCAGGTCGGGGCGAATGGCGCGGATCGACGCACACAGCTCACGCACCTGGCGCGGGCTATCGATGTTGCGGGCAAAGATGATCAGGCCAGCCACTTCGGGCTGGCGCAGCAAGTGACGGTCTTCGGCGGTCAGCCATTTACCGGCGATATCCACCATCAGGGAGCCTTGCAGGCTGACGGTCATGGGTAATCCTTCATTGAAGACTGAGAGAAGCCCACTGGGGGCAGGCGGCTTGTTCGATGCGCACCGGGCAATGGACCGGCACCCGCTCGAACAGGCTTAGCAAGTCGGTGTTACGCAGGCGTATGCAGCCATGGGACAACGCCACGCCCATGGGTTCCGTATCCGCAGTGCCGTGCAGGTAGATATAGCGGCGGAACGTGTCGACCGCGCCCAAGCGGTTGACGCCGGGTTCGCAGCCGCTGAGCCAGAGGATGCGGGAGAGGATCCAGTCGCGCTCCGGGTTTTGCGCGTGCAGTTCCGGCGACCACACCTCACCCGTCCAGCGCCGCCCGGCCAGTACCGCGTTCAGCGGCAGGCCTGCGCCAATCTTTGCCCGCACCTGATGCAGGCCGCGCGGCGTGCACCCCGAACCGTTGCGCTCGCCGGCGCCGTTACGCGCCGTGGACACGGGCACGCGCACGCGCAACTGGCCACGGGCAAAACCGTACAGGCATTGGTCGGCAAGGGAAATGTGCAACAGATCGAGGTCGGGCATGGGCGCTAGCTTAGCCGAAGCGCCCCGCCCCGCCCAGCCTTCAGGCTTTGGCGGTGGTAGCGCTGACGCTGGTCTTGGTACGCGGGCGCAGCTGGGCGCTGGCCATGGCGTCATCGGTGACACCGCTGTCGGCACGCATGCCGGCCGCCAGGAACGGCACCATCAGGCGCATCACCTGTTCGATCGAGGTATTGATGCCGAAGTCGGTCTCGGCGATCGCCCGCAGGGCCTTGATACCAGACATGCTGAAGGCCGCAGCACCGAGCATGAAGTGCACACGCCAGAACAGCTCCAGCGGTGGAATGCGTGGCGCGGCCTCGTTGACCAGCAGCATGTAGCGGCGGAATACCTTGCCGTACATGTCTTCCAGATAGCGCCGCAGGTGGCCCTGGCTCTGGCTGAAAGCCAGGCCCAGCAAGCGCATGAAGATCGACAGGTCATTGTTGCTGCGAGGCTGCACCACCAGCGCCTGCTCCACCAGCATTTCCAGCAGCTCTTCAAGGCTGGGCTTTTGTTCCGGCTTGGCCTGACGCCGCTCCAGCTCACGCTCCAGGCTGGCGCAAAACGGGCCGAGGAAGCGCGAGAACACCGCCTGGATCAGCGCCTTCTTGGAGCCGAAATGATAGTTGACAGCCGCCAGGTTGACCCCGGCCTTGCTGGTAATCAGCCGCAACGAGGTTTCGGCGAACCCCCTTTCCGCGAACAACTGCTCGGCAGCATCGAGAATGCGTTCAACGGTTTCCGATTGGGCCATGACTACTCCGGGTACTCCGCCAGACAAACAGGTGTTTGAAACATACGTTTCAGCCCTGCTTCTGTCAAGGCTCGGTGACCGGGCGGTCGCCATTTAAAAGCGCCAGACGGCCGGCTGCAAGCGCCACCTCTGCTGTTTATTGCGCCTTTTGGCTTGCAGCGCATCCAGTACTGTATATAATCCCAGTCACTGTACAAAAAGACAGAGCGCTCACCATGTTGAAACTGACGCCACGCCAAGCCGAAATTCTCGCGTTCATCAAACGCTGCCTGGAAGACAACGGCTTCCCGCCGACGCGCGCCGAGATCGCTCAGGAGCTGGGCTTCAGATCGCCCAACGCCGCCGAGGAGCACCTCAAGGCCCTCGCCCGCAAAGGCGCCATCGAGATGACCCCGGGCGCCTCACGCGGCATCCGCATTCCCGGCCTGGAAGCCAAAGCCGAAGAAAGCGGCCTGCCGATCATCGGCCGGGTTGCTGCCGGCGCGCCAATCCTTGCCGAACAGCACATCGAGCAATCCTGCAACATCAGCCCCGCCTTCTTCCACCCCCAAGCCGACTATCTGTTGCGCGTACACGGCATGAGCATGAAAGACGTCGGCATCTTCGACGGCGACCTGCTGGCGGTACACACCTGCCGCGAAGCCCGCAACGGCCAGATCGTGGTGGCGCGCATCGGCGACGAAGTGACCGTCAAGCGCTTCAAGCGTGAAGGCAGCAAGGTATGGCTGCTTGCCGAGAACCCCGAATTCGCCCCCATCGAAGTCGACCTGAAAGAACAGGAGCTGGTGATCGAGGGCTTGAGCGTCGGCGTCATTCGCCGCTGATCCAGGAGGCGTCATGCAGCAGTTCATTCACGCACCCGAGCAAGCCCAGTTGCCCCTGTTCGAAGCATTTCTCGCCCAGCCCGTGCTACCGGGCCTGAAAGCCAGTGAACTGGCACGCAAGAGCAGCCAACCCGAGCTGTTCAGCGAACTGTCGCTGCGCGGCGCCCCTGGGCACTGCCAAAGCCTGCTGGCACCGGTACTGCGCGAGCTGAGCGAAGAAGACGAGGCCCGCTGGATGACCCTGATCGCTCCACCCTCCAGCCTGACCCAGGCCTGGTTGCGCGATGCCGGGCTCAACCGTGAACGTATCTTGCTGCTGCAACCTCGCAGCAATCAAAGCCCGCTGCAACTAGCCTGCGAGGCCTTGCGCCTTGGCCTCAGCCACACCGTGGTGAGCTGGCTGGGTAGCGTCAATGCCACTGCACGCCAACAGTTGCTACGCGCGGCCAGTGCCGGAAATGCACAAAGCCTGAACATCCGCCTCGGCTGATGTTCAGGCTTTGCCTGTCACTTCAAAAAGCCTGACACGTTGCTGCACCCTTAGTGCAGCACACGCGGCCCTTCATCACGCTCAAGCTCGCCATCCATCAGGCGACCGGCCATCTGCACGCCCACACTGAGCATGGCCTTGGCCACTTCCACATGCTGGCCCTGCAGGAACACCTTGGCGTCTTCCGAGAAATCCAGGGTTACCAGAGAGCCCTCATCCTCGGCGCGACGCAGTTCGATGCGGCCATCAGGCAACTCGACAATTTCCAGAAACGACGTAGACATAAATGGCAGTTCTCCGCGAAAGGCCGCTAGTGTACCAGCCGTTGCGGCTATCAGCACTCACTCAACGCGTCGCGGAAACGTCTCACCAAGCCCTTGAGGTTGTTGCGCCAGCTTTCCAGCTCAGCACGCGACAGTGCAGGATGCTCGGGCTCATCGAGATTGACGGCCTGGATCAGGGGTTGGGTAACGTCAGTTTTCGGCGCCTTCTTCGCGACAGGTGGTCGGAACAAATCGGCATAAGCACCCAGCATTTGCGCCAGCCAGGTTTCGCGCTGACGGGCGATTTCCAGTAGCTCAGCCACTTCCGGGATGGCGATGCCATTCAGCGCGTCGTCAGCCAGTGCCTGCTCAACCGTTGCCACAACCGGCAAGCGATAGAAACCACCGATTTCATGGCACAAGCCCAGCAGCGCGCCGTACAGGTGGAACAGCGCCGATTCGCGCTCGGCCTGCACCAGGCCTTGAGCGTTCATGGCCTGGCTTTGCTCGGCCTTGGCCATGGACTCCAGGGCGAGGCCGGCGAAGAACAGTTTCTGGTTGGTACGGGTATACAGTTCCTGGGCCATTTCAGTGGCCTCCCTAAGGCTGCAAGGCGAGTACATGCATCATAAATGATTGGGGCCGCAAAGCGGCCCCAATTACTGCACTGAAGAATCAGCGCTTGTCTTCAACCTTCCACGCATTCCCGTCGTAGAACGCCTTCCAGCCGGTCGGCTTGCCATCGACCTCGGACTGCACGTACTGCTCCTTGGTCTTGCGGCTGTAGCGGATTACCGCCGGGCGGCCTTCCGGGTCTTTCTGCGGCGCTTCGCACAGGAAGTGGTACTTGGGGTCGATCTCATGCTTGTGCGGCACAATTTCCAGCACCAACGGCGCACGGGTTTCGCGGTTTTTCGGGAACTGGCTGGCGGCCAGGAACAACCCCGAAGCGCCGTCACGCAGCACGTAGGTGTCGTCGACCTTTTCGCACTTGAGCTCCGGCATGTCCACCTTGTCCATCTTCGGCGGGGCAGCCTCACCACTCTTGAGCAGCTTGCGGGTGTTCTTGCACGTTGCATTGGTGCAACCGAAGAACTTGCCGAACCGGCCGGTTTTCAATTGCATCTCGCTGCCGCACTTGTCGCACTCCAGGCTCGGCCCTTCGTAGCCCTTGATGCGGTAGTTGCCTTCCTCGATCTCGTAGCCAGCGCAATCCGGGTTGTTACCGCAGATGTGCAGCTTGTGCTTCTCATCGAGCAGGTAGGCATCCATCGCCGTGGCGCAAATCGGGCAGCGGTGCTTGCCCAGCAACACGCGGGATTCCGATTCGCCCTCGTCATCAGCGGCAATCTCGTCACCCGGCACCAGGTTGACGGTGGCCTTGCAGCGCTCTTTCGGCGGCAGGCTGTAACCCGAGCAACCCAGGAACACACCCGTGGAAGCGGTGCGGATCATCATCGGCCGGCCACACTCCTTACAGGCAATGTTGGTCATGGTCGGCTGGTTGGCGCGCATGCCGTTTTCGCTGGACTCGGCAGTCTGCAGCTTCTTGCTGAAGTCGCCGTAGAACTCGTCGAGCACGTTTTTCCAGTCCCGCTCACCCTGGGCCACGTCGTCGAGGTTCTCTTCCATGTCGGCGGTAAAGCCGTAGTCCATCAGGTTGGAGAAACTCTCGGACAACCGCTCGGTGACGATGTCGCCCATCTTCTCGGAATAGAAGCGGCGGTTGTGCAAGGTCACATAACCACGGTCCTGAATGGTCGAGATGATCGCCGCATAGGTCGAGGGCCGGCCAATGCCGCGCTTTTCCATTTCCTTGACCAGGCTGGCTTCGGTGAAGCGCGCCGGCGGCTTGGTGAAGTGCTGGCTCGGGTCGATCTGGATCAGCTTCAGCGCTTCGCCCTGGACCATTTCTGGCAGCACGTCATCTTCGCCCGGCTTGCTCTGCTGTGGCAGCACGCGGGTGTAACCGTCGAACTTGAGAATGCGGCCCTTGGCACGCAGCTCGAAGTCGCCAGCCGCCACGGTGACGCTGGTGGACAGGTACTGCGCCGGCGGCATCTGGCAGGCCAGGAACTGGCGCCAGATCAGCTCGTACAGGCGCTCGGCGTCACGCTCCATGCCACTGAGCTTGGTCGGGTGGGTATTCACGTCAGAAGGACGAATCGCTTCGTGCGCTTCCTGAGCGCCTTCCTTGCTGCCGTATACCAGCGGTGCTTCCGGCAGGTACTGCTTGCCGAACTCGCGCTCGATGTAGCTGCGCGCCATGTCCAGGGCATCGGCCGACAGGTTGGTCGAGTCGGTACGCATATACGTGATGTAGCCGGCTTCGTACAAACGCTGGGCCATCATCATGGTTTTCTTCACCCCGAAGCCCAGGCGGTTACTGGCCGCCTGCTGCAGGGTGGAGGTAATGAACGGTGCCGATGGCTTGCTGCTGGTCGGGCGGTCTTCACGCTTGACCACGCTGTAGCTGGAAGCCTTGAGCTTCTCCAGCGCCGCCATGGCCTGGGCTTCGTTCAGCGGTTTGAACGCCTCACCCTTCTCGCGCGCCACCTCGAAACGCACCTTGGCGTTTTTGGCGGTGCCCAGGTCGGCGTGGATCTCCCAGTACTCTTCCGGGATGAACGCGCGGATTTCGCGCTCGCGCTCCACCACCAGCTTTACCGCCACCGACTGCACGCGGCCGGCAGACAGGCCACGGGCAATCTTGGCCCACAGCAGCGGCGAAACCATGTAACCGACCACACGGTCGAGGAAACGGCGCGCCTGCTGGGCGTTGACCCGGTCGATATCCAGCTCGCCTGGCTGCGAGAAGGCCTCCTGGATGGCCTTCTTGGTAATTTCGTTGAACACCACGCGCTTGTAGCGGGTGTCGTCACCACCGATGGCTTCGCGCAGGTGCCAGGCAATGGCTTCCCCTTCGCGGTCCAAGTCGGTTGCGAGATAGATGGTGTCGGCATCCTTGGCCAGGCGGCGCAGCTCTTCGATCACCTTTTCCTTGCCAGGCAGGATCTCGTACTTGGCCTTCCAGCCATGGTCAGGGTCGACACCCATGCGTGCCACCAGCTGGCGACGGGCCTTTTCTTTTGGCGAAAGGGCCGGAGCCTCACCCGCGGCCTTGCCACGCTTGGCGGCTGGCTCTTTGCTCGCGCTGGCCGAACCGCTGGTGGGGAGGTCTCGGATATGGCCGATACTCGACTTCACCACGTACTGGTTGCCCAGGTACTTGTTGATGGTCTTGGCCTTGGCCGGGGATTCCACAATGACCAGCGATTTGCCCATGGATCGGAGTATTCCTGAATCTGAAGATGAAAAACGCGTCAGGTGCCAGACGCGGCACCGCTATATATAGTGGCAAAAGTGTGAGGTCAAGCTCGAACGATCATGCGTGCGACTTGCCCAGCAACCCGGGCAGCCCCTCTTCGGCCTTGACCAAAGCAAAGCGTGGCACCTGCTCGCCGTCAACCTCGACAGACTCCTGGAACATCGAAAGTGGCCGTACCCAGAAGCTGTAATCACCATACAGGCACTGGTAGAACACCATCCACTCTTCGCTCTCGGAGTGCCGTGCAACACTGAAGACACGGTACTCAGGCCCTTTGTAATGCCGGTATACGCCTGGTTGTATCTGCATGTTGCCCACCCTCTTGACTTGAACCTGAAAAAAACAAAAACCGGGGCACAAGGCCCCGGCTGCTGTCCCGCTACGCGATCAGACGCGTTCGAAGACAGTGGTGATACCTTGGCCGAGGCCGACGCACATGGTCGCCACCCCCAGGGTACCGCCATTCTGCTTCATGACGTTGAGCAGGGTGCCCGAAATACGTGCCCCGGAGCAACCGAACGGGTGGCCCAAGGCAATGGCGCCGCCGTGCAGGTTAACCTTCTCATCCATCTTGTCGAGCACTTTCAAGTCTTTCAGCACTGGCAGAGCCTGTGCGGCGAAGGCTTCATTGAGCTCGATGAAGTCGATATCGGCCATGGTCAGGCCGGCACGCTTGAGGGCTTTCTGGGTCGACGGCACCGGGCCATAGCCCATGATTGCCGGGTCGACACCGGCCACCGCCATCGAACGAATCACCGCCAATGGCTGGATACCCAGGTCCATGGCGCGCTGGCCGGACATCACGATCATGCACGATGCGCCGTCGGTGATCTGCGACGAGGTACCGGCAGTGACGGTACCGCCTTTCGGGTTGAACGCAGGCTTGAGCGATGCCAGGCCTTCGAGGGTGGTTTCCGGGCGAATGGTTTCGTCGAAATCGAACACCTTCAGGAAGCCGTTCTCGTCGTAGCCCTGCATCGGGATGATCTCGTCCTTGAACTTGCCTTCGACCGTGGCCTTGTGGGCCAGCTGGTGCGAACGCAGGCCGAACAGGTCCTGTTGCTCACGGGTGATGCCGTGCATCTTGCCGAGCATTTCCGCAGTCAGGCCCATCATCCCGGAAGCCTTGGCGGCGTGCAAGGACAGGTGCGGGTTGGGGTCGACGCCGTGCATCATGCTGACGTGGCCCATGTGCTCCACGCCACCGACCACGAACACATCACCGTTGCCGGTCATGATCGCCTGGGCAGCCGTGTGCAGCGCGCTCATCGACGAGCCACACAGGCGGCTGACGGTCTGGGCTGCGGAGGTGTGCGGGATCTGGGTCATCAGCGAGGCCATGCGGGCGATGTTCCAGCCCTGCTCCAGGGTCTGGTTGACGCAGCCCCAGATCACGTCCTCGACCTCTTTCGGGTCGACCTTGTCGTTGCGTTCCAGCAGCTTGCTGATCAGGTGCGCCGACATGTCTTCGGCGCGGGTATTGCGGTGCATGCCACCCTTGGAGCGGCCCATTGGCGTGCGACCGAAGTCGACAATCACCACGTCTCTTGGATTCAGGCTCATATCAAATCTCTCGCTCTAGCTCGTTGACCGCTCAGTTGAAGAAGCGCTGGCCGTTCTTGGCCATTTCACGCAGCTTGGCGGTCGGGTGGTACAGCGGCCCCAGGTCGGCGTACTGATCGGCCAGGGCAACGAATTCGGCCACACCGATCGAGTCGATGTAGCGCAGCGCACCACCGCGGAAGGGAGGGAAACCAATGCCGTAGACCAGGCCCATGTCGGCTTCGGCGGCGGTTTCGACAATGCCGTCTTCCAGGCAACGCACGGTCTCCAGGCACAGCGGGACCATCATCCAGTTGATGATGTCTTCGTCGGTGACTTCACGCTGCTCGAAGACGACCGGCTTGAGCACGTCCAGCACGGTGGCGTCGAAGACTTTCTTCGGCTTGCCGCGCTTGTCGGTTTCGTAGGCATAGAAGCCCTTGCCGTTCTTCTGGCCCAGGCGGTTGGCTTCGTACAGCGCGTCGACGGCCGAGCGGCGGTCGTCTTTCATACGGTCCGGGAAGCCTTCGGCCATCACGTCGCGGCCGTGGTGGCCGGTGTCGATGCCGACCACGTCCATCAGGTACGCTGGGCCCATCGGCCAGCCGAACTTTTCCATCACCTTGTCGATACGCACGAAGTCGACACCGGCGCTGACCAGCTTGGCGAAGCCGCCGAAGTACGGGAACAGCACACGGTTGACCAAGAAGCCCGGGCAGTCGTTGACCACGATCGGGTTCTTGCCCATTTTCTTGGCGTAGGCCACGGTGGTGGCGACCGCCACTTCACTGGACTTCTCGCCACGGATCACTTCCACCAGCGGCATCATGTGCACCGGGTTGAAGAAGTGCATGCCGACGAAGTTTTCCGGGCGCTTGAGCGCCTTGGCCAGCAGGTTGATGGAGATGGTCGAGGTGTTGGAGGCGAGAATCGCATCGTCCTTAACCTGGCCTTCCACTTCAGCCAGCACGGCCTGCTTCACTTTCGGGTTCTCGACCACGGCTTCGACGACGATGTCGACATTGGCGAAATCGCCATAGGACAGGGTCGGGCGAATGGCGTTGAGCGCCTCGGCCATCTTGGCCGGGGTCAGGCGGCCCTTCTCGACGCGGTTGCCGAGCAGCTTGGAAGCCTCGTTAAGGCCCAGCTGGATGGCTTCCTCGCGGATATCCTTCATCAGGATCGGGGTGCCCTTGACCGCCGACTGGTAAGCGATACCGCCACCCATGATGCCAGCGCCGAGCACGGCAGCCTGCTTCACGTCGTGGGCGATTTCGTCATGCGCCTTGGCCTTGCGCTTGAGCTCCTGGTCGTTCAGGAACAGGCCGATGAGGCTTTCGGCAACCGAAGTCTTGGCCAGCTTGGCAAAGCCTGCGGCTTCGACCTCCAGCGCCTTGTCGCGGCCGAAGTTGGCAGCTTTCTGGATGGTCTTGATGGCTTCGACCGGTGCCGGGTAATTCGGGCCGGCCTGGCCAGCGACAAAGCCCTTGGCGGTTTCGAAGGCCATCATCTGCTCGATGGCATTGAGCTTGAGCTTTTCCAGCTTCGGCTGGCGCTTGGCCTTGTAGTCCAGCTCGCCGCTGATGGCGCGCTTGATCAGGTCCAGGGCACCGGCCAGCAGCAGCTCAGGGGCGACCACAGCGTCGACGGCCCCCACTTTCAGGGCGTCTTCGGCGCGGTTTTCCTTGCCGGCGGCAATCCACTCGATGGCGTTGTCCGAGCCGATCAGGCGTGGCAGGCGCACGGTGCCGCCAAAGCCTGGGTAGATACCCAGCTTGACTTCCGGCAGGCCGATCTTGGCGCTGGTGGACATGACCCGGTAGTCGGCGGCCAGGCACATTTCCAGGCCACCGCCCAGGGCGATGCCGTTGATGGCGGCAACGGTCGGCACTTCGAGGTCTTCGAAGGCGTTGAAGATGCGGTTGGCTTCCAGGTTGCCGGCGACCAGTTCGGCCTCGGGCAGCTTGAAGTTGTCGACGAACTCGGTGATGTCGGCGCCGACGATGAACACGTCCTTGCCACTGCTGACGATCACGCCCTTGACCGAGGCGTCGGCCTTGATGGCATCGACGGCCTGGCGCAGCTCGTTCAGGGTCAGGCGGTTGAACTTGTTGACGGACTCACCCTTGAGGTCGAACTTGAGCTCGACGATGCCACTTTCAAGAGCCTTAACCGTGATGGCTTTACCTTCGTAAATCATCAACTGATCTCCACGATATGGAAGCTGAACTGTACACGCCGATCGCTGCAGCAAAAGCAGGCCTAACTGCCCCGCCCCAGGCACACCCGTCAGCGCGCTAGTCGGAAGTATGGCTTGGCGTCACGACATACAAACGCTCAATTCATACGCCCGTTTGATTTGGGTGTGCACACATTCTCCGAAAAGATCGGCGTTGTCAAATGCTCACGAGCATGGCGAAAACGCGACTTTCCAGTCATTTTGTATCGTCTTGGTACAAAACATGATGACAGTGATCGCCGGCCATTCATGTCAGCGATTGACCACAGCCACTTGCAGCGTGCTGCAACTTTCCGCTTGCACGGCAACCCCGGGCGGCTACACTGGCACTTGCTTGAATGAATACCCGGCCTGCCTGGCCTTTTCTGCGCAGCAGAACGCAAAGCGGCGACTTGGCACCCCACCCCTTCAGGGTTCTGCCAAGCCGCCGCTTTGTCGTTCAATGATCTGGAATTTACATCGCACCCTGTAGGAGCGGGTTTACCCGCGAAGCAGACACCGCGGTGCCTGGCACCGGCTTTGCCGGTGTTCGCGGGTGAACCCGCTCCTACACTGACCGTGCAAGGCAGGTATCAGGCAAGGGTTTCGAGGACGTAGGCAACATCCTGCAATACAGCCGTATCGCCCCGCTCAGTCCAGTACAACGCGATCATCCGAGCATCCGCCTCGACCTTGTAAACGCTCGCCGGCAAGCGCGCCAGGGCCTCCACGAAGCGCGGGTCTTCGCAGGGTTCACGCCACTGGTTCCACCACACCCCCGGGCTGACCTGCCAGAAGCTGAAGCTGTCCTCGTGCCCACGGCGCCGGGCGCGGTGGTACTGCGGGCAAGGGCTTGGCGGCTCCTTTTCCAGCCAGTGCGGCCATTGCTGCGGCGCCAGCTGCATGGCCAGGCCCATGCGCCTTGCTTCCAGGCGCAGCTTCATCTGCTCACTCTGTTTGCGCGAGGAACGCAGCCAGGAAAGCGGGCTGAGAATCAGCGCAAGGATTGACACCACCAGCAATACCGTCATATCAGTAGATCCCATAAAGCGTTGCAAATGAGCTGGTTAGCCATTTTTCACGGAAGACCCGCCCGAAAGCGACCATACTTCTTCTATCGCGATTGTCAGGAGTACCGCTCATGCAATACGAACATTTGTTGGTCGCCGTCGACCTGACCGAAGAATGCGACCCGGTGATCAAACGCGCCATGGCGCTGGCCGCGCCTTCGAACGCCAAGGTGTCACTGGTACACATCGTCGAACCGATGGCCATGGCATTTGGCGGTGACGTGCCGATGGACCTGTCGCAACTGCAACAGCAACAGTTCGATCAGGCCAAGGAGCGCATGGACCGACTGTTCAACAAGTACCCGGACATCCAGCGCGGTGACTCGCACCTGACCTACGGCCAACCGCGCCAGGAAATTCACCAGCTGGCCAAGGACCAGAAATGCGACCTGATCGTGGTCGGCAGCCATGGCCGTCACGGTCTGGCGTTGTTGCTGGGTTCCACGGCCAATGACGTGCTGCATGGGGCGCCGTGTGATGTGCTGGCGGTGCGGTTGCTGAAGAAGGAATGATTTAACCTGTTCCGGCCCTATCGCCGGCAAGCCAGCTCCCACAGGGACACCACAAGTCTTGAAGCCTGTGGCGCACCTGTGGGAGCTGGCTTGCCGGCGACAGGGCCGGTACAGGCCAGCTCCGATCAGCCTTCCAGCTCAGCCCAGCGCTCTACCAGTACATCCAGCTCACCCTGCAGCTTCTCGATCTTGGCCAGCACCGCCGAAGTCTCCGCAATCGGCCGCTGATAGAAGCCCGCCGCATTCACTTCTTCCTGGGCTTCAGCCATGCGCTGTTCCAGCGCGTCGATCTGCCCCGGCAGCATCTCCAGCTCACGCTGCAGCTTGTAGCTGAGCTTCTTCTTCGAGGCCTCTTCCACCACCGGCGCAGCAACAGGCGCAGGCTTGGCCTCGACCTTCTCCACCACCGCACTGTTGAGGGCCGACTTGCCGCCCTTGCTCTCGGTCACGCCCAGCAGCTTCGGCGAGCCACCCTGGCGAATCCAGTCCTCATAACCACCGACATACTCGCGCACCTTGCCCTCGCCTTCGAACACCAGGGTGCTGGTGACGACGTTGTCGAGGAAGGCCCGGTCGTGGCTGACGATCAGCACAGTGCCCTTGTAGTTGGACAGCACCTCTTCGAGCAACTCGAGGGTTTCCACGTCCAGGTCGTTGGTGGGTTCGTCGAGCACCAGCAGGTTGGCCGGCTTGCTGAACAGCTTGGCCAGCAGCAGGCGAGCACGCTCACCACCCGACAGCGCCTTGACTGGCGTGCGCGCACGCTGCGGGCTGAACAGGAAGTCGCCCAGGTAGCTCAGCACGTGGCGGTTCTGGCCGTCGATCTCGATGAAGTCACGGCCTTCGGCCAGGTTGTCGATCACGGTCTTTTCAAGGTCGAGCTGGTGGCGCATCTGGTCGAAATAGGCCACTTCGAGCTTGGTGCCGCGCTCTACCTTGCCTGCGGTCGGCTCAAGGTCGCCGAGCATCATCTTCAGCAAGGTTGTCTTGCCGGTACCGTTGGCGCCCAGCAGACCGATACGGTCCTCGCGCTGCAGGACCATGGAGAAGTCCTTGACCAGCATCGGCCCGTCAGGGTGATGGAAGCTGACGTTTTCCAGCACCATCACCTGCTTGCCGGACTTTTCCGCCGCCTCGATCTGGATGTTGGCCTTGCCCTGGCGCTCACGGCGTTCGCCACGCTCCACACGCAAGGCTTTCAGCGCACGCACACGGCCTTCGTTGCGGGTACGACGGGCCTTGATGCCCTGGCGAATCCACACTTCTTCCTGGGCCAGACGCTTGTCGAACAGCGCATTGGCCGTTTCTTCGGCGGCCAGTGCGGCCTCCTTGTGCACCAGGAAGCTGGCGTAGTCGCCGTTCCAGTCGATCAGGCCGCCACGGTCCAGCTCAAGGATACGGGTGGCCAGATTCTGCAGGAAGGAACGGTCGTGGGTAATGAACAGCACCGCACCGTTGAAGCCGCGCAGGGCTTCTTCGAGCCAGGCGATGGCACCGATGTCCAGGTGGTTGGTGGGCTCGTCGAGCAGCAACAGGTCGGGCTCGGACACCAGCGCCTGGGCCAGCAGCACGCGGCGGCGCCAGCCACCGGACAGCTCGGCCAGGGTCTTGTCCGCGGGCAGTTGCAGACGGCTGAGGGTGCTCTCTACCACCTGCTGCAGGCGCCAGCCATCGCGGGCTTCCAGCTCGTGCTGGACGTGCATGAGCTTTTCCAGGTCTTCGTCACCCTGGATGTTCATGCTCAGGTGATGGAACTGCGCCAGCAACTCGCCCACGCCGTCCAGGCCAGCGGCCACCACATCGAACACCGTACGCGCGTCGGCCACCGGCAGTTCCTGCGGCAATTCGCCGATCTTCAGGCCCGGGGCACGCCAGATTTCACCGTCATCGCCCTTCTGCTCGCCCTTGACCAGGCGCAGCATGCTCGACTTGCCGGTGCCGTTGCGGCCGATGATGCACACCCGCTCGCCACGAGCGATCTGCCAGGACACTTTGTCCAGCAGCGGCATGGCGCCGAATGCGAGGGACACATCGCTGAATTTGAGCAGGGTCATGTTGGTCTCCATAAATCGGGCGCGCATTCTACCTGACTTGGCCCTCGACGGCATCCGCCAGGCCAACCGGCGAGTGCCGGGCGACATCTGGTCGAACTTAATATCCCGATACAAGCACAGTGCTTTCACCCGCTGCCGGCAAACAGCTAAGCTAAGGCAATAGCTTTCAACAGTGCTGGCTCCGCCGTCACTTCCCCATGGTTCTACTGCCCGGACGTATCATGCGCAGCCGCCTGTTACATATTGCATCCTGCCTGCTGCTTACCGCTGCCACCTGCGCGGCGCAGGCCACCGACCTGACCCTGCAACGCCAGTACTACGACGAAGCCAAGCGTGCGCTGGCCAAAGGCGACAAAGGCCCGTACCTGCGTTACGCCCAGGCCCTGAACGACTACCCGCTGACGCCCTACCTGGCCTACGACGAACTTACCGCCCGCCTGAAAAGCGCCAGCAACCAGGAAATCGAAGGCTTCCTCGCCAAGCACGGCGACCTGCCTCAGGCCAACTGGATGAAACTGCGCTGGTTGCGCTGGCTGGCCGAACGGGGCGAGTGGGACACCTTCGTCAAATATTACGACCCCAAGCTCAACTTCACCGAACTGGACTGCCTCAACGGCCAGTACCAGCTCAGCCACGGGTTGCGTGCCGAGGGCTACGCCACGGCCGACAAACTGTGGAACGTCGGCAAGTCTCAACCTGCCGCGTGCGACACACTGTTCGGCATGTGGGCCGCCGAAGGCCAGCTGACCGAGGCCAAGCGCTGGGAACGCACCAAGCTGGCGGCCCAGGCGCGCAACTACGCCCTGGCCAACAACCTGGTCAAGACCCTGACCACCCTCGGCCCGCAAGGGCGCCTGCTGGTCGACGTAGCGCAAAAACCGGAGCTGCTCAACCAGCCGTCGCGCTTCACCCCGGTCAACGAAGCCATGTCCGACGTGGTCAGCCTCGGCCTGCGCCGCCTGGCCCGCCAGGACCCGGAGCGGGCCATGGCCTTGCTGGACGATTACGCCCAGCGCATGCACTTTTCCCGCGACGAGAAGGTCGCTATCGCCCGCGAAATCGGCCTGACCCTGGCACGCCGCTACGACCCCCGCGCCCTCGACCTGATGACCCGCTACGACCCAGAACTGCGCGACAACACCGTCAGCGAATGGCGCCTGCGCCTGCTGCTGCGCCTGGGCCGCTGGGAAGACGCCTACGAGCTGACCAAACGCCTACCCCAGGACCTGGCCAGCAGCAGCCGCTGGAAGTACTGGCAAGCACGCAGCCTGGAGCTGGCACAGCCGAATAACCCGCAGATCCCGCTGCTGTACAAGACCGTGGCACGTGAGCGCGATTTCTACGGCTTCCTCGCCGCCGACCGGGCGCAGACGCCTTACCAGCTGAACAACAAGCCACTGCTGCTGAGCCCGCAACTGGTCAAGAAGGTACGCAACACGCCCGGTATCCAGCGCGCACTGGAGTTCCACGCCCGCGGCCAGATCGTCGAAGGCCGCCGCGAGTGGTACCACGTGAGCCGCCACTTCACCCGCGACGAAATGGTTGCCCAGGCGCGCCTGGGCTATGAGCTGCGTTGGTACTTCCCGGCCATCCGCACCATCAGCCAGGCGCAGTACTGGGACGATCTGGACATCCGCTTCCCGATGGCCCACCGCGACACGCTGGTGCGCGAAGCCAAGGTCCGCGGCCTGCATTCGAGCTGGGTATTTGCCATCACCCGCCAGGAAAGTGCATTCATGGAGGATGCGCGCTCACCGGTGGGTGCCAGCGGCCTGATGCAACTGATGCCGGCCACAGCCAAGGAAACCGCGCGCAAGTTCAGCATCCCCTTGGCGTCACCGGCGCAGGTACTGAACCCGGACAAGAACATCCAGCTGGGCGCCGCGTACCTGAGCCAGGTGCACAGCCAGTTCAACGGCAACCGTGTGCTGGCTTCGGCGGCCTACAACGCAGGGCCCGGGCGCGTTCGCCAGTGGCTGAAAGGCGCCAAGCACCTGAGCTTCGATGTGTGGGTGGAGTCGATCCCGTTCGACGAAACACGCCAGTATGTGCAAAACGTGCTGTCGTATTCGGTGATCTACGGGCAGAAGCTGAATTCGCCGCAGCCGCTGGTGGATTGGCACGAGCGGTATTTCGATGACATGTAAGGTTTGCTGAGCCTGAACCGGCCCCTTCGCGGGTAAACCCGCGAAGAGGCCAGTGCAGCAAACCAAGTTACTCCAGAACTTCGACTTCCATCCCTACCTCAAGCCACCCACTGCCATCCACCGCCAGGTTCTGCCCGAACAGCACATCCCCCTCTTTCTCGCGGAAGGTCTTGAGCGTGGCCATAGGCTCCCGGTCGGCACTTCGCTCCCCGGTAGCCGGGTCAATCGTGGTAAAGATGCAGCGCACACTCGGTTTGAGCACACGAAACTCCAAGCTGCCTATGCGAACCCGCTTCCAGCCATCTTCGGCGAAGGGCTCAGCCCCCTGCACCACCAGGTTGGGCCGAAAGCGCAGCATCTCCATGGGCCGGCCAACACGCCGACTGAGCTCATCGAGCGAGCCCTGGCCAATCAGCAGCAAGGGGAAACCATCCGGAAACGCCGCCCGGTCACTGTTGAAACCATAACCATTGGGCAGGTAGCGCGCACGCTGCTCCGGGCAATGCACCAGGCGCACGGCCTTGCCCAGCAGTTCGCTCAGCCAGGCCGCCACTTCATCGCCTGCATCAGGCACTCGCAACGTATCGCGCCAGATGGTCACGCCACGCAGGGCTTCGTCGGCAGCGGGTACAGGTACCCGCAATGGTGCCTGCCCGGGCGCCTGCAGCAGCAACTCGCCACTGTCGTCTTCACACGCCTGCAACTGGCCAAGTTGTGGCCATGCGCGCTGGGTCAGGAAGCGTCCGTTTTCTTCCTCGACCACCATCCAGCGCCGGTCACCCTGCAACCCCAGCAACCCAACCGGTGAAGCCTGCAGGCTTTGCGCCTGCCCCGACTTCACCGGGTATCGATACAACTCACTGAGAAACATCCCTGCTGCCTCGCGTCATGCCAAAAGCCAAGCTTATACCTGGCCGGCCCAAGGTTCACGCAGTGGCGGTGTCCAGTAGCAGGCGTTGCTTGACCACGTCGACCAGGCGATCGGGCTGGAACTTGGACAGGAAGTTGTCGCAACCCACCTTTTTCACCATGGACTCGTTGAAACTGCCCGACAGCGAGGTGTGCAGCACCACGTAAAGCTGGCGCAGGCGTGCATCACTGCGGATCTCGGTGGTCAGCCGGTAGCCGTCCATTTCCGGCATTTCGGCATCGGTAAATACCATGAGCAGCTTCTCGCACACGTCTTCGCCGGCATCGGCCCAGCCCTTGAGCATACGTAGCGCTTTCAGGCCATCACTGGCCACATGCAGTTTCACGCCTAACTGGGACAGCGTATCGCGCAACTGCGCCAAGGCCACGCTGGAGTCATCCACCAGCAGCACCTCGCGGCCACGCGCCCGGGCCAGCACCGGGTCGGCGAGTTTGTCGCCAGAGACCCGGGCGTTGTACGGCACGATCTCGGCCAGCACCTTCTCTACGTCGATAACCTCCACCAGCTTGTCATCGACCTTGGTGATGGCGGTCAGGTAGTGTTGGCGCCCGGCACTGGAAGGCGGCGGCATGATCGACTCCCAGTTCATGTTGACGATGCGGTCCACACCACCGACCAGGAAAGCCTGCACCGAGCGGTTGTACTCGGTGACGATGATGGTGCTGTCCGGCCCCGGCTGCAGCGGGCGCATGCCAATCGCCTGGGACAGGTCGATCACCGGCAGGGTCTGCCCGCGCAGGTTGACCACACCGCAGACGAAGGCGTGGCGCTGGGGCATCAAGGTCAGTTTGGGCAGTTGCAGCACCTCCTGCACCTTGAACACGTTGATCGCGAACAACTGGCGACCGGCCAGGCGAAACATCAGAATTTCCAGGCGGTTCTCACCCACCAATTGCGTGCGTTGGTCTACCGTGTCGAGAATGCCAGCCATTGGAAACCCCCCAGGCTTGAGTCGGAAAAGGTGAAATCATCTACCCTGTATCGGCGGTTTCACGCACACCTTGACCCTTGCGGGAAAATACCGCCAAGGCAATTGATATCACTTTACCATCATGCTTTACTGCGGGCACACCGGGATAAACCGAGGGGGCTGCAAAAGTTCCCCACCCTGGCCCCGCATCAGGGAAACCCTTAGTCGCAATCGGGCGCAACCTGATGTTCGCGATATCCTTTAGCCATTAATGTGACGCCATTCTCACTGCATGAATGGAGTCAGGCTTTTGCTAGCTATCGTTTCGGCGTGCCCGCCCCCTGCGCCTACCCCACGCGCGGGGACCTGACAATGGACACTGCCTTATCGTTCGACGATGCCCTGCAGGGCTTCCTGCTGGATGCCCAGGTACTGCTGACCCAGGCGCAGGAATGCCTGCAGCATCTGGAACTGATCGACAATGATCCGGATGCCTGCCGCTGCCTGGGCAACGCCCTCGACAGCCTCGCCCGTCAGGCCACACGCCTGGGCCTGCGTGAAGTCGCCCATTACACCACTGCCCTTCAACAGTTGCTCGCCCCGGCCTGCCACGGTGGTTGCCTGCAACGTGTAGCCCTACCCGCGATAGGGGAGTGCCTGACCCTGCTGGCCTGGCAACTGGAACTGGTCGACACCCGTACCGGGCGGCTGAACCTGGACATCGGCGAGCAACTGGTGCTACTGGGTGAATTGGCAAAGGTCGTGCAACAACCTTTTGCGTCAGCCTGTACGTCATGCGATGAGCAAGGCAGCGTGTGCATTCACACCCAGGGTGAAGTGGCAGCCAGCAGCCGCCCTGACCGGTCTAACCCGGCGCTTTAATTGACGCATAGTGCAACTAAGTACCGTTGTTCAAGCCCCACCATGGTCAAACTTGGAAAGTTCTCCAGGTTTTCAGTGGCCCAAGTTGAACCCTGCCCCCGCTAGTTGCAGTACAAGTGCGTACAGCACGATTAAAGGGTGGCACTTTGCTACCCGAAAAGACCGGACCAGCAGGCGTTTCAAAGCGTTTCCCAGCCGCGACCGATGCAATGCAAAGTGGTAATATGCGCCCCCACAAAGGCTTGCAACCTGAAGCAAGGTTGCAAGATCACGCATTCGAAAAAACATCGAAAGTACTGCGCCAAAGCCTCTGACCAGCATTGTGCAAGGCCTCCATCAGCAATACTTCAGTGGCTTTCCTACTTATGTTCCCACGCTTGAAGACTTCTCTGCGTTGCTGCTCCCGCGCTGCCCTGCTGCGTTGGGCAACGGTCGGGCTGTGCGTGGCCTCGCTGGTTGCGAACCTGGCGCTGTACCTGGCCAGCCAGGCCATCCCGGCCAGCCTGCTGGTGCTGCAGCTGGCCGCCACGCTGGGCGCCGCCGTTCAACTGGGGCTGGGCGCCAGGTCGATCAGCCTGCGCCCGGCCGAACTGGCCGAGCGCATGCTCAAGGTGCAGGAAGACGAACGTCAGCACCTGAGCCGGGAACTTCACGACGATATCGGCCAATTGCTCACCGCTGCGAAGCTGCAGTTGCAGTGGCTGCAGCGGCGTATGCCCGACGAGCTGCAGGGCCACTGCGATGCCCTGCGCGGCACGCTGGATGACACCCTGGGCAACGTGCGCGATGTGTCCGCCCTGCTCAACCCTCGGCAGCTCGCCAGCCTTGGCCTGGAAGCCAGCCTGCGCGCGCACCTGGTACGTACCCTGGCCAGCAGCAGCGTGCACTGGAGCCTGGCGTGCAACCAGCGCCTGGGCGGCATCGACGAAGCCGTGGCCATGGCCGTGTTCCGCATTACCCAGGAGGCGGTGACCAACATGTTGCGCCACGCCCAGGCACACAACCTGGTCATCCGCCTGCAGCGCACCCCTGAAGGGCTGGCACTGTCGATCCACGACGATGGCCGTGGCTTCATCCCCGTCCGACACCCGGCCGAGGCAGGCCAGCGCGGCCTTGCCGGCATGCAGGAGCGGGTAACCGCGTTGCAGGGCAGCCTCGACATCACCAGCCAGCCTGGCCTGGGCACGCAGATCGAAGCGATGTTCCCCTGGCCCCCGCGCAGCCAGCAACGCGCCCGGAGTACTGCCACCCATGACCTGTAGACTGCTGCTGGTTGACGACCATTCGCTGATCCGCGCCGGGGTGCGCGCGCTGGTCTGTGACATTCCTGGCTATGACGTGATCGGCGAAGCTGACGATGGCGGCCAACTGCTCGAACAGGTGCGCACGCTGGCGCCCGACATCGTCTTGCTGGACATTTCGATGCGCTCCACCAGCGGCCTGGACGCCCTGACTCAACTGCGGGCCAGCGGCAACGCCTGCAAAGTGCTGATTCTGTCGATGCACACCGACCCCGACCTGATCATGCGGGCGCTGGAAAGCGGCGCCCACGGCTATCTGCTCAAGGACACCAGCGCCACCGAACTGGAGCAGGCCCTGAGCGCAGTGCGCAACGGCGAGCGCTACCTCAGCCCGGCCATCGCCCACACCGTCATCAACCAGGCGCTACGGCACACCAAACAGGGCAAGCAGGCCGCTGGCGAGCGGCATAACCTCACGGCCCGGCAACTGGAAATCCTGCGCCTGATCGTGCGCGGCAAGTCCACCCGGGAAATCGCTGCGGGCCTTGGCCTGTCTATCAAGACGGTCGAAACCCACCGTTCGCAAATCATGAAGCGGCTGCAGATTCATGACGTGGCTGGCCTGGTACTGTTTGCCGTACGCGAGAAAATCATCAGCCTGGACGACTGAGCAATGGCGACCCGGCCGGCAGGTGCAGGCGTATCGCGGCTGGCCTGGCCTGAAAGCGCAGGTTGTCGGCCTGCAACGGCTCGCCATCGAGGTTGATATCCAGCCCCTGCGAACTCTTGATTTCCACCCAGGGCAGCCGGGCCCGAACGAACAGGCCATCACCGGCCAGCAGATCGCGCAGAGCCCCGACCACTTCCTGCGGCGCAGGCAGGATGGCGATGTCCAGCAAACCGTCGTTCACCACCGCTTCAGGGCATAGCACCTGCCCTCCCCCAGCCTGGCGGCCATTACCGATACCCAGTGCCAGCAAGCTCCCTTGCCACTGAAAATCAGGCCCTTGCAGTTCCACCGAAGCTGCCTGCAGTTCGCTGAAGCGCGACAAGCCGGTGAACAGGTAGGCGGCCGCCCCCAGCACTTTTTTCAGGTCTTCGGAGGTGTTGGCGGTAACCTGGCTGCCAAATCCGCCTGTGGCCATGTTAAGGAACAACTGGTCGCCAGCCTGGCCCAGGTCTATCGCCTGGGCCGGCGTGTTCAGCAACGCCAGAGCCGCAGCAGGCTCCAGCGGTATACCTGCGGCTCGGGCGAAGTCGTTGGCAGTGCCAAGGGGCAACAGCGCCAGGCTGGCATCGGCGCCGGCCAGCCCCATGGCTTCGGCCACGTCGCGCAAAGTGCCATCCCCACCACCGGCGACGATATGGCTGTAGCCTGCGCTCAGCGCCTCACCGACCAGCCGCTGCGCATCACCCGCCTCCCAGGTGACACGTACATCCAGTGCCCAGCCGGTATCGCGCAGGTCGTGCACGGCGCTGCGCAGTTCTTCGTTCATCGCCTGCTTGCCGTGCAGGATCAGCATTGCCTTGCGCCCTTGCATTGCGCGTCTCCGTGAAGTTGAACCACCCAGATCTCGACCATGCGCAGCCACGGATCGTTGCATGGGTGCAAAAAAATAACGAAGCCGGCGCGGTCTTTTTCCCACACCCGACAATGCGCGGCTATGCTCAGAAAATGAACTTTTGACAAGTTTTTGACCCAGGCCAACATTTTTCCTAGGGAGGTCAGCCTTTTGACTTCTGTTCGCCGGGCCAATCTCGATCCTGGCCATGGACGCGCCCCCCGGCAGTGGAGTGCATAGCGCTGCCGATGGGCGCGTCTTTTCATCCGCAGCCTTCAGCGAGGATTCCGGGTCATGCGCATTCTCTGGACACTGCCGTACCTGCCTTGGCCAACGACCAGCGGCAGCAAGACCCGGCAATACCACCTGATGCGCGCACTGGCACAGCAAGGCCACCGCATTACCCTGCTGGTGCAGTCGAAAATCCCGCTTAGCGATGCGGCCCGCGAAGCCCTGGAGCCGCTACTCGAACGGCTGATCGTGCTACCCCGCCGGCCACTGCACAGCCCGCTGAACTTGCTGGCCTCGCCGATCATCGACTACCCCATGCGGGCGATCATCAATGGCCTGTCCCCTTGCCTGCGGCACCGCTTCGAGCAGTTGCTGGACGAACCGTGGGACGTGATCCAGATCGAGCACAGCTACAGCTTCCAGCCGTTCGAAAAGGCTCTGCAGGCGCGCGGGCTGCCCTACATGCTCAGCGAGCACACGCTGGAGTCCGTGATGGGCGGTGCCTGCCACGACCGCCTGCCGCTCTGGCTGCGCCCGCTCAATGCCTTTGACCGCTGGCGCTACCGGCGCTGGGAACAGCGGGTGCTGCGCCAACCTACCGAGCTGGTGGCGGTCAGCGCCCACGATGCCGAGCTGATCGCGCAAATCAGCGGGCGCCCGGTGAACGTGGTGGTCAATGGTGTGGATTGTGATTTCTACCAGCACGTGCAACCGGCGCTGCATAGCCAGCGCTTGTTGTTCGTGGGCAACTTCGAGTATGGCGCCAACCTGGAAGCCATCGAGTGGGCGCTGGAAGACATCATGCCGCAAGTGTGGATGAGCAACCCGGCGGTGCGCCTGGCGATAGCCGGGCATGCGCTGCCGATCAGCTGGAAATTGCACTGGAACGACCCGCGCATCGAATGGTTCGGTTACCGCCCTGACCTGCGCGAGCTGCAAAAGCGTTCGGCACTGTTCTTCGCCCCGCTGCGCTATGCCGGCGGCTCCAAAGTAAAAATCCTCGAGGCCATGGCCGCCGGCCTGCCGGTGATCACCACCGGCAAAGGCGTATCGGGCCTGGCCGCGAACAACGGTGAGCACTACCTGGGCAGTGATGACGGTGACCAGCTCGCCCTGCTGATCACCCAACTGCTCAACCAGCCCTGGCGCATGAGCCAACTGAGCGATGCCGGGCGGCAATTCGCCCGACTACGCCACGACTGGAGCGTGGCGGCCCAGCAACTGGAGAACGTGCACATGCGCCTGGCCCAGGCAGCGCCCGCCGAGGCCGCGCCGCTGGGCAGTGCCTGGCTGGGCCGCTCAGCCAAGTAGCTCGCTGAAGGGGATGAACGGCACGCTATCGCCCGGTTTTGGCGTACTGCCTTCGCGCACCTCCACCAGGCCCTCGGCCCAGGCGGCACTGCGCAGCACCCCCGAGCTCTGGTTCTTGTAGATGCGCACCTGGCCCTGTTCGATGCGCGCGCGCAGGTATTCGCGGCGCGTGCCAGGCTTGGGCCAGTCGAAGCCCGCCGGCATGTCGAAACGCAGCGGCGTGACATCGGCCACCCCCTGACGACGAAGCAAGTAGGGCCGGGTCAGCAGGCCAAAGGTGACCAAGGTCGAGGCAGGGTTGCCCGGCAGGCCGATCACCGGCACGCCCTGGAAGTGACCGAAGGTCAGCGGTTTGCCCGGTTTGATCGCCAGCTTCCACAACGCCAGCTCGCCGGCTTCGCGCAGGGCAGCACCGAGGTAGTCGGCCTCCCCCACCGAGACACCGCCGGTAGACAAGATAAGGTCAACGTCGCCCAGCGACGCCAGGCAGGCACGGGTACGTGCAAGGTCATCCGGCAGGATGCCCGCATCGACCACGTCGCAGCCCAGTCGCTGCAACCAGCTGACCAGCAGCCGACGGTTGCTGTTGTAGATTTGCCCAGGGCCCAGCGGCAGGCCGGGCTCGACCAGTTCGTCACCGGTGGACAGCACCGCCACCCGTACCTTGCGCACCACATCCAGGCGACCATGGCCCAGGGTCGCCGCCAGGCCCAGTTCGATCGGCCCAAGGCGGGTGCCGGCGCTCATTACCTGCTCACCCTTGCGGGTTTCCTGGCCCTGAGGGCGTATGTTCTGCCCGGTTTGCAACGTTTCAAGAAAGCGTACCCGGCCATCTTCGAGCACCTCGGTGTTTTCCTGCATCTCGACGCAGTCGGCCCCTTCCGGCACCGGCGCACCCGTAAAGATGCGCGCGCAGGTGCCTGGCTGCAGCGGCTGTGGCGCATGCCCGGCAAAAATGCGCTGGCTGACCGGCAGCGGCTGGCCCTGCCAGTCGGCGCTGCGCAAGGCATAACCGTCCATGGCGCTGTTCGGCCAGGGCGGCAGGTCGAGCGAGGCCACCAGGTCGGTGGCCAGCACGCGGCCTTCGGCCTCGGCCAGCGGCAGGTTCTCGGTCTCGCGGATGGGCGCCGCCTCGGCCAGCGCCAGCAGTTGCTCCAGGGCCTGCTCCACCGGCATCAGCGGCCGGGCCTGGCCGGCCTCAGCCACGGCTGTCACAGGCCGCTGCCTGCTTCAGGTGCGCAACGAAGTTGCACGGGCGATGGCGGGCATCGAGCTGTTCGGCAAGGATGCCATCCCAACCGGTGCGCACGGCGTTGGTCGAGCCCGGCAGGCAGCACACCAAGGTACCGTTGGCCAGCCCGGCCAAGGCACGCGACTGCACCGTGGAGGTGCCAATGTCGGCCACGGAGATCTGCCGGAACAACTCTCCAAACCCTTCTACCTGTTTGTCCAGCAGGCAGGCCACCGCCTCGGGGGTGCTGTCGCGGCCGGTAAAGCCGGTCCCCCCCGTGATCAACACTACCTGCACGTTGTCATCGGCGATCCAGGTGGCAACCTGGGCGCGGATCTTGTACAGGTCATCCTTGAGCAGCACGCGCTCGGCCAAACGGTGGCCGGCCGCACTCAGGCGGTCGACGAACAGCTGCCCGGAGGTGTCGGTGTCGAAAGTACGGGTGTCGCTGACCGTGAGCACGGCGATGTTCAGCGCCACGAAGGGGGTATCTGCCTTGGCTTTCATGGGTGTCCGTCACAACAGGATGAGATGCCCGCAGTTATATCACAGCGCACCTTTCCCGACGTTGCGCCCATGGCGATTGCCCTCGGTCAATAGGCCGGGTTTGCCGCTATGCTGCACTAAAGAAGGAACTTGCATGGACACCCTGCGTCTTAACTGACAACTAGCACCATCGCACTGGAGAAACACGATGATTCAACGGACCCTACCCGCCTTCCTGCTCGCCCTGGGCCTGGGCGCCCTTGCCGGCTGCGCTTCGCCGACCGTCATTACCCTGAACGATGGCCGCGAAATCCAGGCCACGGACACCCCGAAGTACGATGAAGACTCCGGTTTCTACGAATTCGAGCAACTGGATGGCAAGCGCACCCGCCTGAACAAGGACCAGATCCGCACCGTCAAAGAGCTGTGATCCAGGCGCCCGTTTTGCAAAGCCCCTTTAAACAACAAGGGCTTGTGTGCAAAAACGGGATGCAGTAGGATTTTGTTCATCGGAGTGTAGCGCAGCCAGGTAGCGCGTCTCGTTCGGGACGAGAAGGCCGCAGGTTCGAATCCTGTCTCTCCGACCAGATCCTGCTCGAAAAGCCCGCCTTGTGCGGGCTTTTTGTTGTGCCTGAAAACGGTCAGGCCGTCAGGCGCGAGGTCACCTCACCCAACTGCCCCGACAACCCATGCAAGCGCTGCCCGGCCTGCTCGGTATGCTGCACGGCCTGCTGGTTGGCCGTGGCAATACGGGTGATTTCGATCAGGTTGCGCGAAATGTCTTCGGCTACGCTGGTCTGCTCTTCGGCCGCCGTGGCGATTTGTCGGTTCATGTCGCGGATCGCCTCTACGGACTGGGTGATGCGCTGCAGCATCTGCCCGGCCTGCTGCACCTGCTCGGCCCCTTCCTCGCTGCGCTGCTGGCCGCTTTCGATCGCCTTGACCGCTTCCACCGCCCCCGACTGCACGGCTTCGATGATCTGGTGGATCTCGGCAATCGACGCAGCCGTGCGCTGGGCCAGGCTGCGCACCTCATCGGCAACCACCGCAAAACCACGCCCGGCTTCGCCAGCACGGGCCGCTTCGATGGCTGCGTTGAGCGCCAGCAGGTTGGTCTGCTCAGCGATGCCACGGATCACCTCCAGCACTTTGCCAATGCGCGTGCTGTCGTGCTCCAGGTCGCGGATTACCGCCGCCGTGCCGGCGATTTCGCGGTTGACCACCCCGATGATGTCGATGGTCTGCTGCATCACCTGTTCGCCAGCCTGGGCGCTGTGGTCGGCGTCATCTGCCGCGCGAGCGGCCTCGGCGGCATGGCGGGCGACTTCCTGGGCGGTGGCGGACATCTCGTGCATGGCCGTGGCCACCTGGTCGGTACGCTGGAACTGGTCGTGGGTGCCACGGGCCATGTCGCCGGCGATGCTGCGCAACTGGCCACTGGCGCCTTCCAGCTCCTGCGCGTTGTCCTGCAGGCGGCCAACGGTCTCGGCAAGGAAGTCGCGCAGCGTGTTGGCAGCCCGCGCCAGGCGCCCCAGTTCATCTTCACGGCGGCTATCGACCCGGGCGGCGAAACGCCCTTGGCTCAGTTGCGCGACATACTCGATCAGTTGGCGGATCGGCTCGATCAGGCTACGGTTGACCAGCCACAGGCTGAGCAGCCCCACCAGCACCGCCGAAGCCAACATCACCAGCAAGCCCAGCCATACCGTGCGCTCGGCGCTGGCGCTGATGCTGGCCGCACGCTGGCGCGCATCGGCACGCAACTGCTCGACCAGCTCGCTCATCTGCTCGCTGGCGGCGCGGTCCACGCCTTTGACCGCCTGGTCGCCGGCTACCGGGTCACCACCTGCGGCAAGGAAGGCCTGGCGGCCCTGCGCATAGGCCTGGCCCAACTGCCGGTGGCTGTCACGCAGCTGCTGCAACGGCGCCTTGAGCCTGGCGTCGCTGCTGTCGATCAATTGCCCGAGCAGCGCTTGAACCTGTTGTTCACGGGCCTGGAACTGCTGCCAGTACTTGTCCATGTCTGCCGGCTGACGCCCGCGCAGCAACACGTTCTTCCATTCCTGTACCTGAATCTTGAATTGCAGGTTGGCTTCGTCGATCAATTGCGAGGCCCGCAGCGGCCCGTCGACCAGCTCGGCATAACCGCGCACGCTGGACGACAGGAACTGGAAACACACCAGGGCGATCAGCAACATCGCCGCCAGGCTGCCGCCGAGCAGCGAGAGAATTTGCACTCTGAGGGATTTACGCAACATCTAGGGTCTCGGAACCAGAGAGAGAGGGCTGGGGCCGCTGTGCAGCCCCCATGACTGGCAGGCCAAAAAAAAGCTGCCATCAAGCAATGGCAGCCAGGTCGAGCACTTACGCAACAGTTGAGGCAGATACTCTCAGGCAATTGCTACAAAAATGTTACAAAACCGCGACACCCTACCCTGTGGTGAACTGCAAGGCCGCCAACCGCGCATACAGCGGGCTTTCCTCGATCAACTGACGGTGTGTGCCCACTGCCACCAGCCGCCCCTTGTCGATGACCGCGATTCGTTCGGCATGCTGCACCGTGGCCAGGCGATGGGCGATCACCAGCGTGGTGCGCCCGGCCATCAGGCTGGGCAACGCCTGCTGGATCAGGTGCTCGCTCTGTGCGTCGAGGGCGCTGGTGGCTTCATCCAGCAACAGGATCGGCGCATCCACCAGCAACGCCCGGGCAATCGCCAGGCGCTGCCGCTGCCCACCGGAAAGCCCGATGCCGCCCTCGCCCAAGGGCGTCTGGTAGCCTTGCGGCAGCTGCCGGATGAATTCATCGGCATAGGCACCGCGGGCGGCTGCCTCGACTTCCGCCAGGGTTGCCTCGGGCCGGCCATAGCGGATGTTGGCCTCCACCGTGCCACGGAACAGCGAGGGGTTTTGCGCCACCAGGGCGAACTGGCGGCGCAGCTGGTCAGGGTCGAGGGCGGTAATCGCCTGGCCATCGAGCAGGATGCGCCCTTGCTGTGGGTCGTAAAAACGCAGCAACAAATCGAACAGGGTCGACTTGCCTGCACCCGAGGGGCCAACCAGGGCAACGGTCTGCCCTGGTTCGATGGCCAGGCTCAGGCCATCGACGGCCGCCACCGTAGGCCGTGACGGGTAGGCGAACACCACCTGCTGCAATTCGATGTGCCCGCTGGCCCGCTGTTTTGGTAGCGCCTGCGCCAGCCCGGGCGGCAGGATTGCACTGCGCGCAGCCAACAGTTCGGCAATACGCTCGGCGGCACCGGCGGCACGCTGCAGCTCGCCGATCACCTCACTGAGGGTACCGAAGGCGCTACCGACGATCAGGCTGTAGAACACGAATGCAGCCAGCTCGCCTGCAGAAATACGCCCGGCAATCACGTCCATGCCGCCGACCCACAACATCACCCCCACCGCCCCCAACACCAGCACGATCACCAGGGTGATCAGCCAGGCACGCTGGGCAATCCGCTTGCGGGCCACGCTAAACGCGGCTTCGACCGTGCCCGCGAACAGTTCGCGGTCGTGCGCCTGGTGGTTGTAGGCCTGCACCGTCTTGATCTGCCCCAGCGTTTCGGCCACGTAGCTGCCCACATCGGCCACCCGGTCCTGGCTCTGCCGCGACAGGCTACGCACCCGACGGCCAAACAGCAGGATAGGTGCCAGCACCAACGGCAGGGCCACCACCACGATACTGGTGAGCTTGGGGTTGGTGATGAACAGCAACACCACGCCGCCGATGACCATCAACGCGTTACGCAGGAACATCGACAACGATGAGCCGATGACCGACTGCAGCAAGGTGGTGTCCGCCGTCAGCCGCGACTGGATCTCGGAGCTGCGGTTGTCTTCGAAAAAGCCGGGGTGCAGGCCGATCAGGTGATCGAAAACGGCGCGACGGATATCGGCCACACACCGCTCGCCAATCCACGAGACCAGGTAAAAGCGGCTGAAAGTGCCCACCGCCAGGGCCAGCACCAGCAGCAGGAACAACCCGATGGTCTGGTTGAGCTGGTGCGCGGAGCGGGTCATGAAGCCCTGATCCACCAACAGGCGGATACCTTGGCCCATCGACAGGGTGATGGCGGCAGTGACCACCAGGGCCAGGAAGGCCAGCAGCACTTGCCGGCGATAGGGGCGGACGAACTGCCAGGCCAGGCGCAAGGCGCGGCGCTGACGTGGGGAAACCGATTCGGGCATGGCGACGACCACAATGCGGGGGAAGCCGCAGACTACCACTCATCCAGGCTGTGGGAATGCCTGCAGGTTGCTATAGCCCATCGGTCTAACCAGACTATGGAGCTTTCACAGCGTTTCTGTTGGACTGTTTCCAGCGTGATACGGAAACAGTCACAGGCCAGTCACGGCTCAGGGCTAACCTGGGCCAGAACCTGATGAGGAGACACCGAATGAGCTTGCAGCATGGCAGCGACAACCAAAAGCCCAAGACCACCCCGCAACCTAAGGTGTGTGGCTCGATCATCGACGCCCAAGGGCGCGAAGTGCCGATTACCGAGCAGATGATCCAGCAGGCCTGCGAGGCGCTGGAGAAGAGCCGGGTCAAGCGCGTACGCGAAGGTTGATCTGCGAATTACTTGCAACCCGGCGCTTGCGCCGGGTTTTTATTGGCCTGAATCAGGCCAGCACCCCACCCAAGGCACTGACCAGCTGTGCCAGCTGCGGCGACTCACCCCGCAAGCGCACCGCCAGCCCTTCGATCTCGCGACGTGGCGGGTACTGCTTGCGCAACTGGTCGAACGCCGCCCGCTGCAGCTGCGGGTCGTCGCTCAGGCTGCGGCGGAAGTCCGCATCGTCGCGGCGCGGGTCGTACACGGCGCGGCACAGGGTCGCCAAGGCCCAGGCCGGGTCGGTGCTGGCATCCAGTTCGATTTGTGCCAGTGGCGGCCGGGGCAGCAAGTCTGCCAGTTGCACCTGCTCGTCCACGCCGAGGAAGCGGCACAACGCCTGATAGATCTGCGCCGTGCCACGCTGGCGGCCATCGAGGCTGTAGCCGGCAATGTGCGGCGAAGCCAGCGTGCACAGGTCGGCCAGTTGCAGGTCGACCTGCGGCTCGCCCTCCCACACATCCAGCACCGCATGCACGTCTTCACGGTCCAGCAGCAGCTCGCGCAAGGCGGCGTTGTCTACCACCGGGCCACGACTGGCGTTGATCAGCCAGGCCCCTGGGCGCAACTGCGCCAGCTGCGCCTGGCCCAACAAGTGCCAGGTCGGGTGCTCGCCGGCACGCTGCAACGGGGTATGCAGGCTGATCACATCGCACTGCTGCAAAATCGTCTCGAGGCTGACGTAGTCGCCACCTTCGGCGGCCTGGCGCGGCGGGTCGCACACCAGTACCTTCCAGCCCAGGCCGTGAAGCACCCGCACCAAGCGGCTGCCCACCTCACCCGCACCCACCACGCCATACACGCGTTCGGGCAGTGCCACGCCATCCAGCTCGGCCAGGGTCAGTACGCTGCCCAGCACGTAGTCGACCACGCCGCGTGCATTGCAGCCTGGCGCACTGCTCCAGCGGATGCCGGCTTCGGCAAAGTAGTCCAGGTCCAGGTGATCGGTGCCGATGGTGCAAGTGCCGACAAAGCGTACGCGGCTGCCTTCGAGCAGCTGGCGGTCGACCTTGGTCACCGAGCGCACCAGCAGGATATCGGCGTCCTTGACGCTGGCGGCATCGAGGCTTCGGCCCGGGTAGCGGCGAATTTCACCGAAACCCTGGAAGAAGGCATCGAGCAGCGGGATGTTCTCGTCGGCAACTATCAGCATGGCGCTCTCCTGTCTGGGGAACGCAGTGTAGGCGCAACGCGGGGCGTGTTCCAGAGCGCTTCAGTCGGCTTTTTTGCGGATCCAGTACAGGAAGGTGCCGGCGTCCTCTTGCTGCTGCAGCAATTCGTGGCCGAGGAAGTTGCAGAACTTGGGAATGTCACGACGGGTCGACGGATCGGTGGCGATGACTTTCAGCAGGCCGCCAGCGGCCAGGTTGCGCACATGCTGGTGCAGCATCATTACCGGTTCCGGGCAGTTCAGGCCGGTGGCGTCGAGGATGGCGTCGGGGGTGAAATCGGTCATGGGGGGCTCCACAAATGATCGTTATTGTCGCGCATAGGGCCGTTTCGACCAAGGGGCTGGCTTGCAGCCCCCGAAATCAGCGCGGCTTCAGGTCCAGTCTGCGCAGATGGCAAGTCACTTCCTCACGGTCGTGATACAGCTGCTTGCAGGCAATCGATACCCGGATCTTGCGCGCCTTGAACGTCGCCTCCATGCGGTCGAGCAACCGGCGTACTTCGGCATAGCGTTGCTTCATCGGCAGCTTCAGGTTGACCACTGCCTCGCGGCACAACCCCTCACCCAGCCAGGTTTCGATCAGCGAAGTGGTGCGCGCCGGCTTCTCGACAATGTCGCACACCATCCAGTCCACCGGCTGCTTCGGCTGCCAGGTGAAACCGTCGGCCATCAAGTGCTGCACCAGGCCGGTGTCCATCAGGCTTTCGGCCATCGGCCCGTTGTCGATGGCCGTCACCAGCATGCCACGACGTACCAGCTGGTAGGTCCAGCCACCCGGCGAGGCGCCCAGGTCGACACCGGTCATGTCATCGCCCAGGCGCTGTTCCCACTGCTCACGCGGGATGAACTGGTGCCAGGCCTCTTCCAGCTTGAGGGTCGAACGGCTGGGTGCCTCGCGGGGGAATTTCAGGCGCGGGATGCCCATGGGCCACAACGCGCTGTTGTTGGCCGGGGCCAGGCCGACAAACACCCGCCGGCCGCTGATGAAGGTGAGCAGCAGCCGTGGGCGGCTGGCATCGTCGACCAGGCGGCCGGCCTTTTCCAGGGCCTTGCGCAGCGGCACTTCGAACTTGCGACAGAAGGTGGACACTTCCTTGCCTTCGTTGCTGTCCAGCACTTCCAGCCACAGGCTGCCGAACACCGGGAAGTCGGCCAACTGCGCCAGCAGCACACTGATCCGGTCACTTTCCGGTAACTCGACAAAACCGCCACGGGCCCACTGCCGAGGGAAAATCAGCTCGTTGAAGCGCAGCGCCCCCATCAACCGCTCGGCACCGCCGTCTTCACTGCAGACAAACTCGGCGCTGGCACTTTGTGGCTTGCCTTTGGCATAGCCGGCAATGCCCAGGCGGGCGGCATGTTCGCTGATTTCGGCGCAAACCTCGCCCTCGAAACCGGGCCGGCAATGCATGAACAGGGTATTCATCTCTCACTCCACTACGGCTGGCGCGCAACAGGCGCCGGCAGGGCGGCGATGATAAAGGAAGATCGGAACCTGCGACATGCCCCATCGGTCCAGAAAAGGGTCAGGGGCCGCAAAGCGGTCTAACCTGACCTTTCAGCCAGGTCCGTACCGTGCGGACCGAAACAGAGCGGTGACACCGGTAAACCTTGAGTATTTGCCGGGCACCGGCGCAGAAGGAGTTGGCAATGCCCTCGCTCGATAGCCTGAACACCCTCAAGCCCCTCCAGGTCGGCAACCAGACCTACCACTATTTCAGCCTCACCGAAGCCGCCCGCCAGCTGGGTGACCTGCAACGCCTGCCCATGTCATTGAAGGTGCTGCTGGAAAACCTGCTGCGCTGGGAGGACGGCCATACCGTCACCGGCGACGACCTGCGCGCCCTTGCCCAGTGGCTGGGCGAGCGGCGCTCCGACCGCGAGATCCAGTACCGCCCGGCGCGGGTGCTGATGCAGGACTTCACCGGCGTGCCGGCCGTGGTCGACCTGGCCGCCATGCGCGCGGCCATGGCCAAGGCCGGTGGCGACCCACAGCGGATCAACCCGCTGTCACCGGTGGACCTGGTGATCGACCACTCGGTGATGGTCGACCGTTATGGCACACCGCAAGCCTTCAACGAGAACGTCGACATCGAAATGCAGCGCAATGGCGAACGCTATGCCTTCCTGCGTTGGGGCCAGAGCGCCTTCGACAACTTCCGCGTGGTGCCGCCGGGCACCGGCATCTGCCACCAGGTCAACCTGGAGTACCTGGGCCGCACGGTATGGACCCGTGAAGCCGATGGCCGCACCTACGCCTTCCCCGACACCCTGGTGGGTACCGACTCGCACACCACCATGATCAATGGCCTGGGCGTGCTCGGCTGGGGTGTCGGAGGCATCGAGGCAGAGGCGGCCATGCTCGGCCAACCCGTGTCGATGCTGATCCCCGAAGTGATCGGTTTCAAGCTGACCGGCAAGCTGCGCGAAGGCATCACCGCCACCGACCTGGTGCTGACGGTTACGCAAATGCTGCGCAAGAAAGGCGTGGTCGGGAAGTTCGTCGAGTTTTACGGCGATGGCCTGGCCGAGCTGCCATTGGCCGACCGGGCGACCATTGCCAACATGGCGCCGGAATACGGCGCCACCTGCGGTTTCTTCCCGGTCGACCAGGTGACCCTGGACTACCTGCGCCTGTCGGGCCGCCCCGAAGCGACCGTGCAACTGGTCGAGCACTACTGCAAAGCCCAAGGCCTGTGGCGCCTGCCTGGCCAGGAGCCGCTGTTCAGCGACAGCCTGGCGCTGGACATGCACGAGGTCGAAGCCAGCCTGGCCGGGCCTAAACGGCCACAGGACCGGGTAGCGCTGGGCCAGGTCAGCCAGGCATTTGACCACTTCATCGAGCTGCAACCCAAACCGCTGGCCAAGGACGTCGGCCGCCTGGAAAGCGAGGGTGGTGGCGGCGTAGCGGTGGGCAACGCCGACCAGGCCGGCGAGATCGACTACAACCATGCAGGCCAGACCCACACCCTGCGCGATGGTGCAGTGGTGATTGCCGCGATCACCTCGTGCACCAACACCTCCAACCCCAGTGTGATGATGGCCGCCGGGTTGGTGGCGAAAAAGGCGCTGGAAAAGGGCCTGCAACGCAAACCCTGGGTCAAGAGTTCGCTGGCACCGGGCTCCAAGGTGGTCACCGACTACTTCAAGGCCGCCGGGCTCACCCCCTACCTCGACCAGTTGGGCTTCGACCTGGTCGGCTATGGCTGCACCACCTGCATTGGCAACTCCGGCCCGCTGGATGAAGCGATCGAGAAAGCCATCGGCAGCGCCGACCTCACCGTGGCGTCAGTGCTGTCGGGCAACCGTAACTTCGAAGGCCGTGTGCACCCACTGGTCAAGACCAACTGGCTGGCCTCGCCGCCCCTGGTGGTGGCCTACGCCCTGGCCGGCAGCGTACGGCTGGACCTGACGCGTGACCCGCTGGGTACCGGCAAGGACGGTCAGCCGGTTTACCTGCGCGACATCTGGCCCAGCCAGCAGGAAATTGCCGAAGCCGTAGCCAAGGTCGACACGGCGATGTTCCACAAGGAATATGCCGAAGTGTTCGCCGGCGATGCGCAATGGCAGGCCATCGAGGTGCCGCAGGCCGCCACCTACGTGTGGCAGCCCGACTCTACCTATATCCAGCACCCGCCGTTCTTCGACGGCATCAGCGGCCCGCCGCCACAGATCGTCGACATCCAGGGTGCGCGTGTGCTGGCGCTGCTGGGCGACTCGGTGACCACCGACCACATCTCACCGGCCGGCAACATCAAGGCCGACAGCCCCGCCGGGCGCTACCTGCGTGAGCAGGGGGTGGAGCCACGCGACTTCAACTCCTACGGTTCGCGGCGTGGCAACCATGAAGTGATGATGCGCGGCACCTTCGCCAACATCCGCATTCGCAACGAAATGCTGGCGGGTGAAGAAGGCGGCAACACCTTGCATGTGCCCAGCGGCGAGAAGCTGTCGATCTACGACGCGGCCATGCGCTACCAGCAGGAAGGCACCCCGCTGGTGGTGATTGCCGGCCAGGAATACGGCACCGGCTCAAGCCGCGACTGGGCAGCCAAGGGCACCAACCTGCTGGGGGTCAAGGCCGTGCTGGCGGAAAGCTTCGAGCGTATTCACCGCTCCAACCTGGTGGGCATGGGCGTGCTGCCGCTGCAGTTCAAGGCCGGTGACGACCGCAAGCAACTGGGGCTGACCGGGAAGGAGCAAATCGATGTGCTGGGTTTGAATGGCGCGCAGATCCGCCCGGGCATGAGCCTGCCCTTGCGCATCACCCGCGAGGATGGGCAGCAGGCGCAGATCGAGGTGCTGTGCCGTATCGATACCCTGAATGAGGTGGAGTACTTCAAGGCAGGGGGGATTTTGCATTATGTGCTGCGACAGCTGATTGCCGGCTAAGTCAGCAAAGCCTGGGGCCACACAGCGGCCCCAGGCAAGGCTGGCATGCCTGCAATCGTTCACATTAAATAATCATTCAATAAAACCAGTCCCTTGCCGATACCTGTCGAAAGCCTTGCGGACTATCAACCCATGCGTAACAACCAGCCGATTACCCAGAGAGAACGGACTTTCCCTGCCCAGCAGCGGTTGATCTCCACCACCAATGCCAAGGGTGTGATCACCTACTGCAACGATGCCTTCATCGAAATCAGTGGGTTCACCCGCGAAGAGCTGACCGGTGCGCCGCACAACCTGGTGCGTCACCCCGACGTGCCGCCTGCCGTGTTCGCCCATATGTGGCAAACGCTCAAGCAGGGCCAACCCTGGATGGGCATTGTCAAAAACCGCTGCAAGTCTGGCGACCACTACTGGGTCAACGCCTATGTCACGCCGATCTACGACAACAACCAGGTCGTGGGCTTCGAGTCCGTGCGGGTCAAGCCCACCGCCGAGCAGATCCGTCGCGCCGAGGCGCTGTACCAGCGCATCAATCAGGGCAAGCCGCCAGTACCGCGCCGCGACAAGTGGCTGCCGGTGTTGCAGGACTGGCTGCCGTTCATCCTGATCAGCCAGGTAGGCTTCCTGATCGGTAACTGGCTTGGCCACTCCTGGGGCTTCGCCCTGGCCGCCGGGCTTTCCGTACCGTTGGGCCTGCTTGGCCTGGGCTGGCAGCAGCGCGGCCTGAAGCGCTTGCTGCGCCTGGCCGAACAGACCACCTCCGACCCGCTGATCGCACAGATGTTTACCGACAGCCGTGGTGTGCAGGCGCGCCTGGAAATGGCCATGCTCAGCCAGGACGCCCGCCTGAAAACCTGCCTGACCCGCCTGCAGGACAGTGCCGAACACCTCAGCGACCAGGCGCGCCAGTCCGACGCCCTGGCGCACAAGAGCTCCTCGGGGCTTGAGCGTCAGCGGGTAGAAACCGAGCAGGTCGCCGCTGCAGTCAACCAGATGGCCGCCACCACGCAGGAAGTGGCCAACCATGTACAGCGCACCGCCGACGCCACCCAGGAAGCCAACCGCCTGACCAGCCAGGGGCGGCAGATTGCCGGGGAAACCCGCGATGCCATCGAGCGCCTGTCGGCAGCGGTGGGTGAAACCGGCCAGACGGTGACCCAGCTGGCCAAGGACAGCGACGAAATTGGCGGTGTGGTCGACGTGATCAAGGGCATCGCCGACCAGACCAACCTGCTGGCGCTTAACGCAGCGATCGAAGCGGCGCGCGCCGGGGAAATGGGCCGTGGTTTTGCCGTGGTGGCTGATGAAGTGCGCCAACTGGCTCAGCGCACTGCTGAGTCCACCGGTCAGATCCATGGTCTGATTGCCAAACTGCAACAAACTGCCAGCAACGCCGTACTGACCATGGAAACCGGCCACCGCCAGGCGCAGGAAGGCGTCGACCGGGTGATGCAGGCTGACGAGGCACTGGTAGGGATCAGTGAAGCGGTCGCCAACATCACCGACATGGCCACCCAGATTGCTGCAGCGACCGAAGAGCAGACCGCAGTGGCCGACGAGATCAGCCGCAACATCAGCACCATTGCCGAACTGGCCGACCAGACCGCCGAACAGGCCTTGCACTCGGCACTGCTCAGCGAAGAGTTGACCAGCACGGCGGGGAGCCAGTATTCGCTGGTGGAGCGCTTCAACCGTTAAGGCATCGTGCAGCACCGACAGGCATAGCGCAGGCTTCAGGCACACGCTATCCCTGTGGGAGCGGGCATGCCCGCGAAGCCGGCAACTCGGTGTATGGCACCGGCTCCGCCGGTGTTCGCGGGCATGCCCGCTCCCACAAGAACCGCGCAAGCCTGATTATCTGCGCTACCAATCCAGCCGCAACCGGCTCTCGAAATACCGCTCTTCCCCGCTCAACGGGTCTTCGAAGCGCAGGCTCTGCGCCAGCAGTTTCAGAGGCCGCTGATAGTCATCTTCTTCGTTCAGCAACTGCGGATAGAACGGGTCGTTGCTGATCCCCGCCCCCAACGCCGCCATGTGCACGCGTAATTGGTGGGTCTTGCCGGTTACCGGCGACAACCCATAGCGCCACAGCTCACCGTTCTTCTCCAACACTTCGGCCAAGGTCTCGCTGTTGGCCTCCCCTTCTACCTCATGCATGCGGAAAAACGGCTCGCCATGCACCAGCCGGCTTTTGTGTACCAGCGGATACTCATGCTGCGGCATGGCTGCGGCAATGGCCTGGTAGCGCTTGTCGATACGCCGCTCGGGGAACAGGCGCTGGTAGGCACTGCGGCTGTGCGGGTTGGCAGAAAACAGCACAAGCCCGGCGGTGTGACGGTCGATACGGTGCAGCGGCACCAGGTGCGGGTTATCCAGACGACGGATCAGGCGGCGCAGCAAGGTCTGCTCGACGTATTCACCGGTTGGCGTCACCGGCAGGAAATGCGGCTTGTCGGCCACCACCAGGTGCTCATCCACATGCAGGACCGTTTCCTGCACCGGGATTGGTCGCTCGTTCGGCACTTCACGGAAATAGTGCAAACGCATACCGCGCTTGTAAGGCAACCCGGCAGAAACCGCCCGCCCCTCGGCATCCAGCACCCGGCCACGGGCAAAACGGTCGAGCCACTGGGCGCGATCGATAGCCTTGAAATGGTCACACAGGCAATCGAGCACCGTCGCCCAGTTACCGGGGGGCAGGCACACCGTGCTGGCTTGCTGGCGGGCGGGGTCGAAAGGCGTGGTCATGGCAGGGCTCGAAACGTTCACGGCCGCGCATTATCCCCCAAGCCCGCGCCCTCAACCAGCCTGGCCTATGGCCTCGCTGCGCTCCTTCAGCCAGCGCAGCACCTGCACCGGCTCCCAGCGGCCTGGGTCGTAGAGGGCGTACAGCAACCCTTGGTAACCCACTACATCCAGCCCCCGGTGGTAACCGGCACGCTGGAACAGGGCCTCGATCTCGGCGAAACAGGTATTGAAGTGGACCTTGCCGAACGGGGTACGGTCATCGGTGACCAGGCCTTCGAGGCGCAGTTCCAGCACGGCATCGGCCACCCGCTCCACGGGCATGCGGTTGACGCTGTACTTGAGTTGCTCGACATTGAGCATGGGTTCACCTCGATACTGTATTTATATACAGCATACGAACATCCCCTTGCTGCCGTCAATGCGGTTCATTGCAGCCCCGGCAGATAGCGACCACCTTTATGAATGGTCAACACCTCCCGACGCGGCTTACCGCGTGTCACGGAGAAATGCACCCAGTCATCGAACTCCAGGATGAGCTGATCGAAGGGCACGGTACTTTCCATGATTCGGCGCACGGTTTCCCGAGGGGTAACTTCGACTACCGTGAAGTCTGCCGCCAGCCCCTGCACATGCTGGCTGTTCGCGGCGCCGCCGATCAGCCGATTGACTCTCTCGCTCCGAAAACCGCTGCTGACGATGATTGGCATGCCGAACATTGCGCGCACTTGTTCCAGCGCGCAGCACAGCAGTTGCAGGTTGGCCCTGGCCTCGGGTGGAGGGATGTTACTGAATCCGTCCCTGGCGGCAAGCTGTGAAACGGTCATCTCATCAAGCGTGAAATGCGGGGTGATCAACATGGCGAGGCTCCCGATGACTGAATGTAGGCACCGGATCATCAGCTCACAGTCATCACCTTGGAGCAGGGACGCAGCTCCCCTGGAGCCATCACTGCGCGAGAAACGCCACCACCTGCTCGGCATCGAACGGCCAGTGCAACTCGCCGCCGTTGTCGCAGCGCCGCAGCACCGGAATGATCAGGCCATAACGCTCGAACAGGGCCTCGTTCTCGGCGATGTCGACCAGTTCAACCAGCAGGCCATGATCGACAAAGGGCATCAGCACGGCCTCGGCCACTTCGCACAGGTGGCAGCCGAGGGTGCCGAACAGTTGGCATTCAGGCAGCATGGGGTACGTTCCGGTATGGCTGGGAAAAACCTATTCTAGGTCCGTCCCGCCATCCGTGCACCTGACCTGGCTCAATCCTGGCTGGTGGCGCCAATGCGGTGCAGTGACAGGTCCGCGCCCTGGAACTCCTGCTCATGGCTCAAGCGCAGGCCATGCAACGCGCGGATTGCCCCGTACACGGCAAAGCCACCGGCCAAGGCCACAACCACACCCATCAGGCTGCCCAACAACTGGCTGGCCAGGCTGACACCGCCCATCCCACCCAGGGCTGTCTGACCGAATACGCCGCAGGCGATTCCCCCCCAGACGCCGCACAGCCCGTGCAACGGCCACACACCCAGCACGTCGTCGATCTTCCAGCGGTTTTGCGCTGCGGTGAAAGTCCAGACAAACAGCGCGCCCGCCACCAGGCCTGTGGCCAGCGCACCGATCGGGTGCATCAGGTCGGAGCCGGCGCAGATGGCCACCAGGCCGGCCAACGGCCCGTTGTGCAAGAAGCCCGGGTCGTTGCGCCCGGCCAGCAGGGCCGACAGGGTGCCACCGACCATGGCCATCAATGAATTGATCGCCACAAGGCCGCTGACGCCCTGCAAGGTCTGGGCGCTCATGACGTTGAAGCCGAACCAGCCGATGATCAGGATCCACGAACCCAGCGCCAGGAAGGGAATGCTCGACGGCGCAAACGCCACCAGCCGGCCATCGCGGTAGCGCCCGCGGCGCGCACCCAGCAATAGCACCGCCGCCAGCGCCAGCCAGCCGCCCATGGCATGCACCACCACGGACCCCGCAAAGTCATGGAACGGCGCGCCGAAGCGTGCCTGCAGCCAAGCCTGCACACCAAGGTTGCCGTTCCACACCACACCTTCGAAAAACGGGTAGATGAACGCCACGATCAACGCCGTGGCGCACAGCTGTGGCACAAAGCGCGCCCGCTCGGCAATGCCGCCGGAGATGATCGCCGGTATCGCCGCCGCGAACGTCAGCAGGAAGAAGCACTTGACCAGCGCATAGCCATGATCGGCAGCCAGCGTCGCCGCTGGCTGGAAGAAGTTGACGCCATAGGCGATCCAGTAGCCTATAAAGAAGTACACCAGCGCCGAGATGGCAAAATCGCTGAGGATCTTCGACAAGGCGTTGACCTGGTTCTTGTGGCGCACCGTGCCCACTTCGAGGAACGCGAAGCCGGCATGCATGGCCAGCACCAGAATGGCGCCCATCAGAATGAACAGGGTATTGGAACCGTGGACCAGGGAGTCCATCGCGCTGTGCATGTTTTCCATGAAATAGGCAGACCTGCTGAAAAAGGCACCAGGACAGTTCAAGAACCTGCATCCCTGCACCGAATCGGTGCCAGCCCCCTGCCCTGTTTTGGCGAACGGGGCGGAGCCTGCGTGGTTTTTTCTTGGGTTTGTCGTGGATTGGGTTAAGGTTTATCGGTATTCGCTGCATGGGCGCCCTGAATCGGCGCAAGGCGCGACAGCGGTGCCCCGCAACGTGGCAAACACTTAGCAAGGCCCATACCAGCACGGGCACTTGAACCTTCCGCGCGTGCTATCACTCGAATTACCAACACTCAATCGACAGGGAGAGACCCATGGCCAGCAAATCGGCAAAGACTGCACAAGAGATATTGATGGCTGACTTCCAGGCCTTGGTGCGCGACACCGAGAAACTACTGGCCGACACTGCCAACCTGGCCGGCGACCAGGCCGACGAGTTGCGTGAACAGATTCACGACCGCCTGGCCCAGGCCCGCGAAACCCTGCAACTGACCCAGGACTCGGTGCGCGAGCGCGGCCAGGCCGCGCTGGGCAACGCCGAGCAGTATGTGCAGGAAAACCCGTGGCAGGCGATCGGCATCGCCGCCGGCGTCGGCCTGTTGATCGGCCTGCTGGCCAACCGGCGCTAAGGGGTTCCCATGGAGAATGACGCCAACGGCGCCAGCGCCTCGGGCAGGCGCCTGGGCGCCGCAGCGCTGGGCCTGCTGCACAGCCACATCGAACTGTTCGGCATCGAATTGCAGGAGCAAAAGGGACGCACCTTGAGCCTGCTGCTGTTCGCCGGCCTGGCGCTGGTATTTGCGCTGCTGCTGCTGACGGCGCTGTCCGGGCTGTTGCTGGTGCTGCTGTGGGACAGCTATCGCCTGGCCGGTATCATCGGCCTGTGCGTGTTCTATGGCATGGCCGCGCTGTACTGCGGGCTACGCCTGAAGGCGGCGGTGTTCGACGAATCATCGCCGTTCGGCGCCACCCTCGAAGAACTTGCCAAGGACCGGGAGCGCCTGTTGCCATGAGCCTGCCAGAACTGCCAAACACGCGTAACCCGCGCGAACTGCGCAAGGCGCTGCTGCGCCTGCGCATGGAAATGCACCGCCAGGAAATCCGTCACGAGTCGGGACAACTGATGGAACCGCTGCGCCGTGTGCGCGGCATGGGCAGTTCGCTGCACGATGGCCTGGGGATCAAACACGCGCCCTTGTGGGGGATTGGCGCCGTGGTAGCGCTGGGTTTCCTCACCGGCAAAGGCGTGCGCAGCGGCAATCTGGCGCGCCTGGTGCGGCTGGGGAGCAGCTTGCTGCCGCTGGTGCGCCTGTACCTGCAAGGCAGCCGCCGCCCCTGAGTTTTGAATGACCCGCCCCCACCCAGGGGCGGTACCACCCTGCCCCTTGCGCAGATGAACACGACACGGGAAGCTAAAGCCTTCGATCCACAGGAGACCGCGCCTTGGACTGGCACACCCTGCTCACCCGCGAACGCCTGGGCAAAGCCCTCTATAGCGCCGATGAACTCGGGCGCAGCCCCTTCCACAAAGACCACGACCGCATCATCTTCTCCGGCGCTTTCCGTCGCCTTGGGCGCAAGACCCAGGTACACCCGGTTTCCAGCAACGACCATATCCACACGCGTCTGACCCATTCGTTGGAAGTCAGCTGTGTCGGTCGCTCGCTGGGCATGCGCGTCGGCGAAACCCTGCGCGACAGCCTGCCGGACTGGTGCGCCCCCAGTGATCTCGGAATGATCGTACAGTCGGCCTGTCTGGCCCACGACATAGGCAACCCGCCATTCGGCCACTCCGGCGAAGACGCCATTCGCCACTGGTTCCAGCAAGCCGCCGGGCGTGGCTGGCTGGACGACATGAACGACGACGAGCGGGCCGACTTCCTCAACTTCGAAGGCAACGCACAGGGTTTTCGCGTGCTTACCCAGCTGGAGTACCACCAGTTCGACGGCGGCACCCGGCTGACGTATGCCACCCTCGGCACCTACCTCAAGTACCCCTGGAGCGCCCGCCACGCCGATGCCATGGGTTACAAGAAGCACAAGTTCGGCAGCTACCAGAGCGAACTGCCCCTGCTCGAACAGATCGCCCGCAAACTGGGGCTGCCACAACTGGAAGACCAACGTTGGGCACGCCACCCGCTGGTGTACCTGATGGAGGCTGCCGACGACATCTGCTATGCACTGATCGACCTCGAAGACGGCCTGGAAATGGAGCTGCTGCAATACGCCGAAGTCGAAGCGTTGCTGCTCGACCTGGTCGGTGATGACCTGCCGGAAACCTACCGCCAGCTAGGCCCACGCGACTCGCGCCGGCGTAAGCTGGCCATTCTGCGTGGCAAGGCCATCGAGCACCTGACCAACGCTGCCGCCCACGCCTTCGTCGAGCAGCAACACGCCTTGCTGGCCGGGCAACTGGCGGGCGACCTGGTCGAGCACATGCACGGCCCGGCCAAGCGCTGCGTGCTGCAGGCCAAGGACATGGCGCGCAACAAGATCTTCCAGGACAAGCGCAAGACCCTGCATGAAATCGGTGCCTACACCACCCTGGAGATTCTGCTGAACACCTTCTGCGGTGCAGCCCTTGAACAGCACGGTGGGCGCACGCCATCGTTCAAGAGCCGCCGGGTGCTGGACCTGATCGGCAACAATGCTCCAGACCCCCATGCCTCGTTGCACAGTGCCTTCCTGCGCATGATCGACTTCATCGCTGGCATGACCGACAGCTACGCCAGCGAAATGGCCAGCGAAATGACCGGGCGCTCCAGCCCTACGTGAGTTGAGCTTTCGGTGCAGCCTGCCTCGGCTGCACCGCTCATTGCAGGAAACTTCCTACATATACTGACGGCAAATTAAACAACACGAATAAAAATCAATGAAAAGTTACCAAATGTGCTTTGACATCGAGTTAAACATACCCATTTCGTAGCCGGTTTTGTTTTATCTTGTAAGCCATTTCCCATATAGGGCTAACAGCCCATCCTCGCATGCCCGGCGACTTCCAACTGCGATAAGGTGCCACCTGTCACCCCAAACGACCGCAGGGAAGTTGAACATGCACTCCATATTTATTGTTGACGACCATCCGGTCATTCGCCTGGCCGTCCGTATGCTGCTGGAAAACCAGAACTGCAAGATTGCCGGCGAGTCGGACAACGGCGTGGACGCCATGCAGATGATCCGGGAGAGCAACCCCGACCTGGTCATCCTCGACATCAGCATCCCCAAGTTAGACGGCCTGGAGGTACTTGCCCGTTTTCAGTCGATGGCCCTGCCCTTGAAGGTTCTGGTATTGACTGCACAGTCTCCGGCATTGTTTGCCGTGCGCTGCATGCATTCAGGTGCTGCGGGTTACGTGTGCAAGCAAGAAGACCTGGGTGAACTGCTCAGTGCGATCAAGGCGGTTCTGGCTGGATATAACTATTTCCCCAGCCAGGCCATCAATAACAACCCGACTACCGGTACCGACTTGCAACTTTTCCGCCAGGTGAATGACCGCGAACTGATGGTACTGCAACTCTTCGCCCAAGGCCGCAGCAACAAGGAAATTGCCAAAGGCATGTTCCTCAGCAGCAAAACCGTCAGCACCTACAAAAAGCGGCTCATGCACAAGCTTCAGGTCAACACGCTGGTGGACCTGATCGAGATGGCCAAGCGCAACGCGCTTGTCTGAAGGTGGCCATGGGCCGCACTATCGCCCGCCTGCTGCTCGCCCTGCTGCTGTCAAGCGGCGCGACACACGCTACCAATCGCGAAGCATCGTCCTACACGTTGCTGGCACGGTCATCGGCCGGGCCAGCCCAGCTCCTGTTCACGCCCGAACAACGGTTATGGCTTGAAGGCCGTCAGGAGCTGGTACTGGGGACGTCGGCACCCGACTACCCGCCGTTCGACATCACCAGTGGCGGCCGCGACTACCAAGGCCTGACTGCCGAGTATGCAAGCCTGGTCGGCAAGGCCCTGCAGTTACCCGTCCGGGTACTGCGCTTTTCCAGCCGGCAGGCGGCGGTGGAGGCGCTCAGGCAGGGTGATATCGATTTGCTCGGCAGCGCCAATGGCTACGAAGCAGCCAACGACGGCCTGGCGCTGTCACAGCCCTATGCCATCGACCAACCGGTACTGGTAACGCGCGAAGATGAAAACCGGGCGATGGACACGGACCTGACCGGCATGCGCCTGGGCATGCTCTACCACTACCTGCCCAAACAGGAAGTCCACAGCGCCTACCCCAAGGCCGAGCTGCTGGCCTTCGGCTCTTCCAGCCAGGCACTGAATGCCGTGGCATTCGGCCAGGCCGACGTGTTCATCGGCGACACCATCTCCACGCACTACCAGCTCAATCGCGGCCACCTGCCACGCCTGCGCATGGCCAACTTCGGCAAGCACGAGGCCATCGGCTTCGGCTTTGCCTTGCGCCAGCAAGACACACTGCTGCTGGAGCTGGTGAACGTTGTCCTCGACAGCCAGACCCCGGCCATGCGCACCAGCATCTTCAAGCGCTGGAGCGCTGGCAGCGACCAACTGCTGAGCGACCGCCAACTGCAATTGAGCGAGGCCGAGCAACAGTGGCTGCAGCAGCACCCGGTGATGCGCGTGGCGATTGATGACACGGCTGCACCACTTTCCTATTTCGATGATTCGGGGCATTTTCGCGGCATCACTGCCGACCTGCTGGAGCTCATCCGCCTGCGCACGGGGTTGCGCTTCGAAGTACAACGTGCCAGTGGCATTGCCGACATGATTGCCCGCCTCAAGGATGGCCGGGCCGATGTCATCGCCGCATTGGCCAGCGCCGGGGCGGCGGGGGACGACATGCTAATCAGCCGCCCCTACCTGGAAAGCGCCTACGTACTGGTCAGCCACAAGGACAACAAGGCACTGGGCTCGCTGGAACAACTGCAAGGGCATCGCATCGCCATTACCCGCTACAGCGCCATGGATGCCATGCTGTCCCGGTACTATCCGCAGATCGGCTGGGTCGAGACCGAAAGCGCATTCTACTCCATGGCGTTGCTCAACAGTGGTGCCGTCGATGCAGTGATTACCACCCTGATCGATGCCAACCACGCCTTGGCCAGCAACCCGGACCTGGTGATCCGCTCGTCGGTGGGCAGCGAACCCGCCAACTTCGCCATGGCCACCATGGCCCCTTCACCGGCCCTGCTGTCGATCCTCGACAAGGCACTGCTCAGCATCTCACCGGAGGAGCTGGGGGTTATCAACAACCGCTGGCGCGGGTTTGGCCGGCACGAAGACAGCAACGCCAAGGGTTACAGCCGCCTCGCCCTGCAGGTGGTGCTGGGCACTGCCGTGCTTCTGCTGCTGGCCTTGCTCTGGAACGCTCGCCTGCGCCTGCAGATTCGCCAGCGCCACCGCGCCGAACGCGCCCTGAACGACCAACTGGCATTCATGCGCGCACTGCTCAACGGCACCCCCCACCCCATGTATGTGCGTGACCGCGAGGGCTGCCTGAAAAGCTGCAACTACAGCTACCTGGAAGCCGTGCAGGCCCGGGCCGATGAGGTTATTGGAAAGCAGCTCGAAAACAGCCTGTTCGCCAATCCCGAGCAAACCCGTCAAATCCAGGCCGACTACCTGAAAGTCATGGCCGCCGGGTCGCCGTTGATCATGGACCGCCCCCTGCGGATCAAGGGACGCGAGCTGACCATTTATCACTGGATTCTGCCGTACCGCGACTCACTGGGAGAAATCCAGGGCATCATCGGCGGCTGGATCGACATCAGCGATCGCCGCCAGCTGGTGCTGGAGCTGCGCCAGGCCAAACAACAGGCCGACGATGCCAACCGCGCCAAAAGCACCTTCCTGGCCACCATCAGCCACGAAATACGCACGCCGATGAATGCCGTGATCGGCATGCTCGAACTGGCGGTGAAACGCGCCGACCAAGGTCGGCTGGACCGTAGCGCACTGGAGCTTGCCCACCATTCGGCCAAAGACCTGCTGGGCCTGATCGGCGATATCCTCGATATCGTGCGCATCGAGTCCGGGCACCTGACCCTGGCGCCGGAGGCCGTAGACCTGGCCGCATTGGTGGAGTCGGTGGGGCGTATCTTCGAGGGCCAGGCGCGCCAGAAAGGTCTGGCACTTGAGGTGATGATCACGCCGGCCGCGCGCTGCCATGCCTTGCTCGACCCCCTGCGCTTCAAACAGGTGCTGTCCAACCTGCTCAGCAACGCCATCAAGTTCACCGAGCATGGCCAGGTGCGTATCAGCGCCGACCTGCGGGACACCGACACCGGCACCAGCACGCCCGCCGTACTGCAACTGGAAGTGCGTGACAGTGGCATCGGCATCCACGCCGACGACCTGCAACGCCTGTTCACCCCGTTCGTCCAGGCCAACCCGCATAGCCAGGGCGCGCGCGCGGGTACCGGGTTGGGCCTGACCATCTGCCGCAACCTGTGCGAAATGATGGGTGGCGACCTGACCCTCAAAAGCCTCGAAGGGGTCGGCACCCAAGTCTGCCTGAAAATGCCGCTGCAACAGGTTGATGCGCAAGTGCAGTCGGCCCCCCTGATCGAAAAACTTGATGTGCCCGACCCGCGGCTGAACGTGCTGGTGATCGACGACCATCCGGCCAACCTGCAACTGATGGCGCAGCAGCTTGCCTACCTGGGCCTGGAACACGCCAGCGCCCGCGATGGTCGTGAAGGCCTGGCTGCCTGGCGGGCGGGCAACTTCGATGTGCTGGTACTTGACTGCAACATGCCGCACATGAACGGCTACCAGTTGGCGACAGCCGTGCGCACCGAAGAGCGCCATGGCAACCGGCCACGCTGCACCATTCTTGGCTATACCGCCAACGCTCAGCCAGAAGTACGCCGCAAGTGCCTGAGCGCCGGCATGGACGACTGCCTGCTCAAGCCCATCAGCCTGAGCACCCTCAGCCAGCGCCTGGCCGGCATCAACCCGCGCCGGCAGCGCAAGCGCCGACGCCTCCTGTATCACCTGGATGGCCTGGCTGCAGTGGTCGGGCATGACCCCGCCGACCGACGACGTTTTCTGCAGACTCTGCAGCAGAGCCTGCAGGCCGATTTTTCCACCTTGATGGCGCTGCACCCAGAGCACGACGCCGATGCCATTGCCGAACAGGCCCACAAAGTGCTCAGCGCCGCGCGCATGCTCGAAGCGCCCGACCTGATGGCCGCCTGCGAAGCACTGGAGCCTGGTGGCTTGCCTACTGCCCAGTTGCGCCTGCGGCGTCAGGCACTGGCGCGGCATATGCGGCGGGTGGAGCTGGCGCTTTCCAGGGACCTCGCAGGAGAGACGACAAGCAGTTTGATTTTCTAATGAGAAGCATTAGCATGCTGGCATTTTCAACCCTTTCCCTGAGAGTCTCAGCAAATGCCAAGCCCGCACGACATCGGCGAGCTCTACATCCAGCACCATAGCTGGGTGGTGAGTATGCTCCGGCGCAAACTGGGCAACCGCGACCAGGCACTGGACATGGCCCAGGACACCTTTGTCAGGCTGTTACGCAGCGAGATGCCCTCGTTGCTGCGCGAGCCCCGGGCCTACCTGGGCACAGTGGCCAACCGGTTATGCCTTCAGCATTTTCGAAGGCAAGCACTGGAACGGGCTTACCTGAACAGCCTGGCACTGCTGGAACCGCAGCATCAGCCCGACGAAGAAACGCGCCTCCTGGTACTGGAGGCGCTGGATGCAGTGGGCCAGGTGCTGGACGGGCTTGGCAGCAAGGTGCGCGAAATTTTCCTGCTTTCGCAACTCGACGGCTGGACCTACCCGCAAATCGCCGAGCACCTCGGGCTGACCACCAACGTCGTGCAGAAGGCCATGCTCAAGGCCTACCGGCATTGCTACGCTGCCGTGTACGGCCCATGAATACGCAGCCTTGCAGCGATGCCCAGGCGCTCGACCCCGAGGTGCTGGAGCAAGCCATGTTGTGGATGGTGCGCATGCAATCCGGGTTGAGCAGCCAGGACGAACAGATGGCCTGCCAGCAGTGGCGCCAGCAAAACGCCGAGCACGAGCGGGCCTGGCAACGCCTGAACGGTATTGGCCAAGGCTTGCGTGAAAGCACCCATGCGCTTGCCGCACCCAATGCACGGCAGTTGCTGAACGCACGCACCCACCTGTCGCGACGCAGTGTACTCAAAGGCATGGCCGGGGTTGCCGTCGTGCTCGCCACAGGCCAGGCCATACACCAACGTAGCCTGTTGCCGAGCCTGTTCAGCGACTATGCCACCGCCACAGGTGAACGCCGCAGCTGGGCCCTGCCCGGGGGGCTGGACCTGAAGCTGGACACGCGCACCGCCCTGGACAGCGAATTGCTTGCCAATGGCAGGCTACTGACCCTCAACAGTGGCCGGATACTGCTGACGCTGAATGCGTCAGCATCCGTGCGCGTGGTCACACCCGAAGTATCGATCCAGCCTGCAGGTGGGTCGCAGCTGATGATCAGTCATGGCCTGCCCGGCGTGATCGATACCCGCGTGCAGTTGCTGCAAGGCGAGGCGCTGGTCGAGCAGGCACAAGGGCAACGCTTCGAATTGAGTGGCGGCTGGCAGCAGGCATTCGGCATTGACCAGGCAGGCCCAGCCACGCCCCTTACCGCCGCTGCCAGTGCCTGGGTTCACGGGCAGTTGCTTGCCGAGCGCATGCCGCTTGGCGAGCTGTTGGCCGAGCTTGACCGCTACCGCCCTGGTTTCTTGCGCTGCGACCCGGCCATTGCGCCTTTGTTGGTCAGCGGCGCGTTTTCCATCGATCAACCAGAGGCAAGCCTGGACTTGCTGACCAAGGTGCTGCCTGTGCGCGTAAACAAGGTCTTCGGCTACTGGGCAAACGTACTGCCTGCATGATTTTTTCAAAATTGCAGGCAGGTTTTGCCCACTCATGCATCAAGACAAGGGAAAGGCGCTGACTCCACAGCGTGAAGCCCCCCACCCGCCAAGGATTGTCTCGATGTACAGCCCCCCTACCCCGCTCGCCGCCGCCATGCGCCCCTTACTGCTCGGCCTCACCCTGGCTGCGATCACACCGCCGCTACTGGCAGCAGAAGCCAAAGCCGAGCTCAGTGCTGCCAGCGCTTTCGATATTCCGGCCGGCGCACTGGACAACGCGCTGGGGCAATTTGGCCAACAGGCCGGCGTGATGGTTGCGGTCGACTCGCAACTGTCACAGGGGCTGCGCACCGCAGGCCTGAAAGGGCACTACCCGGTGGCCCAGGCCTTGGCCCTGTTGCTTGAGGGCACCGGGTTACAAGCGGTGATGACCGGTGCCGGGCGTTATCGGCTCGTTGTACGGGCGAATGATGCCGGCGCACTGGAACTCGACGCCACCAGCGTTCAGGCTGACAGCTATCGGGATGACCCCTTTGGCCCCGGTGACGGCTACATCGCTCGCCGCAGCACCACGGCCACCAAAACCGACAGTGCCTTTCTGGAAACGCCCCAGGCCGTCTCGGTGGTAACCCGCGAGCGCCTGGACGACATGGGCGTGCAACGCCTGGATGAAGCCTTGCGTTACACCTCAGGCGTGCGTTCCGACTCTGGCGGCGCCAACAACGCCGCAGACAACATTTTCCTGCGTGGCTATGCGGTGTCCTTCACCTACAAGGATGGCCTGCGCCTGCGCCCGCTGGGCTTTTTCGGCATGTTCGCCGAAGAACCCTACGGCCTGGAACGCGTGGAAGTACTCAAAGGCCCGTCCTCGATCCTGTATGGCCAAAGCGAGCCTGGCGGGTTGATCAATACAGTTTCCAAGCGCCCCACCGATTACGCCCGCGGCGAGGTTGGCGTGTCATTCGGTAGCGACCACCGCCGGCAGCTGACCTTCGACAGCAGCGGCCCGTTGAGCGAAACACTCAGCTACCGCCTGGTTGCCCTTGGCCGTGAAGCGGATGGCGTGTACGACCACACCGCTGACGACCGCACTTATGTCGCACCCAGCCTCACGTGGAAACCCAACGATGCCACCAGCCTGACCTTGCTGGCGGCCTACCAGAAAAACAAGGCCCTGGCCCCCAGCAACATCCCGTGGGCGGCAGTGAACGGCAGCAGCCCCTATGGCCGGGTACCGATGGACCGCTTCATCGGTGAACCGTCGTTCGATTTCGAAGAGGTCGAAAGCAGCTCGCTGGGGTACGAATTCCGGCATGACTTCAACGAAGTCTGGACCGTGCGCCAAAACGTCCGGTACAGCACCTACGACAACCAGGAAAACTACCTGGCCAGGGTCAGCGGCCTGGTCACTGGCAGCGACGGCGTACCGAACGCCTCGATCAACCGCAATTACCAGCTCCGCCACGCCTACGGTGACCACCTGGCGCTGGACAACCAGTTGCAGGCCCGCTTCGCTACAGGGCCGGTCGAACACACTGCATTGTTTGGCGTCGACTACAGCTGGAGCAAATCGACACGCAACGAAAAATGGGGCAACGCCACGCCGATCAATGTCTTCGACCCGGCCTACGGCGCACCGGTGGACACCTCGGCCTACACCGCCTGGGTCAATACCCGGCAACGCACCACCCAGCTGGGTTACTACTTCCAGGACCAGCTGAAGTACGAGCAATGGGTGCTGACCCTGGGCGGCCGCCAGGACCGCGCCAGAACCCGTACCACCGACCGCTGGACAGGCCAGGAAACCGCGGACCAGGACTGGGATGCCTTCACGGGCCGGGCAGGCCTGGTCTACCTGTTCGACAATGGCCTGGCGCCCTACATCAGCTACGCCGAGTCATTCAACCCCGTCAGCGGCAGCACCTCCCCGGCCCGAGGCAGCAAGCCGTTCGATCCGGAAACCGCCAAGCAGTATGAGGTGGGCGTGCGCTACCAGCCGCCCGGCAGCGACACGCAGGTTACCCTGTCCGTCTATGACCTGCGCAAACAGAACGCAACCACGACCGACCCGCAGAACACCAGCTACAGCATTCAGACAGGGGAAACCCGTTCGCGTGGTGTTGAGCTGGAAGCCATCACCAGCGTCTCCCAGCAGCTCAAGCTGATCGGCTCTCTGTCGTACAGCGACGTCGAGGTTACCAAGAGCAATGGCGGCGACGAGGGCAAGCACCCGTTCAAAGTGCCAGCCCGGCTGGCCTCGGTGTGGGCTGACTACAGCGTGCCGTTCGATCCACTTCAAGGCTTGAGCATTGGCATGGGCGCGCGCTACACCGGGTTCAGCTACGGCGACAGCATGAATACCTTCAAGGTGCCCTCCTACACCCTCTACGACGCCGCCGTGCGTTATGACCTGGGGCACCTGGACGCCAGCCTGCAAGGCGTCAAGGCCAGCGTGAACCTGAAGAACATCACCGACAAGTACTACGTGGCATCCTGCTTCTTCGCCCTGGCCTGCAACATGGGTGAGGGGCGTACTGTCGTGGCCGAGGTGAGCTACAACTGGTAGACTGCGCGGCGTTATTACCTAAGAGGATTGTTTCATGGCCACAAACCGCTCCCGTCGTCTGCGCAAGAAGCTGTGTGTCGACGAGTTTCAGGAATTGGGCTTCGAGCTGAACCTGGAATTCAAGGAAGATCTGGATGACCAGGCAATCGATGCTTTCCTCGATGCGTTCCTGGAAGAAGCCATGGACGCCAACGGCCTGGACTATGTAGGCGGTGACGATTTCGGCCTGGTGTGCTCGGTCAAGCGCGGTTCGGTCAGCGAAGAACAACGCGCCGCCGTAGAAGCCTGGCTCAAGGGCCGCAGCGAACTGACCAAAATCGAAGTCAGCCCGCTGCTGGACGCCTGGTACCCGGAAAAGCCGATCAACAAGGCTGAGTGATACGTGCCTGTCTGATCGCTGAAAAGGCCACCCGCATGGGTGGCCTTTTTTATTGCCGATGCTTTTTATCCGCCATGCTTTTCCGTCGAACGTGGCGCATCGTCGCTGCGCTTGGGGCATAATGCGTACTCTTTCGTCCTGGGGCCATCATCTCTTACAGCCCCTATGCCCTTTCCCCTCGCTGCAGGGTATTTATTCATTATGATCAAAACGCTTCGTCCCCTCGTTCTTGCCGGCCTGCTGTTGCCACTCGCATTGCCCAGCCACGCCGCCGCCGTCAATACCACCCTGCCCGCCAAAGTGCAGCAGGCGCTCAAAGCCAACAAGCTGCAGGACACAGCGCTGTCACTGGTAATGCTGCCGCTGGACGGGCCAGGTACCCCGACCGTGTTCAATGCCGATGTTTCGGTGAACCCGGCCTCGACCATGAAACTGGTTACCACCTATGCCGCCCTCGAACTGCTCGGCCCCACCTTTCAGTGGAAAACCGAGTTCTACACCGACGGCAACCTGAGCAATGGCGTGCTCAACGGCAACCTGTACCTCAAAGGTGGCGGCGACCCGAAACTGAACATGGAAAAGCTCTGGTTGCTGATGCGTGACCTGCGCGCCAATGGCGTGCGCACCATCACCGGTGACCTGGTGCTGGACCGCAGCCACTTCGTGCAGCCCAACCTGCCGCAGTTCAACGATGACGGCGGCGATGAAAACAAGCCGTTCCTGGTCAAACCCGACTCGCTGCTGGTCAACCTCAAGGCCCTGCGCTTCGTGGCCCGCAACGATGGTGGCAAGGTTACCATCGCGGTCGAACCCCCTATTGCCAGCATTCGCATCGACAACCAGGTCAAGGCCGTGGCGTCCAAGCAGTGCACGGGTGATGTGCGCTACAACCCGGTACCTCAGGCCGATGGCATCAGCGTCACCGTCAGCGGCCAGCTGGGTGACGGCTGCAACTCGCAGACCTATCTGTCGCTGCTCGACCACCCGACCTACGCCGCCGGTGCCGTGCGCGCGATCTGGAACGAGCTGGGTGGCAACATCCAGGGTGGCGACCGCATCGAGAACGTGCCCAAAGGTGCACGCCTGCTGGCCCGCGCCTTCTCGCCAGACCTGGTGGAAGTGATCCGCGACATCAACAAGTACAGCAACAACACCATGGCCCAGCAGCTATTCCTGAGCCTTGGCGCGCAGTTCCGCACCGATGCCGACGGCGACGACGCCCGTGCCGCGCAACGCGTGGTCCGCCAGTGGCTGGCGAAGAAAGGCATTACCGCGCCGCACCTGGTGATGGAAAACGGCTCAGGGCTGTCGCGTGCCGAACGGGTCAGCACCCGGGAAATGGCCGAGATGCTGCAGGCCGCCTGGAAGAGCCCCTACGCCGCCGAGTTCATGAGCTCGATGCCGCTGGTGGGCATGGACGGCACCATGCGCAAGCGCCTCAAGCGCACAGCCATGACCGGCGAAGGGCACATCAAGACCGGCACGCTGAACACCGTGCGGGCGATTGCCGGTTTCAGCCGTGACAGCAACGGCCATACCTGGGCGGTGGCGGCAATCCTCAACGACCCGAAACCATGGGGGGCTTCGCAGGTGCTCGACCAGGTGTTGCTGGACCTGTATCGCCAGCCGAAGCTGGCGGGCAGCACTGCAGCCAACTGATCCTGCAGCCATACACTGCCACTGTGGGAGCGGCCTTGCGTCGCGAAAGGGCTGCATAGCAGCCCCATCAATTTCGGCGTTGATGCCGAATCCTGGGGGCCGCTATGCGGCCCTTTCGCGACACAAGGCCGCTCCCACAACGACCGCGTCAGCTGTCAGGCTGACTCGCCCTCCACCCTGTCCCGCCCAGCCTGCTTGGCTGCATACACCCCCGCATCCGCCCGCAACAACAGGGCATCGGCGCCCTCCCCCGGCCGCCATCCCGCCACACCAAAACTGGCCGTCACCTTGCCCACGCCGTCCACCGGCACATTGCGTAGCCCATGCCACAACTCCAGTGCCAGCAGCCGCGCCTGCTCGGCATCACTGCCCGGGCACAGCACCATGAATTCCTCTCCGCCCAACCGGCAGAATACATCGGTGCGCCGCAAGCGCTGGCCGATACGCTGGCACAGGCTGCGCAGCACCCGGTCGCCGACGGCATGGCCGAAGCGGTCGTTGATGTGCTTGAAGTGATCGATATCGAGCATGATCACGGCCAGCGCCAAGCCATCACGCTGAGCCCGCTCCAGTTCGACCTTGAGCCGTTCCTGAAAGTACCGGCGGTTATGAATGCCGGTCAGTGAATCGGTCACCGACAGCGCCCGCAACTCTTCCTCCACACCCTTGAGGTCCGAGATGTCCGTCAGGTAGCCATGCCACAAGGTACAGCCCTGCTCACCCACTTCCGGCGTCGCTTCGCCACGCACCCAGCGCAGGCCGGCACGTGGCAGGCACACCCGGTATTCCTCGCGCCAGGGTGCCAGGTGCTCGGCCGAGTAACGTACCGAACGGCGCACGCGCTCCAGGTCATCGGGGTGGATACGCTCGAACACCACCGAGGCATCTTCGCGCAACTGCTGCAGGTCCACTTCGTAGATGTCGTAAAGGCCTTTGCTGGCATAGGGGAAACACGAATGCCCATCGGCATCCAGGCGATACTGATAAATACCGCCCGGCACCTCGGCACTGAGCTTTTCCAGCAGCCGGTCGCGCGCCGCCAGTGCCTCGTGTACCCGACGCCGCTCGGTGACATCGATGCAGATGGCCAGGTAGCCAACCCACAGGCCCTGTTCGTCAAGCATGGCCGTGACCAGCATGTTGGCCACCAACTGGCTGCCATCGGCGCGTAGCAAGGTCCACTCACCCGGCTCGGCGCCTCGCTCGTAAACGGTTTCTGCAAACAGCGCCTGTCCACCGGCAATGTGCCGGCCAAAACGCTGGCTGAGCGCATGCGCACGCAGGCTCAATTCGTCCTGCAGCACCAGGTCCTCCAGGCGCAACTGGCCGATGGCCTGGTTGGCCGGATAACCCAGCATACGCTCGGCCCCCGTGTTGAACGTGCTGACTTCGCCCTTGAGGTTGGTGGCAATAATGGCCACCTGGGTCGCGGCCTCCAATACACTGCGCAACTGATTATGGGTGCCGCGCAAGGACTGCTCGCTGACCCGCAACTCGGCGGTACGCTGCTCGACCAGGGCCAGGGCACGCTGGCGCTGGCTGAACAGGCTGTAGAGCAAGGCACTGAGCAGCAGGCTCAACAACCCGCCCAGCAGCCCGACCGCCAGTACCGCCGATGAGCGATTGGCCCGCACGAAGGCCTGGCTCGGCAGGATGCTCAGCTGGAAGTGGTGGTCTGCCAGGTGCAGCAGCTGGTTGCTGCTCAGCGACAACGGGGCAACCTGGTTCTGCGAGTCGTACAGTACTTGCGGCCCTTGCAACCCGGACGGGTCGACGATACGCACCACCAGGTTGTCATCCGCTGCCACAGGGCGTCCATCGCTGACCATCTCGCGCATGCTCAACAACGCCACCACATAGCCCACTGCAGCGCCATGCGGGTTGGCATCGGAAAACACGGGGGCTACCAGCACCAGGCCGCGCGCATAGGAAGGAATATCGTACATGGCCAAGGGCTCGGACACCGCCATGCTGCCAGGCCCGAGCGCCCGCGCCAGGGCAGCCTGGGGCTCACCCTGGCCGGCAAGATCCAGCCCATAGGGCAGCCCGGGCATTTCACCGGATTGGGTATACAACACAGGGAAGTAATGGTCGCGCAACGGCGCGGGGTGCCACTGGCCTTGCGCATCCTGGTCACGGATCACATAGCCCGGGCCGGAATGCTCGCGGGCATGCTGCTCGAACTCGGCACGCTGCGCGGCTTCCACACGCGGCGCCCAGGCGTAGGCCAAGGTACGCTGCAGCAACGGCCGGGCGTAACCGTCAAATTCGCGTGGTGTCACTTCGTTGGAAAAGCTGAAGAACCGCCGCAGGCCATCCAGGCGCTGCTGTTGTTCATCAAAACGCTCGGCAATACGGCTGTAGCGTTCGCTGGCTAGCAACTCGAAGCGCTGGCGCAACTGCTGCTTGTAAAACGCCTGCGCGGCCAGTGCCAAGGCGGCCGTCAACAGACCGCCCGCCACCAAGGCCACCAGCGCCACCGCCCACGCGGACACCGTCTCTGTGCACAGGCCAGATAACCGCGCACGCACGCCACACTTTGACATACACCCATCTCGTCACGTCAGCGTCCTGCGGATTATCTTGCCCTGCCCACATTTATAGCTATTGGCCATTAGCCGCGCAATGTACCTCGTCGGTTCAGCGCAGCTGCAGGCGCCAGGCCCGGTGAATCCGGTTGTTACGGGCGAAGTCCGGGTCCAGGGTCTGGGCGGTGATTTCCTCCACCGCATAACGCGCCATCAGGTGCTCGTCCAGCTGGAACTTGCGGAAGTTGTTGGAGAAGTACAACACACCGCCCGGCGCCAGACGGGCCATGGCCAGGTCCAGCATTTGAACGTGGTCACGCTGCACGTCGAACACGCCTTCCATGCGCTTGGAGTTGGAGAAGGTGGGCGGGTCGATGAAAATCAGGTCGTAGCTGTCGCGGTTACCCTCCAGCCACGCCATCACATCACCCTGCTCCAGGCGGTTGCGCTCAGAGAAGCCATTAAGCGCCAGGTTGCGCCGCGCCCAGTCCAGGTAGGTTTTCGACAGGTCGACGCTGGTGGTGCTGCGCGCACCGCCCTTGGCCGCATGCACGGTGGCGGTGGCGGTGTAGCAGAACAGGTTGAGGAAGCGCTTGTCGGCCGCCTCGCGCTGGATGCGCATGCGCATCGGGCGATGGTCGAGGAACAGCCCGGTGTCGAGGTAGTCGGTGAGGTTGACCAGCAGCTTGACGCCACCTTCGTTCACCTCCTGGAAACGGCCCTCGGTCGCCTGGCGCTCGTACTGGCGGGTGCCGCTCTGACGCTCACGGCGCTTGAGCACTACGCGCTGCGGCGAAATGCCCAGCGCCTGCGGGATGGCTGCCAACGCATCGAGCAGGCGTGCCTGGGCCTTGTCCGGGTCGATCGAGCGTGGCGCGGCATACTCCTGCACATGTACCCAGTCCTGGTACAGGTCAACAGCCAACGCGTACTCGGGCATGTCGGCATCGTACAGGCGGTAGCAGTCGACCTGTTCGCGGCGAGCCCATTTGCCCAGTTGTTTGAGGTTTTTCTGCAACCGGTTGGCAAACATCTGCGCGCCTTCCGAAAGGCGTGCCGGTTCGCTGGCAACGGCGGGTTGCTGGCGGGTTTGCGCGCCCTCAGGTTGTGCTTCGCGACGCTCGCCGGTGACGAACTGGTCAGGCTGCACCTTGAACAGCAGCAGCTTGCACGGCAAGGCGCCGTTCCAGAACGCGTACTGTTTGTGGCTGCGAATGCCCATGCGCTTGCCCAGCTGCGGCGCACCGGTGAACACCGCTGCCTCCCAGCCCATGCAGGCCTGGCGCAGGCGCTCGCCGAGGTTCTGGTAGAGGTACAGCAAGCTGGCTTCATCACCCAGACGCTCGCCGTAGGGCGGGTTGCTGATGACCAGGCCTTTCTGGTTCTGGTCCGGGCGCGGCTCGAAGGTGCTGACTTCGCCCTGGTAGATTTTCACCCAGTCACCCAGGCCGGCACGCTCGACGTTGTTGCGGCCCGGCTGGATCAGCCGCGGGTCGGCCTCGTAGCCACGGATCCACAGCGGCGGCTTGGCCAGGCCAGCCTGTGCACGCGCCTGCGCTTCGTCATGCACCTTGCGCCACAGCGCCGGCACATGGCCCAACCAGGCACTGAAGCCCCAGCGCTCACGCTTGAGGTTGGGCGCAATGTCGGCGGCGATCATCGCGGCCTCGACCAGGAAGGTACCCACACCGCACATCGGGTCGGCCAACGCGCCACCTTCGGCGGCAATGCGCGGCCAGCCGGAGCGGATCAACACCGCAGCCGCCAGGTTTTCCTTCAGCGGCGCAGCGCCTTGCTGCAGGCGGTAGCCACGCTGGTGCAAGCTGTGGCCGGACAGGTCGAGGGAGAGAATGGCCTCGCCACGGTCCAGGCGCAGGTGCACGCGTACGTCGGGGTCGATCTTTTCCACCGACGGGCGCAGGCCTTCGCGGTTGCGCAACTTGTCGACGATCGCGTCCTTGACCTTCAGCGCACCAAAGTGAGTGTTGTCGATGCCCGAGCCATGGCCACTGAACTCCACCGCCAGGGTGCCATCGGCTGCCAGGTGGTCGGCCCAGTCGACCGCGTGCACGCCATCGTAAAGGTCGTCGGCGTTCTTCATGGAGAAGCGCTTGAGCACCAGCAACACCCGGTTGGCCAGGCGTGACCAGACACACAGGCGGTAGGCGGTTTCCATGTCGGCGGCGCCGCGAATGGCCGAGGTGTGCTCACGCACTTCGTCCAGGCCAAGGCCTTTGGCCTCTTCGGCAAGCAGGCCTTCAAGGCCTTTGGGGCAGGTGAGGTAGAGTTCGAAACGGTCCGACATGAGTATTCCAGAGCCTTGGGCTATTGACTGACGAGGCGACGCATCACCCCGCGATGTTTGCCCGCAGGCCTTTCCAGCAGGCGTGCGGGTGGCCCTTCCTGGCACATGAACGTGCCGCGAAAGGCCAGGCCACCTGACCGATCTGCACTCAGCCCGGTGGCCAAGACAGCTTAGATCATCAGGCAGTATGAAAAATTCTGGCGATAACCGGGGCGATGTGACCCTTCGTCGCATTTCAAATTATTTCTGTCATCCGCAAGCAACGCTGGCGAAATGACGTCAATGTTCAGCAAACCCCGATCACAGCGGGCTCAACGCCAAACAAGGTTGAGTCGCATTTATTTACTTATCCCCTCACCCTAGGAAAGGTTACGTGCTTATGACAAATCGATCATTCACACCGTGACTCGCATTCGTTAGAACTGGTCTCAGGTCGCTTCGCAACGAGGCGGCACCTTCAGCCCGCCACGCCGGCAGCGGGCGCACACCGGCAGAAAGATTCTGCCCGGCCTCGGAGAGGCCGACGGGACATTACAGTCAACAAGTGAGGGCAGCACCCTATGAGAAGACTTAAGCGTGATCCGTTGGAAAGAGCTTATAAACGTGGTTTCCTGTACGGGATGGCCGGCAAATCCAAAGAGCTTTGCCCTTACGAGGGTGAAAAACAATTCAACTGGAATAATGGCTGGCGAGAAGGTTTTGATGCCAGGTGCGCCGGCGAGACCGGCATCGCTGGCATCCACAGGCTCTCCGAAAATCACGCCTTTGGCTGAACGAGGACACTGAATTCGAGTCACCATGCGCGCCCTATCCGGGCGGCGGGCTGCGGCCCAGGGGCCCCTTGACGGGGCCCTTTTTTATGCCTGCCGTTTAACCGCGCGGTAATGCCGCAATGGCATCGACCGCTTCACGAATCAATGCCGGCCCCTTGTAGATGAAGCCCGAGTAGATCTGTACCAGGCTCGCACCGGCAGCGATCTTCTCGGCAGCGTGACGGCCTTCGGTAATGCCACCTGCAGCAATGATCGGCAACTTGCCGCCCAGCTCGCCTGCCAGCACCTTGACAATGTGGGTGCTCTTTTCCAGCACCGGCGCGCCCGACAGGCCACCCGCCTCGCCGCCATACGGCAGCCCCTCGACACCTTCACGGCCCAGCGTGGTGTTGGTGGCGATCACCGCATCCATGCCCGACGCCATCAGCGCGGCAGCCACCAGCGCAGTTTCTTCGTCGCTCATGTCCGGGGCGATCTTGATGGCCAGCGGTACACGCTTGCCATGGGTAGCCGCCAGTTGCTCGCGGCGTTCGGCCAGGGCATCGAGCAACTGCTTGAGCGAATCGCCGAACTGCAGGCTGCGCAGGCCCGGGGTATTCGGCGAGCTGACGTTGACGGTGATGTAGCTGGCGGCGGTGTACACCTTGTCCAGGCAGATCAGGTAGTCATCCACGGCGCGCTCGACCGGGGTGTCGAAGTTCTTGCCGATGTTGATGCCCAGCACGCCGTTGTAACGCGACGCCTGCACACGGCCGAGCAGGTGATCGACGCCCAGGTTGTTGAAGCCCATGCGGTTGATGATGGCCGTCGCTTCCGGCAGGCGGAACAGCCGTGGCTTGGGGTTGCCCGGTTGCGGACGCGGGGTGACGGTGCCGATTTCGACAAAGCCGAAGCCCAGCTGGGCAAAGCCGTCGATGGCCGCGCCGTTCTTGTCCAGGCCTGCGGCCAGGCCCACCGGGTTGGCGAAGTTCAAGCCCATGACCGAAACCGGCAATGCCGCCGGCTGCTTGCACAGCACGCCATTGAGGCCAAGACGGCCACCGGCGCCGATCAGGTCCAGGGACAGGTCGTGGGAAGTTTCCGGGGAAAGCTTGAACAGCAGCTGGCGGGCCAGGGTATACATGGGCGGGCAAGGCTCGGGGTGAGTGAGGGGGCGATTATAGCCAGCCTGGGGCTGGCAGGACAGCAAATCGTGGGGCCGCTACGCGCCCCGGCCACCCTTGGCACATCGGTTGCACCGGTTTGGCCCACAGCCTTATCAGTACAGGCGAGGAACCTTGTGAACACCGTACCCCGAGCAACGCCCCTGGCCTGGGTCAATGGCAGTGACGCGCCGGAAAAGCCCAGCCTGAACATCGGCTATATGGCACTGACCGACTGCGCCTCGGTGGTGGTCGCCGCCACCCAGGGCTTCGCCCAGCAATACGGCCTTACCCTCAACCTCAAGCGCCAAGGCTCCTGGGCCGGGCTGCGCGACAAGCTGGTCAGCGGCAAGCTGGATGCCGCGCACTGCCTGTATGGCTTGGTCTATGCCGTGCACCTGGGCATCGGTGGCGTACCGGCCAGTGACATGGCGGTGCTCATGGGCCTGAACCAGAACGCCCAGGCCATCAACCTCTCCCCTGCCTTGCAGCGCAAAGGCGTGACCAACCCTGAAGCATTGGCGCGCCTGGTGCACCAGCATGGCGCACGCCTGACCTTCGCCCAGACCTTCCCCACCGGCACCCACGCCATGTGGCTGTATTACTGGCTGGCCAGCCAGGGCATCCACCCGCTGCGCGACGTGGACAGCGTCGTGGTGCCGCCAGCCCAGATGGCCGCGCATATCCAGGCGGGGCGCATCGACGGCTTCTGCGTGGGTGAGCCTTGGGCCGCCGATGCTGTGGCCAAGGGCCAGGGTTTTACCCTGGCCACCAGCCAGTCGATATGGCCAGACCATCCGGAAAAGGTGCTGGCGTGTGCTCGCGCCTTCGCCGAACACTACCCCAACAGCGCCCGCGCGCTCATCAAGGCGATCCTCGCCGCCAGCCGGTTCATCGAGCAAAGCCCCGAAAACCGCCGCAGCACTGCGCAACTGCTTAGCGGCAACGCCTACCTGGACACCCCGCTGGACAGCATCGAGCCCCGCCTGCTCGGCCACTATCAGGATGGCCTAGGCAACCAGTGGCAAGACCCGCACGCCCTGCGCCTGTTCGACCAGGGCCGGGCCAACCTGCCGTACCTGTCCGACGGCATGTGGTTCATGACCCAGTTCCGCCGCTGGGGCCTGTTGCGCGAAGACCCCGACTACCTCGGTGTGGCTCGGCAGGTTCAGCAGTTGGGGCTGTACAGCGAGGCGGCGCAAAGCCTGGGCGTCGCGTGCCCCGAACAGCCGATGCGCAACAGCCTGCTGATCGATGGCATCCGCTGGGACGGCAGCGATCCTTATGGCTATGCCCGCAGCTTCAGCCTGCATGCCCTGGGCGACCTGCCCGATGCCCGCGTCGGCGCGTGAGGGGGACCAACATGTTGCGCATTCTGCTGATCGACGACACCCAGAACAAACTCGGCCGCCTCAAGGCGGCGTTGATCGAGGCCGGCTTCGAGGTTACCGAAGCCCCAGGCCTGACTATCGACCTGCCCGCCTGCGTCGAAACGGTGCGCCCGGATGTGGTGCTGATCGATACCGACTCACCGGACCGCGACGTGATGGAACAGGTGGTGCTGGTCAGCCGCGACCAGCCGCGCCCCATCGTGCTGTTCACCGACGAGCACGACCCTGGCGTGATGCGCCAGGCGATCCAGGCGGGCGTCAGTGCCTACATCGTCGAAGGCATCCATGCTGCCCGGCTGCAGCCGATTCTGGATGTGGCCATGGCCCGCTTTGAAAGTGACCAGGCGCTTAGGGCGCAGCTGCTGGCGCGCGACCAGCAGCTGGCCGAGCGCAAGCGTATCGAGCAGGCCAAGGGTTTGCTGATGAAGATGAAGGATTGCAACGAAGAACAGGCCTACACCCTGATGCGCCGCCAGGCCATGAGCCGGCAGCAGAAGCTGATCCAGGTGGCCGAGCAGATCATTGCCATGCACGAAATGCTAGGCTGACAACGCTCCCGCATGGGCCAAGTTGGCCCATCTCTTGCTGAACAAACATCACCGGTAGCCAACGGCGGTTGCCCCACTTAAATCCCGACAAAGACGTCGCTCTCCCCTCCACAACCGTGGAGCGGGTGGCGGCGTCTTTTTCGTTCCGTTGCATTGCCGAGTGAGGTGTTCGATGAGTACCAGCTTCTGGAAATCCGGGCATGTGCCCACGCTGTTCGCCGCGTTCCTGTACTTCGACCTCAGCTTCATGGTCTGGTACCTGCTGGGCCCGCTGGCGGTGCAGATTGCCGCCGACTTGCAGCTGAGTGCACAACAACGGGGCCTGATGGTGGCCACGCCGATCCTGGCCGGGGCGATCCTGCGCTTTGCCATGGGCGTGCTGGTTGACCGCCTGTCACCCAAAACAGCCGGGCTGATCGGCCAGGTGGTCGTCATCGTCGCCTTGGCGTGCGCCTGGCACCTGGGGGTGCACAGCTACGAACAGGCCCTGCTACTGGGCGTGTTCCTCGGCTTTGCCGGTGCGTCGTTTGCCGTGTCGTTGCCGCTGGCTTCACAGTGGTACCCGCCGCAGCATCAGGGCAAGGCCATGGGCATCGCCGGTGCCGGCAACTCCGGCACCGTGTTCGCCGCCCTGCTGGCCCCGGCGCTGGCTGCCGGCTTTGGCTGGAACAATGTGTTCGGCTTCGCGCTGATTCCGTTGTCGCTGGCGCTGGTGGTGTTCGCCCTGCTGGCGCGCAATGCGCCACAACGCCCCAAGCCAAAAGCGATGGCCGACTACCTCAAGGCCCTCGGCGACCGTGACAGCTGGTGGTTCATGTTCTTCTACAGCGTCACCTTTGGCGGCTTCATCGGCCTGGCCAGCGCCCTGCCCGGCTACTTCAGCGACCAGTACGGCCTGAGCCCGGTCACCGCCGGCTACTACACCGCCGCCTGCGTATTCGCCGGCAGCCTGATGCGCCCGCTCGGCGGCGCCCTGGCCGACCGCTTCGGCGGTATCCGCACCCTGTTGGGCATGTACAGCGTGGCAGCCATCTGCATTGCGGCAGTCGGTTTCAACCTGCCGTCCGCAGCCGCCGCACTGGCGCTGTTCGTAAGCGCCATGCTTGGCCTGGGCGCCGGTAATGGTGCGGTATTCCAGTTGGTACCACAGCGCTTCCGCCAGGAGATCGGTGTGATGACCGGCCTGATCGGCATGGCCGGCGGTATCGGTGGTTTCCTGCTGGCGGCCGGGCTTGGCACCATCAAGCAGCACACCGGTGACTACCAGTTGGGGTTGTGGCTGTTCGCCAGCCTGGGCCTGCTGGCCTGGTTCGGCCTGCATGGCGTGAAACAACGCTGGCGCACCACCTGGGGCTCGGCAGCCGCGACCGCTGCACGGGTCTGAGGGACACCCATGAGCCTGCAACTGAAGTTCGCCCAAGCCAGCGCCACCGGGCCTCGCGAGGAAAACCAGGATGCCCTGCGCCTGGTCACCCCGGCGCCGGAGCTGGCCGCCAGCAAGGGCTACCTGTTCGCCCTCGCCGACGGCGTCAGCCAATGCGCCGATGGTGGCCTGGCAGCACGCGCCAGTTTGCAGGCACTGGCGCTGGACTACTACGCCACCCCCGCCACCTGGAGCGTGGCCCAGGCCCTGGACCGCCTGTTGCTGGCTCAGAACCGCTGGTTGCGCGCCCAGGGCAGCGGCCAGCCTTTGCTGACCACACTCAGCGCACTGGTGTTACGTGGCCGGCGCTTCACCTTGGCCCATGTGGGTGATTGCCGGGTTTACCGCTGGTACGCCGGGCGCCTGCAGTGCCTGAGCGAAGACCATGTGTGGGATCAACCGGGCATGCAGCATGTGCTGAAACGCGCGCTGGGCCTGGACCAACACCTGCTGGTGGATTACCTCGAAGGCGAACTGCAACCGGGTGAGTGCTTCCTGCTGCTCAGCGACGGGGTCTGGGCCAGCCTGGGCGACCAACACATCCAGGCCGTGCTGCGCGAACAAACCAACCTGCAACTGGCCGTCGACACACTGGTTGCCAGCGCGCACCTCAATGGCAGCCAGGACAACGCCAGTGCCTTGCTCGTGCACGTCGAGCAGTTGGGCACCGCCAACCTGGGCGATACCCTGGCGCAATTGCAGCAGTGGCCGGTACCCGGCGCGCTGCGAACAGGCCAAGTGATCGATGACTGGCAGGCCGACTGCCTGCTTTCACAAAGCCGCCAGTCGCTGCTGTACCGGGTGCGCGACAGCCAAGGCCAACCTTGGCTTCTCAAGACCCTGCCTGCCGAACGCGAACAAGAGCCCGGTGCTGCGCAAGCGCTGTTGCTCGAAGAGTGGTTCCTGCGCCGGGTTGCAGGCCGCCACTTCCCCGAGTTGCATGCGGCCAGCCAGCGGCAACACCTGTACTACGTGATGCGCGAGTACCCCGGCCAAAGCCTTGCCACCCTGCTGGCCGAGCACGGCCCGCTGCCCCTGCCGCAGTGGCTGGAGATGGCCCGGCAACTGCTGCAGGCGGTTGGCGTGTTGCACCGGCGCAACCTGCTGCACCGCGACATCAAGCCAGACAACCTGCACCTGGGCAGCGATGGCCAGCTGCGCCTGCTGGATTTCGGTCTGGCCTATTGCCCCGGCCTTTCCGAAGACTCGCCGCACGACGTGCCCGGCACGCCCTCGTACATCGCCCCGGAAGCGTTCGACGGCCAACCACCCAGCCCGCGCCAGGACCTGTATGCCGTGGGCGTGACGCTGTATCACCTGCTGACCGGGCACTACCCGTATGGCGAGGTGGAAGCCTTTCAGCGCCCGCGCTTCGGTCAGCCGGTCAACGCTGCACGCTACCGCCCCGACTTGCCGGAATGGCTGCAGCACAACCTGCAGCAGGCGGTGGCGGCCGATCCGGCGCAGCGCTTCGAAACGGCCGAACACTGGTTGTTGCTGCTTGAGCGTGGCGACCGCCAAGAGCTGCCTGACAGGCCACGCCCCTTGCTGGAACGCGAGCCGTTGAAGGTATGGCGCACCCTGGCACTGCTGTCGTTGCTACTCAACCTGATCCTGCTGCTTGGCCTGCTCAAAGGCTGAGCGCACCCTGCCAACGAGGAATACCCGATGAATGCAAAAGTCTGGCTGGTAGGCGCCGGCCCTGGCGACCCTGAACTGCTCACCCTCAAGGCCGTGCGTGCCTTGCAGCAAGCGGCAGTGGTAATGATCGACGACCTGGTCAACCCGGCAGTGCTGGAGCATTGCCCGCAGGCCCGGGTGATTGCCGTGGGCAAGCGTGGCGGCTGCCGCTCCACGCCACAAGCGTTCATCCAGCGCCTGATGCTGCGCCATGCTCGGCAAGGACGCTGCGTGGTACGGCTCAAGGGCGGCGACCCGTGCATTTTCGGTCGCGGCGGCGAAGAAGCGTTGTGGCTGCAGGGGCATGGTATCGAAGTGGAGCTGGTCAACGGCATCACGGCGGGCCTGGCAGGCGCCACGCAATGCGGGATTTCGCTGACCTCACGCGGGGTGAGCCGAGGCGTGACGCTGGTAACGGCGCATACGCAGGACGACAGCGAGCTGAACTGGGCAGCCTTGGCCCAGGGCGGGACAACGTTGGTGGTGTACATGGGGGTTGCGCGACTGGAGCAGATTCGCCAGGGGTTGCTGGAGGGTGGCATGGCACCCGGAATGCCAGTGGCGATGATCGAGAATGCCTCATTGCCGCAGCAGCGAGAGTGCAGGAGCGATGTGCGGGGGATGGTCGAAGATGCGCAGGGATTTGGTTTGCGTAGCCCGGCGGTGTTAGTAATCGGTGAAGTGGCTGGAACACCTGTGGGAGCGGCCTTGCGTCGCGAAAGGGCTGCGCAGCAGCCCCTGTTGCAGCAATGCTGAAACCGTGGGGCCGCGTAGCGGCCCTTTCGCGACACAAGGCCGCTCCCACAGAGTGCGCGCAGACTGAAAAACTTCAGGCAAAGAAAAACCCGGCCGAGGCCGGGTTTTTCATGAAACATCAGGCCAATTACTTGGACTGAGCTTCTACCTGAGCTTCAACGCGACGGTTGATAGCACGGCCTTCTTCGGTGGCGTTGTCAGCAACCGGACGGGTTTCGCCGTAGCCTACCGAGTCAACACGGCTGGATTCTACGCCGTACTGCTGGGTCAGCACTTGCTTGACAGCGTTGGCACGACGCTCGGACAGCTTCTGGTTGTAAGCGTCTGGACCCACGGAGTCAGTGTGACCTTCAACCACGGTGGTGGTTTGTGGGTACTGCTTCATGAAGTCAGCCAGGTTTTTGATGTCGCCGTAGCTGTTTGGCTTGACGACCGACTTGTCGAAGTCGAACTTCACGTCCAGCTCAACACGAACGACTTCGGCAACAGCCGGGCAGCCGTCGGCGTCAACGGTAACGTTGGCCGGGGTGTCTGGGCACTTGTCGACGTTGTCGCAAACGCCGTCGTTGTCGGAGTCGGAGCAGACTTCAGCAACTGGAGCCGGAGCGGCTGCGGCTTGCTTCGGGCTACCGCCGAAGTTCAGGCCAACACCAACGCTTGGAGCCCACTCGGTGTCGCCCTGGTCGATGTTGTACTGAGCTTCTACGCCGGCACGGGCGTAGAACATGTCGGTGATGTACCACTTGGCGCCAGCGCCAACGTTGGCGAAGGTGGAGTGGTCACGACCGCCACGGCCGGTCTGGCCCAGCGACTGGTGCGAGAAACCAGCGGAAACGTAAGGACGGATAGCGTCGTACGGGTTGTTGAAGTGGTAAACGGCGTCCAGGGCGGTGTTCGAGCCCTTGATGTTCTTGCCGTCTTCGCCACGAGCGTTGTGTACTTCGTCGTAGCCCAGACGCAGTTCAACGTCGTCGGTCAGGAAGTAACCGATCGAGCCGCCGAACAGGTTGCCGTCGTTCTTGAAGTCGCGCTGGCTGTCGAAGAATTCTTTCTTGTAGAAAACTTCGGTCTCGACGGCGCCTTGACCTTGTGCCATAGCGCCAATCGAAGTGGCGGCTACGAGCGAACCAATGGCCAAGCCCAAGGTGTTTTTCAATTTCATCCGTTAAATCCCCATCTGGTGATAGTTAAGCAGTCCCACCACAAACACGGGGGACAACTCGACGGCAAGTCTAGCAGAACTCGCCGATTCGTTAGAGATATTTACACGCCACTAAGTTTCATCGAGGCCGGCAAATTTCTCCCGAAGCTTGTCTAGCGCGCGCTTGTAGCGCATTTTCGTCGCGCTCAGGCCCATGTGCATGATGTCGGCAATCTCCTGAAATTCCAGTTCTGCGACAAAACGAAGCACCAGAATTTCCCGGTCAATCGGGTTCACATGCACCAGCCATTTGTCCAGCCCGCCTTTTTCTTCCGGCTTCGGGGCCTTGTCTTCGGACGCCTCTTCGACAGGGTCCAGACTCAAGGCATCCATCAACCGGCGTTTACGGCGCTCCTTGCGGTACTGGGTAATGCACTCGTTGTAGGTGATGCTGTAGAGCCAGGTCTTGAACTTGGATTTACCTTCAAAGTTCTTCAGGCCGTACAGCACTTTCAGCATCACTTCCTGACAGACATCGTCCGCGTCCCGGTCGTTCCCCAGATAACGCGCACAGACGTTGAACAGGGTCCGTTGGTAGCGCCGCATGAGCTCTTCATAGGCGCGGGTAACGTGGTACAGCTCCTCATGCGAACGCGCCACCAACTCTTCGTCGGTGAGCTCGCGGGGGTCATAACGCATGGGCGGCGAATGAACTTTATTCAAAACGGATCTGGCCGACAGTCAGGTCAATGTCGCCGCGCGACCCCGTGGGTCGAATTTCGCGGCGGCATACATTAACAGCTTTTGTGCGGTTAGCGGCTATTGACACGCTGCTCGAGCAACTCGCGGTTGGACAGCGACACCAGTTCGCCATCATCGGTCAGCAGCGTTGTCTTGACCGTACCGATTTCCTCGATGTGCCCTTCAACCTCTCCAATCCGCACCTGCTGGCCGACCTGATACAGCTCGCGCACGTAAATGCCGGCCAGGATCTGTCCGGCGATTTCGCGGCTGCCAAGGCCCATGGCCAAGGCAACGGCCAGACCAACGGTAATCAGCCCGATGACGATAACGTGGTTCAGCAGGTCGGTTTTCACCTCCAGCTGGCTGATGGCCACCGAGATGCTGATGATGATCACCAGGCCCTGGGTAATGCGCCCAAGCCCTGCCGAGTATTCCAGGCCGATGCCTTCGGCAGCGCCGCGCACCAGGCCATTGGCAACCTGTGCCAGCAGCACGCCGGCCAGCAGCACCAAGGCCGCGCCGAACACCTTGGGCAGGTACAGGGCAAGCATGTCGAGGGTGGCCGACACCCGCTCCAGGCCCAGCGACTCGGCGGCCGAGACCAGGAAGATGAGCAGCACGAACCAGTAGACGATCTTGCCGATCAGGGTCGAGATCGGCACCTGAATGCCGACCCGGCCAAGCATCTTGGTGAGGCCGGTGCCGGCCATCAGGCGGTCCAGGCCAAACTTGGCCAGCAGCTTGGACAGCAGTGTGTCGAGCAGCTTGGCCACCACGAAACCGAGCAGCACCACGACCAGCGCGCCGAACAGGTTGGGGATGAAGTTCGCTACCTTGGTCCAAAGGGCAGTCATTGCGGTGACCAGGCTCTGGGTCCAGAGATCGAGTTCCATATTCAATCGGCCTTATCTGCTTTGCTGCCGGTGGCAGCGTTGCGGGAAGAGTGTCGACGCACCGGCGCGACATGCGCCGAGCCATTATTGACGGCGATGAGCAGCGCCTGGCTCCAGCGGCCAAGCAGGCTGAACAGATCACCCGCGCCAACCTGGCGGTTGGCGGTTTTCAGTACGCGACCCAGGCAAGCGGCGTCGTCCCGGTCGTCCCGGTCATTGCCGGAGGGTGACGCCTTGAGCAGGTCGCGCAGGGATTCTTCAAACGGATCGTGCATGGGCACCTCGCGCAGTGTCAGCAAGAGACGAGATGGCCGGGCAATGGGTCACACATCCCATTGGTACGAATGTTTCAAAATACACACCTAAACCCATCGCAACCGCCGGAACAGCCACCACTGCCCCACCGCCAGCCCCAGCACGACGATGCAGGCGAACAGAAAGCCCAACGGGTTATCCGCCCCCGGAATACCGCCGACATTGATGCCCAGCAGCCCGGTGATGAAGCTCATGGGCAAAAAGATGCAGGTGATGATGCCAAAACGGTACATGGTGCGGTTCATCCGCTCGCTGCGCCGCCGGTCTTCGCTTTCCAGCACCAGCGCAGCGCGCTCGCGGGTCAGCTCCAGTTCTTCGAGGTAGCGGATCAGGCTGTTATTGAGCTCGTTCCAGTAATCGGCATCGGCATTGGCGAACCAGCTCCATTTGCTGCGCGACAACTGGGCGTAGATTTCCCGTTGCGGAGCAAGAAAACGGCGCAAGCCGGCGGCACGTCGGCGGATCTGCTGCAGGCTGCCATGCTCAGGGGTGTACCGCTCGTCGGTTTCGACCTTTTCTTCTTCCAGGTCGACCAGTTCGGCCAGGTCACTCACCAGTCCCTGAACCTTTTCAGTCAGCAGTTCGCCCATCAACAGCAACAGTTCGGAGGCCGATTTCGGCCCCCTGCCCTGTTCCAGTTGCTGGAGAATTTCGTCACTGGCACGCAACGGCCTGAGGCGCAACGAGATAACCCGCTGTGCCTCGGCGAAAATACGTACCGAAACCATGTCTTCAGGCTCGGCACCCGGGTTGAGGTTGACCCCGCGCAGGAACAGCAGCAGCTGTTCGTCCGCCATGGGCAGCAGGCGCGGCCGGGTGTTTTCCTCCAGCAGCAGCTCGCAGGCGAACTCGCTCAGGCCACTGTCCTGCAGCAACCAGGTACGGGTTTGCGGATGGCTGCGGTCCCAGTGCAGCCACAGGCTCTGCTCCGGTTGCAGTTGCAAGCTGTCCAGTTCGGTACGGGCAATCGAGTGCGCGCCGCCTTTACCATCGAGCACCAAGGCATGCACCAGCCCCCACTGCGCGTTGTCTTCCTCGAACATCAAAGCTCCATCAGCGCGTGGGGCGCATCACTCCGGCATTTTCAGCGGGCTTGGCGAAACCAGTACGCCATTGTTGTCGGCATACACGTACTCGCCCGGGCGGAAGGTCACGCCGGCGAAGGTCACCACCACATTTAGGTCACCGATACCACGCTTGTCGGTTTTCATCGGGTGGCTGGCCAGGGCCTGCACGCCGACGTCGGTCTGGATCAGCACATCGACGTCACGCACGCAGCCATAGATCACCAGGCCTTCCCAACCGTTTTTGGCGGCTTTTTCCGCAAGCATGTCACCCAGCAGCGCACGGCGCAGCGAACCACCACCATCGACCACCAGGACCTTGCCCTTGCCGTCGAGTTCGACCTGCTCCTTGACCAGCGAGTTGTCCTCGAAGCACTTGATGGTGACGATCTGGCCGCCGAACGAATCGCGGCCGCCAAAATTGCTGAACATGGGTTCCAGCACGTGTACCAGGTCGGGGTAGGCGTCACACAGGTCGGGCGTTACGTAATGCTGCATGGGAAGCTCCTGTCAGTCACAACGAAAGCGGGTATCGGCCAAGGCTACACCTTGGAGGCCATTGCAGTCATCCGGGACCGGGCAGTCATTTGTATTCATCCTGTACCGGCCCTATCGCCGGCAAGCCAGCTCCCACAAGTACACCACAGGCCTTGAGGTCAGTGGAGAACTTGTGGGAGCTGGCTTGCCGGCGATAGGGCCATTACAGGCAATACAAAATTAACTGACCGCCACTGGCTCCACAGCCACCGTGGATTCATGCACCGGCAGCGATGGATCCCGCAACCAGCGCTCCACCAACGGCCATACCTGCGCCTGCGCAGCCTTGCTCACCAGCATGTCGACATGCCCAAAGGCATCAAAACCTTCCTCACGCCCCAGCCGCAGGAACTGCTTGCGCTCGCCCCCCAACTGCTCGAACAGCTTGCGGCAGGCCCACACCGGGTCCTGGAAGTCCCCCGCGCCGGCCACCGCCAGCAGCGGCACATCCACCTCTGCCAGCCCCGCCCACCAGTCGTGCTGCTTGTCGCCAAAGCGCCCGAACAGGCCATGCCAGCGCATGCTTTCCAGCGCCAGGCCAATCGGCTCGTCTTCCGGCCCACGCTTGAAGCGTGGCCCGGATATCTGCCCCCAGCGCTTGAGCACCAGCTTCGCCCCCCACACCAGCGGTGGCACCTTCAACGGCCAGTAGACACGGCTGATCTGGGTGCCGAACAGCGCCACGCTGGCCACCTGTTCGGCAGCCAGGAAACCACCCCCAAGCGCCGCCACCAGGGTGGTGCCGCCCAAGGAATGGCCAACCCAGTGCGGCGCCTGGCCCGACTGTTCGCGCACGAACGCGGCAATCAGTGGCAGGTCATCACGGGCATAGGCCGCAACGCTGTTGTGCTGCCAGGCATGGTTGCGCGGCGACAGGCCGTGACCGCGCATTTCCGGGATCCACACATCGAAACCGGCACGGGCGAGGTAGGCGCCCAAGCCAATACCTTTGGGCGAATACCAGAAACGCCGGTTGGAAAAACTGCCGTGCAGGAGAATGACCGGCACGCCCTGGGCACGGCCATGGTCGGCCAGCCCCAGGCGGGTGATGGCCAGCTCGACGCTGGGGTCCGGGCCGTTGCCGGCCTTGATCCGGTACACGTCTTCGCTGAGGTCGCCGCGGCGCTCGGCACTGAGCAGGGCCACGGGGAATAGAGTGCTGCTGCTTTGCATAGGTTGCTTGGTGCACAAAAAAGGGCGGGATCCATTGCTGGAACTCGCCCTGGAAAAAACCAGGCGGGGGTACGCCAGACGTCCCCCCGCGTTTTACTGCATCAGGCCGCGCCTTGGCCTTCGGCCAGGAAGAACCAGGTTTCGAGTACCGAGTCCGGGTTCAGCGACACGCTTTCGATGCCCTGCTCCATCAGCCACTTGGCCAGGTCCGGGTGGTCCGATGGGCCCTGGCCGCAGATGCCGATGTACTTGCCGGCCTTGTTGCACGCGGCGATGGCATTGGCCAGCAGCTTCTTGACGGCAGGGTTACGCTCGTCGAACAGGTGGGCGATGATGCCCGAGTCGCGGTCCAGGCCCAGGGTCAGCTGGGTCAGGTCGTTGGAGCCGATCGAGAAGCCGTCGAAGTACTCCAGGAACTCTTCGGCCAGAATGGCGTTGGACGGCAGTTCGCACATCATGATCACGCGCAGGCCGTTGTCGCCACGGGCCAGGCCGTTTTCGGCGAGCAGGTCGACCACTTGGCTGGCTTCGCCCAGGGTGCGTACGAACGGCACCATGATCTCGACGTTGGTCAGGCCCATCTCGTTGCGCACGCGCTTGAGGGCACGGCATTCGAGCTCGAAGCAGTCACGGAACGATTCGCTGATGTAACGCGAAGCGCCACGGAAGCCCAGCATCGGGTTTTCTTCTTCCGGCTCGTACAGCTTGCCGCCGATCAGGTTGGCGTACTCGTTGGACTTGAAGTCCGACAGGCGCACGATGACCTTTTTCGGGTAGAAGGCCGCCGCCAGGGTGCTGATGCCTTCGACCAGTTTCTCGACGTAGAAGCCGACCGGGTCGTTGTAACCGGCAATGCGCTTGTCGACGCTGTCTTTCAGGTCGGCAGGCAGGCCGGCATAGTTCAGCAGCGCCTTGGGGTGCACACCGATCATGCGGTTGATGATGAACTCCAGGCGCGCCAGGCCGACACCGGCGTTGGGCAGCTGGGCGAAGTCGAAGGCGCGGTCCGGGTTGCCGACGTTCATCATGATCTTGAACGGCAGCTCCGGCATGGCGTCGACGGAGTTCTGCTTGACGTCAAAGCCCAGCTCGCCTTCGAAGATGAAGCCGGTATCGCCTTCGGCGCAGGACACGGTCACGCCCTGGCCGTCTTTGAGCACCTGGGTGGCGTTGCCGCAACCCACTACAGCAGGAATGCCCAGCTCACGGGCGATGATCGCCGCGTGGCAGGTACGGCCGCCGCGGTTGGTCACGATGGCGCTGGCGCGCTTCATCACCGGTTCCCAGTCCGGGTCGGTCATGTCGGAAACCAGTACGTCGCCCGGCTGGACCTTGTCCATTTCCGAAACGTCGTTGATCACGCGGACCTTGCCGGCACCGATGCGCTGGCCGATGGCACGGCCTTCGACCAGTACGGTGCCTTTTTCTTTCAGCAGGTAGCGTTCCATGACGTTGGCGCTGGAACGGCTCTTCACGGTCTCAGGGCGGGCCTGGACAATGTACAGCTTGCCGTCGTCACCGTCCTTGGCCCACTCGATGTCCATCGGGCGCTGGTAGTGCTGCTCGATGATCATGGCCTGCTTGGCCAGCTCGCTGACCTCGGCATCGCTCAGGCAGAAGCGTGCGCGCTCGGCGCGGTCCACTTCCACAGTCTTGACCGAACGGCCGGCCTTGGCTTCTTCGCCGTAGACCATCTTGATGGCCTTGCTGCCCAGGTTGCGGCGCAGGATGGCCGGGCGGCCGGCCTGCAGGGTGTTCTTGTGCACGTAGAATTCGTCAGGGTTGACCGCACCCTGCACGACGGTTTCGCCCAGGCCGTAGGCGCCGGTGATGAACACCACGTCGCGGAAGCCCGATTCGGTGTCGAGGGTGAACATGACGCCGGCAGTGCCGGTTTCGGAGCGGACCATGCGCTGCACACCGGCAGACAGGGCCACCAGCTTGTGGTCGAAGCCCTGGTGCACGCGGTAGGCGATGGCGCGGTCGTTGAACAGCGAGGCGAACACTTCCTTGGCCGCGCGGATCACGTTGTCGACGCCACGGATGTTGAGGAAGGTTTCCTGTTGGCCTGCGAACGAGGCGTCTGGCAGGTCTTCGGCAGTGGCCGAGGAGCGCACGGCAACCGCCATGTTGTCGTTGCCGGCAGCCATCGCGGCGAAGGCGGTTCGGATTTCCGAATCCAGACGCGCCGGGAACTCGGCTTCCATGACCCACTGGCGAATCTGCGCGCCGGTCTTGGTCAGGGCATTGATGTCATCCACGTCCAGCGCGTCGAGGGCGGCATGGATCCGGTCGTTGAGACCACTCTGTTCGAGAAAATCGCGGTACGCCTGCGCCGTAGTGGCAAAGCCGCCCGGCACCGATACACCAGCACCGGCAAGGTTGCTGATCATCTCGCCCAGGGATGCGTTCTTGCCCCCCACATGCTCCACATCATGGACGCCGAGCTTATCGAGGGAAACTACGTACTCTACCAAGGTGATCTCTCCACTAACTGTGTTGGAAAAGCTCAAAAAGGCGCCCGCCTGTCTTCTGTGACTTGGCCGGGCGTTTGTGGCCTGTACCTGGAAAATAAGTGAGAATGCCGACAGCCGCATTCGGCAAACCGAACTTATCATATCCAAGAAACGTCATCAGCTTAAGGCCCAGATCGCAAATGAAACGAACCGCGTTCTTCATCTCCGACGGCACCGGTATCACTGCCGAAACCCTGGGCCAGAGTTTGCTCGCGCAATTCGAGAGCATTCCGTTCAACAAATTTACCCGCCCGTACATCGATTCGCCGGACAAAGCGCGGACCATGGTCCAGCAAATCAACGCCGCCGCCGAGCGTGACGGGGTGCGCCCGATCATCTTCGACACCATCGTCAATCAGGACATCCGTGAGATCCTGGCGACGTCGAATGGCTTCATGATCGACATCTTTTCATCATTTTTATCCCCGCTCGAGCAGGAATTGACCGCCCATTCGTCGTATTCCGTGGGTAAATCGCACTCGATTGGCGGTAATTCCAACTACATGGAACGCATCGAGGCGGTGAACTTCGCCCTGGACAACGACGACGGCGCGCGTACCCACTACTACGACAAGGCCGACCTGATTCTGGTTGGCGTGTCGCGTTGCGGCAAGACCCCTACCTGCCTGTACATGGCCATGCAGTTCGGCATCCGCGCCGCCAACTACCCGCTCACCGAGGACGACATGGAGCGCCTGCAGCTGCCGGCGGTGCTGAAAAAGCACCACAACAAGCTGTTCGGCCTGACCATCGACCCCGATCGCCTCACCGCCATCCGTCACGAGCGCAAGCCCAACAGCCGCTATTCCAGCTTTGCCCAGTGCGAGTTCGAAGTGCGTGAGGTGGAGAACCTGTTCCGCCGGGAGAACATTCCCAACATCAATTCCACGCATTTTTCGGTGGAGGAGATTTCGGCGAAGATTCTGGTGGAGAAAGGCGTGGAGCGCAGGTTCAAGTAAGCCTGTCCTGGCCCTATCGCCGGCAAGCCAGCTCCCACAGGTTCTCCACAGCTATCAAGACCTGCGGATGACCTGTGGGAGCTGGCTTGCCGGCGATAGGGCCAGAACAGGTAATACAAAAAAGCCCCGGCATCACTGCCGGGGCTTTTTATTTCAACTCAAGCTCAGGACGGCACCACCGCCGCCTGCCCGCTCATGGCCAGGTCGACCAGCTCGCGGTTGGCCACCGCGTACATCGCATAGTCGGTGCCCGTGGCATTGCGCAGGTCGTCCAGCATGGCGCGCCAGCGCTCCACCATCACCCGGTGCTGCTCGGCCCACAGCGCCACGCGGGCGTCCATGTCTTCCGGTGCATCGGCCATCTGCAATACCGAGATGGTGATTGCCCGTTGCTGCAGGTCAATGTCATCGCGGAACGCTTCGCGGGCCAAGGCCTGCCAGTTGTTTTCCACCGGCAGGTTGCTGATTTCCTGCAGGTACCAGGTCAGGTCCAGCGCGCTGCCCACGGCGAAGAACGCCTTGGCCACCTGCGCCGGCTCATGGCCGGTAACGTCGGCGGCTTCGATGATCGGCAGCAGGGTGTACAAGTGGCTGGTACCGGCCACCATGCGCGCCAGCAACTCCGGCACACCAGCGTCGACAAAGCTCTGGTAACGCACCATCCAGCGTTCGCGGGTCGGGCCTTCCAGCAGCTCGTCCAGCTTGAGCCCCAACTGCGCGATCTTCGGCCCGAAGTGCGCGGTGTCGCGCCCGGCGTCCTGCTCGTTACGGCGGCTACGCAGGAACCAGCGGGTGGCACGGCGGCCCAGGCGCATCAGCTCGTCCATCAGGGTGAGCTGGATTTCTGCCGGCACCTGGTAGTCCAGGGCCTCGATCTGGCGGAACCAGTGCGGCAGGTGGAAGATGTCGCGCACGATCACATAGGCCCCGGCCACGTTGGCCGGGCTCATGCCGGTCGACTCCTTCAGGCGCTGGACAAAGGTGATGCCCATGTTGTTCACCAGGTCGTTGGCGATCTGGGTGCTGACGATTTCGCGCTTCAGGCGGTGGCGGCGCATGGCCTCGGCGAACTTGCTGACCAGCGACGGCGGGAAGGCGGTTTCCATGTCGCGGGTCAGGTAGTCATCATCCGGCACCAGCGACTTGAGCAGTTGCTCCTTGAGGTCGATCTTGCTGTACGAGATCAGCACCGACAGCTCGGCGCGGGTCAGGCCCTGGCCGGCAGCCAGGCGTTCAGCCAACTGTTCTTCGGACGGCAGGAACTCGATGGCGCGGTCCAGCTTGCCACGGCCTTCCAGGTCGGCCATCAGGCGCTTGTACTCGGCAATCCGCTCGCGGGCGCGGCGGGCCGCCAACGACAGCGCCTGGGTCTGCTTGTAGTTGTTGCCCAGCACCAGGTTGCCGACTTCGTCGGTCATGCTGCCCAGCAGCTGGTTACGCTGCTTCTCGGTCATGTCGCCACCCTGCACCACTTCGTTGAGCAGGATCTTGATGTTGACCTCGTGGTCGGAGCAGTCCACGCCGCCGGCGTTGTCGATGAAGTCGGTGTTGGTGGCGCCGCCGTTCAGGCCGAACTCCACCCGGCCAAGCTGGGTCATGCCCAGGTTGCCACCCTCGCCCACCACTTTGCAGCGCAGTTCATTGCCGTTGACCCGCAGCGCGTCGTTGGCCTTGTCACCGACATCGGCGTGGCTTTCGCTGCTGGCTTTCACGTAGGTACCGATGCCGCCGTTCCACAGCAGGTCGACCGGGGCCTTGAGCAACGCGTTGAGCAGCTCGGTCGGGGTCAGGCGGTCGGCTTCGATGGCGAAGCGCTCTTTCATCTGCGGGCTGATGGCGATGCTTTTGGCACTGCGCGGGAAGATGCCGCCGCCTTCAGACATGATGCTGGTGTCGTAATCGCTCCAGGCCGAACGCGGCAGGTCGAACAGGCGCTTGCGCTCGGCAAAGCTGGACGCAGGCTCGGGGTTGGGGTCGATGAAGATGTGAAGGTGGTTGAATGCCGCCACCAGTTGCAGCTTGTCGGACATCAGCAGGCCGTTGCCGAACACGTCGCCGGCCATGTCGCCCACGCCGATAACGGTGATCGGGTCTTCCTGCACGTTGATGCCGCGCTCGCGGAAGTGGCGCTGCACGCCCACCCAGGCGCCGCGCGCGGTAATGCCCATCTTCTTGTGGTCATAACCGGCCGAGCCGCCCGAGGCGAAGGCATCGCCCAGCCAGAAGCCATAGTCGATGGCAATGCCGTTGGCGATGTCGGAGAAGGTGGCAGTGCCTTTGTCGGCCGCCACCACCAGGTACGGGTCATCATCGTCGTGACGCACCACGTTGGCCGGCGGCACCACGCCACCGTCCTTGAGGTTGTCGGTGATGTCGAGCAGGCCGGAAATGAAGATGCGGTAGCACGCCACGCCTTCGGCGGCAATTTCGTCCCGGCTGCCGCCCAGTGGCAGGCGGCGCGGCAGGAAACCGCCCTTGGCGCCGACCGGCACGATGACCGAGTTCTTCACCTGCTGGGCTTTGACCAGGCCCAGCACTTCGGTACGGAAGTCTTCTTCACGGTCAGACCAGCGCAGGCCGCCACGGGCGACGTTGCCAAAGCGCAGGTGCACGCCCTCGACCCGAGGCGAATAAACGAAGATTTCGAACTTGGGCACCGGCTTGGGCAGTTCGGGGATCAGCTTGGGGTTGAACTTGAAGCTGAAGTACGACTTGTTCTGGCCGTTGGCATCCGGCTGATAGAAGTTGGTGCGCAGGGTGGCCTTGATCAGGTCCAGGTAGCGCCGCAGGATGCGGTCTTCGTTGAGCACCTGCACGTCGTCGAGCGCAGTCAGGATGGCCTGCTCCAGGCGCTGCTGCTTGTCGTCGAGGTCATCCTGGGTGAGCTTGCGCGCCAGGTAGAAGCGGGTCTTGAACAACCGGGTCAGCTCGCGGGCGATGTCGGTGTGGTTGTTCAGGGTGCTGGCGATGTAACCCAGGTCGAAGCCCAGGCGGATCTGCTTCAGGTATCGGGCGTAAGCGCGCAGCAGCGCCACGTCACGCCAAGGCAGGCCAGCGGTGAGTACCAGACGGTTGAAGGCATCGTTCTCGGCATCGCCACGCACGATGTGGATGAAGGCGTCCTGCAGGGTGTCGTTGAGCTGCTGGATATCCAGGCTCAGGCCTTCGCTGTAGGTGAAGGCAAAATCGTGAATCCAGTACTCGCGGCCACTGGCATGGCGCAGGCGATACGGGAATTCGCCCAGCACGCGCAAGCCGAGGTTTTCCAGGATCGGCAACACGTCGGACAGCGCCAGCGGGGTGTCGGCGTGGTACAGCTTGCAGTGCAGGATGCGCTCACCCACCTGGGTCAACGGCTGGTAGAAGCTCATGGCCAGCGGCTTGCTTTCCGACAGGCCCAGCACATGCTGCAGGTCGACAACGGCCGAGTGCGCGGCAAAGCGTTCGCGGTAGCCGGCCGGGAAGCCCTTGGGGAAATCGGCGAGGATGTTGGTGCCTTGGGCTTCGCCGAAGTTCTCCACTACCAGCGTCGAATAATCGTCATGCCACGAGCGGCAGGCCTGGATGACTTCGCGTTCCAGCTGCTGCGGGTCGATGTCGATGCGGTTTTTCGGGTCTACCCGCAAAATCAGTTGCACACGGGCCAGCACCGATTCGGAGAAGAAGGTCCAGAACTCGCAGTCGCTGGCCTTCAGGCGCTCCATCAGTACTTGCTGGATTTTCTGTCGCACTTCGGTGGAGTAGATCTCCCGCGGCACGTACGCCAGGCAGTAGCAGAAGCGGCCGTACGGGTCCTTGCGCAGGAACACGCGGATCTTGTTGCGCTCCTGGATCTGCACGATCGCCATGACGGTGGTGAACAGCTCGTCGATCGGCGTCTGGAACAGGTCGTCGCGCGGCAGCACCTCCAGCACCTGGGCCAGTTCCTTGCCGAGGTGGGCCTTGGGGTCGAAGCCCGAGCGGCGCTCGACTTCGGCTACCTTGACGCGGATGTAAGGGATGGCATGCACGCTTTCGCCATACACCGACGAGGTGTACAGGCCCATGAAGCGGTGTTCCTTGATGACCTTGCCGTCGGCGTCCAGCTGGCGGATCGACACGTAGTCCGGGTAGGCCGGGCGGTGCACGCGGCTAGGCAGCGCGGCCTTGGCGAACGACAGCAGCAGCGGCTCGTTGAGGTAGGCCACGGCGTAGTCTTCGATGCGCAGCTCTTCAGCCGTCAGGCCCACGCGCAGGCGGCGCGGCAGGCCGAGGAACGACTGCTCGTCGTAAACCATCTGGCCGCCATCGGCGTCGCCCTTGACGGTGAACTCTTCATAGCCCAGGAAGGTGAAGTGGTTGTCCAGCAGCCACTCGAGGAAGGCCTTGACCTCGCCCTTTTCGTGTTGCGCCGGGCCGAAGGCGGTCTGTTCCACCTCGGCCACCACGTCACGCAGCTTGGCCTTCATCGGCTCGAAATCGGCGACTGCCACCCGCACCTCGGCCAGCACCTGCTCGATCTCGCGGGCCAGCACGGTCAGCTCAGCGGCATTGGCGCAGCGGTCGATCTCCAGGTACATCAGCGACTCGTGGCGCACGCCCTCGCCCTGGGTACCCTTGGGCAGCAGTTCCAGCAGCTCGCCCTTGGCGCCACGGCGCACGCTGAGCACGGTGGTTTGCAGGGTGTGAATGCTGTAGCCACGGCGGTTGAGCTCGGTGCGCACCGAGTCGACCAAAAACGGCAGGTCGTGGTGCAGCACCTCGACCACGGTGTGGGTCGATTGCCAGCCGTTGCGCTCGTAATCAGGGTTGTATACCCGCACTTGCGGGTATTCGGGGTCGAAACGTTCGATGATGCGCCAGGCTGACAGGGTGCAGCCGGCCAGGTCGGAAAGCCTGCGCTGGGTGAGTTCGTCCAGAGAGATGATGCCGAAGAACTGCTCGGCGAACAGCGCCACTTGTGGCAGGGACTGTTCGCTGATGTGCTGCGCCAGGGCCGCTTGCAGTTGATGCTGGAAGTCGGCTTTGCTGGCTGCGGTGAAGAACGCCATCTGTGGTACTCCGCTTGGGCTTTGTAATAGTTGAAGCGTCGCTGCGTGCGCCGTGTACGGATCAACGATAGCCAACCCGTGGCAAGGCGGACGGTAAAACCAGGCGTTGAACGTGCGCGGGCACGCCCAGGGCTCGCCGAAGCTTAACGACTGATCGGTCATCAAGGCTTGCAGCGCTGCGACAATTTCGGTCAAGGGGCGGTAACTTTACGTTTATGCCTGTACGCAAGACTGTCAGAATTCCCTTCCATTCACTTTGATCCGAGCCCGCTCATGCAAATCAACACCGCCCTGCTCTTCGCCACCCCTTGCGATGACGAGGAAGACAACATGGCGACCCTGTGCTGCCACAGCGACAAGGGCCAGATGTTTCTGCTTACCCGCTACCCGGACGAAGACACCGTCGACCTGACCCTGGATGACGAGCCATCGACGCTGGACGGGCTGAAAGTGACCCTGAGCGCCAAGCGCCTGCTGATTGAAGTGGCCGCCGGCGACCGCGATGCGCTGAAGGGGGATGAGGTGCTGGAAATCAACCTGACCAGCGACCTGAGCGACCTGGATGAAGTGAAAGAAACCCTGGAGAACATCCTGGCCGGGACCGGGACCTTCGTCTGCGAGCTGTGATTACCTGAACACAAGCGCGGTCTCTGTGGGAGCGGGCGTGCCCGCGAACACCGGCACAGCCGGTGCCATCCATCGCGTCGCCTGCTTCGCGGGCTTGCCCGCTCCCACAAGGTTCAAGCCAACGCTTGTTGCATCTCTTTAGCCTGCACCCGCAACGCCTCGCAAAACGGCTCCACCGCCGCCGATGCCGGCCGGTGATCCGGCCGTATCAGCATCACCTGGTACGGCACCGACACCCGCAACCTGCGAATCGGCAACCCGCCCTGCGCCGCCTCCAGCCCGCTCAACGGGTTGATGATCGCCACCCCCAACCCTTGCCTGACCATGGCACACACCGAGGCGGCACTGGTGGTCTCGATCACCGTGCGGCGGTTTACCCCCGCCGCGCGAAAGTGCTGGTCCAGGCGCTGGCGGTAAGTGTCCAGGCAGGCCAGGTTGATGAAGTCCACCTCATGAAAGTCGGCAAGTTCCAGCTCGGCTTTTGCCTGTAGCGGGTGATGCGCGGGCAGCACGCACACCATGTTGGCGCTGAACAGCAGCTCGCCATAGGCACCGCGCGGTATCTGCTCGACCTCGGTCAGGCCAAGGTCGTGCTGCTGGGCCACCAGAGACTCTTCCAGCAATGGCGATTCCTGCGCCAGGATACTCACGCTCACGCCCCGATGCTGTTGGTGGAAACGCTGGCAAGCCTTGGGCAGCAACGTCTGGGAGAACAGCGGCAGGCACGTGATGGCCAGCCTCCCCTGCTCGAAATTGCGAATGGCCTGGGCAAAACGGTCGATCCGCTCCAGCCCGACGTAGGCGCGCTCGACCTCTTCGATCAACAGCAACGCCTGGGCAGTCGCCACCAGGCGCCCACCCTCGCGCTCGAACAGGTTCAGCCCGGTTACCTGCTCCAGCCGCGCCAGCTCGCGGCTGACAGTGGGCTGCGAGGTAAACAGCAGGCGCGCAGCACCGGTCACACTGCCAGCGGCCATGATGGCGCGGAACACTTCGATATGGCGGACGGAGAGTTTCACAGCAGTACCCGGCAAAGTCAGCAATTGGTATATCAGATATGAATGACCGTCAGAAAAATAGCTATTTTTCTGAATTCCTTGTTTGGCTCATCCTCGTGGTCATCCTTATATGAGTAGCGCCACCATGACCGCACCTTTCTCCCTCCTGGCCGAAGCTGTCCGCCAGCACGGCTCGCCGCTGTGGGCGTACGACGCCAGCACCATCGCCGAACGTGTCGAGCAGCTGAAGGTGTTCGACACCGTACGCTTCGCCCAGAAAGCCAACCCTAACCTGCATGTGCTGCGCCTGATGCGTGCCCATGGCCTGGTGCTGGACGCGGTGTCGCTGGGTGAGATGGAGCGGGCCTTTGCCGCCGGTGCGAGTGTGGACGGCGACCCCGCCGGCGTGGTGCTGACCTGCGACGCGCTGGACCGGCCGACCCTGGAGCGCGTGGTAGCAGAGAAGATCGAAGTGAACGCGGGTTCCATCGACATGCTGCGCCAGCTGGGTGAACGCTCGCCCGGCCACCGTGTGTGGATCCGCATCAACCCGGGCTTTGGCCATGGCCACAGCCGCAAGACCAACACCGGCGGCGAGAACAGCAAGCACGGCATCTGGCACGAAGAGCTGGATGAGGCACTGGCCTGCATCAAGGCCCATGGCCTGCACCTGGTGGGCGTGCACATGCACATTGGTTCCGGTGTGGACTACCAGCACCTGGAGCAGGTGGCTCGCTCGATGATCGAGCTGATTGGCCGCCTGGGCGTGGACATCGAAGCGTTTTCCATCGGCGGCGGGCTCTCCACCCCGTACCGCAGCACCGACAAACCGGTCGACCTGCAGCGCTACGCCCAGACCTGGGCGGTGGCACGCAAGGAAATCGAAGCGATGCTCGGCCACCCGGTGCGCATGGAGATCGAGCCTGGTCGCTTCCTGGTGGCGGAATCCGGCTACCTGGTGGCCGAAGTGCGCGCCGTGAAGCAGGTGGGGCGCAATACCTTCGTGATGATCGACGCCGGCTTCAACGACCTGATGCGCCCGGCGATGTACGGTGCGTACCACGGCATGACCCTGCTCGATGCCAACGGCCAGCCAGTGGACCGCCCGCGCCAGCCGACCGTGGTGGCCGGGCCGCTGTGCGAGTCAGGGGATGTGTTTACCCAGGACGACCAGGAGCTGACCCCACAGGACCTGCCCCAGGCGCAGGTGGGCGACTTGCTGGTGATTCACGATGCCGGGGCCTATGGCGCGTCGATGTCGTCGAACTACAACAGCCGGCCGTTGCTGCCGGAGCTCCTGATCGAGGAAGGGGCGCTGCGCATGATTCGCCGGCGGCAGACCGTGCAGGACCTGCTGGGCCTGGAGGCGGGGTTCTAATCTCAGTGCTTGGGGCTGCATCGCAGCCCCAATGGACAAACCCTCCTTGCAATCACCTTGGCTCATCGCGACAATGCGATCAATTCCTATTCATATTGCGAATTTGACGCCATGTCGACGCTCGATCACCAGGCCCTTCACCAGCTATACAGCGAAAACAACAGCTGGCTGAAAGGCTGGCTGCGCGCCCGCCTGGGAAACGCAGCCGATGCATCCGACCTGGCGCACGATACGTTCCTGCGGGTGATGACGGCCCGCAGCCAGCTCCCCATTCGCGAACCGCGCAGCTACCTCAGCGCCATCGCCCGCTCCCTGCTGATCGACAAAGTGCGCCGCCGCGCCATCGAAAAAGCCTACCTGCAAGCCCTGGCCCTGCGACCGGAGCCGGTGGAGGTATCACCCGAGGTTCGCCTGTCGATCATCGAAATGCTGATGGCCGTGGACAGCCTGCTCGACGAACTCGGCCCCAAGACCCGTGCCATCTTTCTCGCCGTGCAACTGGAAGGCCTGACCTACGGTGCTGCGGCCGAGCGCTTCGGTGTGTCGGTCACCACGGTGAAGAATCACCTGATCAAGGCCATGACCCGCTGCCTGCTGGCAGTCGAAGGCTGAACGGCATGGACGTCAAAACCCTGGAAGCCGCTGCCACCTGGTACGTGCAGCTCAACGATGGCGACAGCAATGAAGCCCGCACCCACGCCTGGCGCCAGTGGCTGCAGGCCAGCCCTCAGCATGCCGCTGCCTGGGCGCGCGTTGAAAAGCTTCAGCAACAATGGGCCATGGTGCCGCCACACGCGGCGCTGTCCAGCCTGGGCGCGGCGCAGACGCAGCGGCGCGATGTGCTGAAAGTGCTGAGCCTGCTGCTGGCCATGGGCGGCGGTGGCTGGCTGGCAACCGAGCAGGTGCCCTATCGCGCCTTGATGGCGCAACAACGTACCGGTACCGGCGAGCGGCGCGCTGTAGAGCTGGCGGATGGCTCGCAGCTGGAACTGAACGTGGGTACGGCGCTGGATGTGCGCTTTGACAGAAAAGTGCGGGCAATCCAGCTGTACCAGGGGGAGATCCTCGTGCGCCCGGCCAGCGACATTCAGCAGCGCCCGTTCATCGTGCACACCGACGACGGCAGCGTGCTGGCCCGCAGTACCGAGTTCAGCGTTCGCAAACTGGCGCAGCAGACACGCGTGGGCGTGTTGCAGGCCAGCGTCGATGTACGCCCGCAGCGCCATCCTGACCGGGTGCTGCACGTGCAGGCCGGGCAGCAAACCAGCTTTGACCAGCAAGACTTCACCCTTGCCCATGCCCTGCCCGCCGACTCCACGGCCTGGCTACAGGGCATGCTGAGCGTGAACGACTGGCGCCTGGGCGACTTCATCGAAGAGCTGGGCCGCTATCGGCCGGGCGTGCTGCGCTGCGCCTCATCAATCCGGGCCATGAGCATTTCCGGCGCATTCCGTATCGACGATACCGATATCGCGCTGGCCAACCTGCCGAAAACCCTGCCTGTAAAGGTGCGCTACCTCAGCCGCTACTGGGTGAATGTGGAACCTGCCTGAACGGCTGGTGAAAAAACTTTCGCTCAAATCTTGCTGATTTTGATTCTCGTCCGTCCCTGACACAAGCCGCGACGACAGCGACTTTCTGCCATGACACGGAAGGATCACCCAATGCCTCACCTGCACCCCACCCCTACCACGCTGAGCCAGGCCGTGCGCCTGGTTCTGTTCGGCATGTCCCTGGCCAGCGCGCCAGGCCTGCTGCTGATGCCTGCCCAGGCAATGGCCCAGAGTCAGACCGCCTACCATGTTGCAGCAGGCCCACTGGGCAACGCCATCACCCAGTTTGGCGTGCAGGCGGGCGTCACCATTTCGTTCGACACCGAACAAACCCGCAACCTGAACAGCGCAGGCCTGGAGGGCAGCTACAGCATTGAGGAAGGGTTGGTGCGCCTACTGGGCAACAGTGGTTTTCGGGCACAGCGCCAGGGCAATGGCGGTTACGTGCTGGTGCCGTCAGACAACGGCTCGGCAATGGAGTTGGGGCCACTGAACATCGATGCCAACCGGCTGGATGCGACCAGCGAGGGCACTCAGTCTTACACCGCCCGCGCCGTGACCATCGGCAAGGGTGTGCACACGCTGAAGGAAACCCCGCAGTCGGTCACCGTCATGACCCGCAAGATGCTCGACGACCAGAACCTCAACACCCTGGAACAGGTGCTGGACAAGACCCCGGGCATCACCGTGTACGACTCGCCCATGGGCGGCAAGTATTTCTATTCCCGCGGCTTCAACCTGGACGGCCAGTACCAGTACGACGGCGTGCCGCTGGATGTGGGTGGCAACTACGTGCAGGCCAACAGCTTTTCCAGCGACATGGCCTTCTATGACCGCGTCGAAATTCTCAAGGGCGCGGCTGGCATGATGAAGGGCTCCGGCTCCTCCGCCGGTGGCGTCAACTTCGTGCGCAAACGCGGCCAGGAAAAAGCCGCTACCACCGTCACCCTGTCTGCCGGCAGCTGGGACAACTACCGCGGCCAGGTCGATGTGGGCGGCCCGCTCAACGAATCCGGCACGGTGCGTGGCCGGGCCGTAGCGGCGCTGCAGGACCGCCAGTACTTCTATGACATTGCCAAGCGCCAGGACCAGATTCTGTACGGCGCCATCGACTGGGATGTCAACCCCGACACTACCCTGGGCTTTGGCCTGGCCTACGAGGATGTCGATGCCACACCGTGCTACCACGGCCTGCCACGCTATGCCGATGGCAGCGACCTGAAGCTGTCCCGCTCCACCTGCCTGGGCGCTAGCTGGAACGACCTGCAAAGCCAGCGCATTACCGGCTTTGCCGACCTCAAGCACCGTTTCAACGATGACTGGACGCTGAACTTCGCCTCGGTCTACACCCACAACAACCAGAACATCGAATACGGCTATTCCGAAGGTTCGGTACCGGTCGGCGCCACCAGCGCCAACATCGGCCGCTATGCCGGCCGTTTCGACTACGACCAGGACGACTATGGCTTCGATAGCTACGTCGATGGCAAGTTCGAAGCCTTCGGCCTGCAGCACGAGCTGATCATCGGTGCCAACGCCAGCCGTCAGAAAACCCATGACTACTTCGCGCTGATGGGGTTGAGCGGTAGCCAGAACCCGTTCGCCCCATCGGCGGACTTCCCGCACCCGTCCAAAGATGATTACCTCGTCCTCCCCCTGCGAGGCGGTAGCATTCCCACCGACTCCACCACGACCCAATATGGCACCTACGCCAACCTGCGCCTGAAGCTGGCAGAACCACTGACCCTGGTACTGGGCACCCGAGTCAGCTGGTACCGCAACAAGAGCGATTCTTACACCCAGCGCTATGAAAACTGGGTAAACAATCGCAGCCAGGAAAACGGCCAGGTCACGCCGTTCGCCGCCGTGCTGTATGACCTGAACGACCAGTGGACCGCCTACGCCAGCTACGCCGACATCTTCCAGCCGCAAAGCGAAAAGAAGAACGCCGAAAAACAGTCACTTCAGCCCAAGACCGGTGCCAACTACGAGATTGGCATCAAGGGCGAGCTGCTTGAGGGTGCGTTGAATACGGCGTTCAACCTGTTCCGCACGATCGAGAACCACCGCGCGGAAACCGATTTCGTCGGGACGTGCCCGTCAGGCGACGGCTATTGCTACACCGACAGCGGCAAGGTCCGTGCGCAGGGCTTCGAAGCCGAAATCAGCGGCTCGCCGATCGAGCGCCTGCAGCTGCTGGCGGGTTACACCTACACCCAGACCAAGTACCTGAAAACCATCGAGGACACCGACCCCACCGAGCTGACCTTCACCTCCAGCTTCATCCCGCGGCACATGCTCAAGGTGTGGGGTGACTACCAACTGGGCGGCGCACTTGAACGCTGGACGCTCGGCGCCGGCCTGAACAGCCAGAGCGAAAACTTCCGCACCACGCGCGGCACTCGCGTCGAGCAGGCGGGCTACACCGTGTGGAACGGCCGCGTGCAATACCGGCTTGACCAGAACTGGACCGTCGCCCTCAACGGCAACAACCTGTTCGACAAGAAGTACTATTCCACCATCGGCGCGCCGGCATGGGGCAACTTCTATGGCGAACCGCGTAACTTCATGGTGACGTTGCAAGGGGCGTTCTGAGGCTGACCGACCAGGGCATCGCGAAAAGCATCAGCATTGCTGTAGCCTTACTGCCTTGCCCTCGGGGCCTGAAAGGATGCGACGAAGGCGCGCATGGAAAGCCATATGGACATCCCCTCCCGCTTCATCATCCACGAAACCCGGCATTGGGTGCTGAACCACCGCATGAACAGCGCCCTGCCCGGTTACCTGATGCTCAGCGCACGGGCGCCGGTCAACTCACTGGCGGCCCTGCCCGTGGAGGCCCAGGCCGAGCTGGGCATTCTCATGGCGCGTACGCAGCAGGTGATGGAGGCACGGCTGCAACCGGCGCGTTTGTACATGGGCCGGTATGGCCATGACGCGGGATATGCCATCCACTTCCATTTCATCCCTGTTTACCCTTGGGTCGAAGCGCTGTTCTGGGCAGACGAGCGATACCGGGCGCTGCAGGCATTCGGCTGGACCGATAGCGTGCAACCGCAAACCGACGGCGCCGAGTTGACGCTATACGTCTGGCGTGAGTTTTGTGAGCGCCCTGAACCACCGGCGATACAAGGGTATTCAGTGGACGAAGCCATTACCCTGTTGCGCAGCGCATTCTTGGACGGCTGCGCGCCGTATTGACTGAAATGGAAGCCTCCGGTCTTCTTGTACAACGCCTTGAAAACGCGTACGCCTTTTAGCTGAGCCGTCAGAACTTGTAGCGGGCAGTCGCCAGGAAGTTACGTGGCTCACCAAAGAAGTTGCTGCCGGTCGTGGAGCTGACCGACGAGTAGTAGCGTTTGTCGAACACGTTGTTCAGGTTGAAATTGACCTGCAGGTTGGCGGTCACGTCATAGCGGGTGAACACGTCATACAGCGTGTAGCCGCCTTGCTGCACACCGTACTGGGTGTAAGTCTGGCTCTGGGACCGCACCGCGCCGCCCACCCGCCACTGGTCCAGTTCACCCGGCAATTGATAGCTGGTGGTCAGTTTGAACAGGTTGGCGGGCAGGTTGGTGCCGTAGCGCTTGCCTTTGGTGAACGAGCCAATCGGGCTGTAGGTCGTATCCTTGACGCGCTCGGCCGTGTTGTAGGTGTAACTGGCCGACATCTGCCAGTTCTCGGTCAGCGCCCCGGAGACTTCAAACTCGACACCACGGCTACGGATTTCACCTGCCGACTCATAGCACAAGGTAGTGCCACCCTGGCACTGGCTGGCCGGAAGCTGGTCGGGCAGGTTCTCCAGGTCGATCTGGAACAGTGCCACGCTGGTATTGAGGCGGCCGCCAAGATGCTCGCCCTTCAGGCCGACCTCGTAGTTGGTACCTTGAATCGGTTCCAGCAGGGTGCCGCTTGCGGTCTCCAGGTTCTGCGGCTGGAAGATCCGGGTCCAGCTGGCATACACCGAGTAGGTATCGTTCAGGTCGTACACCAGGCCGGCATAGGGCGTGACCTCACGGTTTGCCTTGAAGTGCGAGGTGTTCTTGATCTCTTGCTCGTACCAGTCGACACGCCCTCCGACGATCAGCGTCAATGGCTCGGCAAGGCTGAAGCGTGCCGTGCTGTAGACCCCGCTCTGTTCAACCTCGGTCTGGCGGTTGTAGAGCGACATGTCGACACCGACCGGTTTGGCCACCGAGCCCGGGTCCCAGGTAATGGGGTTGAACTGCACCAGTTCGTAATTGCCATTGGTCACGAACGGCCCGCCACGGTCATCCCAGTCGCTTTCACGATGGCTGGCGCCGACCACCAGCGTATGGGTCCGCCCGGCAAAATCGAACGGGCCGGTCAGGTAGCCATCGACGCTGGACTGGTTACGCTCGTAATCGTACTTGCCGCCGCGCAGCGACATGCTCGGGTTGCCGCTGGCATCAACCGTAGGGTTGGCCAGGAAGGTGCCCATCATGTTCATTTCGCTGGTGATGTAGGTGGCCGCGCCTTTGGCCTTCCAGCCGTTGTCGAAACGGTGCTCGATATCGGCGAAAACCGTTTTGCTTTCCTTGTTCCAGTAGGACCAGGACGGGCTCATGCGGTCGGAGCGGGAAATGGGCAGGAAGCTGCCGTCAGGGTAGGTACCCAGGCCGTTCCAGTCGGCACCGGGGTTGTTTTCATCGCTGTAGGACAAGCCAAGGCTGACCGTAGTGTCGTCATTCAGGTCGGCTTCAACAATGCCATACAGCAAAGTACGTTCATTGCCCGAATCGTCGGTGAACGCGTTCTTGTTCTGGTAGCTCAACACCGTGCGGCCTCGCAGCGTACCGTCACTATTGAGCGCAGAACCTGCATCAAGCTCGAAACGACGATTGTCCCAGCTACCAAGGCTGCCCGTCACCATGACCTGCGGCTCAACCGTAGGGCGCTTGCGGATCAGGTTGATCGAGCCCGAGGGCAATCCGGCCCCTTCCATGAGACCCGCCGCACCGCGAACGATTTCGACCCGGTCGTACATGGCCAGCGCCCCGGTGGACAAGGACGCCTCTTCATACGCGACGGGCAGCCCGTCGAACATGATGTTCTCGATGCCGAAGCCACGGGAATTGAAACGCGGCCGTTCGGCGCCCCATTGGGTCAAAGTCAGCCCCGGTGCGTTCCTCACCACATCATTGAGCGTCGTCATGCCTTGGTCTTCAATACGCTGCCGGGTAATGACCGAAACCGACTGGGGGGTTTCGCGCAGTGAGATCGGCAGTTTGGTTGCCGTCTGCATGGCACCGGTGGTGTACGAGCCGGTGTGCTCGCTGGTCATGCCCAGGCCCTGCCCCTGGATGGTGGTTGCACCCAACTGCACTGCCGTTTCGTTGTCATTGCGTTGCTGCAGGTAGGCGCGGTTGCCATCGGCCATGACAAAGCCCAGACCGGTACCGGCCAGCAGCTGCTGCAGTGCAGCGCTGGCCGTGTACTGGCCGCTCACGGCGCTGCTGGTCTTGCCGCGGGTCAGCGCGCCGTCGGCAAAAAGCTGGATACCGCTGCTGGCCGACCACTGCGCAATCGCGCCTTCCAGCGGCTGGGCGGCAATGCTGTAGGTGCGGGTTTGCGCCTGGGTGGTGCTGGCCGCGTGTGCTTGCGGCAGGGCGGCGAGCGTGAAAACGCAGCTCAGGGCGCTGACCAACAGCAGGGGTTTGATGGGGGTGCTAGGGGTGGGCATTCGAATTTCCAGTCCGTCCTGATGGCAATACTCGCAATTCATTCTCGTTTGCGATCAAGACTAATGACGGACCACCGGCCAAACACAACGACGCGGTTTTCAAGTTTTTTTCAATCAGTGTTGTACGGGGCGTACCAAGGTCAGCCACGGGCCCACCGTGGTGACACGAATCGGCAGAATGACCTGCAAGCTCTGCAACGCCGCGTCGGCTTCACGCGCTTGCACCGCAGCCGTAACCCGCAACTGGGCGAGGCTGCTGTCCGTCAGCAGCAGGTGCGCGCGGGAATAGGGTTGCAGACGCTGCAACACCTGCGTCAGCGGCTCATCGCGAAACACCAGGCGTTGCTCGCGCCAGGCCAACTGTTGGCCGGGGTCGACATGCCGTAATGCGCCAATGCCCTGCGCGTCGTAGTGCAGTGCCTGGCCCTCCCCGGCTTCGGCCTGCTGCCCCGCACGGCTGACCCGCACACTGTGCTCGGTCACCGTTACGTTCGCGCCGTCCTCCAGCACCTGCACGCCGAACGCGGTACCCAAGGCGCGCACATCACCGCCTGCGGCCTCGACGATAAAGGGCCGCGCCGGGTTGGGCGCCACCTTGAACCAGGCCTCCCCCTGGTACAGGCGCAGCCGCCGCTCATCGGCACTGAAGCTCACGTCCAACGCAGTGTGCGGCGCCAGTTGCACGATCGAGCCGTCGTCCAAGGTCCAGCTGCGCACCTGAGCCACCTCGGTGCGGTAATCCGCCCAACGTGCGGGAGAAGAGGCAAATACCGTAAAGGCCAGCAGTAACGCCGCTGCGGTTGCCAGGCCTACAAACCTACGCCGGGGCAAACGCCGAAGCGGGGTGTGGCTGGCGGCAACATGGGCATGGCCCGCCACGCCGGCTACCCCCCATACCTGCCGGGCACGCTGCCAGGCAGCCGGGTGGCTGGGGTCGGCGGCAAGCCAGCGTGCGAATGCTTCGCGCTCGGCCGCTGTCACGCCCGCGTCCTGCAGGCGCACGCACCACTCCAGCGCCTGGTCCAGGGGGGTATGCGAGTCGTTTTCGTTCATCATGCAAGTGCAGGCAGGTGGCAGTTAAAACGCGCGCAGTGTAACCAGCCTTTCATGACATTGCCTTCTCGATGCGCTGCATCGCCTTGACCATCTGCGAAACCACGGTGCTTTTGGAAATGCCCAGGCGCTCGGCAACCTGCTGGTGGTCCAGGCCATCGATACGGCACAGGATGAACACTTCGCGGCAGCGCGGCGGCAGCTCGGCGATCACCTGCATGACCTGTTGCAACTCGCGGCTCAACTCGGTCTTGCGGGCCGGGTCCAGTTTGGCATCGGGTACACCTTCAACCAGCACCGGGTCGGCCTGCACCTCGATGCCCAAGGCCTCGCGGCGGCGGATGTCCATGCCGAGGTTGCGGGCAATGCGGAAGATATAGGCACGCGGGTTGCCGATACGCTCGCCTACCTTGCGGCTGGCCACGCGCAGCCAGGTTTCCTGGGTGAGGTCGTCAGCAATCGTGGCACTGCCGAAGTGCCGCACCAGGTAAGCCTTCAGCGCTTCGCGGTTGTCCAGGAATGTCGATGTCAGAGGGTCGCGATCTTGCGGCATTCGCCAAGCATCCTGCGCAGCGGCGGAGTAATGGGCGGCACGGTATCACTTGTTGCTAACAATTCTCAACTACGCATGAGGCCTTGATGTTGCTCGCCGATACTCGCAAGCAACGCCCGCACCCATCGATGCGCCGGGTGATGATGCGTGCGCTCATGCCAAGCCAGCACCTTGCTGAACCCCGCAATGGCCAGCGGCGGCTCCTCCAGCTGCAGGCCATCCCCCGGCTGCACCAGGCGGCTGGGCAGTACACCGATCAGGTCACTGCTGCGCAACACCTCCAGCAGCATCAGAAAGCTCGGCACCGACAGGCATACCTGCCGCGCCCTGCCGATACGCGCCAGCGCTTCATCGCTGACGCCGTGAAAGGCACCGCTGCCCAGCGAGACGATTGCGTGCTCCAGCGTACAGAAGGTGTCGAGGTCCAGGTGCCCGGTGGCTGGGTGCCCAACGCGCATGGCGCAGACGTACTGCTCATCGTAAAGGTGCATGGCCTGCAAACCCGGGCTGACGCTGTCGGGGGTGAGGATGGCCATGTCCAGTTCCCCTGATGCCATCTGCTGAGCGACCCGTGGCTCTTCGATTGCACGCACGGCAAGGCGTATACCGGGGGCTTGATCGCGCAACGCGGCAAGCAAAGGCATCAGCAAAGTCCGCTGGGCATAGTCGGTGGCGGCCACGGCAAGTGTGAGGCTGGCTTGGGCAGGGTCAAAGTCGGGCGGTTGCAGCAGGCCTTCAATTTCGCCCAGCACACGCTTGATCGGAATGGCCAGCGCCTGTGCACGGGCAGTGGGCACCAGTCCGCGCTGGGAACGGACAAACAACGGGTCGTCGAAGCTGTCGCGCAAGCGGGTCAACATGCCGCTGACCGCAGGCTGGGTCAGCGCCAGACGCTCTGCTGCTCGGGTGACGCTGCCTTCGTCGAGCAAGGCATCGAGCGTGCGCAGCAGGTTCAGGTCGAGGTTCCTGATATTACGCATGCTTATGGGTTAGCTCAGGAGATGTGATTGGCGTTATGGATTGTGGCCGCGCACCATGGTTTCGTCAAAGCCGCCAAGGCGCCCCTTACCCGAGGATCAACCATGCATCACATCGAATGGCCAGACGAATACCTGCCCGGCACCACCGAGAACTTTGCCTCGAACGAAATCTTCATCGCCGGCCTCACTGCCGAAGCCGTCTGGCAACAACTGGATGACACGCGGGCGTGGCCAACGTACTACCGCAATGCAGCGGACATCCGTTTTCATGATGGCTCCGGCCCGAACCTGAGCAACGGCGCACGCTTTCGCTTCACCACGTTCGGTTTCCCGGTCGAGGCTCAAGTTACCGAGCATGTGCCACCTGCTCCAGGCCAACCCGCACGCGTGGCCTGGCATGGCTGGGTCGAGGGCGATGCCGACACGCGCCTGGACGTGCATCACGCCTGGCTGATCGAAGACCTGCCCGGCAACCGGGTGCGCATCCTCACGCAAGAAACGCAGAAAGGAAAACCGGCTGCGGAGCTGGCCCGCACCAAGCCCAACCCCATGATCAATGGTCACCAGGACTGGATCGAGGGGTTGGCACAGGCAGCGTTCAAGGCCAAATGCTGATTTGACTGGGGCTGCAAAGCGGCCCCACATTCCGGCAGTCGCAGTCAGAGCCCGATGGCCACCTCACGCTCGCCGCCCATGTACTGCTCCAGGCGACTGCGCAACCAGCGTTCGGCAGGGTCGCTGTCGGTGGTGCTCAACCAGACCATGGCCAATTCCAGCGCGGCGGCCTCGAACGGCAGCGCCTCGGCCTGAAGGTTGCCCCAGCGCTCCATGCCGTGCGCGGCATAGTCCGGGCAGCAGGCCAGCAGGTCGGTGCCGGCCAGAATTGCCGGCAATGAACTGAACTGCGGCACCGACAACACCACCTTGCGTTCACGGCCGATTTCTTTCAGCCAGTCGTCGACCACGCCCTGCGTATTGGCGGTGGGCGAGACCTGAACGTGCGGGCGGGCGCAAAACTCATCCAGTGTCAGAGGGGTGGCTGACTTGTCGGCCCGCACCACCCTGCCCTGCATGGTGCGCAGCACCTTGCGCTTGGCGTTGGCTGGCAGCCCTCTGGTCTGGCTGATGCCAACCGTAACATCGCCTGCTGCCAGCAAATCCGGTATGCGCCAGTAATCCACATGCTGCACAACCACCACCACGTTCGGCGCCTCCACCCGCAGGGCCCGCAGCAGTGGCGGCAGCAAGCCCGACTCCACGTCATCGGACAAACCGATGCGGAACGTCATGTTGCTGGTCGCCGGGTCGAAGTCATGGGAAAGGCTGAGAGCGATGGACATCGCATCCAGCGCCGGGGTGAGGTACTTGATCACCTCTTCGGCCCTGGCCGACGGTTCCATGCGGTTGCCCACACGGATCAGCAACGGGTCGTTGAACATCGCCCGCAACCTGGCCAGCGCGGCGCTGACCGTGGGCTGGGCGATGAACAGTTTTTCTGCCGCACGGGTGAGGTTGCGCTCCTGCATCAGGGCTTCGAACACCACCATCAGGTTGATATCGGCTTTGCGCAGTTCGTTTCGGTTCATTGGCGCTCCCGGGGCCATGCTTGTTTTGCGGGTTCAATTGCAGCATTGACAGTAATCCTGACCGAGTCAAAGGCGCAGACTTGTATCGCCGGTGCTGGCCCAGACAACCCAATCCGGGTACCCTCCCCACTCTTCCCTTCCGGCCTCCCCTGCCGTGCACCGCCCAGGCGTTGATTCGCGAAGCGGTCATTCATGATGCCGACACCTGCATGGCCGCCACTCACAGGCGCGCCCACCCGCCATCAATCCACTCAGGATGACCTCATGATCATTCGCCAAGGCATCGCTGCCGACTACCCGCAGCTGCTGGACATCTGGCTGCGCGCCGTGCGCGCTACGCACCACTTTCTGCAACCCGCCGACATCGACGCATTGCTGCCACAGCTGCGCGATATCTACTTCCCGGCCGTCGAGCTGTGGGTAGCAGTCGACACGGATGACCAGCCGCTGGGCTTCATCGGCTTCAACGAGCAGCACGTGGAAATGCTCTTCGTCGACCCCGACCTTCATGGGCAAGGCATTGGCCGCGCGCTGCTGGACTTCGGCCGCCAATCGCGCCATTCAATGAGTGTCGACGTCAACGAGCAAAACCCGCAGGCTGTGGGCTTCTACCGGCATTACGGTTTCATCCAGACAGGCCGTTCGCCGCTGGATGGCGAGGGCCGGCCATTCCCCTTGCTGCACATGGGCTTGCCCAACAGGGTGTGACTGCGACGCACGCGTTGCAAGGGGTCTCACCTTGTGAAAAAAAAGGGCCGCAACGCGGCCCCGACAAGGCTGCTGCCGTAAGGAAAGCAGTTCAGCGCAAGGTATTTTTGGTCAGCTCTATTTCGTTCATCAAAGCCTTGGCCAACGCTGTGAGCTAATCGGCAGCGCCCAGGAACTTGTGGTCGTCCTCCATATCGCCTTCGCGCAGCAGATGCTTGCCACAACATCTCCAGCGCCTGTGAAAACGAGCGCCGCCCGCGTGGCGCTCGATCTCACAGACGCCGCATCAAATGCGTCGGACTCTTTGCTACGAAAACTCGCAGATCCCTACGCGCCAACAATTTTAAGTCTTATTTAACAAAAAAATAGCAACATAAGCACAATCCACTTCCAATATGCGGCAACCCTTCGCAACCGGGCACCACTCAACCACCGTATACTCGGATCCACTACCGAGGATGCCCACATGCAAGCACTGGGAATGGATTACCGGCACGGTGATGAAGTCGCCAGCCACTGCCACGCCGAAGACCAGCTGATCTACGCCGCCAGCGGTGTGATGCGGGTCAGCAGCGAGGGCGGTAGCTGGGTGATCCCCGGCGGGCATGCGTTATGGATGCCCGCCGGTGTCAGCCATGCCATTCGCATGGAGGGCGTGGTCAGCATGCGCACCTTGTTGCTTGAGGCACGCGTCGCGCATTGCCAGGTGATCGTGGTGTCCGGCCTGCTGCACGAGCTGATCCTGGCTGCAGCGCGCCTGCTCGACCTGCGAGACGGCGAACACGTGCGGGCGTTGATCCAGTGTGAGTTGGCCACTGCCAGGCGCATCGATGCCTTTGTGCCACTGCCGCACCAGGCGCGTTTGCGTGCCTGGTGCGAGCGCTTCTTGCAGGACCCGGCTCAGGACCTGACCCTGGAACAATGCGGCGCACAGCTGAACATGAGTGCCCGCAGCGTGGCACGGCTGTTCCAGCGCGAGGTGGGCATGTCGTATGGCGAATGGCGCGCCCGGGCCCGGGTGATGCTCAGCCAGCAGTGCCTGGCCAACGGCCAGCCCATCCTGAATGTGGCACTGGAACATGGCTACCAGAGCGCCAGCGCCTTTGCCGCCATGTTCAAGCGCATCCTCGGTTACGCCCCCAGCGACTGGCAGAACGGCTGCGCGCGCGGGTACTGACTGACAGGTTGTCCCACTTGCGCGCAGGGTTGTCCTGCTTGCGGCAGCGAGGCCTGCCTCGCCATCGTTAACCTCGCATCACCACCCCTGAAGCGACGTGTGTGATGCCTCTACTGCAATCATTCCCTTTTCCTGCCCGGCTTGGCGCCGCCATCGGCATGCTGAGCGTGCTGGCGGCTTGCGCCCGGCAACCCACACCGGCCGAGCCACCCACCGCACTGCAAGCGGACCCGCTGGCCAGCCTGCCGGCTGGCACCAGCAAGCAACCTCTGCCGGAGCGCTGGTGGGCACTGTTCCGGGATTCACAGCTCAACCACTGGGTGCAGCAAGCCCTGGCGCACAATCAGGACCTGAAGCAGGCCGAAGCGAATGTGCAGGCCATGCTGGCGGGCATCGGCGAATTCGATGCCAGGCGCTGGCCGTCCACCTCCGTGGGCCTTGCCGCGACGTACGGCAAGAGCGCCGATGACCAGACCCTGGCCGAAGCGACTGACAGCCACGCGCCATCACAATGGCAATTCAACCCGGGCATCGAGTTGGCGTACCAGGTGGATGTCTGGGGCCAGGTACGCGCCGCCATTGCGCGAGCACAGGTGCAGGCTGAAGCCACCCAGGCCGCGCTGGACCTGCTGCGCCTGCAGGTGGTGGCCCAGACCAGCCGGGCCTATATCGACCAGTGCATCTACACGGCTCGCCTGGTCGAAGCCCGCCAGTCTCTGCAAACCCTCGACCACAGCGTGCAACTCAGCGAGCGCCAGCACCAGGCCGGCGTTGCCACGGCCCTGGACAGCGAACGCCTGCTGGGCCTGCGCGAACAGGTGCGGGCGCGGTTGCCGATACTGGAGGCCCGACGGCAGATGGCGCTGTACGAGCTGGGCATGCTCAGCGGCCAGGCCTCTTTGGCCGAGGCCAGCACCTGCACGTCCATCCCTTCGCTGTCGGCGCCCTTGCCGGTTGGCGACGGCTGGCAGTTACTCGCACGCCGCCCGGATGTGCGCCAGGCCGAACGGGAACTGCAAGCTGCCACGCTGGAGACCGAAATCGTCCGGGCCGACCTGTACCCGAAGGTCAGCTTCGGCGCGTCGCTGACGTCCTCGGACCACCACCTTGCCAACCTGGGCGACAGCCGTGCGGTGATGTTCGGCATCGGCCCGCTGATCCGCTGGGAGTTCCCCAACGTCAAGGCCAACCGCGCTCGGGTCGGCAAAGCCGAAGCATTGCAGCAAGCGCAGGTGGCCCATTACCAAGGTGTGGCGTTGCGGGCACTGAAAGACGTGCGCCAGACGCTGGCGCGTTACGACGGCGAGCGACAGCGGTTGCAGGCACTGGACGCGGCCCTGGCGCACAGCCAGCGCGGCTTTGCCCTGGCCCAAAGCAACTACCGGGCCGGCACCGTGGACGGGTTGGCGTTGCTCGACAGCGAGCGTGAACTGATCCGCTTGCGGGGTAGCCATGTCCTGGCCCAAGGGCGCCTGGCACAAGCACAGGTCAACCTGTTCCGCGCCTTGGGCGGGCGGTGGTAGCCAACAAGAACCCAGGGGCCGCTGTGCGGCCCATCGCCGGCAAGCCAGCTCCCACAGAGACCGCGCAGGCCTCTGGATGCCTGATGGTTGTTCCATGGGCTGAAGCATGTCGTGACATCAACAAGGTCGAGGTGGGAGCTGGCTTGCCGGCGATGGGCTGCACAGCAGCCCCACTATTCAAGAGTGATAACCGAACATGAATGTTGCCGCAGAACAAATCGTACCTACTGCCGATGAGCAGCAGGCCAAGTCCAAAATCCGTCGCCGCCTGGCATACATCACAGGTGGCAGCCTCGCAGTAATCGCACTACTGGCCTCCACCAGCTACTGGCTCACCACCGGCCGCTACCTGGAAACCACCGACGACGCCTACATTCGCGCCGACTGGGTGGCCCTTAGCCCACGCGTCGCCGGCTACGTGGCCAAGGTCGAGGTCGATGACGACCAACCGGTAAAAGCCGGCGATGTACTGGTGCGCCTGCAAGCCCGCGACTATCAGGCCCGCCTCGACCAGGCCCAGGCCGGCGTGGCCGAAGCCCGGGCGGCGCTGACCGCCACCCAGGCCAGCCAGCAGGTGGCGGCCGAGCGCATCAACCAACAGCAGCACGCCATCCTGCAGGCAGAAGCCGCCGTGCAGGGCGCTGCAGCCGAACATCGGCGCAGCGAGCTGGACATGCAACGCTACCGTGGCCTGGTGCGTGACGATGCCGCAACGGTACAGCGCCTGGAAAGCGCCAGTGCCGCTGCCTCGCAGGCCCAGGCCGCACTGCAGGGCGCGCGGGCCGCATTGCGCGAACAGCGCGCGCAGTTGGCCATGGCCAAGGCACGATCCGCCCAGGCCGACGCCACGTTGAAACAGAAAGAAGCAGCGCTGGCCCACGCGCTGGCCCGCCAGCGACTGGCCGAACAGGATGAGCAGGACACCGTGCTCCGCGCCCCCATCGACGGTGTGGTTGGCCAGCGCCGCGTACGCGCCGGCCAGTATGTGGTGCCGGGCCAGCCACTGTTGGCCGTGGTGCCCCTGCAGCAGGCCTATGTGGTGGCCAACTACAAGGAAACCCAACTGGCCCACATGCGCGCCGGGCAACCGGTAGAAATACGTGTAGACACCTTCGCCAGCCAGCCACTGCACGGTCATGTGGCCAGTTTCTCGCCAGCCTCCGGCAATGTCTTCGCCCTGCTGCCGTCCGACAATGCCACCGGCAACTTCACCAAGATCGTCCAGCGCTTCCCGGTGCGCATCCTGCTCGACAAACCGCTGGATGGCCCACAGGTGCTGCCCGGCATGTCGGTGGTCACCACCGTCGACACCCGCCCCGCAGAGGTTACCGATGCGTACTGAACAACCGGTCTCGCTGCGTGCCTGGGTGGCGGTGCTGGGTGGCCTGTTCGGCTGCTTCATGGCCGGCATGAACGTGCACGTCACCAGCGCTGCCCTGCCGGAAATCCGCGGCTCGCTGGGCGCCAGCTTCGAGGAAGGCTCGTGGATTTCCACCGCCTACCTGGTGGCGGAAATCGTGATGATTCCGCTGACCGCCTGGCTGGTGGAGGTGTTCTCGCTGCGCCGGGTCATGTGGACGGGGTCGTTCGTTTTCCTGCTGGCATCGGTGGCCTGCTCATGGGCCCCCAACCTGGAGGCGATGATTGCCATTCGGGTTATCCAGGGCGCTGCGGGGGCGGTGCTGATCCCGCTGTCGTTCCAGCTGATCATCACCGAGCTGCCAGCCAGCAAGATGGCCATGGGCATGGCGCTGTTCAGCCTGGCCAACAGCGTGGCGCAAGCGGCCGGGCCGTCGATTGGTGGCTGGCTGACCGACGCCTATTCATGGCGCTGGATCTTTTACCTGCAACTGTTCCCCGGCATTGCGCTGCTGTGCGCCATCGCCTGGTCGATCGAGGCCAAACCGATGAGGCTCGAACTGTTGCGCAAGGGTGACTGGCTGGGTATCGCGGCCATGGTGGTCGGCCTGGGTGGCCTGCAGATCGTGCTGGAAGAAGGCGGCCGGCTGGACTGGTTCGGCTCGCCGTTCATTGTCGGCATGAGCGTGATCGCCGGTATCGCACTGGTGGTGTTCGTGGTAACGCAACTGTTCGGCCAGCGTACCTTCATCAACCTGCGGCTGCTTGGCCGTTACAACTTCGGTGTCGCCAGCGTGGCAATGTTCATCTTTGGCGCCGCCACATTCGGCCTGGTGTTCCTGGTGCCCAACTACCTGTCGCAGTTGCAGGGCTTCAGCGCGCACGACGTTGGCGTGGCGCTGATTGCCTATGGTGTGGTGCAGCTGCTGCTGGCGCCGTTGATGCCACGCCTGATGGGCTGGACCAGCGCCAAGTTCATGGTCGCCAGTGGCTTTCTGATCATGGCGCTGGGTTGCTGGCTGGGGACGAGCCTGAGCGCCGACAGTGCCGACAACGTGATCATCCCGTCCACGGTGGTGCGGGGTATTGGCCAGCCGTTCATCATGGTAGCGCTGTCGGTGCTGGCGGTGGCCGGGCTGGACAAGCGCGAGGCCGGCTCGGCCTCGGCGGTGTTCTCCATGCTGCGCAACCTGGGGGGCGCCATTGGCACGGCCGGGTTGACGCAACTGGTGGCGACCCGTGAGCGCTTTCACAGTGAGCGTATTCACGAGCAGGTGACGGTGTTCGAGCCTGGTGTGCAGGAACGTATCAACCAGACAGTGCAGAGCTGGTTGCCGCACCAGCAGCAGGTGTTGGAAGGGTTGGCGGGGACCATTCGCAGGGAGGCTTACCTGATGGCTTACAGTGATGCGTTCTACCTTGCGTGCCTGGCGTTGGTCGGGTGCGCACTGGCGGCGTTGCTGTTGCGGACCAGGCAGCAGGCTTGATACCAAACTACCGGATTACGCGGTACCTGTGGGAGCGGGCATGCCCGCGAACACGGGCGCAGCCCGTGCCATCCACCGCGGCGCCTGTTTCGCGGGCATGCCCGCTCCCACAAGGTAATAAGTAACGCCCCTATGTGCTTAGAGTGCCGCTCCGGGCGCGCGGCCCAGCACCCGCGAATATTCTTCACGCGCACTCTGTTCGGTAAACTCCCCCGCCCACTTGGCCACCACCACCGTCGCCACGCTGTTGCCGATGGTGTTGCAGGTAGCCATGGCCATCGACATGAAGCGGTAAACGCCAAACAGCAGCGCCAGCCCTTCAACCGGCAGCACACCAATGGCCGTTACCGTCGCAGCGAACACAACGAAGCTGCCACCCGACACCGCCGCCGCACCTTTGGAGGTCACCAGCATGATCGCCAAAATGCCCAGTTGCTGCTCCCAACCCAACGGCACGCCGTAGGCATTGGCAATGAACAGCACGCACATCGACATGTAGATCGAGGTGCCATCCAGGTTGAAGGCATAACCCGTCGGCAGCACCAGGCCCACGCTCTGCTTCGAGCAGCCGAAGCGTTCGAGCTTTTGCAGCAAGCGCGGCAGTGCGCTCTCGGACGAAGCGGTCCCCAACACGATGAAAATCTCGTCCTTGATGTACTTCAGGAAGCGCCACAGGCTGAACCCCGACAACCGGCACACTGCACCCAGCACCACGAACAGGAAGAAGGCGACCGCCACGTAGAACATCAGCACCAGGTTGGCCAGCGACATCAACACCGCCGAGCCATTGCTGCCTACCGCGTAGGCCACCGAGCCGAACGCACCCAGCGGGGCGAACTTCATGATCAGGTTGATGAACTCGAAGAAGCACTCCGACACCCGGTTCAGGCCGTCCTCGATCACCGCCCGGCGATCATGCTTCAAGGCCAGCAAGGCAAAGCCGAACAGCACGGCGATCACCAGCACCTGCAACAACTGGCCACCGGCAAAGGCACCCACGAAATTGTCGGGGAAGATGTTGTAGATGAAATCCATGGTCGAGGTCGGCGCATGGCCTTTGGCGACCGCAGCGCTGGCCGCGGCCGATGCGGCACTGCTGGCGTGTGCCCCGTGCATGCCCGAACCAATGCTGATCAGGTTGCCCCACAGCAGGCCCAGCGCCAGCGCCAGGGTAGACAGCAGTTCGAAGTACACCAGCGCACGCCAGCCCACTTTGCCGACCCGCTTGATATCACCGGCCGAGGCAATGCCGTGCACCACGGTGAAGAACACCAACGGCGCAACAGCGGTCTTGATCAGTTTGAGAAAGATGTCCCCGAGGATCTTGAACTTGGCAGCAAGCTCGGGGGCGAGGAAACCGAAAGCGATGCCCAGCAGCATCGCGGCAAGCACCTGGAAAGTCAGGTCCTTGTACAGCGGCTTTTTCGAAGTGGAAGCCATGGTAGCGTTCTCATTGTTATTGTACGTATGCACAGGTCGGGGCCCAGGCATGCCGGGCACCGGGCGTATCAGCGGGCAACGGCACCCGGGCGGGCCAGGGCCTGGTCGACCATCTGCGGCGCCAGGCCCAGGTAGTTGGTCGGGTCGCACAGTTGCTCCAGCGTCGCCAGGTCCAGGCGCGCAGTGGCCTCACCCTGGGCCTTCAAGGCGTCCAACAGGCTGATGCCCTGGTCGTTGGCCATACGGCAGGCGGCATAGACCACGTCGTGCGCCACCTGGCGGCCCAGCGTCGGGGCCAGGCCCATCATCACTGCCTCGGCCACGATCAGGCCCTGGGTCATGTCCAGGTTCTTGCGCATGCGCTCGGTGCGTACATCCAGGCCGGCCAGCATGAAGCGCGCCTGGGCCAGCGAGGCACCGGTCAGGGCGAAGGCTTCGGGGATGGCGATCCATTCGGCCTGCCACGGGCCGGTGGAGCGCTCGAAGTCCTGGATCATGGCGTCGAGCATCAGCCCGGCCTGCTGGCGCACGCCCTTGGCGGCGGCGTACATCAGCTCGCAGGAAATCGGGTTGCGCTTCTGCGGCATGGTGCTGCTGGCGCCACGGCCCTTGACGAACGGCTCGTAGGCTTCGCCCAGCTCGCTGGTCATCATCATCATGATATCCAGCGCCACCTTGCCCAACGAGGCGCTGACCAGGCCCAGGAAATTCAAGGTTTCGGCCAGGCCGTCACGGGCCACGTGCCAGGTGGCTTGCGGCACGCCCAGGCCCAGTTCGTCCATCAGCGCGGCTTGTACTTCCAGGCCCTTGTCGCCCAGCGAGGCCAAGGTACCGGCGGCACCGGCAAACTGCCCCACTTCCACCCGCGGGCGCAGTTCCACCAGGCGCTCGGCATGGCGGTCGAACATGCTCAGCCACACCGCGCACTTGTAGCCGAAGGTGATCGGCAACGCGTGCTGCAGGTGGGTACGGCCGGCCATTGGCGTGTCGCGGTAGCGCAGCGCCAGCTCGGCCAGCAGGCCACGCACGGCCTGGATGTCGCGCTCGACGATGGCCAGTGCGGCGCGCACCTGCAATACCACGGCAGTGTCCATGATGTCCTGGGTAGTGGCACCCCAGTGCACGTAGCGACCCGCCTCGCCACACAGCTTCGACAACTGCTCGACCAAGGGCAGGATCGGGTAGCCGACGATCTCGGTCTCGTGCTGCATCAGTGCCAGGTCCAGCGCTTCGTAGCGCGACAGCTCGGCAATCTGCACGGCGGCTTCGGCAGGGATCACGCCGCAGCGGGCTTCGGCCTTGGCCAAGGCCACTTCCACTTCGATGTAACGCTCGATCAGCGATTTGTCGGAGAACACCGCACGCATTTCGGCGGTGCCGAACATGTCGCGGAACAGGGTGGAATCGAAAACGGTGGTGGACATGGGCAGGGATCCTGAAATGTTGTTTTTGATCGGACATATTGTTTATGTCCGTACATAATTCTTGCCCTGTCGCTGTTACACTGTCAACCGATGAAATTTGCGAGACAGACCAAAGGTATGAACCCGACGCGCTACACCACCGTGGCAAAGGACTTGATGGAAGGCATCGCCAGCGGCCGTTACCCGGTGGGCAGCCTGCTGCCGACCGAGTTCGAGCTGTGCGACCTTTACGATGTAAGCCGGCACACGGTGCGCGCGGCCATCAACCAGTTGCTCAACCAGGGGCTGGTGTCGCGGCGCAAGCGCGTGGGTACCCGGGTGGAAGCCAGCAGCCCGCGCGGTGGCTACTCGCAATCGCTGGCCAGCGTGGCCGACCTTGCGCACCTGGCCGAAACCCAGCAGCGGGAAATTCAGGACGTGCGGCACTTCGTTGCCGATTTGAGCGAAGCGGCGCGGCTGGGGCTGGTACCGGGTGAGCACTACTTCTGCGTGTCCAGCATCCGCGTCGACCGCCTGCACAATGCGGCGCCCCTGTGCTGGACCGACGTGTATGCGCAGCGGGACTACGCCGATGTCATCGAACTGGCCCGCGAGCACCCCGACCAACTGATTGCCGGGTTGATCGAACAGCACTATGGCCGGGCGATCGCGGTGGTCGACCAGCAGGTGCGGGCGGTGTTGCTGACGGCGGAAATGGCCCGGGCGCTGAAGGCCGATGCAGGTTCACCGGGGTTGAAGATCATTCGCCATTATCGCGAGGAAAACGGCGATTTGATGGCGGTTTCCGAAACCGTGCACCCGGATGACCGCTTTACCCTGGTCACCCAGATGCGACGCGACCGGTCGCCCGCCTGATCAAACGATTGGGGCCGCTGTGCGGCCCATCGCCGGCAAGCCAGCTCCCACAGGGACTGCACAGCCCTCAAGCCAGGCACGGTCCCTGTGGGAGCTGGCTTGCCGGCGATGGGCTGCAAAGCAGCCCCAATGGCCCTGACCGACAAACACAACGCGCAGCCCTGTGCCTACGTTTCACATACCCAAAACCCGTTCAGCCTCCAGCAACTGCTGACTCCGCACCGACACCACCCGATGATCCCGCGCCAGCAACCCATACACCGTCGGCAGCACGAACAACGTGAACAAGGTGCCCACCAGCATCCCGCACACAATCACCACTCCCAGCCCGAAGCGGCTGTTGGCCCCGGCACCGCTGGCGAACAGCAGCGGCAGCACGCCAAAGGTCATCGCCGCCGTGGTCATCAGCACAGGCCGCAAACGTATCTGCGCAGCACGGACGATAGCCGCCGCCCGATCAAGGTTGTCACGCACCTGGATCTCGTTGGCGAACTCCACCATCAGGATGCCGTGCTTGCTGATCAGGCCAATCAACGTCACCAGTCCGATCTGCGTGTAGATGTTCAACGTGGCCCAGCCCAGCGCCAGCGGCAGCAGCGCACCGCAGATCGACAGCGGCACGGTCACCAGGATGATCAGCGGATCCACCAGGCTTTCGTACTGCGCCGCCAGCACCAGATAGATCACCACCAACGCGGCAAGAAACGCCCACATCAGGGCAAAGCCCTCCTGCACGTACTGCCGTGATTCCGATTGCCAGTCGTGGCTGAAGCCTGGCGGCAGCTCACTGGCCAGTTGCTCAAGAAATGCCACGGCATTGCCCATCGACACACCCGGCGCCGGTATCGCCTGCAAGGTGCTGGCATTCTGCTGATCGAATTGCAGCAGGCGATTAGGCGCAACCTCGATATCCAGGTGCACCACCGTGGCCAGCGGCACCAGGCTGTCGTCCTCGGCGCGCACATATTGGCGGTTGAGCGCCGCAGGCGTCAGGCGCTGGTCCTGAATGCTCTGCGGAATCACGTCGTAGGAGCGCCCGAACAGGGCGAAGCGATTGAGGTACTGCTCGCCCACCAGCACACCCAGCGACTCGCCGATGGCCTGCATGCTGATGCCCAGGCTGGCTGCCTTGGCCCGGTCGATGCGCACCTTCACCACCGGGTTGTTGTAGTCCAGGTCACTGTCCACCACGGCGAACAAACCACTGTCGCGGGCACGCTGCTTGAGGGCTTCCATGGTCTGGTACAGCTCGGGGTAGTCATGGGCACTGCGCAGCACCATCTGCACCGGCAAGCCTCCGCTGGAACCCGGTAGCGAGGCCACCTGGAAGGCGAAAATGCTGCTGCCTTCGATGTCCGCAACTGCCTGTTGAAGCTGCGCCTGCACCTGCGCAGCAGAGCGCTCGCGAGCCTGCCAGGCACTGAGGTTGATGCCGCCGAAACTGGCGGCCGGGCCGTCGGTGCCGTTGATGATCCAGGTGTCGGTGGTTTCGGCAATGGACTTCATCACCTGGTCGAGCTTCAGCGCAAAGCGTTCCGCATATTCCAGGCTGGCATGCTGCGGCGATTTGATAGCCGTGAGCACAGCCGCCTGGTCCTCGGGAGGGGCGAGTTCGCGCTGTGGCAGCAGGTACAGCCAGGGCAGGCTCAGGCACACCAGCAGTGCCACGCCGCCACTGATCCAGCGATGAGACAGGGTGTAAGCCAGCACCCGCCCGTAAGCCCCGGTCAGCGCCCCGAACAACCGGTCCGCCAGGTTGGCCATTGCGCCGTGCTGCTGACCAGGTTGCAGCAGCAGTGAGCTCATCACCGGCGACAAGGTAAGCGCCACCACGCCAGACACGATCACCGCCCCCGCCAGGGTCAGGGCGAACTCGCGGAACAGCGTGCCGGTCAGCCCGCCCATCAGCCCGATGGGTGCATACACCGCCGCCAGCGTGAGGGTCATGGCAATCACCGGCCCGGCAATTTCCCGTGCCCCGGCCAATGCCGCAGCAACCGGCGACTTGCCCTCTTCGATATGGCGGTGCACGTTCTCCACCACCACGATGGCATCGTCCACCACCAGGCCGATGGCCAATACCATCGCCAGCAAGGTCAGCAGGTTGAGGCTGAAGCCGAACAGCAGCATCAGGCCCGCAGCGCCGAGCATCGACAACGGGATGGCCACCACTGCAATCAACACACTGCGCAGCGAACCCAGGCACAGCCAGATCACCAGCACCACGATCAGCATCGCCTCTACCAGGGTGCGCAGCACCTCGTGGATGGAGGCGTCGATGAAGCGTGCGGTCTCGTAGGCCAACGCCACATGCACGCCCGGTGGCAGGGTCTGCTGAACCTGCGGCAGCAGCTGGCGAATGCCCTCGACAATCACCAGCGGGTTGCCGGTTGGCGTGGGGAACAAGCCCAGGTGCACGGCGTGTTTGCCATCCATGGTGGCACTGGTCTGGGTGGCCGCCGCACTCAGCTCGACGGTGCCGACATCGCGCAGGCGTACCAGGTCGGTGCCCGCGTTACGGATGATCAGTTCGCGAAAGTCCTCGACCCGGGTGAGGTCGGTGTCCACCTGGATATCGGCCAGCACGTACTGGCCGCGCACCTGGCCGGGCGTCGCCTGGTAGTTGTTGGCACGCACTGCCTGCGCCACATCGGCTGCCGTCACCCCGCGCCCGGCCATGCGCTCGCTGTCCAGCCACAGGCGCATCGCCAGGCGCTGACCGCCGAACGACTGCACCTTGGCCACGCCGTCGATGCCGGAGAACTGCGGCTCCACCACCCGCGACAGGTAATCGCTCAGCTCGGGTATCGACAAGGTATCGCTGGCAAAGCCCACGTAAGCGACGGCAGTGGAGTCACCTGCCGACAGCTCCACCACCGGGTCGTAGGCTTTTTCCGGCAGGCGATAGCGCACCTGGTTGACCTTGGCCATGGTCTCGGCCAGCGCCTGGGTCGAGTCGCGGTTCAGCACCATGCGCAGGGTAATCAGGCTGCGCCCCTGCTGCGAGGACGAGGACAGGTAGTCGATGCCCTCCACCGATGACACCGCCTGGGTAATCGGTTGAGTCACGAAGCCTTGCATCAGCTCGGCAGAGGCCCCGGGGTACTCGGTGCTGATGGTGATGGTCGAGCTTTCCAGCAACGGGTACTGGCGGATCGGCAGTTTGCCCATGGCAAACAGCCCCAGCAGGATGATCAGACTGCTGACCACCAGCGCCAACACCGGGCGGCGCACGAAGACGTCAGTGAACTTCACGATTGCCGCCCTCCCTGGCTGGCCTGCAGGCTGTCCTGGGCCACCGGCTCGACAGACATGCCATCGTTCAGTTTCAGCTGGCCAGAGACCACCACCTGATCACCCGGCGCAAGACCAGAGGTCACCTCCACCCGCCCCTGCCAGCGCTCACCGGTGGTGACCTGCACCCGTTTCACACGGGTGCCGTGTTCCGCATCCCGGGTGGCGACGAACACCGTCTGCCCATAGGCGGTGTAGGTAATTGCGGTTTCCGGCACGGCCAGCACGGTCGATGGCTGTGCCGCGTCCAGGCGCACGCTGGCGTACATGCCCGGTTGCAACTGCCCGTCCGGGTTCGCCAAGGCGGCCTGCACCTGCACCAGGCGCGCCTTGCTGACAACCGGGTCGACCGCCACTACCTGGGCCTGGAAGCCTTGGCCGCGCACGGCATCCACACCCAGTGCCAGCACCTGCCCCACCTGCACGTCGGGCGCGGCCTGCTCGCCCAGGGAAAAGTTGACGTGCAACTGTCGGGTATCTGCCAGGCTGACGATGGTCTCGCCAGCGCCCAGGTATTGGCCCTGATGCACCCGGCGAATACCCAGCTTGCCGGCGAACGGCGCCCGGATGGCCTTCTGCGCGATCAACGCCTCGACGTGCTGCAACTCGCCACTGGCCACATCCACGGCAGTGGCGGCGTTATCGAACAGTTCCTGCGAAACGGCATGCATAGCCAGCAGTTTGCGGCTGCGCTGCAACACCACTTCGGCGTTGCGCAGTTTGGCCCGCAACTGCACGCGCTGGGCCTGCTCCGGGGCGTCATTGAGCTGCACCAGCACCTGCCCGGCCGTGACGGTCTGCCCCGACTCGAACGCGATACGGGTAATGCGCCCCGCCACCTCGGCCGCCACCTGCACCTGGTTGACCGCCTCCAGCTCCCCCGAGGCAAAGTTCTGCCGCGCCACCTGCACCTGCTCGGCCGTGGCCAGCGCCACCTTGGTTGCCGGCCATGCGGCGGCAGCGGGTTGCGTCGAGCTGTTGCCCACCAGCGCATAGGCGCCCGCCAGCACACCTGCCACAGCGCCGGCACAGGCCAGTAACGTCCTTTTGTTCATGCAGTGCTCCGATCATCAGGAAAGCGGTTGCGGGAGAGATCGGGCAGGACTATAAGAGCTCAACTTAACTTGAGGTCAACAGGCATGGCAGCGGACAACACGCGGATGCTCACGGTAGGCGAAGTGGCCAAACGCAGCGGCGTGGCAGTCTCTGCGCTGCACTTCTACGAGTCCAAGGGGCTGATCGCCAGTGTCCGCACAGCCGGCAACCAGCGCCGTTTTCCCGCGCTGGTGCTGCGCACGCTGGCGATCATCAAGGTGGCGCAGCGCACCGGTATTCCGCTGGAGGAAATCAAGCAGGCCTTCAGCCGTTATGCACCCAACAGCAAGCTTACGGCAGCGCAATGGGGCGAGATGTCCACCGCCTGGCGCGAAGACCTGAACGCCCGCATCCGCACGCTGGAGGCACTGCGCGACAGCCTGGACAACTGCATTGGTTGCGGTTGCCTGTCGCTGGAGGACTGCCCATTGCGTAACCCCGAGGATGTGCTGGGCAAGGAAGGATCCGGGGCGCGGATCCTTGAAAAGAACGCCCGGTAGCCTGCATACATGCGCTCACACAGGTTCTAGGCACACGCTATACCTGTAGGAGCGGGTTTACCCGCGAACACCGGCGCAGCCGGTGCCATACACCGCGCAGGATGGCACCGGCGTTGCCGGTGTTCGCGGCTAAAGCCGCTCCTACAGGGATTTGCACCAACATTGAGTTTTGGCTGCGCCCTCACCAGATAGCAATTTCGTAGGTCAGGTAAAGGCGATTGCTGTCTCGCCCCCGGGCAAAGTCCGAGCGATAGACGTAGTTGCGCAACTTCACCCCCACCCCCTTGAGCGGCCCCCCCTGCACCACGTACGCAAGCTCGGCGTCACGTTCCCACTCCTTGATGCCCGCAGCCCCCGAGCGGCCATTGTCGCCGCTCAGGTACCGGGCCATGAAGGTCAGCCCCGGCACGCCAGCAGCGGTGAAGTTGTAGCCATAGCTGGCCATCCAGGTTTTCTCTTCCTCCTCGATGAACTTGCCAATGCCGACATTGCTGAACGAATACACCGTCGCACCGCTGATGTACGGCAGCCCGGCCTCGCCATCGAGTACCTGGTAGCCCGCGCCGACGGTATGGCCGGCGTGCGCATAGGCCAGCTGGCCACTGAACATGTCATTGTCGATGGCACCGCCATAGGCCGCCCCACTGTCCCGGCTCTTGAAGTAGCGCAGGTCCGTGGTCAGCACCCCGCCGGCCAGTGGCAGGTCATGCACCAGGCTGGCGAAGTCCTGACGGTAGAAGTGCTCAAGCTGGCCATGGAAGTAGCTCAGGCGCAGCTGCTTGCTGACGGTGTACTCAGCACCCGCAAACGTGAAATCACCCGACTTGGCACCACCGTAACCGTCCAGATAAAGGCCCGTACTGTCGGATGAGTCCCGCTGCTTGAAGCGGTCCAGGTGACCGGCGCTCAGGGTCAGCCCGTCGATGTCCGTGCTGGTCAGTTGCGTGCCTTGATAGGTCTGTGGCAGCAGCCGTGCATCGTTGTAGACCAGCACCGGCGTCTTGGGCAGCAACGTGCCATGCTTGATCACCGACTTACCCAAGCGAGCCTTGGCCGTTACCCCGGCGCTGGCAAACTCTTGCGCCGCGCGGCCATCGTCATGCACCGGCAACAGCCCCGTGCCGCTGCGCCCGCGACCGGAGTCAAGCCTGACACCCAACAAGCCAAGGGCATCAACCCCCAGGCCCAGCGCGCCCGGCGTATAGCCCGACTGGTAGTCGAGCAGAAAGCCCTGCGCCCACTCGACCCGCTCACTTTTGGCGGTCGCGGCGGCACGTGCACTCAAGCCCTGCTCATCGCGGAAATTTTCATTGAAGTAGACATTGCGCAACTGCAACTTCAGCGTACTGTCATCGACAAAACCAGCCGCGCCGGCAACAGGCAGCCAGCCGCAGAGCAGGCCACAAGTGGCCCCACGGAATACAACTCGGGACATGATCGTTACTCGGTTCTTGTTATTGGAAGGCGTACAGGCAGGGCTTAGACGAAGAAGGACAGCGCCCCCGTGAGCAGGGCCAGCGCCGTGAGCACCAGCGAGGTGAGCACCGCCCATTTCACGGTGGCTTTCTGGAAGTCGCCGATATCACGGTCGACCATGCCCATCAGCAGCAAGGTCGAGGCCACCAGCGGGCTCATCAGGTGCACCGGCTGGCCCAGCACCGAGGCGCGGGCAATTTCCAGCGGGTCGATGCCGTAGGCCGCTGCGGCGTTGGCCAGGATTGGCACTACGCCGAAGTAATAGGCGTCGTTGGACAGCACGAAGGTCAGCGGCATGCTCGTCAGCGCCACCACCAGCGGGAACCAGTGGCTCCAGGCCTCGGGAATCCAGTCGACCAGGGTTTGCGCCAAGGCGTCGACCATCTTGGTACCAGAGAAAATGCCGGCAAAGATGCCCGCCGCGAACACCAGCAACACCACGGTCATCGCGTTGCCCGAGTGCGCCAGGATGCGTTCTTTCTGCAACTCCAGCTGCGGGTAGTTGATCATCAGTGCGGCAACAAAACCGATCATGAACAGGATGGCGGCATGCATCAGCCCCATCACCAGTGCCGTCATCACGGCAATCACCAGCAACAGGTTCACATACGCCAGCCGCGGGCGCTTGTGCGGGTTGTCGCCGAGGATTTCCTTGATGTAGCAATTGCCACCGCCTTCCTGCAACGCGGTGTTGCCGATACGCCGACGCTCTGCCCGACCCAGCAGGAAGGCAGTAAACACCACCCAGGCAGCGCCACCGATCATGGTCGGAAGCATGGGGATGAAGTATTCGCTGGCATCCAGCCCGAGCGCCGCAATGGCGCGGGTAGCCGGGCCGCCCCAGGGGCTCAGGCCGCTCATGATACTCAGCGACAGCATGGCCACGGTGGCCAGGATCATCGGGTTCATGCCAATGCGCTTGTACAGCGGCAGCATGGCGGCACAGGTAATCATGTAGGTGGTGGTCCCGTCACCGTCCAGCGCCACCAGCAGCGACAGCAGCGCCGTACCGATGGCAATCTTGATCGGGTCGCCGTTCACCCGCTTGAGGATCTTGCGGATCAGCGGATCGAACAGGCCGGCGTCGATCATCAGGCCGAAGAACAGGATGGCGAACAACAGCAAGGCTGCCGATGGCGCGACCATCTTCAGGCCATCGAGCATCATCTTGCCCAGTTCGGGCGCAAAACCGCCGACGATGGCGAAGACGATGGGGACAACGGTCAGCGCAACGATAGGCGACAGGCGCTTGCTCATGATCAGGTAGGTGAACGTCACCACCATGATCAGGCCCAGGAGTGCGAGCATGGTTTTTCTCTCTTGTTTTTATTGTGCGTGGCCGCCCGCCAGGCAGGCAGCCCCCTGCCCCACCCGGCATCGCAACGATGCCGAATGGAATTTTAAGTCAGGCGTGGGTGTAGCGACGGGCAATCAGACGTGGCGGTGTGGTTCTGCGGGCCAGTCGACCTGAGCGGGCGCAGGTGAAGCCGGCTGCGCTGCTTGCGCACCATTGAGGGCGCGCAGCAGGGTATCCCGCTCACAGGCATTCTCGGACAGCGAGATCACCACCGTGGCCACCGCGTTGCTGGCAAGGCTGGTCAAGGCGCGGGCCTCGGACATGAAGCGATCGATGCCAATCAGCAGGGCCAGGCCGGCCAAGGGGATGTCGTGGATCACGGTCAGGGTCGAGGCCAGGGCTACGAAACCACTGCCCGTCACGCCGGCAGCCCCCTTGGACGACAGCAACATGATCGCCAGCATGGTCAGCGTCTGCCCCAGGCTGATGTCGATGTTGCAGGCCTGGGCGATGAAAATGGCAGCCAGTGACAGGTAGATGGCCGTGCCGTCGAGGTTGAACGAGTAGCCGGTTGGCAGCACCAGGCCCACGACCCCTTTCTTGCACCCCAGCTTTTCGAGCTTTTCCAGCATGCGCGGCAGCACGGGTTCGGTGGACGAGGTGCCCAGCACCACCAGGAACTCTTCACGGAAGTAGCGCAGCAGTTTCCACAGGCTGAAGCCGTGGGCACGGCAGATGCCGCCCAGTACGACCAGCACGAAGAACGCGCACGCGACGTAGAGCGTACCCACCAGCTTGGCCAGCGCGCCCAGCGAGGTGATGCCGTACTGCCCGACGGTAAAGGCCAGTGCACCAAAGGCACCGACCGGCGCGAAGCGCATCAGGTAGCCGAACATGCGGAACACCATGGTCGAGGCGGATTCGAGCACATCCAGCATCGGCTTGCCCTTGTCGCCCATGGACGACAGGGCAAAGCCGCTGAGCACGGCAATGAACAGCACCGGCAGCACTTCACCTTTGTTGAAGGCGCCTATGAAGGTGTCGGGAATAATGTGCATGAAGAAGTCCACCACACCCAGCTTGGCAGCCGAGGCCGTGTACTGGCTGAGGCCTTCGGTGCTGAGGGTGGCAGGGTCGATATTCATGCCTGCACCTGGCTTGAACAGGTACACCGCCGCCAGCCCTATTGCCAGGCTGACCACCGTCAGGCCCAGGAACAGCAGCAGCGTCTTGCTCATCAGGCGCCCCAGCGAGCGCTTGTCGGTCATGCCGGCGATGCCGGTGACGATGGTGCAGAACACCACCGGGGCGATCATCATCTTGATCAGCTTGATGAAGGCATCGCCCAGGGGCTTGAGTGCAACGGCCTGTTGCGCCCAGAAGTGGCCGACCAGTACACCGAGCAGAACGGCGCAAAGGATCTGGAAGTACAGCGATTTGGCGAGTTTCATGAGGCATCACCATTGTTGAAATTGTGCGGATGCGCTTGGTGCATGGATCAAGCAGGTGGCGGCTACCCTGCCAGCCTGCGCAAGGTAGGGGCGTAGACGAAGCCTGAAAAGAGCCGTCGAGCAGTTCTTACCACTGAAACCTGGGTCGTCGTGCCGTCGGCACCACCGCGCGACAGCGCCACCTCTATGCCGCCGCTCGGGTGCTCCAGGCGCACCTCGGTCAACTGCCGGACGCCCTCGCCAAGCAGATCGCCGATTACCGTACCGGGGCTGACGCAGGCAGTCGCCAGCCCTACCGCCCCGGTGATGGCCAAGGCACGGTGGCAGTTGTGCGGCATGAAGTAACGCACCTGCAACGTGCCATCGTACCGTGGCGCCGACACCAGTACCGGCTTGGGGATTACCATGCCACTGACGTCGCCAAGGCCCATGGCCTTGCCGGCTTTAAGGCGCAACGCCTCAAGGCGCTTGAGCAGCCTGGAATTGCCATCGAGCTCTGCAGGGGTTTCCGATCCGGTCACCCCCAGTTGACTGGCCTGCACCACCATCATGGGCATGGCCATGTCGATGCAGGTTACCGGTACGCCGTCGATCACGTCCGTGGCCGCGCCGGTGGGGAACAGCTTGCCGGTCTTGCTACCGACAGCATCGAGGAACGTCAGGTGCACCGGGGCGGCAGTGCCCGGTACGCCGTCGATCGACGTGCGGCCTTCGTAGCGCACGATGCCGCCGGGGGTTTCCACCAGCGAGTTGACCAGGGTGCCGGTGTTCAGGTTGCGGATGCGGACCAGGGTCTTGCCATCCTGACCCTTCACCAGGCCCTGCTCGATGGCGAACGGGCCGACGGCGCACAGCATGTTGCCGCAGTTGGGCGCGGTGTCGACGCGGCGCTGGGCAACCATCACCTGCACGAACAGGTAATCGACATCTGCATCCGGGTGCAGCGAAGGGCTGACAATCGCCACCTTGCTGGTTTGCGGGCTGCCTCCACCGATTCCATCGATTTCCAGCTCATGGCCAGAGCCCATCAGGTTGATCAGCAGCTCGTCGCGCTCGACCACATTGGCAGGCAGGTCCCAGGCGTGAAAGAACGGCCCTTTCGAGGTGCCACCGCGCATGAGGACGCAAGGAATTCGCTGCATGATTTTGCACTCTTGTCGATCAATGGACATCATTGATGCTGTGAGCAAAAGAGTGGCAGGGATGGATAAATCAATCCAATGCAAATATCGTAGCCATTATTGCGTTTTACAAAACAATTGAAACCACCACGCCAGCGCAGGCCCTCTGATGGAATATGAGCTGCAAGACATTCGATCTTTCGTGAAAATCGCCGAACTCGGCAGCTTCCATGAGGCAGCCGAGGCGCTGCATTTGTCGCAACCAGCGCTTAGCCGGCGGATCAAGAAGCTGGAAGAGGGTTTGGGCACTGCGTTGCTTGAACGCACCACGCGCCGGGTCGGCCTGACCAGCGTGGGCCGCGACTTCCTGCCCAAGGCCCGGCGCCTGCTGGATGACTTCGAAGACTCGATCCTCAGCATCCGCGAGCTGGCCGAGCGGCAGACCGGCCAGGTCACCCTCGCCTGCATCCCCACCGCAGCGTTCTACTTTCTGCCATCGGTGATCCGCGACTACAACGAGCGCTATCCGAAAATCCGCATTCGCCTGCTGGACCTCAGCGCCAACGACGGGCTGGAAGCGGTACTGCGCGGCGAGGCCGACTTCGGCATCAACATGATGAGCGGCCAGCACCCGGACATCGAGTTCGTTTCACTGGTGCAGGAGCACTTCGTGCTGGCCTGCCGACGGGACCATGCGCTGGCAAACCGCAAGGCCGTGACGTGGACGGAGTTGGCTGAGCATCGCCTGATCGGTGTTGGCCGCCTGAGCGGCAACCGCATGCTGCTGGACCACGCGCTGTCGGGGCTCAACCTGCGGCCGAAGTGGTTCTACGAAGTACAGCACCTGTCCACGTCGCTGGGCATGGTGGAGGCCGGCCTTGGCGTATCGGCCATGCCCAGCCTGGCGATGCCCAGCGCCGACCACCCGACCCTGGTCAGCGTGCCGCTGACCGAGCCGCAGGTCACGCGCACCCTGGGGTTGGTCTACCGCCGCGGGGCGTCGTTGTCGCCTGCCGCCGAGAAGTTCGTTTCAATTCTGCTGGAGCAGTGGCCCAACCGTTGAGTGACGAGGCTCAGTCGCCTTTGCCCAGTACAAAACGATCAAAGTGCTCGATGTGCTCATCCAGGTTGTCTTCGAGCATCATCCGGTACTGCTCGCAGAAGTACTTCAGAATCTCTTCCCGGGCGGCCGCCAGTTCCGCGCCGCTCTTGAAGCTGCGGGCGCTCATCCAGGCGCTGAAACGGGTTGCGCCGAAGGTGAGCGAGGCGCTGACCTTGCCCAGGTCTTCGAATTTTTCGATCTGCTGGTTGGCCAGGTCGATGTGCGCATCGGCGCGGTCGTAAAAGGCCTGATCGGTAGCTTGGGTCATTGCGGTTCACCTGGTAACGGATGCCCAAGCCTTGCATGGCGGCGCGCATACGTGCAAGGCTGAAAAAGGATCACTCGCAACGAAAAAGGAAGCAAAACACCTTATGCCAGGAATCACACGTATCCATCGCTACTTGCGCCCACTGCCTGCAAACCGGACTGCAGCCAGTGGGCGTGACCTCAAAGGCAAACGCGTCATCCGCCTCGCCTCCAAACTCGCAACACTGCTCTGCACGCCCCGCTCTGCCCCGCCTTACCTCTGTGTCACGCCCGAGCGTGCACCTGCCAAACGCCTGCCCCCGACCTGATTGCCAACGCTGCAGCGCACAACGCCGTTCTCGCTTGCTACAGGCGGGATGTCTGACGCACTTACAGGGGCAACACGCAATGCTTTTATTTCAAGGCAAACAGATTCACAGCGCCATCTTCGACATGGATGGCACCCTCTTCGACACCGAGCGCTTGCGCTTCAGAACGCTCAAGCAAGCCTCGCTGGAAATCTTCGGCAAGGCACTGGGCGAACACACACTGATCGGCTCGCTGGGCCTGAGCGCGAAAAAAGCCGAAGCCCTCGCCAAGGCGCACAACGGTGAAGACTTCCCGTACGCCGAAATCCGCAAACGCGCGGATGAACTTGAGCTGGAGTACGTGCGCAATCACGGCGTACCGATCAAGGCCGGCCTGCTGGAAGTGCTGGAGCGCCTGCGCAAGTCGGGGCTGACCATGGCGGTAGCCACGTCCAGCCGCCGTGCCATTGCCGAGGAATACCTGATCAACGCCAACGTGTTGAAGTACTTCGATATCACCGTCTGCGGCGATGAAGTCAGCCAGGGTAAACCCCACCCCGAGATTTTCCTGAAAGCCGCCCGCGCGCTCAATTGCGAGCCGGGCCAATGCTTCATGGTCGAGGACTCAGAGAACGGCATGCTCTCGGCAATGCGCGCTCAGGGGCAGGCGATTCTTATCGAAGACATCAAGCCGCCGGCCCCCGAGATCAAGGCAGGCGCGCTCAAGGCCTATCGCAGCATGACCGAGTTTCTGGCCGATTTGAGCGAGTGCGTTCCCGACCTGGGCATGCCCGAACTGAACGAAAGCTTCCCGGCCTCCATGAACCAGTTCCGCGTGGGCATTCATGGTTTCGGCGCCATCGGGGGTGGCTACCTGACGCAGGTCTTTTCCCATTGGGATGGCTACACCCGGCCTTGTGAGATCATTGCCGCGACCCGCTCGCGCATGCTGCGTGAAAGCGTCAATGCCTTCGGCCGTTACAGCGTGCGCTACGGGGCCACTTCGTTCGACCAGACCATCGACAATGTGCGCATGATCGATATGGACGATGATGATGCACTGATCCACATGTACACCGCTGCCGAAATTATCGGCCTCAGCCTGCCCGAGCAGGCCATCCGCAACCAGGCGCAGGTGATTGCCAAAGGCCTGTTGAAGCGCTTCGAACGCCGTGGCCGTGAGCTGACGTTGCTGATCGTGCTGAACAAGGTGGGCGGCGCTGCGTTTGTGCGCCGCCATGTGCAAGCGGAGCTGGCATTGCTGTGCCCGCCAGCAATCGGCGAGCAAGTGCTGGAAAAGACCCACTTTGCCGAAACGGTGGTCAGCCGCATCGTCTCCAAGCTCAGCAACGACGCACTGGTGCGGCAACTGCGCATCAAGTCGCAGATGTTCCAGAACAGCCTGGAAGACGAGCCGACAGTCGCCACAAAGGCATCGACGCCAGTGCCTGAATACGAACGACTGATCGGGCGCTTCAGGCCCTTTGCCCAGCCCAGCAGTGCGATGAGCCAGTTGCACCTGATCCTGTTCAACAGCGAACCCGACATGCCGCTGTATGTAGAGCACGGCAGCGACCTGCTCGAACGCCTGCGCCAGGTAAAAACGGTGCCTGACATCACCCAGATCCAGGTCATCAAGAACCGCTTGTGGAATGGCCCGCATGCCATCGTTGCCTGGTACGCCAGCCTGCTGGGCCATGACTCGGTAGGCCAAGGTATGGGCGATGCACAGGTGAGCGAACTGGCCGAGCGCCTGATTCGCCAGGAAGTCGGCCCCGCGCTGGTGGCGGAGTATCCGCAGATGGCGGAAGTGGTCAGCCGTTTTGCCGATACGTTCCTGGAACGCTGCAAAACCTCGTTCAAAGACCCTTGTGCCCGGGTGGGGCGCGACCCGTTGCGCAAGCTTCAGCGCAACGAACGCATTTTCAGCAGCATCGAGCTGGCCCACAAGCATGGTATTGAAACCCCGGCCCTGGTGTTTGGCGCGGCACTGGCCATTCACCATGCCCTGCGCTGCACAGATGAAAAGGCGCTGGAGGCCCAGGCCATCAGGCAGGCCTATCGCGAAAACGACGCCAGTGTCGAGGCCGTGCTTACCCTTGGGGTTGACGGTAATGGCAAGCGCTTTCCAGGGCTGGACCCGATCACGGATGCGCAGCTGATCAGCGCCATTTCGGAGGCTTTCCGGCATTACCCGCAAAGGGATGCCGCGAGAACGCCCCTGATGCAAGTCAGTTAACCGGGGCCGCGAGGCGGCCCGGCGTGCGCGGCCGAATCAGATCAGTAGGTAGCCCGCACCGTGAGGGTGAAGTTGCGTGGCTCGCCATAGAAGTTGCTGTTGGCCGAGGTACCTACGGTCTGGTAGTACTTCTTGTCGAAGAGGTTGTTGGCATTCAGGATCGCTGTCCAGTGCGCGTCGACCTGATACTCCAGGCTCGATGCCCACACGGCATAGCCCGCCTGGACGAACTTGAAATCCTCGGCTTCGCCGTTGTACAGCCCGGTGGCCGGGTTGTAAGGGGTGACCGTACCGCTGCGGCCGTTGCTGCTCTGGGCGGTCACGCCCAACCCGGCTTTCCACTTGCTCAGTTCACCCGGCAAACGGTAGGTCCCCCATAACTTGAACAGGTGCTTGGGCGTGACCGCCGCGTAGACAGCACGGGTGCTGTCGTTGGCCTTGTCGACCGTGTGGTTGTAGGTGTAGCCGGCAAACAGTTCGAGACCGGTCAGCACTTCGCCACTGACCTCTGCATCGAAACCTTCGCTGACCACTTCGCCATTGTTGAGGAAGCAACAGTTCGATGCACCATAGGTTGGCGGATAACGCGTGTCTTCAATTGCCGCACCTTCCTGCTCGATACGGTAGATGGCAAAGCTTGTGTTCACCCGCTCATCGAACAACAGGCCTTTGAGGCCAAGCTCATAGTTCTTTGCCGTGGCGGCATCCAGGGTCTTGCCACCGGCCGCCACCTGCAGGAACTGCGGTTTGTAGGTTTCGGCGTAGCTGACATAGGTAGTCCATTGCGGGGTCAGCTCGAAGGTGAGGCCGGCGTACGGGGTGGTAACACCCTGCTCCTTGAGGCCGCGATGGTAGGGCGCCGGGTCGCTCAGCACGTTGCCGAAATCGTCGAAGAACACTTCGGTATCACGGTACTTGTAGGTGGACACCCGCGCGCCAAGAATCAGCTTGGTGCGTTCGCTCAACGACAGCCGAGTCATGCCGTAATAGCCGTACTTCTCGGTCGTGTTGTCATGGGTCTTGTTCGGTGTGCTGCCCGGGTCGACCGGTTCGACCGGGTTGAAGATGTCCACCGGGGTGAAGTTAAGCAGGCCCCAGCGCTGCACGGTGTAACCGTCCGAATGGGAGTAGTCGCCGCCCAGCAATACATCGTGGTGCAAGCCGAACAGGTCGAAGCCACCCTTCACGTAGCTGTTGATGCCTTTGCGCTCCAGCCCCGTCCTGGCCGGGTAGTTCAGCCAGGTGCTCCCGATACCGGTCAGCGGGTCGACCGCGCCGTTGGCAAACAACGAATTGCCATCGCGGTCCATGTCCATCCAGGTGAGGTCGGTGGTCCACAACCAGTCTTCGTTGAAGTTGTGATCAAGCTTGATGTACGCCTGCCGGGTCTTTTCCTCGACCGAACCCCAACCGGCGAGGTAGGACGTTTTGCGTGACAGGCCAATGTCGCTGCCATCCTTGTAGCGTGGCAGGCCACCGAAGTTGGGGATGCCTTCACTTTCCTGGTAGCTGGCCCCCACGGTCAGCAAGGTGTCTGCACTCAGGTCGAATTCCAGCGAGCCGTAGTACAGACTTTTCTCCATGTTCGCCGTGTCGTAGTAGAAGCGGTTGTTCTGATAAGCCACCCCTGCCCGCCCCCGGACGTTGCCGGTTTCAGTCAGCGGGCCGGTAACGTCGAGCTCGCTGCGGTAGGTGTCCCAACTGCCGGCCGAAGCAGAGAACTTCAGCTGGTTGTGGCCAAGCGCCCGTTTGCGTACCAGGTTGATGGTACCGCCGGGGTTGCCGCTGCCCGAATAGAGGCCATCGACACCGCGCAGGAGCTCCACATGGTCGTACTGGGCCAGGTCGAGCTGGCTGATCGAACCGTAGCCGGAGATGGCGGTGTCCATCGGGGCGCCACCGTCGAACTGGATGTTCGACACGGCAAAACCGCGGGAGAAGAAATTGGTGTCGTTGCCCAGCGACGAACCTGTCGCGCCGTTCTTCTGCAACGTGACGCCGGTGGTCTTGTCCAGTGCATCGGTCAGGGTGGTGAGGTTCTGGTCTTCGATACGCTGGCGAGTGACCACTGACACCGAATGCGGCACATCCTTGATGGACTGGGCAACCTTGCTGCCAACACTGGTGGCGCCGGTGATGTAGGCACCCGTGTTTTCAGTCGAATTTCCCAACGCCTGCCCCTGGATCATTGTGCTTTGCAATGACAGCGGCGCGCCAGCGTCTGGCATGGCAGGCTGTAACGACCAGTTGCCATCCGCCGCCTGTACCGCACTCAGCCCGGTGCCTTCCAGCAACAAGTAAAGCGCCATCCTGACCGGCAACTGGCCGCTTACCGGGCGCGCCTGCTTGCCTGCTACCCATTGCGGGTCGTAGGGCAAGCTGATGCCGGCCTGTTCGGCGAAGCGGTCAAGCGCCTGCCCCAGTGGTGCCGCAGGCAGGTCGTAGCGGCGGCTGGGTTCATCTGCCAGCACCTGGTGGCAAAGGCTCAGGCCGGTACCAAAGACAATGGCCTGGGCAAGCAAGGTGGGGCGATAGCGGGACAACAGATCCATCGAGGGGAGGCTCCTGAAAAGTGCTGGTTTTTTCTTCTTGTCGAAGAGCCCGGCAAAACCCCGTAACCGGGCAGGCACTTTTTTCAGGCAGGCACGATGCGCACCCACAATGCGCTGCGCCACACCAGGCGTACCGGCAGGGTATGGGCCAGCGTGCGCAAGGCGTTGTCGGTATCGTCCAGCTGGAACACCCCGGAAATTTGCAGCCCGGCCACAGCCGGGTCGCAGCCCACCCAGCCATTGCGCTGGCGGGCCAGGTGCGCAGCCAGCTCCTGCAACCGCATTTGCCGGGTGATCAGCAAGCCGCGCGTCCAGGCCGAACCTTCGAAGGTCGGGTGTTCAATGAAATGCCCACCGGCGGCATCGACCAGGTACTGCTCCCCCGCCTGTGCGGATATAGGCGGCTGCCCAGGCACGTGAATGGCAACAGCGCCTTGGTCAACGGTCAACCTTGTACGCCCTTGCTCCTGACACAGGTCGAAATCGTTGCCCAGGAAGCGGCCCTGTGCCGAGCTGACGCACAACGGGCGTTGCAGCGGGTCGATGCCCGCCTTCATCTGCACCTGGCCTTCGCGCAGTTCGATCAGGCGTTCGCGCTGGCTGAAACGCACATCCACTGCACTCCTGCTGTTCAGCCGCACCTGCGTACCGTCTGCCAACTCGAAACGCCTTCGCTCGCCAGTGCCGGTGCTGTAATCGGCAAAGCTGACACGCCAGGGTGACTGCTGCACGGCACCCCCGGCCATACCCAGGCCCAACAAGCCGAGCGCCAGGGTTTTCAGTGCCGTACGGCGGTCGGGCTCGGCCAGTGCGCCCATCGCAACCCCTGCCGGCAGTTCACGCGCGTGCGTAAAGCAAGTTTGCGCTTCCTGCAGTGCCTGCCAGGTGGCTTCGTGCCGGGGGTCGGCCTGTCGCCAGGCCAGGCAGGCAGCGCTTAAGGCCGGCGCATGCTGCGACGACTCCAGCTTCACCAGCCAGTCGATGGCCTGGTCGAGCACCTTGTCGGTCATGGTTCGAGGGAAATCTGGTAACAGTGGCGAATGGCCTTGGCCATGTACTTCTCGATGCTACTCAGGCTTACCCCCAGGCGCAGAGCGATTTCCTGGTAGCTGAGGCCTTCCAGGCGCGACAGCAGAAACGCCATGCGCGCCTTGGCTGGCAGGCCTTCGAGCAGGGCGTCGATCTGCATCAGCGTCTGCAACAGCATCAACTGCCGCTCGGCAGAGGGAGCCTCGGCTTCGGGCAGTTGCGCCAGTGCGTGCAGGTAGGCAGCTTCTAGCTTCTGGCGACGGAAGCGGTCGATCAACAGCCCCTTCGCCACGCTACTCAGCCAGGCCCTTGGCTGGCGCAAACCGGCAATCAGTTGAGGGCGCAACAGCACCTGCAGAAAGGTGTCGTGGGCCACATCGGATGCCTGGTCGCCATGGGGCTGGCGCCGTTGCAGCCAGTTCAGCAGCCAAGCGTGATGGTCACGGTAAAGCGCATCGACAGGCTCGTGTGCTGACACGGTGATCCCTCATCCCATATTGCCGAAAAGTGCAGTTGCAAATCGTTCGCAATATTACGGGGTTTCATCGCCTTGCCTCAAGCGTGGCGCACGCAAGGGCGGCTCAGATGGAACAAATTCGGATGACTTGTAGGACGCTTCTGATTCTCTGTGCCAAGCGCTTGAGGCCGCCCCGTGGGTGTTAGGTTTCTAACCCTATCCACCCACAGGGAGCTTGAGGATGCGCGTCAGTCTAGAGGGAAAAGGCCAGGCGGTAGATGGCGATGTGACCACAACGGGAGCTATCTGTATCGCGACGGGGGCCGGCTATCTCGACGAGGGCCGAATGGTGCTCCGTGAAGGCGACCAGACCACGCCATGCCCTCTTTGTGGGCAGGTGGGAATGGTCGCCGAAGGTGTGGACCACTTCATTTCCGATGGACAGCGCGTGGCCATGGATGGTGCATTGGTTGTCTGTGGCTGTTCGCCGGGCAGCAATCGGGTGGTCGCACCGCTGTATCAAGCACCGCCACCCATGCAGCCCGTAGCAGGGCTTGCCAATGCTCACTTTGCCGAGCCGTCACACGCGGCCTACCCGGAGCGTTTCTCCCAGCCTGTAATAGGTGCACTGCCCGGTACGCTGGAGCCTGGCTTCTATGTGGTTCCCCGGCGCATGTCGTTCCCCGAGGTGCTGCTGCACTTGGCCGAGCATGATGCCACGTTACCGATTTCCCGATTGCAGCGGCTCAATCCGACGTTTGAACAAGGGTTCAAAGCAGGGGAAATTTTCGTCATCGGTGATCCTGACAACGGTGACGCCTGCACACGCGAAGAGGGAGAACTGATGGCCGCAGCGCAGCATGCGCGGCGTGCGCTGGAAGTGCTCGACTACGCCGAAGCGGATTTCATGATGGAGCACCAGGCCGAAATCGCAGGCTTGCTCAGCAACGCCAGCCTGTCCATGGGCGTGGGCAAGGACATGCTGGATCAAGGCTTGAAACAGGTCAGTCATACATTGACGAGTATCGAGCAACTGCACCAGCGGGAGTTCATGCGCCACGGCCACTTGAACAGCCCAGGTTTCTTCGCTGAACGGCAGCGGCTTCTGCAGCAACTGGATGGGCAGCTAAAAACAGCATTTCTGAACAAGCAACTGAACCTTGGGAATTATGAGCGCTTGAGGAAGAGCTTGAATATTTCGACCAAGAGCCTGGTGCATCATTGGTCGAAAGCGGGTGGACCGGGGCAGATTCCGGGGTACGCGACGCATCTGGAAAAGGTGGCGAAGCTCGGCAGGTATCTTAAACATGGCGGGCATGCTGCGATTGGGCTCGGCGGTACTTCTTCCTATTTGAAAATAAAGGAGGCATGTCAAGCAGGAGAAACCGAAGCTTGTAAGGCTGTGCGCCTCAAGGAAGCTGGAAGTTTCAGTGGCGGTGTTGTTGGTGGGGCTGCGGGAGGCTTTATCACAGGATTAGCGGCCACTTCAATTTGCGGTGTTTTCGCTATTGGAACCGCAGGAATTGGAGCACCAATATGTGGTATTGCCGTTGTTGGAACGGGCTCTCTGGCGGGAAGCGTGGCTGGCGAGGCTGTGGGGGAAATGGTGGGAGAAAAGATCTATGAGTCTATCGCTGATTGATATAAATACCTGGCCACTGAAAATTCAATTGATTTTCCTCGTTGCGCCATTTGCCTTAAGTTCTGCCGGCCTTGCAGTTAGTGGTTATGTGGCTTGGTCTCGTGAATTTGACGTTATCAACAGCTCCATACGAAGCAATGCCTATTTAGAGCAAATGAAGCTATTTCTGGGGACTACTACCTATCGGGCACGATGGATGCTGACTTGTGCTGCCTGCGGCCTACTCACTTTTCCTCGGCTTCACTCAAGAATAGGTCTGGTGAGCCCTGATGAGCTTAAGAATTTTCCGTCAAAGTTAAAGCGCAAGCTGGTTTCTTCGAGTTGGCTCATCATCATTGGCTCGGCCTGGCTATTGATTGCTTTTGCGATGGTAAGGCATTAGAAAATTGAGTGATAAGACCCGCAATTGCGGGTCTTCATCCTTCTGGACTGCCTTGTCGTCGCACCGAAACCTGTCCCGCCTGTAAACCCTCGACTGCCGCCTTCTCCATCCGCATTTTGCCCCACGCCCCCAGCACCAACCCGAACGTCACCACGCAGCAGGTTTTCGCGCATGCTTGTTTTTCCGGAAAGCGATGACACATCGCTTGCATATGACACTTTGTGTCATTAGTATCGCGCTGTGTCCTGATGACAGCCACCTGTCCATCAGCAACCCATTGCCCTTTCCCATGCAGGTACCGCCCATGACGACCACCATGCAGGCTCCCAAGGACCAGTTGGTCAAACTCGCCCAGCAACAAATGCTGACCGCGCTGGCCGACAACACCTACACCGCCCGGCAAAAGCTCGCCCTCACCTGCCGCATCCTCTTCGACGGCGGCCACGACTCAGGCCTGGCCGGGCAGATCACCGCCCGCGCGCAGGAGCCCGGCACTTACTACACCCAACAACTGGGCCTGGGCTTCGACGAAATCGCCGCCTCCAACCTGCTGGTGGTGGACGAGGACCTCACCGTGCTGCAAGGCCGAGGCATGGCCAACCCGGCCAACCGCTTCCACAGCTGGCTGTACCGCGCCCGCCCCGACGTCAACTGCATCATCCACACCCACCCGCTGCACAGCGCCGCGCTGTCAATGCTGGAAGTGCCGCTGGCCATCTCGCACATGGACCTGTGCCCACTGTTCGACGACTGCGCCTTCCTCAAGGAATGGCCCGGCGTGCCGGTGGGCAACGAAGAAGGCGAAATCATCGCGAAGGCGATTGGCGACAAACGCGCCATCCTGCTATCCCACCACGGCCTGCTGATTGCCGGTGGCTCGATTGAAGAAGCCTGCGTGCTCGCCCTGCTGTTCGAGCGCGCGGCAAAGATGCAACTGCTGGCCATGGGCGCCGGTGACATACGCCCCATCCCCGAAGCGCTGGGCAAAGAGGCCCACGACTGGATCTCCACCCCCAAACGTCATGGCGCCGCGTTCAGCTACTACGCACGCCGTGCCTTGCGTGCCCATGGCGACTGCCTGGGCTGATCGAAGCTGTACTCTTTCCTCAACAACGGCAAAGGTGCCTGGTCATGTCTACACCTGTAATTCGCGGCGTTATCGGCTACACCATCACTCCCTTCACTGCAGACGGCACGCTCGACCTGGATGCGTTGGGCACGTCCATCGACAGCCTGATTGCAGGCGGCGTGCACGCCATCGCACCGCTGGGCAGCACTGGCGAAGGGGCCTACCTGTCCGACAGCGAATGGGAAACCGTGGTGCGCTTCAGCCAGGCACGCATCGCCGGGCGTGTGCCCAGCGTGGTCAGCGTCTCTGACCTGACCACTGCCCGCACCGTGCAGCGTGCCCGCCTGGCACAGGCCTGCGGCGCCACGGCAGTGATGGTGCTGCCCATCTCTTACTGGAAGCTCACCGAAGCCGAAGTGGTCGCCCACTACAAGGCGGTCGGCGCCGCCATCGACATCCCGATCATGCTTTACAACAACCCGGGCACCAGTGGCACCGACCTGTCGGTGGATCTGATCCTGCGCATCCTCGACGAGGTGCCCACTGTGACCATGGTCAAGGAAAGCACCGGTGACATTCAGCGCATGCACCGCCTGTTCACCGCTACCGATGGCCAAGTGGCGTTCTATAACGGTTGCAACCCGCTGACCCTGGAAGCTCTGGTGGCCGGCGCCACCGGCTGGTGTACCGCCGCCCCCAACCTGATCCCGGCACTGAACCTGGCGCTGTGGGACGCCGTGCAGCAAGGCCGGCTGGCCGAAGCCCGCACGCTGTTCTACCGCCAGTACGAGCTGCTGGAGTACATCACCCGCCGCGGCCTGCCCACCACCATCAAGGCCGGTTTGAAACTGCTCGGCCAGGATGTCGGCGCCCCGCGCCTGCCCCTGCAGCCGCTGGATGCGCAAGGCAGCAACTACCTGAAGGGCTTGCTGGAAACCCTCGGCGCAGCCAACTGACGCCACCGCAGCCTGCCCGTCAGCACCTCGATGCCGGGCAGACTTTTGGCACCATCACCGTAGAGACACTCCATGAACGTCCACTTCATCGTCCACGAATCGTTCGAAGCGCCTGGCGCGTACGAAACCTGGGTAAAGGCACGAGGCCACAAGGCCAGCTACTCCCGCGTCTACGCCAACCAGCGCCTGCCTGTAGATTCCAGCCACTTCGACCTGTTGGTCGTGCTGGGCGGACCACAAGACCCGGCTACCACCCTCGCGCAATGCCCGCATTTCGATGCAGCAGCCGAATGCAGACTGATCCAGCAAACCATCGCTGCAGGCAAGGCCGTGGTCGGGGTATGCCTGGGCTCGCAGCTCATCGGCGAAGCACTGGGCGCAGGCTTCGATCACAGCCCGGAAAAAGAGATTGGCAAATTCCCCATCCGACTGACACCGGAAGGCAAAGCCAATGACAAAGTCGCCCACTTTGGCGAAGTGCTGCAAGTGGGCCATTGGCACAACGACATGCCGGGGCTGACGGCCGAGGCGAAAGTCCTTGCCACCAGCGAAGGTTGCCCACGCCAGATCGTCGAGTACAGCCCGCTGGTCTATGGCTTCCAGTGCCACATGGAGTTCACCAGCGAGGTAGTCGAACTGCTGATTGCCGCTTGCGAAGACGAGCTGGCTTCCCTCACCGACCGCCGCTTCGTGCAACAGCCCGCCGCGCTGCGAGCCAATCATTGGGACGAAATGAACCAGAAGCTTTATGTATTCCTCGACAAGCTGGTGGAGGAATACAGGGCCCATGGCAATCGCTGATCACAGTCACTGAACCCTGCATTTACTGACCCAGAGGCAACCATGGACGCGCCTGTACAAAGCTCTTCAACCCCGTTTCGGCTGGCAGACATCCTTCACCCCGTTGTGGCAGGGATCGTTTCGGTCATCGTCAACTACGGTGGCACCTTCATCCTGGTGTTCCAGGCAGCCAAGGTTGCCGGGTTGAGCCCCGAGCTGACGTCGTCGTGGGTCTGGGCCGTGTCGATCGGCGTCGGCCTCAGCGGCCTTGCGCTGTCCTGGTACAGCCGCGCGCCGGTGATCACGGCCTGGTCCACGCCAGCCGCTGCGTTCCTGGTCACCGCCCTGGCCAATGTGCCCTACAGTGAAGCCATCGGTGCCTACCTGCTGTCGGCCGCCGGCTTCGTGGTGCTGGGGATTACCGGGTGCTTCGAGCGCCTGGTGCGGGTCGTCCCTGGCGGTATTGCAGCCGGGCTTCTGGCCGGCATCCTGTTGCAGTTCGGTATTGGTGCCTTTGCCAGCCTGTCGGTGGACCCGGCCCTGGCCGGGCTGCTGATTGCGGCCTATGTGGCATTCAAGCGTTTTACCGCCCGCTACGCCGTGGTCGGCATTCTGCTACTGGGCCTCGGCTACTTACTGCTGCAAGGGCAAGTCGGCCTGACCACACTCAAGCTGGAGTTCGCCTCTCCGGTGTTCACCGCGCCCACCTTCTCCCTCAACGCTGCCCTCAGCGTGGCCCTGCCATTGTTCCTGATCACCCTCACCGGCCAGTACATGCCCGGCATGCTGGTACTGCGCAACGATGGCTTCACGACCAGCGCCAACCCGATCGTCGCGGTCACGGGCCTGGGGTCATTGCTAATGGCGCCGTTCGGTTCGCATGCCTTCAACATCGCCGCCATCACCGCAGCCATCTGCACCGGCAAGGAAGCCCATGAAGACCCAGGCAAACGCTGGGTGGCAGGGATCGCCGCCGGTGTCTGCTACATCCTCGTGGGGGTGTTCGGGGTCACCCTGGCGAGTGTGTTCATGGCCCTCCCGGGCACGTTCATCACCACCCTGGCCGGCCTTGCCTTACTGGGCACCATCGGTGCCAGCCTGGCCAGCGCAATGGCCGATGCCCGCGCCCGCGAGGCGGCACTGATCACCTTTCTGGCGGCAGCCGCCAACATCAGCCTGTTCGGCATTGGCGGGGCCTTCTGGGGCCTGGTCATTGGCCTGCTGGCCCATGCCGCGCTGAACGGCCGCCTCCCCGCTTTCAGCGGCAACTCCCGCTGAGCGGGCTTCCCTTCACCTTGCCGTGCGCCAGCGGCGCACGCCGTACAACAGGTATCGACATGCCCCAAGCTGGCCCCAAGTTGCTTACCCAAGTGGCTGCCGTGCACTTCGTCAGCCATGTGCACATCATGCTGATCCCGGCGTTGTTGCCCGTGCTTCCCGGCCTGCTGGGGGTGGGCTTCGTCGAGCTCGGGGTTGCCTTGGCGGTATTCAACATCGTCTCCGCCCTGGTGCAAGCCCCGCTGGGTTACGCCGTCGACCACTATGGGGCGCGTAACGTGCTCAAGGCCGGGCTGTTGCTGGGCAGCCTCAGTTTCCTGCTGCTGGCGGCCAGCCCGGGGTATGCGGTATTGCTGGTGGCGATGGCCATGGCTGGCCTGGCCAATGGTGTGTACCACCCGGCCGACTACGCACTGCTGGCCAACGGCATCGAGCCCGCACGCCTGGGGCGGTCGTTCTCGATTCATACCTTTGCCGGGTTTCTTGGCTCGGCGGTCACGCCGGCCGTATTCCTCGGTATCGCCGCCGTGTTCGGCACGCGGGCGGCCCTGACGGCGGGCGCGGTATTCGGGGTAGCGGCATTGCTGCTGATCTCGATACCAGGCAGTGGCGTTTACCGGGTCGCAGGGCCTGGCAACCAAACAGGCGCTGGCCCGGTCGCAGCAACAGGCCGCGTGCGTTTGTTCACACCCATGATCGGCGTGCTGACGGTGTTGTTCATCCTGCTCAACCTGAGTACCAGCGCCATCGAAAAGTTTTCCGTCGCCGCACTCGTACAAGGCCAAGGTCTGACCCTGGCCTGGGCCAACACCGCGCTCACCGCCTTCCTGCTATGCAGTGCAGCAGGCGTGCTGTGCGGTGGTGCCTTGGCCGACCGTACCCGGCGCCATGGCCTGGTGGCGGCACTGGCTTTCGCGTTGGCGGCCGCGCTGACCGCGCTGGTGGCCCTGGGGCTGCTGCAAGGCTGGGCACTGGTGGTTGTTCTGGGTGCCATCGGCTTGCTGACCGGGATCATCGCCCCATCACGGGACATGCTGGTCAAGGCGGCTGCACCAAAAGGCGCCGAGGGCAAAACGTTCGGGCTGGTGTCGACCGGGTTCAACATTGGTGGCGCCATCGGGCCGGTGGCGTTTGGCTGGATGCTCGACCAGCGCCTGCCAAACGGGATTTTCGTTGCATCGGTCGTGTTCATGCTGCTGACGGTGCTGCTGACCCTGGCGCAAGAGGCGTACCTGGCCAGGGCCCGCAACGCTGAGCGACTGGCGCGCGCCGTGTAGGTGCGGCCTTGGCCAGTCATTTCGGTCGTTCAGGATGCCGGGTTGGCATGCACCACGCGCCCGCCTGCGCCCGGCCGATTGACGAACAGCACATCCAGCACACTGTTGCGCAAGCCCTTCAGCGCATTCCAGTTTGCCGAGGCATGCACGTACTTCTCGCACAGCAGCCGCTGTTCAGCCTCGCTCAACCCGGGCTGGTCCGTTTCTCCCAAGGCATACGCATGCAACTTGCGGCTGATCTCCAGCAAATCCTCCGGCAGCCTGTGCTCAGGCTGCTCGCCCAACGGCGCGAATGGCACGCCAGCCCGCACCGCCAGCGCTCGCATCACGCTCAAGTACACCCGGGACAACTGCCCCGCCACTTCCCGTTCACGGTACAACGCCGCATACACCTGCTTTTGCGCCTCATTTGGCCGGCCGCCGGCAAGGGGCGCCTCCCAGCTCACAACCTGCGGCCTGGGCTCGCGCCTGTCGGCATACGCCGACGCCAACAAGGCGCTTACCGTGGCATGCACTCGGCTTTGCTCGGCACGCATGCCCACCGGTACACGCTGGGACCGCGGCTTGCACAGCAGCACCTGCTCCAGTGTGGTTTCCGGGTAACCGCCCCCGATATTCGAATGCACCCCCGGCAACACAATGTCGTGACCACTGCCCACCAGCGGAAAGTTATGCCGCTGCTCATCCCCCGCCACCAGCTGTACCACCTGCCGGGCAATGCCTGCCCCAAGGCCCAGGCGCAGGCCGCCCTGGCGGCTATCGGCAGGGTCGAAGTCGCCCTGCAACGGCGCGATGATCGCCGCCACGGTGTCGAACAGGCCGATAAAGTTGATCGACGTATCGCACGCTATCGGCAACAACCCGCCCGCGCCATCCTGTAGCAGGTTGGCCAGGTGCCTTGCCGCCGCCGCCCCGCGGCTGAAACCGAACAGGTCGAACTCGACCCGCGCCACGGCTGCCTGCGGATGTGCCCGGCACCAGCCCTGAAGTTGTTCGGCCATCCCCTGCAAAGCCTCGGCGACCCGCGCCTCAACCCCCGTGCGCCCACAACCGGTGGCCGCGGCATAGGCATGGTCCGCCTCACCGGCCAGGGTACCCACGCCTTCCACGTAGCGTTTCAGAAACACCCGGGTGCCATCGGCATCAGCCTCACCCGCCGGATACAGGGCATGCAACAGGGCCACATTGCTCAGGGCATTGCCATAGCTGCCGCGCGGTTCATCCACGGCCATGGCATTGTGCCGGTTGTTACCGGTGCCATCGAAAAACACGCCAAAACGCAGGGTGGCGGGTGTGGGGATTGGCGTGCTACCGCTGCTCATTTTCATCATCGTGCCTTCTGCTTGCCTGAAAAGCACAAGCAGGCGCCAGCACGCCTTCACCGACCATCAGACAATGGCCAGCCCTACCTGGGACATTTCTGTACCGGCGAGCCCCCCGTAACGATAAATTTACCCGCCGCCATTGGTCGCCGCCCCCCCGGATAGATTAAAGTATCAGCCCTTGCCAGGGCCGCTACCGTCAGCCGCCTCAGGCCCCACACCAGGAACCGTCGCCGATGGAACACCGTGAAGCGCTGATCGCGCTGCGCACCTTTCTTTCTTCCCAGATCCTAGGCCAGGAAAAACTGGTCGAGCGGCTGTTGATCGTGCTGCTGGCCGACGGCCACATGCTGGTGGAAGGCGCACCGGGCCTGGCCAAGACCAAGGCCATCAAAGAACTCGCCGAAGGCATCGAAGCGCAGTTCCATCGCATCCAGTTCACCCCCGACCTGCTCCCTGCCGACATCACCGGCACCGAAATCTATCGCCCGGAAACCGGCAGCTTCGTGTTCCAGCAGGGGCCGATCTTCCATAACCTGGTACTGGCCGACGAAATCAACCGCGCCCCGGCCAAGGTGCAGTCGGCGCTGCTCGAAGCGATGGCCGAGCGCCAGGTCAGCGTGGGCCGCAGCACCTACGACCTGTCGCCGCTGTTCCTGGTCATGGCCACGCAGAACCCCATCGAGCAGGAAGGCACCTACCCGCTGCCCGAAGCCCAGCTCGACCGGTTTCTGATGCATGTAAAAATCGGCTTCCCCGACGCGGCGGTGGAGCGGCGCATCCTGGCGCAAGCCCGTGGTGAAGCCCTGGGCGGCGAGACCAAGCCCGAGCGCCGGGTCAGCCAGCAGGCCATCTTCGCCGCGCGCAAGGAAATCCTTGGCCTGTACATGGCCGACGCGGTGGAGGAATACCTGGTGCAGCTGGTCATGGCCACCCGCACCCCGGCCAAGTTCGACGCCGAGCTGGCCGACTGGATCGCCTACGGCGCCAGCCCGCGCGGTTCCATTTCGCTGGACCGCTGCGCGCGTGCCCATGCCTGGCTGGCCGGGCGCGACTTCGTCAGCCCTGAAGACATCCAGGCGGTGCTGTTCGACGTGCTGCGCCACCGCATCATCCTCTCGTTCGAGGCCGAGGCGGCAGGGATCGACCAGGACCGCGTGGTCCAGCGCATCCTCGACGTCGTCGCCGTTGCCTGAGCCCATGCCCACCGCGCAGCTGGCCGAGCCCGGCATCCGCATCGGCCTTGCCGAGCTGATCGACATGCGTCACCGCGTGCGCGAAATCCAGCTGTTTTCCAAGCCCGGCCAGCGCAGCCCGCTGGTGGGCCTGCACCATTCCAAGCTGCGCGGGCGCGGGGTGGACTTCGACCAGGTGCGCGTGTACCAGGCCGGCGACGATGTGCGCAACATCGACTGGCGGGTGACCGCGCGCACCCAGGAGCCGCACACCAAGCTGTTCCACGAAGAGCGCGAGCGGCCGATCTTCATCCTCGTCGAGCAAAGCCAGCGGCTGTTTTTTGGCTCGGGGCTGATGTTCAAGTCGGTATTGGCGGCACAGGCCGCTGCGCTGTTCGGTTGGGCCGCGCTCGGCCACAACGACCGCATCGGCGGGTTGGTGTTCGGCGACAACGAACACCACGAAATCAAACCTCGGCGCAGCAAGCAAAGCCTGCTGCAACTGCTCAACCGCCTGGCCAAGGTCAACCAGGCACTGCACACCGAAGCCACGCCCGGGGCCGACAGCCTCGGCCTGGCCCTGCGCCGCGCCCGCGAAGTGCTGCGCCCCGGCAGCCTGGCCATCGTGATTTGCGATGAACGCTCGCTTAGCGCCCAGGTGGAGCAGCACCTGGCCATGCTCTCGCGCCATTGCGACCTGCTGTTGCTACCGGTGTCCGATCCACTCGATCATGCCCTGCCGGCCGCCGGCCTGCTGCGCTTCGCCCAGCGTAGCGCCCAGCTGGAGCTCGACACCCTCGACGCCAACCTCCGCCAGGCCTACCGCCAGCAGGCCGAAGCACGCATCGAGCGCTGGGAGCTGATGGCGCAGAAGCTGCGTGTGGTCCTGATGCCACTGAGCACGCAAAGCGAAATGATCGAGCAACTGCGCGAGTACCTGAACGCTCAGCGGCCACGGAGCGCGTCATGAACCCTCTCGACCAGTTGCACCCGCTGATCGACCCGGCACCTATCGGTTTATGGCCACCGGCACCGGGCTGGTGGCTGTTGCTGGCCCTACTGCCGCTACTGGGCTGGGGCCTGTGGCGGCTGCGCCGCTGGCGCCCGGGCAAACGCCGCATCGTGCGTGCCGAACAACCGCTCGACCCGGTGCGCGTGGCCGCGCTGGCCGAACTGGCCCTCCTGCCACGCCCCTACGATGGCGCACCGGCCGGCGCCTGGCTGCAACAAATCAACGCCCTGCTCAAGCGCCTGTGCCGCAACCACTATCCCGGTGCCAACAGCCACACCCTCAACGGCCGCCAATGGCTGGCGTTTCTCGACAACCGCTGCCCGGCCGCCGGCCTGACCCGCTGGATGGTGCTGGTCGAAGGCGCCTACAAACCCGAGTGCAAGCTCGACGACAAAGCCATCGCCGGGCTTAGCCTGGCCGTGGAAACCTGGATCCGCAAGCATGTTTGAACTGGCCTGGCCGTGGGTCTTCGCGCTGCTACCGCTGCCATGGCTGGCACGCCTGCTGCTGCCTGCAGCCGACAGCGGCGAGCCGGTGCTCAAGGTGGGCTTCCTCAACGAACTGGAAGGCCTGGCCGGGCGCCGCGCGCGGCTCAACCTGCCGACCTGGCGCCAGCAGGCACCGTTCGTGGTCATCTGGCTGTTGCTGCTGTGCGCGGCTGCCCGCCCGCAGTGGCTGGGCGATCCGGTGCCGGTGGCCGCCAGCGGCCGCGACCTGCTGGTGGCGGTGGACGTGTCCGGGTCGATGGACTTCCCCGACATGCAGTGGAAGAACGAAGACATCAGCCGCCTCGACCTGGTCAAGGCGCTGATGGGCGACTTTCTGCAGGACCGCGAAGGTGACCGCGTGGGCCTGATCCTGTTCGGCAGCCAGGCCTACCTGCAGGCGCCGCTCACCTTCGACCGGCGCACCGTGCGCATCTTCCTCGACGAAGCACAAATCGGCATCGCCGGTAAAAACACCGCCATCGGTGACGCCATTGGCCTGGCGGTCAAGCGCCTGCGACAACGCCCGGCACAAAGCCGGGTGCTGGTGCTGATTACCGACGGCGCCAACAACGGTGGGCAGATCCACCCTCTGACCGCCGCCCGCCTGGCGGCCCAGGAAGGCGTGCGCATCTACACCATCGGCATCGGCGCCAACCCCGAAGCCAGTGGCACCCCTGGCCTGCTGGGCCTCAACCCGAGCCTGGACCTGGACGAAGCTGCGCTCAAGGAAATTGCCGACATCACCCACGGCGCCTACTTCCGCGCCCATGACGGCGCCGAACTGGACGCCATCGGCGACACCCTCGACCAACTGGAGCCGGTGGCCCAGCAACCGACCCAGGCACGCACGGCCCAGGCCCTGTACGCCTGGCCCCTGGCGCTGGCGCTGCTGCTTAGCGTGCTGCTGGTGGTGGCCGTGCAATGGCCCGACAACCTGCTGCAACGCCTGCTGCGCAAGCCGCGCTTTCTGCAACCGCACCCGGAATGGCGCCAGCGGCTGAAGCGCCTGCGTTTAAGGAGGCGGCGATGATCGACCTGTGGCCCCAATGGCTACGGCCGCTCTGGCTGCTGGCCGTGCCCCTGCTCGGCTGGCTGTTGTACAAGCTGTGGCACCGGCGCAAACGCGCCGGGCGCTGGCAGATGATTCTGCCGCCAGCGTTTCATGGCGTCTTGCTGGGCGGTGGCAGCGGTAGCACCAGCAAACTGCCCTGGGTGGCGCTGGGCCTGGCCTGGGCGCTGGTGATCCTGGCCCTGCTCGGGCCCAGCTGGCAACGCGTCGAAGAAAACCGCCAACGCCCGGCCGACCCACTGGTGATCCTGCTGGAGCTGACCCCGCAGATGCTTGCCGAAGACAGCCCGCCCAACCGCCTGGAGCAGGCCCGGCGCAAAATCCTCGACCTGCTCGAACACCGGCGCGACAGCCAGACAGCGCTGGTGGTGTATGCCGGTTCGGCGCACACGCTGGTGCCGTTGTCCGATGACCTGGCCACCACCCGCAACCTGCTGGAGGCCATCGACCCGTCGATCATGCCGCAAGCGGGCCAGCGCGCCGACCTGGCCGTGCAAAAGGGCCTGGCGCTGCTCGCCCAGAGTGGTTTGGGCCAAGGCCGCCTGCTGCTGATCGGCTCGTCGCTCAGTGCGCCGGAGCGCCAGGGCATCAGCCAGGCCCTCGGCCGCCAGGGCCCCAGCCTGTTGATGTTGGGCATCGGCAGCCGCGAAGGTGCCCCGGTGCGTCAGGCCAACGGCGAATTCCTTAAAGACAACCAAGGTGGCATCCTCCTGCCACGCCTGGACAGCGCCAGCCTCAAGGGCTTCATCAGCGGTACCGGCGGGCGCTACCGGCATGCCCGCATCGACGACCTCGACCTGCGCGGCCTGGGCCTGTTCGACAACCCGCGCACCGCGCGCAACGACGGCCAGACCCTGCAGCTGGACAGCTGGGCAGACCAAGGCTACTGGCTGCTGATCCCGCTGTTGCTGCTGGCCGCCTGCGCTGGCCGACGAGGCTGGCTGTTCTGCCTGCCGCTGCTGCTGGCCTTGCCGCAGCCCAGCCAGGCCTTCGAGTTCAACGACCTGTGGCTGCGCCCCGACCAGCAAGGCCAGCGCCTGCTGGAACAAAGCCGCCCGGCCAGCGCCGCGCGTCACTTCCAAGACCCACAGTGGCGCGGCATGGCGCTGTACCAGGCCGGCGACTATGCCGGTGCCGCCGAAGCGTTTTCCCAAGGCGACACGGCAGCTGCCCACTACAATCGAGGCAACGCCCTGGCCCGCAGCGGTGAACTGGAGGCTGCCCTGGACGCCTACGAGCAAGCCCTGGAGCGCCAGCCCGACCTGCAAGCGGCGCTGGACAACCAGGCGCTGGTGCAACAACTGCTGCAACAGCGCGAGGCCAAAGCCGAGGAACAACCGGCCAGCAGCGATGCCCAAGGCACACCTGGCAGCGAAACCGAGGGCAACAGCAGCTCGGCCAGCAGCCCGGCCCAGGGCACACCCGGCAACAACGAACAAGCCAGCGCCGAACAACCCGGCGAAGGCAGCAACAACAGCCAGGCTGCACCGGGTAACCAGGCGGGCAGCGACGACAGCGTGATCCAGCCGCCGCAGCGCCCGGTATCGACCAATCTCGATGCCGAGCAACGCCAGGCCCTGGAACAATGGCTGCGGGAGATCCCCGACAACCCGGCGGAGCTGCTGCGGCGCAAATTCTGGTATGAACAGCAATTGCATCAGGAAACCCCACGATGAGTCGCTTCGGCGTCTTGCTTCTCACCCTGCTGTGGGCCGTGCTGGCCCAGGCCGAACCGCTGCTGCAAGCCAGCGTAGACCGTACCCGCCTGGAAGCTGGCGAAAGCCTGGAACTGACCCTGGAAAGCCAGGACGTGACCCAGTTCGGCAAACCCGACCTGCGCGCCCTGGAAGGTGACTTCGAGGTACGCGGCACGCGCCAGCTGAACAGCCTGCACACCCTCGATGGCGAAACCCGCGCCAGCACCCGCTGGATCATCACCTTGCTGCCACGGCGCAGCGGCAGCCTGCGCATTCCTGAGCTGCAACTGGGCCAGTCGCACAGCCAGGCCATCGAGCTGCAAGTGCTGCAGGCCGATGCCAGCCGGCCCGACAGCGCCTCTCAGGTATTCATCGAGGCAACCCTCGACAGTACCGACGTCTATGTCCAGGCCCAGGCCATGCTGACCCTGCGCATCTACCACTCGGTAGCGCTGTACGACGACAGCAGCCTGAGCCCGTTGCAACTGGATAACGCCAAGGTCGAGCCGCTGGGCGAATCGCGCACCTATGAAAAGGAAATCAACGGCGTACGCCACGGCGTGATCGAAACCCGCTATGCCGTGTATGCCCAGCAAAGCGGCACCCTTGACATCCCGCCGTTGACCTTCACCGCCACGGCCGCCGCCAGCAGCGACGAAAGCGCGCAGGCCAATGCCACGGCCCGCGCCGGCCACCAGGTGCAGGTGAGTTCACTGCCGCTGCGCCTGACCGTGCGCCCCATTCCGGCCACCTGGCCCGCCGGCGTACCTTGGTTGCCGGCGCGCAGCCTGACGCTGGAAGAACACTGGAACCCCGACCCCGGCAACCAGCAGGTACAGATTGGTGACTCGCTGACCCGCAACATCACCCTGCGTGCCGAAGGTTTGTCCAGCACCCAGCTGCCGCCACTGCCGGCCACCGAAATCACCGGTTTGCGCCGCTACCCCGACCAGCCGCTGCTACGCAACGAAATCAGCGACCGTGGCATGACCGCCAACCGCGAAGAGCGCGAAGCCTTGGTGCCCACCCACGCCGGCACGCTGGCCCTGCCGGCGCTGGAAGTGGCCTGGTGGAACACCCGCGAAGACCACCTGGAGCACACCAGCCTGCCAGCGCGCACCCTGAACGTGCAGGACAACCCGGCACTGAGCGCCGACACCCCGGTAGGTGACAACAGCAGCGCCAGTACCTTGCTGTGGCCCTGGCAGCTGGCCACCTTGGTGTTCGCCCTCACCACCGTGCTGGGCTTCGCCCTGTGGTGGCGCGCCCGCTCACAACCGGCGGTGCTGCGCGCCGCGCAGAACGGGCCAAGCCCACGCACCCTGCTGGACGACCTCAAGCGCGCCTGCCAGGCCAACGACCCTCAAGCCACCCGCCAGGCGCTGGACGCCTGGGCCCGGCAACAGCCGGAGACATTGGCCGAAATGGCGGCGCGCTTCGTGCCGTTGTCGGATGCGCTGGACGGGTTGAACGGGGCGCTGTACAGCGAGAGTGGCCAGTATTGGCAGGGTGAGGAGTTGTGGCGGGCAATAGGCACCATCCCGCCGGCCGAGCAAGTGTTGTTGCCGGCCGGGGAGAATGGCGGGCTTCCGCCGCTCTATCCAAAGTAAATTGTCGCCTTCACGAGCCTCTTCGCGGGCAAGCCCGCTCCCACAGTGACCGCGCATACCCTGAATTTCATGCAATACCTGTGGGAGCGGGCGTGCCCGCGAACACCGGCGCAGCCGGTGCCATGCACCAAGTAACCCGCTCCCACAGCAGCCCCGCGCTTGGGTTACCATACCGCCCTTTCCCCGCTTGCCCGACTCGACACCAACAGGTCATCCATGCGTCTGTTTCATACCTCCGACTGGCACCTGGGCCAAAGCCTGCACGGCCAGGAACGCGACTTCGAACACGCCTGCTTCCTCGACTGGTTGCTCGGCCAACTGCGCCTGCGCCAGCCCGATGCGCTGCTGATCGCCGGCGATATCTTCGACACGGTCAACCCGCCGGTCAAAGCCCAGGAACGCCTCTACGACTTCATCGTCCAGGCCCACGAGCAGCAGCCCAAGCTGGATATCGTGATGATCGCCGGCAACCACGACTCGGGCTCGCGCATCGAGTTGCCCGCCGCCTTGATGCGCCGCCTGCGTACCCATGCGCTGGGCCGTGTGCATTGGCTGGACGAAGGCCAGCTGGATGCCGAGCGCCTGTTGATTCCGCTGACCAATGGCCGTGGCAAGGTCGCCGCCTGGTGCCTGGCCCTGCCCTTCCTGCGCCCGGCCGAAGTGACTGGCCCGCACCTGGGTGACGACTACCTGCAAGGCATTACTCAGGTACACCAGCAACTGATCGCCGCCGCGCAAAAAAAGCGCAAGAAAGACCAGGCGCTGATTGCCATCAGCCATGCGCACATGGCCGGGGGCGCGGTGTCGGAGGACTCCGAGCGCAGCCTGATCATCGGCAACGCCGAGGCGCTGCCGGCCAAGCTGTTCGACAAGGCCATCAGCTACGTTGCCCTGGGCCACCTGCACAAGCCGCAGAAGGTCAACCGCGAAGAACGTATCCGCTACAGCGGCTCGCCGATCCCGCTGTCGTTCGCTGAAATCAACTACCCGCACCAGGTGCTGGAAGTGGAGCTGGACGGCACCGGCCTGGTCAGCGTCGAACCGCGCCCGGTACCGCGCGCCGTGGCCCTGCAACGGGTTGGCCCGGCACCGTTGGGCGAACTGCTGCAGCAACTGGCTGACCTGCCGGTAGTCGACCTGCTCGAAGACCCCAACCGCCAGCCCTGGCTGGAGGTGCGGGTGATACTGGACGAGCCGCAACCCGACTTGCGCCAGCAGATCGAAACCGCCCTGGAAGGCAAAGCCGTGCGGCTGATCCGCATCAGCGCCGAATACGCCGGCCGTACCCACGCCGAAGACGATGACCTGGCCTTTGTCGAACTGGCCCAGATGACCCCGCAAGACCTGTTCAGCCGCGCCTGGGAACAGGCCTACGGCAACCCCGCCGACGAACAGGCCCTGGCCGACTTTGCCCTGCTGTTGCAGGACGTGCAGCAGGAAGAAGAGCAGCCATGAAGATTCTCGCCATCCGCCTGAAAAACCTGGCATCGCTGGCCGGCCCGATAGACATCGATTTCACCGCAGAACCCTTGGCCAGTGCCGGCCTGTTCGCCATCACCGGGCCGACCGGGGCCGGCAAAAGCACCCTGCTCGACGCCCTGTGCCTGGCGCTGTTCGGCACCGTGCCCCGGCTCAATGACATCGGCCGCGAGGCCAAGGTGCCGGACGCTGAGGGCGAAATCCCCACGTCCGACCCGCGCAACCTGCTGCGCCGTGGCACCGGCAGCGGCTTTGCCGAGGTCGATTTCGTCGGCATCGATGGCCGCCGCTACCGCGCCCGCTGGGAAGCCAACCGCGCCCGCGACAAAGCCAACGGCAAACTGCAGCTGAGCCGCCAGAGTTTCTATGACCTGGACAACGAGCAAGTGCTGGCAAGCGCCAAGAACGAGTACAAACAACTCATCGAAGCCCGCCTCGGCCTGAACTTCGAGCAGTTCACCCGCGCCGTGATGCTGGCCCAGAGCGAGTTCGGGGCCTTCCTCAAGGCTGACGACAAAGAGCGCAGCGAACTGCTGGAAAAGCTCACCAACACCGCCATCTACACCCGCTTGGGCCAACGCGCCTTCAGCAAGGCCCGTGAAGCCGGTGAAGCCCACAACGCCCTGAAGGACCGCGCCAGCCACCTGCTGCCAATGGCCGCCGAACCCCGCGCCGAGCTAGACCAGCGCCTGGTGCAAGCGCAGCAGCAGTTCAAGGCCGATCAGGCCGACGAGCGTCAGCTGGAGCAGCAGCGCAACTGGTTGAATGAACAACGCCAGCTGCAGGCCCAGTACGCCGAAGCCGGCACCGCGCTGCAGGCCGCCGAGCAGGACTGGCAGCAACTGGCCGAACCTCGCCTGGACCTCGTTCGCCTGGAGCGTTTGGCGCCGCAGCGTCACCAGTTCCATCGCCAGCAAACGCTGACCGCTCAACTGGCGCCAGTCGCAGCGACGATCGCTGAACAGCAACAGCAACAAACTGAGTTGCAACTGCGTACCCGTGAACTTGAACAGGCACTGGACAATGCCCGCCAAGCGCTGGCCGACAACCAGGCCCGGCACGGTGAAAACGCCCCGCGCCTGCGCCAGGCCTTTGCCGCCCAGGACAACCTGGCGCGCCTGGACCAGGAGCTGGCCGCTCAGCGCAGCAGCAGCGAACAGGCCGCACAGCACGTTGCCGACGGCCAGCAACAGTTGCAGCAGTTGGAGCACAACCAGCAACGCAGCGTGCAGCAACTGGCCCAGATCGACACCGCGCTCGCCGACAGCCAGCACCTGGCGGGCCTGGCCGATGCCTGGCATGCCTACCTGCCGCAACTGAAGCAGGTGATGCTGATTGGCGGCCGTCTGGCCAAGGGCCGCGAGGAACTGCCTGGCCTGCAAGCTTTGGCCAGCCAGGCCAATGCGCACTTGCAGGCCGAACGCGACACCTACGACCTGCTGTTCCGCGAAGCCAAGGCCGAACCGCACGCCCTGGCGGAACAGATCGACCTGCTGGGCGGCATGCTGCAGGACAACCGCAAGCAGCATCGCGCCATTGAACAACTGTCGCGCCTGCATGGCCGCGAAATGGAGCTGCGCCAGCAGCTGGACGCCGTGCGCGAGCGGCAACAGCAAGCCATGCAGCAGCGCCAGCAACTGATTACCGAGGGCACCGCCGCCAAGGCCGAGCTGGAAGCCGCCGGACAGGCACTTGACCTTACCCGTCAGCTGCTGGAGCGCCAGCGCCTGGCGCGCAATACCAGCGTTGAAGAACTGCGTGGCCAGTTGCGCGATGGCGAACCCTGCCCGGTATGCGGCAGCGCCGAGCACCCGTTCCATCAACCCGAAGCGCTGCTGCAAAGCCTGGGACGTCACGACCAGGCCGAGGTGGACGCCGCGCAGAAGCAGGTGGAAACCCTCAACAGCAAACTGGTGGAGCTGCGCACCCAGTTGGGTGTGGTCAACGTCCAGCTCAAAGACTATCAGCAGCAACAACTGCAACTGGGCGAGCAACTGCAGACCCAGGTAGCCGAGGTGCAGGCACATAGCCTGTGGCCTGCTCTCGCCCCGCAGGACGACAAGGCCCGCAGCACCTGGCTCGACAGCCAGTTGCGACGCCTGGACGAAGAAATCGGCCAGGACGAGAAGCGTCAGAGCGCCCTGCTCGCCCTGCAAAAAGATGCAGCCCGCCTCAATCAGCAACTGCAGGCCGCCCACGAAGCGCAACAGCAGGCCCAGCGCCACCTGGAGCAGCAGCACCAGGCCCTGGCCAACGACGAGCAGCAACTGCAGCAAGGCCTCGACGACCTGGCCGGCGTATTGCCCGAAGAAGCCGTCAAGGCCTTGAGCGACGACCCGGCCAATGCCTTCCTTGCCCTGGATCAACAGATCGCCCAGCGCCTGCAACAACTGGAGCAACGCAAGGACGAACTGGAGGAACAGCAAGCCCGTCAGGCCCAACTGGACAAGCTGCGCGACCAGCAACAGGCACGTATACAAGGCCAGCAGCAGTTGCTGCAGAAGCTGGCCGCCCTCGACGAGCAACGCCAGCAGGCCCAGGCCGCCCTCGGCGAACTGCTTGGCGAACACACCAGTGCCGAAGCCTGGCAGCAGCACATGGACACCACGCTGGAACAGGCCCGCGCCCTCGACGCCGACACCGCCCAACGCCTGCAAGCGCTGCGCACCCAGGGCGTGCAGCTGGCCAGCGAACTCAAAGCCAACATCCAGCAGCAACAGGCACTGGACACCGAGTGCCAGCAGTTGCAGGGCCAGATCAGCCAGTGGCGCAGCGAGCACCCGGAGCTGGATGACGACGGGCTGGATCGCTTGCTGGCCATGGATGACACGCACGTCCATGAATTGCGCCAACGCCTGCAAGGCGCGGAAAAGGCCATCGAACAAGGCCGCGTACTGCTGCAGGAACGTGAGCAACGCCTGCAACAGCACGCCGCGCACATGACCGTGGACACTTCGGCCGAAGCCCTGGAGCAAGCCCTGACCGCGCTGCGCGAACGCCTGGCCAACCACGAACAGCAGTGCGCCGAACTGCGCGCCCAGCAGGCCGACGACCAGCGTCGCCAGCAGGCCCATCAGGCACTGGCGGCCGAAATCGAACAGGCTCACCAGCAGTGGCAACGCTGGGCCCGCCTGAACGCGTTGATCGGTTCGGCCTCGGGCGATGTGTTCCGCAAGATCGCCCAAGGCTACAACCTCGACTTGCTGCTGCACCACGCCAACGCCCAGCTGCGTCAGCTGGCCCGCCGTTACCGCCTCAAGCGTGGCGGCAGCGCCCTTGGCCTGCTGGTGCTGGACACCGAGATGGGCGATGAGCTGCGCTCGGTACACTCGCTGTCGGGCGGGGAAACCTTCCTGGTGTCGCTGGCCCTGGCCTTGGGCCTGGCATCGATGGCCTCCAGCACCCTGCGCATCGAATCGCTGTTCATCGACGAAGGCTTCGGCAGCCTGGACCCCGAGTCGCTGCAACTGGCGATGGACGCGCTCGACGGCCTGCAGGCCCAAGGCCGCAAGGTGGCAGTGATCTCCCACGTGCAGGAAATGCACGAACGCATTCCGGTACAAATCCAGGTGCGTCGCCAGGGCAATGGCCTGAGTGACGTGGAGGTGTGCGGGTGATCCTCTACTCATTCCGCCGCTGCCCCTGGGCCATGCGTGCGCGCCTGGCCCTGCGCTATGCCGGCTGCGAGGTAGAAATCTGCGAGGTGGCGATGAAGAACAAACCGGCAGAGCTGCTGGCCTTGTCGCCCAAGGGCACGGTGCCGGTGCTGGATACCGGTGCCGGGGTGCTGGAAGAGAGCCTGGACATCATGCGCTGGGCGCTGGCGCAAAACGACCCGCAGGACTGGCGCTTGCAGGCAGCCCCTGCGGCGGCGCAGGTGGCTGACGGGCTGATTGCGCGGAACGACAGCACGTTCAAGGCGCAGGTGAACCTGTACAAGTATGCTGAGCGTTACCCGGAGTATTCCCGCGAGCATTACCGTCAGCAGGCCGAAGCCTGGCTGGCGGAGCTCGAAGGCCTGCTTGAAGGCCGGCCTTACCTGCTGGCTGATCACCCGAGCCTTGCCGATGCCGCGTTACTGCCCCTGATGCGCCAGTTTGCCGGGGTCGAACCGCAGTGGTTCGCCGAGGCGGCTTATCCGCGGGTGCGGAGCTGGCTGGAGGGGTGGCTGGCTTCGGAGCTCTTCAAATCGATCATGGCCAAGTGATCGGATCGAGTCAGGCTTGACTCAGTGATGCTGCTTGCCGCTGAGGGCCGCATGGAAGTTCGCGCTCTGGCGCAGGTACTGCTCGGTGTAGCTGTGGGTGGCAGCAGCCTTGCCGCTGCTGTCGGCATGGGCATGGGCCGGCAGTACGACCGAAGCGGAAATGGCGGATGCGGCAATGACCGGGAAGAGATTGAAGTTCATCTGGGCTGACCTCGACAGCGGTGGTTTGACGGTGGCCCGTTTGGGCCTTGGGTCAAACTTACGCCGCCGAGGCCGAACGCAAAAATTCATTGCGGCAGTATCGATTATCACGCCGATCGATATCACTCGATGAACTTGAGGTCCGATGGGGCATCCTGTTTCAACGTCTGCACCGTCTCCAGCAGCTTGCCACTGCGCGGATCGCGACGTATCACCACGATCTGGTTGCTCTTCTGGTTGGCCACCAGCAGGAAGTTGTCACTCGGATCGAGGGCAAATTCCCTGGGGTGATCGCCTTCCACAGAACGACGTTGCAGGAAGGTCAGCTGACCGTCCTGCTTGCCTACGCTGAACACCACAATCTCGTTGGCGGTGCCACGGTTGCTCACGTACAAGAAGCGCCCGTCCGCCGACAAGTGCAAAGCACCCGCCGCCTTCGCTGCTGCCTCGTGGCGTTCGGTCAGTGGCAGGCGCTGGCGTTCCACGAGGTTGCCATCCTGCACATCGAACACCACCACCTCGGCGCTCATTTCCAGGGTGAGGTAGGCGTGCTGGCCCTTGGCGTCAAACAGCAGGTGACGCGGCCCACTGCCCGGTGGCAGGGCCACCGACGCGGGTATCGCCGGGGTCAGCGGGTGGTCCGCGCTGGCGCCGTCGTAGCGGTAGATGAACACCTTGTCGGCACCCAGGTCGCTGGCGTACAGGTGCCGGCCGTCCGGCGACAGCACCAGCGAATGCACATGGGCACCGGCCTGGCGCTCGGGGTTGACCCCGCTCGGCTTGTGCCGGGCCTGTTGCACCACGGGCTTGAGCTTGCCGTCCTTGGCCACCGGGATCACCACCAGGCTGCCACCGGGGTCGGGGTTGACCGCGTAATTGGCCACGAACAGGAAGCGCTGGTCGCGGCTGAGGCTGGCGTGGGTAGGCTCGTCGCCCTGGCTGGCCACTTGGTTGAGGGGTTTGATTTCGCCTTTGGTGCTGATGCTGAAACTGCTGGCATGCCCCTGCGGGGTTTCATTTACCGCGAACAGCTGGCGCTGGTCAGCCGACAGCACCAGCCACGAAGGGCTGACACTTTTCACCACTTGCAAGGGTGCAGGGTCGATATGGCCGGCCTTGTCGTCGAACTGATAACGGTAGATGCCCTGGCTGGCGCCATCGGTGTAGCTGCCCACCAGCAAGGTAGCGGCGTGGGCATGGAGGGTCAGGCTCATCAGGCTAGCGGTCAGCAGGCTCGTCCAGGTCCGGTTCATCTTGGTCGTCGTCCGGGGCACGAAAGGCACTCATACAGACTAGACGATGCTCGCCATCGGCATCGTTGAGTTGCCATTCATCACCCGTGGCGATGGCGGCGGCGACTTGCTCGGGAGTGAAGGACCAGCGGCGCAGCTGACGGCCGTCCATGCATTCGACGGTGAGGCCGGATTCGTCGGCGGTGAAGTCGAAGGCGTGCAGGCCGTCGATCAGGAGCATGTCGCAGGTTTGCAGGGCGGTGGCGAGGGGGGACATGGGGGTACCAGATTGAAATGAGCCGGCATTATAGCCTTGGGGCTGCTTTGCAGCCCATCGCCGGCAAGCCAGCTCCCACAGGGATCGCATCGACCTCAAGGCCTGTGCAGTCCCTGTGGGAGCTGGCTTGCCGGCGATGGGCCGCAAAGCGGCCCCCTTCAATCAATGGGCAAAAATGGATCCCCCCTCTTTACCCACCATCTTCTCCGGCTTGATCAGGAACCGCGCCAGCGCCGGCAGCAGCCACAACGCACCAAACATGTTCCACAGCAGCATGAAGGTCAGCATCAACCCCATGTCAGCCTGGAACTTGATCGCCGAGAAGATCCAGGTGCACACGCCAATGGCCAGGCACAAGCCGGTGAACAACACTGCTTTACCGGTCGAGCGCAGGGTCTGGTAATAGGCCTCCTGCAACGGCAGCCCGGCCCGCAAGAAGCTTTCCAGGCGGCTGTAGATGTAGATGCCGTAGTCCACACCAATACCCACACCCAACGCCACCACCGGCAGGGTCGCCACCTTCACCCCGATACCCATGTAGGCCATCAGCGCGTTGCCCAGCACCGAGGTCAACACCAAGGGCAGCACAATGCACAGGGTGGCGGCAAACGAGCGGAAGGTGATCAGGCACATTACCGCCACGCAGATGTACACCAGAATCAGGATGGTCAGCTCGGCCGACTTGATCACTTCGTTGGTCGCCGCCTCGATCCCGGCGTTACCCGCCGCCAGCAGGAACTGCAGGCCTTCCTTGTTGTGGCTGTCGGCAAACGCCTTGGCCACGGCAGTGACTCGCTCCAGGGTCTCGGCCTTGTGATCGTTGAGGAACACCAGCACCGGCGCCAGCGAGCAGTCGCCGTTGTAGAGGCCATCGGCACGGGCAATGGAGTTGTTGAGGATGTCCGGGTTACGCGACAGGGTCTCCCATTTCAGGCTGCCCTCGTTCATGCCCTTGATCACCTGCTTGGACACAGTCACCAGGGAAATCGCCGACTGCACGCCCGGGGTGTTCTGCATGGTCCACATCAGCTCGTCGATCGGCGCCATGGTCGAGTGGATCGAGCACTGCTCCGGCGGGGTCTTGACCATGATCACCAGCACGTCAGAGCTGGTGGAGTAGTTGCTGATGATGAAGCTGTTGTCCTGGTTGTAGCGCGAATCGGGGCGCAGCTCTGGCGCGCCCTGGTCGAGGTCGCCGATTTTCAGGTTCTGGCTGTACCACAGGCCACCGGCAAAGGCGACCAGCGCCAGCACCACCGACACCGGCGCCACCTTGGCACTGGCAAAGTTCGACAGCAGGCGCCAGAACGGGTGTTCGCGGGTGGCGTCCTTCTTGCTGCGTTCGATGGCTTTCTTGCTGATACCGACGTAGGAAATGGCCACCGGCAGCAGGATCAGGTTGGTGAACACGATCACCGCCACGCCGATGGAGGCGCCGATGGCCAGCTCGCGGATCACGCCAATGTCGATGATCAACAGGGTGATGAAGCCTACGGCGTCGGCGAGGATGGCGATCATCCCCGGCAGGAACAGCTGGCGGAAGGTACGCCGCGCCGCCGTGAGGGCGTTATCCGCGTCGCTCGACTGCAAGGCGATGCCATTGATCTTCTGCACCCCGTGGGAAATGCCGATGGCGAAGATCAGGAACGGCACCAGCATCGAGTACGGGTCCAGGCCAAAGCCCACCGCATGCATCAGCCCCAGCTGCCACACCACTGCCACCAGGGTGGTGATGAGCACGGCGATGGTGCTGCGGATGCACCAGGTGAACCAGTACAACAGCACCCAGGTGATCGCCAGAGCAACGCCGAAGAACATTGCCACCATCACCAGGCCGTCGATCAGGTCGCCAACTTTCTTGGCGAAGCCGACGATGTGTACCTTCACGTTGGGGTTCTGGGCCTGGAACTTGTCACGGATCTTTTCTTCCAGCAGGTGCGAGAACTGCTGGTAGTCCAGCTTCACCTGCTTGCCCGGGTCTTGCGGGTCGGGGTAGCTCTCCAGCAGCGGCACATCGACAATGCTGGACTTGAAGTTGTTGCCCACCAGCCGCCCTACCTGGCCCGACTTGAGCACGTTGTCGCGCAGGGTGTCGAGGCTGTCCTGCGAACCGTTGTAGGTGTTGGGGATTACCTCACCACCGGAAAAACCCTCTTCGGTGACCTCACTCCAGCGCACGCTGGGGCTCCACAGCGATTTGAGCCCGGCACGGTCGACACCCGGGATGTAGAACACCTCGTCATGGACCTGGCGCAGGGTCTCCATGTAGTCCTTGTCGAAGATGTCGCCGTTCACTGCCTCGACCGAGATGCGCACGGTGTTGCCGAGGTTGGCCAGGTCGTTGCGGTGTTCCATCATCTGCTCGATGAACGGGTGCTGCAGCGGGATCATCTTCTCGAAGCTGGTGGAGGGGCGAATCTGCGTGGCCTGCCAGAACAGGAAAATGCTCACCAGGACGCACAGGGCGATGACCACGGGGCGGTTGTTGAAGATCAGGCGTTCGAGCAGCGTGGCCTTGTCCTGGTGGTGCGGGTGCATGGTAATGCTCTCCCTGCTGGTCATCGGCTTGCCCCCTCGGCCCCTTGGGCATCCGCCAGGTGTACACCGCCCTGCCCTACCAGCAGCAGGCCACCGTTGGCCAGGCCGCTGACGCCGGCCAGGGCGATACGGTCGGCACGGTTGTACACGCTGAAGGTCTGGCCGCCATCGGTACTGCGCAGCACGCTGCCGCCGTTGCCGACCAGCACCAAGGTGCCATCATCGAGAAGCGTAGCGCTTGCCAGGCCGAATTCGAGGTTGCCGCGCGCGGCCTTGAGTTCGATCGGCTGCCAGCTGTCACCAAAATCGGTGGAACGGAACAGGTTGCCGCGCAGGCCGTAAGCCAGCAAGGTGTGCGGCTGCGCGGTGCCAATCACGCCGAACAGCGAGCCCTCGTACGGGCCTTCGACCTTGGCCCAGGTCTGGCCGTTGTCGGCGGAGCGGAACATGCCGCCCTGCTCGCCCACGATGAACAGGCCGGCATCACGCACTCGGGTAATGCCGTTCAGGTGAAGCTGGTCGGGGTTGTCCAGGCGCTCGGCCACGTCCTGCCAGTGCTGGCCGCCGTCGGTGGTTTCCAGCAAGGCGCCGTAGGCCCCCACGGCAAAGCCGTGCCGGGCGTCGAGGAAAGCGACATCGAGCAAGGGCGCTTCGCGGGCGAGGTCTTCAAACTGCTTGTTCCAGGTGGCCCCGCCGTCGCTGCTGGCGAGGATTTGCGAATCGTGGCCGACGGCCCAGCCGCGTTTGTCGTCGAGGAAGAACACGGCGGTGAGCAGTTGCCGGGTGGGCACGCGGGCCTGGGTCCAGGTGCTGCCCTGGTCGTCGGAGAACAGGATGTGACCCCGATCGCCCACCACCACCAGGCGGTTGCCGGCATGGGTGGCGCCGATCAGCAGGCTTTGGCTGGCCTTGGCGGATTCGGTGGAGTATTCGTCGGCGGCGGCGGCCTGGGCGCTGTCGGCCCACACCCCCAATGCCAGTGCCAGCACTGCGCTGGCTGCCCATGGCCAGGCACCGCGCCTGGCTGGCGCCTGTAGCTGTTCCCTCATGACTGCCCCCTGTTGTGTTCTTCTTGGTGGGTCAATGCACTGCAGGCACTGCGAAAAGCCTGATCTAGAGGCCTGCAATAGCTTGAGGGGATCGTAGCGGGGATGTTTGCGGGATTACAACGGGCGGGGTGTTATGTTTTGTTGTCGGCCTTGTATAGCTGGGGCCGCTGTGCGGCCCATCGCCGGCAAGCCAGCTCCCACAGGTACTGCACAGGCCTTGAAGGCAGTGGAGTACCTGTGGGAGCTGGCTTGCCGGCGATGGGCTGCACAGCAGCCCCAAGATCTACCAGGCTTACGCCAGGCTCTTGCTCACCACTTCATACACATCACTGGACAGCTCACCCGAAGCCAGAATCCGCTCCAGCTCACCCTTCATCAGGGCCTGACGCGCGTCATCATACTTGCGCCAGCGGGTCAGCGGCGCCAGCTGGCGCGAGGCAATCTGCGGGTTCAGCGCATTCAGCTCGATCACCAGGTCCGCCAGGAAGCGATAGCCCGAACCATCCGCCGCATGGAAGTTGACCAGGTTCTGCCCGGCAAAGGCACCCACCAGCGCACGGACCTTGTTCGGGTTCTTCAGGGTGAACGCCGGGTGCTGCATCAGCGCCTTGACCCGCGCCAGCCCGCCCGGCAGCGCACTGGCCGCCTGGACGCTGAACCACTGGTCCATGACCAGCGGGTTGTCCTTGAAGTGCTCGGCAAAGGTTTCCAGCGCCTTGGCCCGCTCGGCTTCGAACGGCGAATTGACCAGCACCGCCAACGCCGTCAGGCGCTCGGTCATGTTGTCGCACTGGTCGAACTGCTCCAGGGTCGCTTCCAGCACTTGCGGCTTGCCACTCTGCATCAGGTACGACAGGGCGATGTTCTGCAGGCTGCGGCGTGCAAAGTGTTCGGCAGAGGCTACGTAGGCGGTTTTGCGCGACACTTCGCGGTTGGCCTTGTAGCGCGCCCACAGGGCGTCGAACAGCTGATCGGCGATCTGCTGGCGGGCGAACTCGCGAGCGGCGTGGATGGCATCCACGTCGGCCACCTGGCTGATCTCGGTGAGGTAAGCCTCTCCCGGCAGCGAGAGCATTTCGGCCACCATGGCCGGGTCTAGCGCTTCGTTGCCCAACACGGTGCCCAGGGCGGTGATCAGACGCTGGTCAAGCTTGAGCGCTTCGCCACGCTGGTGCTGGCCAATCAGCTCTTGCAGCACCTGCACCGACAGTTGCTGGCCCGCTTCCCAGCGGTTGAAGCCGTCGCTGTCGTGCTGCATCAGGAACATCAGCTGGTCGCGGTCGTAAGGGAAGCTCAGTTTCACCGGGGCGCTGAAGCCACGCAGCAGCGATGGCAGCGGCTTGGCCTGGATACCCTGGAAGGTGAAGGTTTGCTCGGCCTCGGTCACCGACAGTACGCGACCGGTACCGCCAGCAGCCGCTTCACCGGCCAGGCGCAGCGGCAGGTCATTGCCTTCGGCGTCCAGCAGGCCCAGTTCCACCGGGATCACGAACGGCAGTTTTTCGGCCTTGTCCGGGGTTTGCGGGCAGCTCTGGCGGAAGGTCAGGCTGTAGGTCTGCGCAGCAGCGTCATAGGCTTCGCTGACTTCCAGGCGCGGTGTACCGGCCTGGCTGTACCAGCGCTTGAACTGGGTGAAGTCGACACCATTGGCGTCTTCCATGGCCTTGATGAAGTCGTCGGTGGTCACCGCCTGGCCATCATGGCGTTCGAAGTACAGGTCGCTGCCCTTGCGGAAACCTTCGGCGCCCAGCAGGGTGCGGACCATGCGCACCACTTCGGCGCCCTTCTCGTACACGGTCAGGGTGTAGAAGTTGGAGATTTCGATGAAGCTGTCCGGGCGCACCGGGTGGGCCATGGGACCGGCGTCTTCGGCGAACTGGTGGGTACGCAGGTAGGCGACGTCTTCGATACGCTTGACCGTGCGCGAGTTCATGTCGGCACTGAACTCGGCATCGCGGAACACCGTGAAGCCTTCTTTCAGCGACAGCTGGAACCAGTCACGGCAGGTGACGCGGTTGCCCGACCAGTTGTGGAAGTACTCGTGGGCGACCACGCCTTCGACGCGCTGGTGCGCGGCATCGGTAGCGGTTTCGGCACGGGCCAGCACACAGCTGGAGTTGAAAATGTTCAGGCCCTTGTTTTCCATGGCGCCCATGTTGAAGTCGTTGACCGCAACGATCATGAAGATGTCCAGGTCGTACTCACGGCCATAGACTTCTTCGTCCCAGCGCATGGACTTCTTCAGGCTGACCATGGCGTGGTCGCACTTGTCGATGTTCTCGGGCTCGACGTAGATGCGCAGGGTCACGTCCCGGCCAGACTGGCGGGTGAAGGTGTCCTCGACGCACCACAAGTCACCGGCCACCAGCGCGAACAGGTAGGCCGGCTTCATGAACGGGTCTTCCCAGGTCGCCCAGTGGCGGCCATCTTCTGCCGGCCCGCTGCCGATCGGGTTACCGTTGGACAACAGCACCGGGTAGCGATGCTGCTCGGCGATCACCGTGGTGGTGAAGGTGCTCATGACGTCCGGGCGGTCGAGGTAGTAGGTGATCTTGCGGAAGCCCTCGGCCTCGCACTGGGTGCAGAACATCTTGCCCGACTTGTACAGGCCTTCCAGCGCGGTGTTGCTTTCGGGGTGGATCTTCACACTGGTGTCGAGGGTGAAGCGCTCGGCCTTGGGGTGCACGGTCAGGCTGTCGACGTCCAGCTGATAGTCAGCCGCGTGCAGTTCCTGGTCATCCAGCGAAGCGCGCAGCAACTCCAGTTGCTGGCCATCGAGCACCAGTGGCGGCAGCCCGGCACCGCGCGCCGGGTTGCGGCGCATCACCAGTTGCGCGTGAACCAGGGTGTGGTCCTCGAACAGCTCGAAGGTCAGGTGCGTCTCGTCGATCAGGTACTCGGGCGCCTGGTAATCCTTCAGGTAGATCACTTGCGGTTGTTCGGTACGCATGTAGAGGTCCTTTTACTGGAGCACGGCCAGCTGGTAGGCCGTGTACTTGCGAATATTGATCACACCGGTGTCGAAGATCAGGTACTGGCCCTTGATACCCAGTAGCGTGCCTTCGGCCACCGGATCTTTGTCGAGGTTGAAGCTGACGATCTTTTTCGGGTAGGCCTCGACCGGGTAATTCATCTGTACCACTTCGGCGTCGGGCAGCGGCTGAATCGCCTGCAAGCCGAAACGCGCTTGCAGCTCACTCAAACCGTCGGCACAGGCATCGAAAATCTGGTCCCGAATGGCCGGCAGGTCGAGCACTTCGGCATCGCCCTTGAGCAGCGCACGCCAGTTGGTGCGGTCCGGCACCTGGCTGCGCAGCACGTCTTCGACCAGGCCGGACTGCTGGCGGGTGGCCACGCGCATGATCGGCAGGGCCTGGCTGGCACCCTGGTCGAGCCAGCGGGTGGGCAACTGGGTGGCGCGGGTGATGCCGACCTTGATCCCCGACGAGTTGGCCAGGTAGACCACGTGGTCGGTCATGCAGAACTGTTCGCCCCACGACGGCTCACGGCAGGTGCCGGCGTCGTAGTGGCATTTTTCCGGGGCCATGATGCACACGTCGCACTGGGCCAGCTTGGTCATGCACGGGTAGCAGTAACCCTGGCTGAAGCTGGTCTTGGTGCGCTTGCCGCAATGGCTGCAATGAATGGCGCCGAGGTATTCCAGGCGCAGGCGCTGGCCGATCAACGGGTTGACCGCCACCTGCGTGTCATCCAGGCGGAAGCTGTACTGCACCACGGGTGCCTGCAGGCTTACCGCCATTTTGCTCAACGAGCCACGAGCGAGTTCGATCAATGTACCGAGTCCGACTTGAACAGAATGTTGGGGATCGGCGCGGACTTGGACGCACACTCCTGCGGGCCCATGTAGCCGGTGCGCTGGTCTTCAGGCAGGTTCTTGATCTCCCAGGCGATAACGGCCTGCAGCGACAGCTCTTTCTGCTCGGCGGTGAGCTTGCGGCCATCCGACCATTTGCCGATTTCCACGGCCAGTTTCAGGCTCTCGTAGATTTCCGGGGTAATGTTTTCGATCATTTGCGCGAAAGTGGACATAGTGTCTCCTGATTCAAGCCGACAGTTTACGCCGGGCCAGCGCCCCGCCCAAGAGCCCGGTCAGGCATCCGATGAGCAGCCCGCCCACGTGGGCGGCGTTGGCGATCTGGCCAAGGCCCAGGGTGCCGACCACGCCGGTGAGGCATACCACCAGCCAGATCAGCATCATCACCAGCACGCCCTTGGGCAGGTTGAAGTAACGGTTGGGCGCCAGCCACTGGAACAGCCACACATGCCCAAGCAGGCCATACAGCACGCCGGACAGGCCGCCGAACAGGCTCGGCCCGCTGGTGTAGTGCTGGGCCAGGTTGGACACCAGGCTGAACAGCAGGGTCAGGCCCAGCAACATCCACGGGCCCTGGCGCAGTTCGATGCGTTTGCCCAGCTCCCAGTACCACAGGCTGTTCATGGCCAGGTGCAGCACGCCGAAGTGCAGCAGCATGGGCGAGACCAGGCGCCACCACTGGCCTGCGTCCAGGGTTTGCGCCAGCGGGCTGAAGTACAGGTAGTCGCCCTGGACGCGGAAGTCGAGGAAGGTGAACCAGCTGATGGTGGTGAAGTTGTCGCCCAGGCTGGTGAGGCCGGCGACGATGAAGCACAGCAGCAGGGTGATCGTCGTGATTTTGCAGGCTTTGGCTTGTTCCACCAGTGACGGCTGCGTCAGGCCATTCGCGGGTGAACCCGCTCCCACAGGGTCGGCGCTGGCTGGCAGGTCGGCGTTGCCGTCAGGGTAGCGCTGGTAGAGTTGCAGCACGTCTTCGGCGAGGGTGTCGGGGGCCCAGAGCACCTGGGCATCGCCCTCCTCGCTCACCCGATGCGGCACCTGCAGGCGCTGCAACAGGTGGATGAAGCCGCTGAGGTCGACCGACAGCGGCAGGCGCATCACTTCGATAATGTTCATTGGTTGGCCTGTGGGCGGTCGACGTCGACCCAGACGAACTTGTGCGGGTCGATGCGGGTTTCATCATCCAGCCGGTAGGCGACCAGCTTGCCGTAGAGCACGGCGCTGTAGTCCAGGCAGGCCAGGTTGGCGCGGATCGGCGCGGGGCGGCCGCTGCGCCAGTAATGGCCGACGAACAGAAGGGGCTCGTCTTCGTCGTAGCGCAACAAGGCGTTCTTCTGGCTGTGGCTGAGCGGGGTGCTGGCCACCTCTTCGGGCAGGGCATCGGGCTGGAACACGATGTCACCGTAGGTTTGCGGGTCTTCTTCCCAGAACTTGGTGCGGAAGAAGGCGCGGGTCAGGCCATCGCCGCCCGTCAGGGTCAGGCCGTCCGGCAGGCGCATGTCGGTGCCGCGCAACAGGCGGTTGCACACGGTAGCGGCAAAGCTATTGCTCACCGCCGAGGCCTGGATGAAGTGTTCATCGATGCGCCCGTCGGGGTACTGCTGGCGCAACGGCTCGATCAACCGCGGGTCCCAGCAGGCGTGCACCAGGCGGAAGCGCCCGGCGTCGACGAACAGCGGCATCTGGTAGAACCAGTTGACGAAGTCGTGCCAGTCGCCGGGGTGGTGGGCGAACTGGGTCAGGGTTTCATCGATCAGCCGAGCGTGGCGTGGCGTGTGCTCGCGTACATACGCCTTGCCGCTGCCGGGCAGCGCCGGGGTCACCCAGCCCAGGGCGTTGTACTCGTGGTTGCCCATGATGCACAACGCCTGGCCGGCCTCGACCATGTCGTGGACGATATGCAGCGCCTCGCGGATGCGTGGCCCACGGTCGACGATATCGCCAAGAAACAGCGCCATGCGCCGCGGGTGGCGCCACACGCCGGCCACGCGCTTGTAACCGAGGGCGTCGAGCAGGCGTTCAAGGGTCAGCGCACAACCGTGCACGTCACCGATGATGTCGAAACTTCGCGCCGGATCGAACATCAGTCGTCCCTGCTCCCCAGGCGGCTGCCCCAACCGAGCTTGGTGCGGCAGACCTCGTAGTAGTTGTGGTCCAGCGGGTGGATCAGGCGCAGCTTCTGCGGCTTCTTGCTGACCGTAATGGTGTCGCCGGGGGCGCAGGTGAAGTGGTTCTGGCCGTCACAGGACACTTGTGGGTAGATCTGCAGATCCTTCGACACCACGATCTTCAGCTCGCTGTTGCCGTCGACCACGATCGGCCGGCCCGACAGGGTGTGCGGGTACATCGGCACGATGACGATGGCGTCCAGCTTGGGGTGCATGATCGGGCCGCCGGCCGACAGCGCATAGGCGGTGGAGCCGGTGGGGGTGGCGACGATCAGGCCGTCGGCCTTCTGGCTGCAGACGAACTGGCCGTCGATGTAGATCTCGAACTCGATCATGCGCGTGGACTTGCCCGGGTGCAGCACCACGTCGTTCAGCGCATCGCCCTGGCCGATGGCTTCGTGGTGACGGCGCACTTCGGCCTGCAGCAAGAAGCGGTTTTCCACCAGGTAGTGGCCGTCGAGCACCTCGGCGACTTTTTCTTCCAGTTCGTCGGGGCGGATGTCGGTGAGGAAGCCCAGGTTGCCACGGTTGATGCCCAGCACCGGAATGTTGTGACGGGCCAGGGCGCGGGCAGCGCCCAGCAGGCTGCCGTCGCCGCCGACCACGATGACCAGGTCGCAGACTTCGCCCAGCAGCTTGCGGGTGGAGGTTTGCAGGCCATGCCCGGGCAGTACTTCGGCGATGGTGTCCTCGAGGATCACATGCAGGTGGCGCTCGAGGAGGAATTTTTTCAGTCGGCGAATGGTGTCGAGCACCTGCGAGCTGCCAAGGCGACCGATGATACCGATATTGCGAAATTGCTCCATGGGGCTCCTGCGAGGCTCTGCGGCGGGTGACGATGGGCCGATTATGGGCGAAACCACCGGGTAGCGGCAAACCGGCTATGCTCGCAGGATGACGCCATTCCTCCAGCTTCACGACCTGCCCCGGCAACTGCAGCGCCCCGCCGTGCGCGACCTGGCCTGGGCCATGCTGTCGCCGCCCCTGCTCAGCGCCCCGCCCTGCCCCCAGCGCCACCCGCTGGCGGGCAGCCTGTGGGCGCAGCAGCCGCAGCACCTTGAACAGTGGTTGCGCGCGCTGGATGAAGATGACCGGCCATTGCAAGACTGGCTGGCGAAGCTGGGCAGCCGGCGGCTGGGGCATTACTACGAACGCCTGTGGCAATTCGCCCTGGGCCAGGCGCCGGGCATCGAGCTGCTGGCAGCCAACCTGGCGATCCGAGATGCCGGGCGCACGCTGGGCGAACTGGATATGGTGTTGCGCGACCGTGACGGCGTGCACCACCTGGAACTGGCGATCAAGCTGTACCTGGGGCCGGAAGGCGCCGGGCACGACCCGCATGCCTGGCTGGGGCCTGGGTGCCATGACCGGCTGGGGAGCAAGCTTGCGCACCTGGCGGGGCATCAGTTGCCCATGTCGAACGGGGCCCACAGCCGCGAGCTGTTGACCGGGTTGGGGGTTGGCCAGGTGCAGGCCCATGTATGGCTGGGGGGCTATCTGTTCTACCCGTGGCCGGGGCATGCCGAGCCACCGACGGGCGCCAACCCGCAGCACTTGCGTGGGCGCTGGGTACGGAGGCGGGACTGGGTCATGGCCGAGGGTGAGCATTGGCAGCCATTGCAGCGGCATGCCTGGCTGGCACCGGCGCGGGTCGAGGCTGGTGAATGCTGGGCGGTGGAGCAGTTTGCCGCGTGGTTGCATGTGCTGGAGCGCCAGGCTCCGGCGCAGTTGCTGGTGAGGCTGGAGCAGGAGGCTGACGGTGCCTGGCAGGAGGTGGAGCGGGTGTTTCTGGTGGGTGATGACTGGCCACATATGCCCGGTACCTGATGTTACCTGTACCGGCCCTATCGCCGGCAAGCCAGCTCCCACAGGTACTGCATGGACCTCAGGCCCAACGCAGTACCTGTGGGAGCTGGCTTGCCGGCGATGACGCCAGACCAGGCAACACAATTTTCACAGACCCAGCGCAAAGATTTGTTCCCGGTAATCACTACAGTGATACCTGAGCGCCAGCAAGAGCGCCATTCCGACCTGATGACGAGGACCGATCATGGTTTCATCCACCCCCGCGACCCACTACGCGCGCCTGTCCATCGCCCTGCATTGGCTGATGCTGGTGCTGCTGGCCGCTGTCTACGCCCTTATCGAACTGCGCGGCCTGTTCCCTAAAGACAGCGTTGAACGCAACCTGATGAAAGACCTGCACTTCATGCTCGGGCTCAGTGTGTTCGTGCTGGTATGGCTGCGCCTGGCCGTGCGCCTGAGCCGCCCGACCCCGCCGATCGTACCCAAACCGCCGGCCTGGCAAACCGGGCTTGCGCACCTGATGCACCTGGCGCTGTACTTGCTGATGATCGGCCTGCCGCTGGCCGGCTGGCTGATCCTCAGCGCCGCCGACAAACCGGTGCCGTTCTTCGGCCTGGAGCTGCCACACCTGATCGGCCCGGACCCGGACCAGGCCAAGTTCATCAAGGGCTGGCATGAACGGGTTGGCAGCTGGGGTTACTGGCTGATCGGCCTGCACGCGCTGGCCGGGCTGTACCACCACTATGTGCAGCGCGACAACACGCTGCTGCGCATGCTGCCTTACAAGTAACCGCGCCGGCCCTGCAGGCCACCGGTGTGCACGACGATCAGGCGGGTGCCGGGCGCGAACAGCCCGGACCCGACCTGCTCACGCAATGCCAGCAGGGCCTTGCCGGTATACAGGGCTTCGAACGGTACGCCGCTGTGTTGCTCGCACTCGGCGATAAAGGCCAGCAGGTCATCATCGAACTTGCCGAAGCCGCCACGGCAGGCGTCGTGAAGCTGGTAGCCGTGGCCGCCGGCCAAGGCTGCCACCGTCTCGGGTACACCGTGGTCCCGGGGTACGGCCAATGCGCCATGTACGGCATGTGCGCCCGCCTCGGCCAGTACCAGGCCGGCCAACGTGGTACCGGTGCCAGCGGCCAGCCACCAGGCGTCGTAATCCGACCAGCCCAGTACCGCGATTTGTGAGCGCGCCTGCTCCATGATCAGGGCACAACCTTGTGCGCCGGCCAGCCCGCCGCCGCCTTCCGGAATGCAGTGCCAGCCGGGATAGCGGGCCTGCCACGGGGTCCAGAAGCCTGGTTCGTTGCGCGCGCGGTAGCCACCATAGCCCAGCCAGTGCAGTTCCATGCCCAATGCCTTCACGTCACGCACAGTGGGTGTGTCCTGGGCGTGACCCCGTAGCAGGCCGGCGGTGGCGAAACCGAAGCGCTTGCCGGCGGCGGCCAGGGCATGCAGGTGGTTGGAATGGTTGCCACCCAGGCTGATAAGGCCCGGGGCTTTGCTGGTTCTGGCTTGCTGCAGGTGATGGCGCAGCTTGAACCACTTGTTGCCGCTGATCAGTGGGTCGATCAGGTCCAGGCGCAGGATGGCGGCTTTGACCTGGGCTTGTTGCAGCCAAGGCAGGTTCAGGGGTTGCAGAGGGGCTTGGGGGAGGTCGAATACATGCATGGATCACAGTTTACAGGGAAATCCTGGGGGCGCTTCGCACCCCTTTCGCGACACAAGGCCGCTCCCACAGGACCGCATAACCTTTATGCCTAGCGCGGTCCCTGTGGGAGCGGCCTTGTGTCGCGAAAGGGCCGCGCAGCGGCCCCGGCAATCTCAGAGTTCGGCCGCCAACCTTGAACCCTGGTTGATCGCCCGCTTGGCATCCAGCTCAGCCGCCACATCCGCGCCACCAATCAGGTGCACCGACTGCCCCGCCGCCACCAACCCGTCCTGCAATTCACGCAGCGGATCCTGTCCGGCGCAGATCACCACGTTGTCCACCGGCAACACCTGCGGCTCGCCATCCGCCACACGAATGTGCAGGCCGGCATCGTCGATACCCAGGTACTCAACGCTATTGAGCATTTGCACCCGCTTGTTCTTCAGCCCGGTGCGGTGAATCCAGCCGGTAGTCTTGCCCAGGCCATCACCTACCTTGGACTTTTTGCGCTGCAACAGGTACACCTGCCGCGCCGGGGCATGCGGCTCAGCCTTGACCCCGGCCACACCACCGCGTGCTTCCAGGTGGGTATCGATGCCCCATTCCCTCCAGAACGCTTCACGGTCCTGGCTGGTGGCCACCCCCTGATGCACCAGGTACTCGGACACATCGAAGCCGATGCCACCCGCGCCAATCACCGCAACCGATTGGCCCACCGGCTTGCGCTCAAGCAGTACGTCGAGATAGCTGAGCACCTTGGCATGTTCGACACCGGGAATGGCCGGGGTACGTGGGGCAATACCGGTGGCCAGGATGATGTCATCGTAGCCACCGTCCACCAATGCCTGCACATCGACACGGGTATTCAGGTGCAAGTCCACGCCCGTGCTTTTCACCTTGTTGCGGAAGTAGCGCAGGGTTTCAAAGAACTCCTCCTTGCCCGGCACCCGCTTGGCGACGTTGAACTGCCCGCCAATCTCGCTGGCAGCGTCGAACAGGGTGACCGAATGGCCACGCTCAGCCGCCACGGTGGCCGCTGCCAGGCCCGCCGGGCCGGCCCCCACCACGGCAATGCGCTTCACGGCCCGTACAGGCAAGTAATTGAGCTCGGTTTCGTGGCAAGCACGGGGGTTGACCAGGCAGCTGGTCAGCTTGCCGCCAAAGGTGTGGTCCAGGCAGGCCTGGTTGCAGCCGATGCAGGTGTTGATCTCGTCGGCACGCCCGGCTGCCGCCTTGTTGACGAAATCCGGGTCGGCCAGGAATGGCCGGGCCATCGAGACCATGTCGGCATCGCCCTCGGCCAATACGGCCTCGGCCACCTCCGGGGTATTGATACGGTTGGTGGTGATCAGCGGAATGCTCACCACGCCACGCAGCTTGGCGGTGACCTTGCTGAAGGCTGCACGCGGCACCTTGGTGGCGATGGTCGGGATACGCGCTTCGTGCCAGCCGATGCCGGTGTTGATCAAGGTCGCGCCAGCCTGCTCGATGGCCTTGGCCAATAGCTCGATCTCGTCCCAGGTACTGCCACCTTCCACCAGGTCGAGCATCGACAGGCGGAAGATGATGATGAAGTTCGGCCCTACCGCACCACGCACCCGGCTGACGATGTCCACCGCCAGGCGCATACGGTTTTCATAACTACCGCCCCAACGGTCGGTACGGTGGTTGGTATGGGCAGCGAGGAACTGGTTGATGAAGTAGCCTTCCGAACCCATGATCTCGACGCCGTCGTAACCGGCACGCTGGGCCAGCACCGCGCAGTTGACGAAGTCGGCAATCTGCTTCTCGATGCCCGCCTCATCCAGCTCTTTGGGCTTGAACGGGTTGATCGGCGCCTGGATCGCACTGGGTGCCACTTGCCGTGGGCTGTAGGCATAGCGCCCGGCATGCAGGATCTGCAGGCAGATCTTGCCACCCGCGGCATGTACCGCATCGGTGACGATACGGTGCTTGTCGGCCTCCTCCTCGGTGCTGAGCTTGGCCGCACCGGAATACACCCCGCCTTCATCGTTGGGCGCAATGCCGCCCGTTACCATCAGGCCAACGCCACCACGGGCGCGCTCGGCAAAGTACGCCGCCATTCGCTCGAAACCGCCGGGGCGCTCTTCGAGGCCGGTGTGCATCGAGCCCATCAGGGTGCGGTTGCGCAAGGTGGTGAAGCCCAGGTCCAGCGGGGCAAGCAGGTGCGGGTAGCGGTCGGCGGCCATGGAAAGGTCCCCTGGTGGCGTGATCACGGTATGCAGGCACCTCACCGGTCAGCGGGGCCTGTCGTTTGTCTGTCAGCGACATTAAACAGCCGTTTGAATTGACTCAATGATTGAAACTGACAAGTTAATGATCAAAACAAACAGGAAGACCTCACGCTATGTCATGAATTGTAAAAATATTCTCATGAGCGTATTGAAAACGTAAATCAATTGTAAATAATTCGCATCCGATAATAACTACCAATTGGATGCTGCCTTCATGGTCAAAACCCGCCTCACCCGGCTGTCTCCCCTGTCGCTGCACCTGTGCCTCGGCGTCGCCGCTGCACTGCCAACCGGCGTACTGCGCGCCGAAACACTGGACCCGACGACACAGGAGGCTGCCAAGGATGGCGGCAAACACGTATCCCCCCCCATGGAGCTGTCAGCCACCAACGTCGAAAGCCAATGGCTGGGCGCCAGCACGGAAAACACCGGCAGCTATGCGCCGGGCACCACCACCATGGGCGGCAAGGGGCCGCAGAAACTGCGCGAAATTCCGCAATCGGTAACCGTCATCACCGATCAGCGCTTGCAGGACCAGCAACTGCGCAACATGGACCAGGTGATGAACCAGATGACCGGTGTTACCCGCAAGGAGGCATGGGCCAAGAACACCTATGTGTCCCGTGGCTTCGAAATCAACGATGTGCGCTATGAAGGTGGCGCCACGTCGAGCATGCTCGACAGCAGCCGCTACGAAGACCTTGCCCAGTTCGACAGCGTCGGCCTGTTGCGCGGTGCCGACGGTTTGTACGGTGCAGGTGAACCGGGCGGGGTGATCAACTTCAGCTACAAGCGCCCGTTGGCGCAGCCGCAGGTAAAAACCCTGACCTCGGCCGGTAGCTGGGACAACTACCGTGGCGAATTCGATGTAACCGGCCCTTTGGCAATGGATGGGCGCCTGCGCGGGCGCTATGTAGGCGTGCTGGAAGACAAACACAACTTCGTCGACTACGACCACAAGAAACGCAACCTCAATTATGTGTCGTTCGAGTTCGATGCCAGCGACGACACCCTGCTGTTCTTCGGTGCCAGCCACCAGCGTGACGACCTCAATGGCGTGCGCAACACCCTGGGCCGCTTCTCTGACGGCAGCGATCTGGGCTTGTCGCGCAGCACCAACCTGACCACGCCCTGGAGCTGGAACGATATCGAGAACACCACGGTGTTCGCCCGCCTCGACCAGCAACTGAGCGACAACTGGAAAGCCGTGGCCAACGTGCGCCACAACATCAACCGCAACGCGCAGAATGTGGTGGAGCTGGAAAACCCCATCGACCCGGCCACTGGCACCGGCGGCTCGTGGTGGAACAACCAGCATGATTTCAAAACCACCAACACCACCCTGGACCTGAACCTGCAAGGTTCGTTCGACGCGTTCGGCCACATGCACGACCTGACCGTAGGGGTGGACGGCAGCAAGCTCAAGAGCCGTGGTGGCAGCTACTGGAACTTCCTTTACGACGACCTGATCTTCTCGCCAACCCTGCCGGAGCGCTTCCCCACGGCCGAGAATTTCCCGGACACCAGCACCGATGTGCGCAAGGCAGGCGCCTACACCTCGCTGCGCATCCGCCCGGTGGACGACCTGTCGCTGATCATCGGTGGCCGCTACACGCTCATGGAAGACACCGAGTATGTCGGTGCCAATGGCCAGAAGCTCAACTCTATCGATGAGGACCGCCAGTTCGTGCCGTACTACGGCATCGTCTACGACCTCAGCGAAACCACCAGCCTGTATGCCAGCCACGCTGAAATCTACAAGTCGCAGGCTACCCTGCTGCAAGGTCCACCACCGGGCAGCAAGGCCCTGGAGCCGTTGACCGGCACCAACTACGAGGTCGGCATCAAGCAGGAGCTGGCTGACGGCAAGCTGCTGGCCAGCTTTGCCTTGTACCGTATCGAGAAGAAGGGCGAAGGCCAGATCGATCCCGACTACCCACGTCAGTGGGGGTCTGTCACCTCATGCTGCTATGTCGGCAATGGCTACCAGCTGAGCCAGGGCTTCGAACTTGAGCTGAACGGCGAAGTGCTGCCAGGGCTGCAAGTGGCGTTGGGCTATACCTACAACGCCAACGAGAACAAGCGCAAAGGCGATGCCCGCTTCAGCACCCATACCCCGCGCCACCTGTTCAAACTGTGGACCGACTACCGCTTCCAGCGCCTGCCGGCACTGAGCCTTGGCGCCGGGGTGATCGCCCAGAGCGAGCACAGCGAATCGGGCACCGTGGTGCCTTTGGGCGGTAGCGAATCGCTGGACTACTCCTTCGTGGAAAGCGGCTACGCCATCTACTCGGCACGTGCCGCGTATGATCTGGACGAACACTGGACCCTGGCCCTGAACGCCAACAACCTGTTCGACAAGACCTACTACAGCACCGTGTCTTCCACCGGCTATGGCAACCTGTATGGCGAGCCACGCAGCTTCCTGGTCAGCCTGAGCGGCAAGTTCTGATGCCGCCGCCGGGGCCGTTTGCGGCCCCGGCACAACCAAATCGCACAATTGACCTTCCGCTGGGCGCCGGTTTGCTCGTACCCTTGTCACAGTTTCAACTAGATAGACACGGTCAATGCGAAAACTGCTTGCTGGCGCCCTGGCGCTGGTCTTCCTCGCCGCCCTCCTTGGTTATGGCTTCTGGACCCAACAGCGTCCGGAAGGCCACTACCTGTCCGACCTGCGCATCGAGCTGGCACTGAACCACGGCGTGCCAGGCGAACACGGCAACCTGCTGGGCGTCGAGCCGCTGCTGTACCCGGGTGACTACCAGAACCTGCAGCGCCTGCACCGCAAGCTCGCGGCTTACCTTGAGCAGGCTCGCGCACAAGGACTGATAAGCCCGCGCACGGTAGTGGTGCTGCCGGAGCACATCGGCACCTGGCTGTGGGCGCGCGGTGAGAAAAACGAACTGTATCAGGTGACCCAGAGCCGCGAGGCCCTGCAATGGCTGGAGCTGAGCAACCCGCTGCGCTACGGCCTGGCCATGCTCGGCGCCGACGGCGATGACTGGCGCGCCGATGCGCACTTGCGCATGAAGGCCGAGCAAATGGCCGCAGACTATCAGCAGTTGTTCGGCGGCCTGGCCAAGGAATTCGGCGTTACCCTGGTGGCCGGCTCCATCGTGCTGCCTGCACCCTACGTGAAACAGGGCGTGCTGCACGCCGGTAGTGGCCCGCTGTTCAATAGCAGCATGGTGTTTGCTGGCGATGGCTCGCTACTGGGCGAGCCACAACACCAGCAGTTCCCTGACAGCGAAATGCGCCGCTACGTCCACAATGGGCGCAAGCACCCGTTGCAGGTCGTGCAAACGCCTGCCGGGCGGCTGGGTGTGCTGATAGGCAGTGACAGCTGGTACCCGGAAAACCATCGGCAACTGGCACAACAAGCGGTACAACTGGTCGCCAACCCGGTGTTTCTCAGCGGCAAGAGCAGCTGGGAAGCGCCATGGCGTGGCAACCGCCACCAGCACGCCACCGCCGGGCTGCCCCTGCAGCGCGGCGAAGTCAGCGAACAGACCGCCTGGCAACGCCTGACCGGGGCGGCCGGGGCCAGTGTCAGCAGCATGAGCGTGTTCATGCGTGGGCAGTTCTGGGAGCAAGGCAGTGATGGCCAAGGCTTCGCCCACCAGGCGGGTGAGTTGCTGGTGGGCACCCCAAGCCCGGGTGCCCGCCTGCTGAACCTGTGGCTGTAACACCATGGCCCGCCCCCGCGTGCGCCTGGGCGACCTGTCGGTTGGCTTTGTTCAACCGCTGAGCGAGGCCCTGCGCGAACTTGGCCACGCCCCCGAACCGCTGCTGCTGCGCTATGGCCTGGATGGGCCGCGCCTGGCTGAAGCCGGCGCGCGCTTGTCGATCCCCCGCTACATGCACCTTGGCCACGCCGCCATCGAACTGTGCGGCGAGCCCGCCCTGGGCCTGCACATGGGGCGCCTGAGCCGCCTGGCTCATGCCGGCCTGGCCGGGGTCACCGCCGCCCAGGCCCCTACCCTTGGCGAGGCAGCGCGCACCCTGCTGCACTTCGAACCGCTGTACGCGGCCAACTACCGTGGCCACTCCAGCTTTCACGAAGACGCCCAGGGCGCCTGGCTGCGCTTCTACTCCATCAGCCCCTATAACGCCTACAACCGCTTTGTGGTCGACTCGCTGCTCGCGGGTTGGCTAGCCCAGCTAGCCGACCTTGCAGGCACCTCGGTGCAGGCCGAACGCCTGGACATCGAATTTGCCGCACCCGCGTATGCCGCACGCTACCAACCGCTTTGCAGCACACCCGTGCAGTTCGCCGCCGACGGCAACCGCCTGCGCCTGAGCCGCGCCACGCTGCAACTGGCCAACCCCAGGCATTGCCCGAGCACCTGGCAGCACCTGCTGCAGCTGTGTGAAGCAGAAATGCTGCAGCGCACGCGGGTGCGCAGCCTGGGTGAGCGCATCACCCACCTGCTGGGCCCGCTGCTCAATGGCGGCCGTGAGCCCGACCTGGAAGAAGTGGCCCTGCACCTGCAGCTGCCAACCTGGACACTGCGCCGCAAGCTGGCCGAGGAAGGCACACGCTTTCGCGACTTGCTCAATGAAACACGGCGCGACCTGGCCGAGACCTATATCCGCGATACAGCGCTGGCCTTTGGCGAGATTGCCTATCTGTTGGGGTTTGCATCGGCCGAGGCCTTCCAGCGCGCGTTCAAGCGCTGGACGGGCCTTACACCGGGAGAGTTCCGCCGCAGCCAGCGGCGGGTGGGCTAAAGCTCGGTGGCGTCGTCAGCCGGTTCCGGGGTGTCCAGTTCGTAAGCCTGGGTTTCGAGTAGTTCTTCCTGGTATTCATCCATAGCCCTGCGTCCTCTTTACTCATTTGTCTTCGTCGGTGTCGCCTTCAACCTAAGCAGGTGGGATGAAGGAATGATGACAAGCTTATGAGTGGTAAACGTAGCAGGTGTTCAGGAAGTTATCGCAGGGCTTCTGTAACAGGGGATGTGTCTAACCTGTACCGGCCCTATCGCCGGCAAGCCAGCTCCCACAGGTTGATCACAGTTTTCGAAATCTGTGCTGTACCTGTGGGAGCTGGCTTGCCGGCGATAGGCCGGTACAGGCGCCCATTAAAGAGAGGGTGACGCCGCTTCGGCAGGCTGCGCATCCTGCTGCACCTGAATCGGCGCAGCCTCTACCGGCGGTGCCACCGGCTGCGAGCCCTGGCTGTCATTCACCACTGGCGCTGCCACCGCCTCATTGGCCGGGGCAACGGCCGCTGGCGCGGGCGCAACCTCAGTCGCCGGTGCGGGTGTCGGGGCCACAGGGTTAGCGGCGGCCTGTTCCGGCAGCCCCAGATCAACTGCGGGCTTTTCGACCTTGGGCGCCTCAGCCTTTGCCTTGGCAACTTTTTTCGGCTTGGGCAGGTAACTCTCCACCAGGGCGAAGTAGCGGTCATAGAACTGCGCGGCCGTTACCGTCTCGCTGGCCACTTTGACCATTGAATCGTCACTGGAGCCAATCGGCATCGACACCGAACCCAGCACGCCCACCCCCAGGCTGGCAGAGGTGTTGGATTTTTTCAGCGCATAACGGTCCTGCAGCGCGTTGGCGAACATGGTCGAGCGCTGCTCGTCGCTCACATCCGGTGCACAGGTAACGTTGAAGCTGATTTGCAGGTGGTTCTCGCTGTTCTGCTGGAAGCTTTTGTTACCCACCACCTGGTTGGCGCCACTGCTGGTGATGATGTACCCCTGGCTGAGCAAGGCACGCCGCGCGGCCTCGCAAGAGCCGGCATCGCTCACAGGGAAGCTGCGCGAGAAGGTGCCCGAGTCGTCGAAGTTCTCGTGCTCGTAGATGGCGGCCTTTTTCGAGGAACAACCGGTCACGCCCGCCAGCACCAGGGCCAGCCCGAGCGCACCAAAGACGGAAGATCTGGTCATTGCGAATTCCGGGTATGTCGAGAAGGTGCCTATTGTGCAACACAGCAGGCAGGCACAGGAACCACTGGTCGGTGAAGAACCTGTCAGGTTGGTGTAAATGTGGGTAAAGGCCGGGAATGCTTGCCCGCAGAAACGAAAAAAGCGACCCGAAGGTCGCTTTTTTGTGCTTCAAGGCGTTCAAGGGGCCTTGAGGCGAAGATGGCGCAGCGGACGGGACTCGAACCCGCGACCCCCGGCGTGACAGGCCGGTATTCTAACCGACTGAACTACCGCTGCGTATCATTCAGGCTTGCGCCCGATTGAAACCTGAGTCTACCCTTCCGGCGCATTGGCCTCAGGGCAGGCACAAAAAAAGCGATAACATGATCGCTTCTCTTGTGTTGCTTCAAGGTGTTCTAGGGACCTTGAAGCGAAGATGGCGCAGCGGACGGGACTCGAACCCGCGACCCCCGGCGTGACAGGCCGGTATTCTAACCGACTGAACTACCGCTGCGTATCGTTCAGGCTTGCGCCTGATTGAAACTGGGATCAGCCCAAGGTTTTTGCCTTGTGGCTTCAGACCGGTGCCAGGCACCCATCTGTTACTGAAAAATGGCGCAGCGGACGGGACTCGAACCCGCGACCCCCGGCGTGACAGGCCGGTATTCTAACCGACTGAACTACCGCTGCGCAGTGCGTTCCTCTCTGGCTTTCGGTTTCTTACGAAACCTGAAGCGTCAGGAACATCTCAGGAAGTGGTGGGTGATGACGGGATCGAACCGCCGACCCTCTGCTTGTAAGGCAGATGCTCTCCCGGCTGAGCTAATCACCCTCGCGATGTTGCTTGTTGCGTTTGCTTCGCTGAGGCCGCGAAATTTACGCAGGTGGCGAAGCTAAGTCAATAGCCCCATTGAATTTTTTTCAAAAAAGGTAAAAACAGAAAAGGGACCTTTCGGTCCCCGTTCCTATAACGCCGGTCTCAGGTGTAGATCATCTTGCGGGTCATGCCGCCATCGACCACAAACTCCTGGCCAGTCACGAACGCCGCCTGGCGCGACAGCAGCCAGGCAACCATGGCTGCCACATCTTCCACCGTCCCTACCCTGCCCGTCGGGTGCTGGACATGGTCGGCTTCGGTCAGCGGTTCGGCACGGCGCTGCGACGGGTCACGGGCATCGATCCAGCCCGGGCTCACCGCATTGACGCGAATCTCCGGGCCCAGGCTCATCGCCAGGGCATGGGTCAAGGCCACCAGGCCACCCTTGCTCGCGGCGTAGGCCTCGGTATCGGGCTCGGACTGCCGCGCCCGGGTAGAGGTGAGGTTGACGATTGCCCCATTGTGCGCACGCAAGTACGGCGCGCAATGCTTGGCCAGCAGCATCGGCCCGTTGAGGTTGACCGCCAGTACCCGATTCCACTGCGCCAGGCTCAGGCTTTCCAGCGTCTGGTTGTGCGGATTGGCAATCGCCGCATTGCACACCAACGCGTCCAGCCGACCAAACTGCCCTAACACCTCGGACACTCCGGCACTGACCTGAGCCTCGTCGGCAACGTCCATGGTGATGAACCAGGCGTTGTCACCCAGGGCCTTGGCCACCTTTGCACCGCGCTGGCGGTCAAGGTCGCTGAGTACCACCTGCCAACCTTCGCAGATCAGCCAGGCGGCAATGCCCAGGCCGATGCCGCGCGCGGCACCGGTCACAAGGGCTACCCGGCCGTTGTGGCCTGGCACACTGCCGCCGATTTCGATCACAGTGCCGCCAGTCCGCGTGCCAGGTCTGCCTGCAGGTCGGCCACGTCTTCTAGGCCCACGGCAACGCGGATCAGGCTGTCGCGGATGCCTGCAGCTTCGCGCTCCTGCGGCGACAGGCGGCCGTGGGAGGTGGTGGCCGGATGGGCGATGGTGGTCTTGCTGTCCCCCAGGTTGGTGGTGATGGAAATCACCCGGGTCGCATCGATGAAGCGCCAGGCGCCCTCTTTGCCGCCCTTGACCTCGAAGCTGACCACCGCACCAAAGCCGCTCATCTGACGCTTGGCCAGTGCGTGCTGCGGGTGGCTAGGCAGGCCGGCGTAATGCACCTTCTCCACGCCATCCTGCTGCTCCAGCCATTCGGCCAGGGCCTGGGCGCTTTCACAGTGCGCACGCATACGCAGGCGCAGCGTTTCCAGGCCCTTGGTGAAGATCCAGGCGTTGAACGGGCTGAGGGTCGGGCCTGCGGTCCGCAGGAAGCCCACCACTTCCTTCATCTGCTCGGCACGGCCGGCAACCACGCCGCCCATGCAACGGCCCTGGCCGTCGATGAACTTGGTGGCCGAGTGGAACACGATGTCGGCACCCAGCTTCAGCGGCTGCTGCAGCGCGGGGGTGCTGAAGCAGTTGTCCACCACCAGCATGGCACCGTGGGCATGGGCGATTTCACTGAGCGCAGTGATGTCGACCAGCTCGGCCAGCGGGTTGGACGGCGACTCGACGATCAGCAGCTTGGTGTTGGCCTTGATGGCCTTTTCCCAGCCAGCTAGGTCGACCAGTGGCACGTAGTCCACCTGCACGCCAAAGCGCTTGAAGTACTTCTCGAACAGGCTGATGGTCGAGCCGAATACGCTCTGCGATACCAGCACATGGTCACCGGCGCTGCACAGCGACATCACCACGGCCAGGATCGCCGCCATGCCGGTGGACGTGCCCACGGCCTGCTCGGCACCTTCCATCGCCGCCAGGCGCTCCTCGAAGGCACGTACCGACGGGTTGGTGTAGCGCGAGTAAACGTTACCCGGCGTTTCACCGGCAAAGCGCGCAGCAGCATCGGCCGCCGTGCGGAACACGTAGCTGGAGGTCAGGAACAGCGCTTCGCTGTGCTCGCCCTCGGGTGTACGGTGTTGACCGGCGCGCACCGCCAGGGTGTCGAAACCGACACCCTCGAGGTCGCTGTCCAGTCGCCCGGCATCCCATTGATCCGTCATGCCGTCGCTCCCTGAATCAGTTGTTGTAGAGGTCGATGATCGCGCTGACGGCCTGGTTCTTGACCTTGGCCAGGTCATTACGGGCCTGCTCGATGCGGTCGAGGTAGGCCGCGTCGATATCGCCGGTGACGTATTCACCGTTGAATACCGCGCAATCGAAGTGATCGATCTTGATCTTGCCGCCACCGACCGAATCGATCAGGTCAGGCAGGTCCTGGTAGACCAGCCAGTCGGCGCCAATCAACTCGGCCACTTGTTCGGTGGTACGGTTGTGGGCGATCAGCTCGTGAACACTCGGCATGTCGATGCCGTAGACGTTGGGGTAGCGCACTGCAGGGGCTGCAGAGCAGAAGTAGACATTCTTGGCACCGGCTTCGCGGGCCATCTGGATGATCTGCTTGCAGGTGGTGCCGCGCACGATCGAGTCGTCCACCAGCATCACGTTCTTGCCGCGGAATTCCAGCTCGATGGCGTTGAGCTTCTGGCGCACCGACTTCTTGCGCGCAGCCTGGCCAGGCATGATGAAGGTACGGCCGATGTAACGGTTCTTGACGAAACCTTCGCGGAACTTGACGCCCAGGCGGTTGGCCAGCTCCAGCGCGGCGGTGCGGCTGGTGTCCGGAATCGGGATGACCACGTCAATATCGTGCTCAGGGCGCTCACGCATGATCTTGTCGGCCAGCTTTTCACCCATGCGCAGACGGGCCTTGTACACCGAGATGCCGTCGATGATCGAATCCGGGCGGGCCAGGTAGACATGTTCGAAGATGCACGGCTGCAGGGTCGGCGCTTCGGCGCACTGCTTGGTGAACAGCTGGCCGCCTTCGGTGATGTACACCGCTTCGCCCGGTGCCAGGTCGCGGATCAGGGTAAAGCCGAGCACGTCCAGGGCCACGCTTTCCGAGGCGATCATGTATTCCACGCCTTCGTCGGTGTGACGCTGGCCGAATACCACCGGGCGGATGCCATGGGGGTCGCGGAAGCCGACGATACCGTAGCCGGTGATCATCGCCACCACGGCATAACCGCCGACACAGCGGCTGTGCACGTGGGAAACCGCAGCGAACACGTCTTCTTCGGTCGGTTGCAGCTTGCCGCGCACCGCCAGCTCATGGGCGAAGACGTTCAGCAGCACTTCCGAGTCGGAGTTGGTGTTGACGTGGCGCAGGTCAGACTCGTAGATCTCCTTGGCCAGCTGCTCGACGTTGGTCAGGTTGCCGTTGTGTGCCAGGGTGATGCCGTACGGCGAGTTGACGTAGAACGGCTGGGCCTCGGCCGAGGTCGAGCTGCCCGCTGTCGGGTAGCGCACGTGGCCAATGCCGATGCTGCCCACCAGGCGCTGCATGTGGCGCTGCTGGAACACATCGCGCACCAGGCCATTATCCTTGCGCAGGAACAACCGGCCGTCATGGCTGGTCACGATACCGGCAGCGTCCTGGCCGCGGTGCTGGAGGACCGTAAGCGCGTCATACAGCGCCTGATTGACGTTCGACTTACCGACGATACCGACGATGCCACACATGCGACGCAACCCCTACTTTGACGAAACTTGAGTGAATAGCGCTCAGGGCTTGGATGGCCCGAGCAACTGTTCCTTGAACGGAAGATCAGCCGGAGCGCTGATCAACCCACTGGGCGACCACTGGCCGGTGAAACCCAGAATCAGGTTTTTCGACCAGTCGGCGACCAAGAGAAATTGTGGTATCAGGCGTGATTCCTGCCACCAGGTGTCTTGTTGAACCGGCCCCAGGCTGATCAGGCCTATGGCCACCACTACCAGCAAGGCCCCGCGCGCGGCACCAAAGGCCATGCCCAGGAAACGATCGGTGCCGGACAGCCCGGTCACACGGATCAGCTCGCCGACCAGGAAGTTGACCATGGCCCCCACCAGCAAGGTGGCGACGAAAAGAATGGCGCAGCCCGCGATGACGCGCATGGAGGGCGTCTGGATATAGCTTTCAAGATACACCGAGAGCGAACCGCCGAACATCCAGGCAACCGCACCGGCAATGATCCAGATGAGCAAGGACAAGGCTTCCTTGACGAAGCCGCGCTTGAGACTGATCAGTGTGGAGACGGCGATGATCGCGATGATCGCCCAATCAACCAAGGTAAATGCCACGGTGCTGCCTGCAGACGTTTGAGGCGGCGCATTTTACCAGAGCAGCGGGGGGTTGGGTAAGCGGAATGTCAGGTGGATTGGTGTTGGATTCATCGCCGGCAAGCCAGCTCCCACAGGGATCGCACACGCTTTGAAGCTTTGCACATGACAGTTGCCTTCACAGGACTGCACATGAATCAAAGTTGATGCGATAAAGGTGGGAGCTGGCTTGCCGGCGATGGGCGGCAAAGCCGCCCCGGCTTTATCAGCTGCGCTCAGGCTGGAAGCGCACCACAAAACCCTTGAGGCTGTTCTGGCGGTTGATGGCATCACGCGTGCGCTCGGCTTCGGCCCGCTCGATCAACGGCCCCACGTATACCCGGTTCATCCCACCTGCCGAGCGGATATAGGCGTTGTAGCCCTGGCTACGCAGGGTTTGCTGCAACTTTTCAGCGCCAGCGCGGTTGGACAGGCTGGCCAACTGGATCGACCAGCTGACCGGCAGGCCATTGACGTCGATCTTCGAGGGCGCAGCCGGTTTTGCCACAGCTGCGGTTGGCGCAGGCGTAGCCACAGGTTTCGGCTCGACCTTGGGCGCTGGCGCCTGCGGCTTGGCCGGCTGAACCTGCGCCTGGGTCTGCGGCGATGGCGTGATCGGCTGGCTGGGTGTGCTGGCCGGCGCCGTGGACTCGTCAACCACCACCGGTGGTTGCTGAGGCTCTTCCGGGATGGCCTGCGGCTCCGGCACGGCAACCGGCTCCACCTTCACCTCGGGCAGGCTGGGCATCGCCGGCGCCTGCGGGGCTTCGACATGCACCTGGCGCATCTCGTCCTCGCGGGTGAACAGCATCGGCAGGAAAATCACCGCCAACGCCACCAGCACCAGCGCACCCACCATGCGCTGTTTAATCCCTTTATCCAGCACTGCCATCTACTTCACCCTCCTGGGTGTGCCGCTGCAGCCATTCCAGCGCCTGGGCGACACAGAAAAACGAACCGAACAGCAGGATCTGGTCATCCGCCGTCGCCTGCGCGCATTGCCCCTCAAGGGCCGCGTCGACGCTGGCATAAGACTTCACCGCAGCGCCGAGGTTCGTCAAGGCCGTGGCCAGTTCTGCAGCCGGGCGGCTACGTGGGGTATCCAACGGCGCCACAGCCCAGTCATCGACCAAGCCCTTCAGCGGCGCAACAACGCCGTCCAGGTCCTTGTCGGCGAGCAAGCCGAACACTGCCAGACGGCGCCCCCTGAGCGGGCGAGCCGCCAGCCGACGGGCCAGATACTCCGCTGCATGGGGGTTATGACCCACATCCAGCAGCAATTCTACCGACTTGCCCTGCCACTGCAGCACACGGCGGTCGAGACGGCCGGTGATGCGGGTAGCCAGCAACGCCTGGCGCACCTGCCCTGCATCCCAGGGCAGGCCCATCAGCAGGTAGGCCTGCAGGGCCAGCGTGGCGTTCTCCATGGGCAGATCGAGCAATGGCAATTCACGCAACTCTACCTGCGCGCCATCTGCTGCGGTACCCCGCCAGTTCCACGCGCTATCGGTAGTGGTCAGGTCGAAATCACGACCGCGCAGGAACAGAGGCGCAGCCAATTCGGCGGCCTTGTCCAGCAATGGCTGTGGCGGATCCAGGTCGCCGCACAGAGCCGGCTTGCCCGGACGGAAGATGCCGGCCTTTTCGAAAGCCACCAACTCACGGGTATCACCCAGGTAGTCGACATGGTCGACACCGATGCTGGTCACCAGGGCCAGGTCGGCATCCACCACGTTCACGGTGTCCAGGCGGCCACCAAGACCTACTTCCAGTACCACAGCATCCAGTTGCGACTGGTAGAACAACCAGAACGCAGCCAGCGTGCCCATCTCGAAGTAGGTCAGGGAAATGTCGCCCCGCGCCGCCTCGACGGCGGCGAAGGCGTCGCACAGGCGCTCATCGCTGGCCTCTTGGCCATCGATCAGCACCCGCTCGTTGTAACGCAACAGGTGCGGCGAGCTGTACACGCCGACCTTGAGCCCCTGGGCACGCAGCAGCGAGGCCACGAAGGCGCAGGTGGAGCCCTTGCCGTTGGTGCCGGTTACCGTCACCACGCGTGGCGCCAGCTTGCCCAGCGCCAGCCGGGCAAGCACCTTCTGCGACCGCTCCAGGCCCATGTCGATGGCCGAGGGGTGCAACTGCTCGAGGTAGGCGAGCCACTCGCCCAGGGATCGTTGTTTCATCACGCGACGGCTGCCGCCTCACGCGCTTGCTCCGGGGTGTCCTGGCCGGTCATCTGCGCCAGCAGGCGGGCCAGACGCGGGCGCAGTTCGCCACGGGAGATGATCAGGTCGATGGCACCGTGCTCCAGCAGGAACTCGCTGCGCTGGAAGCCTTCTGGCAGCTTTTCGCGTACGGTCTGCTCGATCACGCGTGGGCCGGCGAAGCCGATCAGGGCTTTTGGCTCACCGACAATGACGTCGCCGAGCATCGCCAGGCTGGCGGAAACGCCGCCGTACACCGGGTCGGTCAGTACCGAGATGAACGGGATGCCTTCTTCGCGCAGGCGCGCCAGCACGGCCGAGGTCTTGGCCATCTGCATCAGCGAGATCAGCGCTTCCTGCATGCGTGCACCGCCCGAAGCGGAGAAGCAGACCATCGGGCAGCGGTGCTCCAGGGCGTAGTTGGCCGCACGCACGAAGCGTTCGCCGACGATGGCACCCATGGAACCGCCCATGAACGAGAACTCGAAGGCGCTGACCACGATCGGCATGCCCATCAGGGTGCCGCTCATGGAGATCAGGGCGTCTTTTTCGCCGGTTTGCTTCTGGGCGCCGACCAGGCGGTCCTTGTACTTCTTGCCGTCACGGAACTTCAGGCGGTCGACCGGCTCCAGCTCGGCGCCCAGTTCGGCACGGCCTTCGGCGTCGAGGAAGATGTCGATGCGCGCACGTGCGCCGATGCGCATGTGATGGTTGCACTTGGGGCAGACATCCAGGGTCTTTTCCAGCTCCGGACGATACAGCACGGCCTCGCAAGCCGGGCACTTGTGCCACAGGCCTTCAGGCACCGAGCTCTTCTTCACCTCGGAACGCATGATCGAAGGGATCAGTTTGTCGACTAACCAGTTGCTCATGCTTTCTTTCTCCAGTATTGGCAGGCGGGGGCCGGTGTCGCCGGCCCTGCCCTTGAGCTCAAAATCTTTTATCAAACGATGGTGGACCGGCCGCCGGGGCTTCCAGCGCACCGCTCCACCGCTAATGTGTTGTTCTGCCGCCTGTGCAGGCAGCTGCCCAGCAGGGCTGCGAAAGCTATGGACGATGGCGCGCAGCCAGCCGTCACATCTGCCATCACGCCTGTTTAACGGCCCGCATGAACGCCTCGATCTTCGCGGCATCCTTGATGCCCTTGGCCTGCTCGACGCCACCGCTGACATCCACCGCGTAAGGCCGCACCTGGGCAATGGCCTGGCCGACGTTATCGGCCGACAGCCCGCCCGCCAGGATGATCGGTTTGCTCAGGCGCTCCGGCACCAGAGACCAGTCGAACGCCTCTCCGGTTCCCCCCGGCACACCCGCCACGTAGGTATCCAGCAAAATACCGCGCGCGCCCGCGTACTGCTGGCAGGCCGCCTCCAGGTCGTCACCCGGACGAACACGCAGGGCCTTGATCCAGGGGCGGTGATAGCCTTCGCAGTCCTGTGGTGTTTCGTCGCCGTGGAACTGTAGCAGGTCCAGCGGAACCACTTCGAGGATCTCGTTCAGCTCGCAACGCGAGGCGTTGACGAACAGCCCGACCGTGGTCACGAACGGTGGCAGTTCGGCAATGATCTCACGCGCCTGGCGCACGTCCACGGCGCGAGGGCTCTTGGCATAGAAGACGAAACCGATGGCATCGGCACCCGCTTCGGCAGCGGCCAGTGCGTCTTCGATACGGGTGATCCCACAGATTTTGCTGCGAACATTGCTCATGGACAGCGAACCTTGGTTATTCCGGTGAAAGGCCGGATGTTAGCAAATGACTTTTCGCCCGTCAGTCTGCCAACGCCTCATAGCCGGTCAAAAAGTGTGGGCCGATGTAACGCTGGGGCAGTGCATATTCCTCGGGGTACTCGACCTGCACCAGGTACAGCCCGTATGGATGGGCCGTGACCCCGGCTTCACGGCGGTCGCGCCCTTCCAGCACTTCACGCGCCCAGGTAACAGGGCGCTCGCCGGCACCGATGGCCATCAGCACACCGGCAATATTGCGCACCATGTGGTGCAGGAAAGCAGTGGCGCGCACGTCCAGCACGATCATCTGGCCATGGCGGGTAACGCGCAGGTGGTAGATGTGCTTGACCGGCGACTTGGCCTGGCACTGGCTGGCGCGGAAGGCACTGAAGTCGTGAGTGCCGAGCAGGAACTGCGCAGCCTCGGCCATACGCTCGACATCCAGCGGGCGGTGGTTCCAGGTGACTTCCTCGGCCAGGTGCGCCGGGCGGATCGGGTCGTTGTAGATGACGTAGCGATAACGCCGGGCACAAGCCTTGAAGCGTGCATGGAAATCGGCCGGCATCGGCCGCGACCAGGCCACACTGATGTCGTGCGGCAGGTTGAAGTTGGTGCCCATGGTCCAGGCGCGCTCATCGCGCACAGCGCGGGTGTCGAAGTGCACGATCTGCCCGCAGCCGTGGACACCGGCGTCGGTACGCCCGGCGCAGATCACCGAAATCGGCTCGTTCGCAACTTTGGACAATGCTTGCTCAAGGGCCTGCTGGACACTTGGCACGCCGCTGGCCTGGCGCTGCCAGCCGCGGTAGCGCGCGCCCTTGTATTCCACGCCCAGGGCGATGCGGGAGTAGCCTTCGGCCGCGGATTCGGTGGTGGCGGTGTCGATGATGTCCAAGCGTTTGAAACCTGTGGGGTGTACGGAATGGCGGGGATTATAACGACAACGGCAGCCGTGTAGGGCTGCCGTTGATGTGCGCTTCATTTGAGGGCTATGTCAAACCAGGCGAGAGAGCATGTCCTCGGCTTCCTGGCGCTGACCGTCGTCGCCGTCCTTGACCACTTCATCAAGGATGTCGCGCGCACCCTGGCTGTCGCCCATGTCGATGTAGGCGCGGGCCAGGTCGAGCTTGGTGGCCACTTCGTCACTGCCGGAGAAAAAGTCGAAGTCCAGGTCGTCCAGTGGCGGCTCGGGATCCGGCTGCGCAACCGCGTCTTCTGCAGTGAAATGCGGCTCCAGAGAGGGCGATTCCAGGCTCTGCGACAGCTTGTCCAACTCGGCGTTCACGTCGTCGAGCTCCGAGGCAAAGCTCTTGGCTGCCGGCGAATCGTCTTCCAGCGAAAGGGACAAGTCGAAGTCCGACGGCATGTCGAAGTCGGAGGCCGGGTCGAATGCCGGCTCGCTGTCGAAGGCAGCCAGTTCGGCGGCAACATCCACCGGAGCCTCTTCAACGGCATCTGGAGCGGCCGGGGCGACCGGCTCACTGACATCAAGGTCGAAGTCAGACAGGTCCACGGCTGGCTGCGGCTCAGCCTGGTCCAGCATGGCCTCGAAATCAGCGTCAGCGTCGGCTTGCAGTTCGGCATCCACGGCAAACGGCGGTTCTTCTGGCTGAGCCTCTTCAAACGCAGGCTCATCCAGCACAGGCTCGGCAATGACCAACTCGTCAGGTACAGGCTCCTGCTGCACAGACTCGTCCAGCAGCGGCGCGGCCAGCGGGTCTTCTTCGGGCAGGTCTTCACCCAGGCTCAAGTCGAAGGCACTGTCCAGATCCTGCTCATCGAGGCCATGCGCTTCCAGGCCCGATACATCAAGGGTCGGCACATCATCGAAGGCATCCAGCTCGGTTTCTGGCTCGAACACGGCTTCAGGCTCCGCTTGCGCGACGACCTCTGGCTCAGCCTCCACTTGCGGCTCGAATTCAGGCACTTCTTCAGGCACCACGTCGGCAACCACTGGCGCCTCGGCCTCATCGTGCAGCAACTCCTGCACGTACTGCTCATCCATCTCGGCAGCCAGTGCCGCCGCGCCCAGCCCGGCAGCGGCCAGGCCGAGCATGGCAGGGTAACGTTCTTTCAACCCGGCGACTTCGGCAATGTTCTGCTCGCTGGCCGGCAGCTTGCGCTCCTGCTCGGCGAACGCGCTCTGGTCACCCTGGCGGGCGTACACGTCCATCAGCTTCAGGCGCAGGTCGTCACGCTCCGGCGCACCAGCCACGGCGGGCTCCAGCAGGTCAGTGGCGCGGTTCAGGCGGCCTTCGGCCAGGCATTGGTCAACTTCCGCCAGCAGCGCGGCATGCGGGTCGGCTTGCGGTTCAGCTTCCGGCGCCGACTCGGCAGAAGGCTCAGCCACTTTTTCCGCAGCAACGGCAGCGGCGGCTGAAGCGGCGACCACGGCTGGCGACAGGGTAACGCTCGGCTCCGAAACTTCGACGCCATCGAGGCTCTCGGTATCGGTGTCGAAGCCTGTGCCCTGCTCTTCCTCCAGCGCCCGCGCCATGCGCAGGTGCTTTTCAGCTTCTTGCTGGGCTTTACGCTTGCGCGCCAGCAGCCATAGCAGCAGTGCCAGCACCAGCAGGCTGGAGCCGGCAATTATGCCGATCAGCCATGGGTTGCCCAGGATCTGGTCGAGCGCGCCATTCGGCTGGCCGACAGGCGCAGGCTTGGCTGCCGGCACCGGCTTGGGCGCGGTATCGACGGCAGCCGGTGCGGGTTTGGCCGCCGGCTGGGCAGTTGCCGCCGGCTGAGCCGGTTTGGCGGCAGCGGCAGCCGTAGCCGGCGCTGCCACACCCTGGGCCTGAAGGCGGGCCAACTGGTCATTCTTCAGCTCGATCAGACGCTGCAGCTTGTCCAACTGGCTCTGCAGGTCGGACATGCGGCTTTTCAGTTCTTCGTTGTCGCGCCGGCTGGTATCCAGGCTTTCCTGGGCCACCGCCAGCTTGTCATTCAACGCCTTGGTCTGGCCGGCCTGGTTGCCCGGGCTGACCAGGCGCAAGTTGTCGCCCTGGGCGATGCGCGCCGGCGCAGCCTCGGCGGCACCACGGCGGGTAGCGTCAAGCTGGCGGGCACGCGGGCCCAGGCGCCGGCCTTCACGCCAGGCGGCATACTGCTCGGCCACTTCGCTGTTGGCCTCGCCCTGCGGAATGTTCTGGATCTGCTGCTGGTCGGGCAGGCGCAGTACCTGGCCCACCTTCAGCTGGTTGATGTTGTTGCCGATGAAGGCATCCGGGTTCAGCGCCTGGATTGCGATCATGGTCTGCTGGATCGAGCCACCCTGCGTGTTGCGCGCGGCAATCTGCCACAAGGTGTCACGGCGCTGGGTGGTGTAGCTGCTGGCACCGGTTGTGGCCGGTGTCACATTGCCTGCAGCCGGCTTGTCGCCCTGGGCCTTGGCCTGGTCAAGCAGCACGCTGTAGTCGCGCAGCAGGCGGCCTTGCGGCCACATCACCTGAACCAGGAACTTGACCACCGGCCCCGGCAGCGGCTGGCTGGAGGTAACCCGCAGCACGCTTTTACCGTTGGGGTTGATCACCGGTGTGAAGGTCAGGTCTTCGAGGTAGGTCGGAAACGCCACCCCGGCCTTGCTGAACTCTTCCGGTGGCGCCAGGCTAGGCGCCACTTCGGCGGCTTTGAGGTCGCGCACATCGAGCAATTCGATCTCGGCGTCCAGCGGCTGATTCTGTGCCGACTTCAGGGTCAGCTCCCCCAGGCCCAGCGCATTCGCCATGCCAGACGACAGCGCCGATGCTGCAGCCATGGCCAGAACCAGTTTGCGAATTCGAAGCATGACCTCTTCCCTTGTATGAATCGTCCCGAAACCTGCATGCGGAGCAGGACAAAAGTGCTCGCCAGTATCTTTTACGGCATGTGTTTAATCAACAATTGCGCCACTTGCACGGCATTGAGCGCGGCGCCTTTGCGCACGTTGTCGGTGGTCAGCCAGAGATTGAGCTGCTGGTCTTCATCAACACCGTGACGTACACGACCAACATAGACCACGTCTTGGCCCACTGCGTCACCAACCGGCGTCGGATAATCGTCACGTTCTACCAGCTCGACGCTTTCGGCTGCCTCCAGGGCTTGGTTGACCGCTTCAAGGTCGACCGGGCGACGGCTCTGCACGGCCACACTGAAGCTATCGCCGAAAAACACCGGGACTTGAACGCAGCTCACGGAAATCTTCAGCTCAGGCATGCCCAGCAGCACGCGCAACTCGTTGACCAGCCGGCGCTCCAGCGCCGTGTGGCCCTGTTCGTCGGTCGCGCCAACCTGGGCCAGCAGGTTGAAAGCCACCTGGCGGTCGAAGAAGCGCGGCTCCAGCGGCCGGGCATTGAGCAGCTCTGCCGTTTGACGGGCCAGCTCGCTGACCGCCTCACGGCCTTGTGCAGACACCGCCAGCGATGCCATTACCTGAACCCGCTCGATGTCCAGCAGGCCTTTGAGCGGTGCCAGCGCGACAGCCACGGCAACGGCGGCAGAGCACGGACTGACAATGCGTGCCGGCAGCGCCAGGCCAGCCAGGCGTTCGGCGTTGGCTTCAGGTACCAGGGCCAGGGCATCGTCCAGGCCACCGGACAGGTCAATGACGGTGCAGCCTGCTTGCAGTGCCTTGCCGGCAAAGCTACGGCTGACTGCGGCACCTGTGGCGAAGAAGGCCAGCTTGACCTGGGCGAAGTCGAAGCTGTCCACCTCGCGCACCTTGAGCTTCTTGCCGGCGAACATCACGCTGCTGCCCGCCGACTCCATGCTGGCCAGCAGGTGCAAGGTGCCGACCGGGAACGCCAGTTCTTCGAGCACCTGTACCAGGGTTTCACCGACGCTGCCGGTGGCGCCGACGACGGCGATATCGAATGTAGGGTTCATGCTGCAGGCTGCCTCTGGCGAAACGGGAGCGGCACTTTACTCGCATTGCCCGGGCGAGGCCAACGCCGCCGATGTGCCGCCCTTCAGAACTGCTTCTCCAGCTTGAGGCTGACGCTGTTGCGTTCCCAGCTGTACAGCCAGTCGACGTTGCTGTTCACCTTGTTGTATTTGAAGGTAAGGCTGGGCACCAGGTCGTGGAAGGCCAGGCCGGGTGCGCGCACGATAAAGGTATAGCCCTGCTCTTCCTCATGGCGCCGGTCATCGAGCAAGGCGCTGTAGGCGTTGTACTGGCGGGTGCGCCAGGACGCGAACAGCACGGTGCTCAGCCCAATGTCGAAGTCCTTGGCGACGCCCAGGCGCAGGCCCCGCTGGAAGTAGGCTTCGGTGGTGTCTCGGGTGTTGCGGTCGGTGAGGTCGAAACCGCCGAACAGCACCCACTGCTGTGGCAGGGCTTGCCACAGGGTGGCGTACACGGAGGCGGCGCTGCCGTCATAGGTGTCGGCGGCCTGGCGGCGGTAGGCCATGTCCTTGTATTCGCCTTCCAGCTTGAGCATGCGCGTGGCCGAGAGGGTGTGCATCCATTCACCGCGCAGGCCCCAGGCCGAGTACATCGGGTCGCTGCCAATGCGGTTGTATTCGAACTGCGGGCCCAGGCTGTACTGGTTGCGCCCGTCCTGGTAGCTGTAACCGGCGTTGCCGATGAAGGTGTCTTCGTTGTACTTCGATTCTTTGTCGTAAGCCTGCCCATAGGCCAGCGCCCGTCCGAACACACCATGATGGCCGGACAGCGCAACGCGCTTGTTCAATGTGGCTTCGTAGTCGATGCCCTGTGCCGATACGGCCTTGGGCATCTTGCGCTCGACCAGGTACACCCCGTCGCTGGTTTCCAGGCGGTAATGGGTGGTGCTTTCCGAGGACTGGTTGAGGTTGTCGTTCCAGGTCGGGCCGACGGCCAGCGAGCCTTGCCAGCTTTCGCGGTGGTCCAGCGCCTCGACGAAGCTGTCGACGGTGTTGGCCAGGCCCTGGTTGCGCGCATCGGCCGGGCCCAGGCTTTGGCTGATCTGGCGGAAGGCTTCGGTAGATTCGCGGTCCTTGCGGTTTTCGAACAATACCCGGGCCAGTTCCAGTTGGCCGGGCAGGAAGTCGCCCTGTAGCGTCAGCAACTGTCGGTAATGAGCCTCAGCCTGATCCAGATCGCCGCGAGAGCGGGCCAGTGCGCCATCGGCGTAGGCCAACAGCATCGGATCGTGACCTGGCAGTGCAACGTAGCGGGCGCGGAACGCGGTTACATCGGCCCATTGCTGACGCTGTACCGAGACATACAGGGCGCGGCCCAGGTCGTTGAGGTTGTTCTCCACCCGGTACGCCTGGCCATCGATGACCAGCGTGGTACCGGCCATTTCGTCCTTGAGCAGTTCGCGTTCCTGGCGGTTGGCGCGGTATTCGATGCTCTGGTTCAGGCGCAGGTTGGTGTCCTGGTCGGCCTGGGTAATGGAGGGGAAGGTAAACGGGAGGTAAAGCAGCAACAGGTAATGCAGGCGTGAAGGCTGGGGCATTGCTCGGCTCTCGGGGTGCCTTGAAATAGCTGCAAGCAGGGCTGCGTGGCAACCCTGCTTGCACTTAACTGACCAGCATCAAGCAGGCCGGCTTACTGCTTCACACCGCCGAAAGCGGTGTCGTAGTTGCGATTGGCGAACTTGGCGATGCCGGCCACAGAGGCGGTAGCGCCGGCGCCGAAGAAGCTACCTTGGGTGGTACCAGTCGAAAGCTGTGCGTTGGTGGTCGGGTTGAACGCTGCCGCCGCGCCCGAGAAGGCCGCTGTCGATTTGTCGATATTCGCCGCCAGTTGGACTTTCAGCGCGCCGTTGGCCAGGTTGCCGGTAAGAGTTGGAGTGGCCGCACCGAAGGTAGCGGTCAGGTTACCCGACAACAGGTTGGCACCGGAGTAATTGCTGATGCCTTGGACAGCATAGGAAACATTCGTGGTCGGCAGTACGCGGCCAGTAGTGTCGCCGGAATAGTAGACAGCTCGGGTTGGATCATTGTTGGTACCGTTCTGCGACCATTCGCCGAAATACACTTGCTGGGTCGATACCTGTTTGAAATCAAAGTTGCCCAAGGCGGCGTGGGAGGCAGGCATCATTGCGGGCGTGATGGTGGTCACACCATTGCCATCGGCCGGAACCATGCTTTTGAGGTTGCTGAAGCCCACCTTGGTGCCGCCATAGAATGCAACCACACCAACGGATGGAGTACCCGCTTCACCGGTATGGTTGGGGGTGCTCCCAAGCGAACCACCCACCTTGATGGCATTATCATAGCTTAGCCCGGAATCACTGGCAGCTTGAGCAACACCGGCAAGACCCAGAAGAGCTACTGCGACTACCGAAACATTCAACACTTTCATTTCATGATCCTTTGATAAATTGAGAATATATCCAGCACATACAGCCAACCGCGATGCACTCACCCGTTCATGGTTATACCCCTTAAAAATTTGCAGTCAGACCGATTTTCAAAGTTCGCCCTGGCGCAGGCATTGCCGAACGTGTCAGGGGATCCAGGTAATAAAGATTGGAAAGGTTCGTACCCACCAACTCGACACTCACGTCCTTGGTAAACTTGTAATTGACATAGGCGTCATAGGTTACGATGTCATCCCAAGACAACGGGGTATTCAGGTAATAGGTAACCATTGGGTTGCCACTGTAATTACTGTGGAACTTGCTATCATGCCCTTTGTAATAAACAACACGCCCACCCACTTCCAGACGACGATCAAAGAAGCGCGCCCCCAACCCCAGATTGGCGGACCATTCGGGCATCGCCATGCCCACCAGATAGCCACCGATAAAACCGTCATCAACGCAGTTGGCGATACCGCCGCTGGCATCCAGTTGCATGGCTGAGTTTTCATCGCATACTTTATTCTTGAGCACATGCGCAACACTCAAGTCGGTGAAGAAACCACCGTTGTCGTAGCGACCTTGCAGTTCGATACCTGCCGTTGTCTGCTTGTCCACATTGGTGAACACCAACTGCGGACTGCGCTCGATCACGTTATCCGTGGTGTTGTGATAGTAGGTAAGCTTTACATCTGCCTGTTCACTGCCCAGCCAGCCGCTCAGGTTATGGATATACGCAACTTCATAGTTATGAGCGTGCTCTGGCTCCAACTGCCAAGGCGTCAGCGAAGCGGAAAAACCAATGGTGCTTTCAAACATACTCGGATAACGGATTGCCTCGCTGTAACGCAAGTAGAACCGGCCGTTTTCCGAGGTAAAGAACGTAGCGGAAAGATTGGGGACCCAGCCCTGGTCCTTGCGATGCTTTGCCGACGTGTCGACGGTTTGATTAACCAGATTACCGTCGCTGTCAACGTACCCCGGTGAACCGTCGTAGAAAGTGGCAGAGCAATTGTATACCTCCCCTGCCGCCGCTGCGGCGATGCAAGGATTGTTACTACGCTGGTATCGGCCCTTGCCATCGTGCTTCCAGTCAGCGATGTGCTGAGTCTCGATTTCTCGCGGCGTCTCACGCTCTACCAGCGCTATGGACTCCTGTTTCTCGGCCTCGGTGTACCCGAACAATTCCCAGAATATCTTTTGTGATTCTATGTTGGCGTTCACAGCCTCGCGCCACTCGTCCTGCGACAATTGCTTGCGCGTGTAGTACGTCACCTCTTTGCCTGTTTGTATGCTCTGTGTCGTCACGCCTGTTTCTTGTTGCCGCTCCTTGAGAAAGTCATCGAACGACCAGTACGAGGAATAGCGCCCGCCCGCAGTAAAGCGTGCAAAGGAAACCGGCTGCCAATCAAAGTTGAAGTTGTATTCCTGCTCCTCGCGACGCCCTGCCCTTGGAAAAAGTCGCGTTGCCCCAAACGTGCTCGGGTCTAACATGCCGTCACCCGAACTCAGTTTTTCATGCTGGTAGCTGCCCCCCAGCGTCAGGTCGAGACTGTCCAGCAACTTCAGCTTGTTGCTGACGGTCAGGCCTGCCCGGTCATGCTTGGCGTTGGCCACAGCGGTATTACGAAACTCGCGGTTCTGCGCCGTGGTTTCGTTGGGCACGCCACCCGAACTGTAGGTATCGCTGACAGTCCGGGTCATCCACAGGTTCGAGTAGAAATCGACCCAACGATTGTCTTCGGGATTGAGCTTGTACTCGACGTTATAGGCCTTGCTGTCCACATGGCTCAGCGGCCACTGCGGCACGCCGTAGGTCGCGGCATCATAGGTGCTACCCGGCGTGAAGAATGAAATACGCGAAGGCAGGATTTCGCCATACAACGAGTCGGTAGCGCGGTAGCCGAACTCCAGGCTCTGCCCTTCGTCAATTTTCCAGGTGGCCTTGGCCAGCCACGATTCCATCTTGCTGGAGCTGTTGGGCACTTCATCGCCCGGTTTGTAGATACGCGCCAGGTTGGGCACATAGTCCCACTTGCCGTCCACCAGTTCGCCACTGGAGTAATAACTGCTCTTGTTCTTGCCCGCGTAATGGTTGCCCTTTTCCCGATAGGCATATGCACCCATCAGGTCGAAATGCTCCTGACGCGTCCCCAGCGCCAACCGGTAAGCCTTGTCGTCGCTCGACAAAAGGTCGTTGCTGCTACTGGTGCGCGGGTGCTTGTACAGCGACGGGTCGTAGTAGGAGTTGATCGGGATGTACTGGTAATCCGCGCCGGGCATCTGCCCGGTCAACAAGGTCGGCAGCTTCGGCGAAACCGAATTGTTGCTGCCCTCGATCTTGAACTCGCCGCCGAATTCCTCGCCTTCCTTGAGGATGTCATCGACGCTCAGCGTATTGGCCACCACCGCACCACCCACGCCGCTGTAGACATTGCGCTCCAGGTTCGGCCCCTTGATGACCTTGATCGAACCGATCAGGTTGGGGTCGATGTAGTTGCGGTTGTTGGCGCCCATGTAGCCGCGATAAACGGTCAGTGCCTGTTCGGTGCCGTCGATGGTCAGCGGCACCCGGCCAGGGCCCTGAATGCCGCGTACGTTCGGGTCCAGTGCACCGCTGTTGCGGGCGTCGCCGCTGTAGACGTTGAGCATGCCCTTGAACACGTCGGCAGGGGCGGCGCCCTTGTAGCGCTCGATCTGCTCCTTGCCGGCGTAAACGGTGGAAATGTCCTGGTCGTAGATGTCGCTGTAGCCCTTCTCGTCCCGCGAACGGCCATCACGCTGGCCGTATACGTACGTTGGGTGCAGGTCATCGCTGCCGGCACTGGTAGCCGATTGCAGGTGGATCACCGGGCGGTCGGGCCCGCCGCTCAGGCTGAAGCTGACCGGCAGGCCGCTCAGCAATTGTTGCAGCGCACCTTCCAGGGAGTAACGGCCTTGCACCGGGTTGGCGTACAGGCCGTTGAAGGCATCGCCGGTCAGGTACAGCTCGGCGCCCGCCTGGCGCGCCAGCTGCAACATGGCACCTTCAAGCGCCCCGCCCTTCACATCGAACTGATGGTACTGGCCAGGCTGGCTGCGCGCGGCGGCAGCCGAGTCGGTGGCGGCCATGGCAGGCAGTGCCGCCGTGGCACCGCAGCAGGCCAACAGTGCCAGCTGAATTCCCAGGCTCAGCTTGCCACGTTGAGGGGCGAAACGCCCTGAAGCTCCCTTTGACATCGTTTCCAAGCACCCTAGCTAAAGACAAATAAGAGTTATTTGCATTCAGTAACGTGCGAAGCTGGAAAACACAGTAGAGCGATATGATCTATTAAATATATTTTTTAGATCAGTAAATCAGCAGCACACCTGGAAGCTCCAGTACCCGGGCGTGCGCCTGGCTGGCCAGTTGCCTGAGGGCGTCATCGACGTGGTCGATCCGTGCCACGGCACTCACCGGCAAGCGCCGCAGCGCTTCGCCGCGCACCACCGTCAGGCCCGCGCGATAACGGCCCAACTGCTCGGCCGCCTGAGCCAGGGTTTTCTGGCGCAGTACTAGCCTGCCCTCCTGCCAGCTGGCCAACTCCTCAGGGGATTGCTCGAGTGGCTTCAACCCGGCATGCGGGCCGAAGTACAGGCTGTCGCCTTCCTGCAATACGGCAGAAGCCGATACATCGTTCAGCCCATGGGATATCAGGTTGATCTCGACACTGTGCTGCAGCACGCCCACCCAGCCGGAGCGTTCGTCCTGATCGACCGCGACCAGGTAGCGGGTCCCGCGCGCAGTCACGGTTGCGCCTGGCGTGCTGACCGTGAATGGCCGTGGCTCCGCCTCACCTACCGGTGACGGGCTGAACACCGCCTCGCCGCGTTTCAGGTGCACAGTCCGTCGTTGCCCGTCATAGGCGATGCTGAGAATGCTGCGGCTGCCGAGCTCGACCTGGCTGCCGTCATTCAGCGTGACATGGCGTACCTCGCCATAGCCGGTCTGGTAGTCGGCGCCAAGGCCTTGCACCCAGAACGGCGGCGCCAGCCACAGCCAACAGGCCATGGCCAACCCGCTGAGCGCACCACCACTGGCCCACGGCCGTTGCCATGCAGCCTGTAGCCAACCCAACGGCCCAGCAGCACGGGCCGGCCGTGGCGGCCGCACATACCCTTGGCGCAGCGCCGCACTGGCCTGCCAGGCGCGGTCGAGGCGCTGGGCGACGGCAGCGTGCCGGGGGTCGGCTTCGAGCCAACGCCGATAGGCCGCTTGCTCGGCGGGGCCGAGGCGACCTTGACGGTGTTTCATGACCCAATCGGCGGCTTTGCGCTCGATCGGGTCAACAGGTTCTGAGGGGTTCACGGTACGGTGTTGCTGCCTGTTGGTGTTTTTCTGGTAGCCCGGCCAGGTCAGCGCTTGCGCCTGGTCTACTGGTCAGGTTCAAGCCCTCGGCCGATCCTGGCCAGCGCACTGGCCAGGTGTTTTTGTACAGAGCTGGTGGAAATCCGTAAATACTGGGCGGCCTCTTTGTGCGTCATGCCCTCCACCCGACACAGCAGGAACACGTCGCGGGTGCGCTCGGGCAGCAGCTCCAGGGTTGCGTGCAGGCGCTCAAGCTCCAGAGCCCCCAAGGCCTGGTCTTCTGGCGAACTGGCTTCATCGATCAGGCCATCAAAGATACTGGCCGGTTCGGCCTCGTAGCGCTTGCTGCCATAACGCCGATGATGGTCGATCATCAGGTTGTGGGCAACGCGGAACAGATAGGCCGGGGTGGCGAGCAGCCGCTCTACCCCGTCCATCTGCGCCAGCCGCAGGAAGGTTTCCTGGACGATGTCCGACGCCAGGGTTGGCGTGCAGTTCTTGCGCAGCAGGTAGCGGTGCAAGGCGGAGGCGTGTTCGTTGAAGAGTTGTTCCAGCACGTCAGCACTTTCCTATGCTCAGGCAAACTGGGGAACCCGATTATAATGAGAATATTTCTCGTTAATCTAGGCAATTTGCCACTGTTCCTGGCGCTGTTACAAAAAGGCTGATCCGTAATTACACCCATAAAAAAACCCGCGCTGTCGCCAGCGCGGGTTTTTAATTACAGCAGAACGATCAACGCTCCAGCAGAATCCGCAGCATGCGGCGCAGCGGTTCTGCCGCGCCCCACAGCAGCTGGTCACCCACGGTGAACGCGCCCAGGTACTGCGAACCCATGTTCAGCTTGCGCAGGCGGCCAACCGGGATGTTCAGGGTGCCGGTGACCTTGGTCGGGGTCAGTTCCTGCATGCTGATTTCACGCTGGTTCGGCACCAGCTTCACCCAAGGGTTGTGCTGGCTGATCATGCCTTCGATATCGGCCAGCGGCACGTCCTTGTTCAGCTTGATGGTCAGCGCCTGGCTGTGGCAGCGCATGGCGCCGATGCGCACGCAGATGCCGTCGACCGGGATCGGGCTCTTGAAGCGACCGAGGATCTTGTTGGTTTCGGCCTGGGCCTTCCACTCTTCGCGGCTCTGGCCGTTCGGCAGTTCCTTGTCGATCCACGGGATCAGGCTGCCCGCCAGTGGCACACCGAAGTTCTCGGTCGGGAATGCATCACCGCGCATGGTCTCGGCAACCTTGCGGTCGATATCGAGGATGGCGCTGGCCGGGTTGGCCAGGTCATCAGCCACGGCGGCGTGGGTGGCGCCCATCTGCTTGATCAGCTCGCGCATGTTCTGCGCGCCGGCACCGGAGGCTGCCTGGTAGGTCATGGCGCTCATCCATTCCACCAAACCGGCCTCGAACAGGCCGCCCAGGCCCATCAGCATCAGGCTGACGGTGCAGTTGCCGCCGATGTAGTTCTTGGTGCCCGCGTCCAGCTGCTGGTCGATGACCTTGCGGTTGACCGGGTCGAGGATGATGACCGCGTCATCCTGCATGCGCAGGGACGAAGCGGCGTCGATCCAGTAACCCTGCCAGCCGGCTTCACGCAGCTTGGGGAAGACCTCGTTGGTGTAGTCGCCGCCCTGGCAGGTCAGGATCACGTCGAGGGTCTTGAGTTCTTCAATCGAATAAGCGTCCTTGAGCGGCGCTGTATCCTTGCCCACGTTCGGGCCCTGGCCGCCAACATTGGAGGTAGTGAAGAACACCGGCTCGATAAGGTCGAAGTCCTGCTCCTCCAGCATCCGCTGCATGAGCACGGAACCGACCATACCGCGCCAACCGATCAGACCTACACGTTTCATCGCAACTACACCTTTGCTAAAAGTGGGCCGCCACCGGGAATTTGGGGTGGCGGGCCAGAGAGATTACAGATTCCGCAGCGCTGCGACTACTGCGTCGCCCATTTCCTGCGTACCAACTTTGCGGCAGCCTTGCGAATAGATGTCGCCGGTGCGCAGGCCCTGGTCCAGCACCAGGCTCACGGCCTTCTCGATCGCTTCGGCGGCAGCCGACTGATTGAAGCTGTAACGCAGCATCATCGACACCGACAGGATGGTCGCCAGCGGGTTGGCAATGCCCTGGCCTGCGATGTCCGGTGCCGAGCCGTGGCACGGCTCGTACATGCCCTTGTTGTCGGCATCCAGCGACGCCGAAGGCAGCATGCCGATGGAACCGGTGAGCATGGAAGCTTCATCCGACAGAATGTCACCAAACATGTTGTCGGTCACCATTACGTCGAACTGCTTGGGTGCACGCACCAGTTGCATGGCGGCGTTGTCGACGTACATGTGGCTCAGTTCCACATCCGGGTAGTCCTTGGCCACGTCTTCGACCACTTCACGCCACAGCTGGCTGGAAGCCAGTACGTTGGCTTTGTCTACCGAGCACAGCTTCTTGCCACGCACGCGGGCCATGTCGAAGCCGACACGGGCAATGCGGCGCACTTCGCTTTCGCTGTACGGCAGGGTGTCGTAGGCCTGGCGTTCGCCACCTTCCAGCTCGCGCTGGCCACGCGGGGCACCGAAGTAGATGCCGCCGGTCAGCTCACGGACGATGAGGATGTCCAGGCCCGAGACGATTTCCGGCTTCAGCGACGAGGCATCGGCCAGTTGCGGGTAGAGGATGGCCGGGCGCAGGTTGGCGAACAGGCCCAGCTGCGAACGGATTTTCAGCAAGCCACGCTCCGGGCGGATGTCACGCTCGATCTTGTCCCACTTCGGCCCGCCCACGGCGCCCAGCAGCACGGCATCAGCCTTGCGCGCACGCTCCAGGGTTTCGTCGGCCAGCGGCACGCCGTGTTTGTCGATGGCGGCGCCACCGATCACGTCGTGCTCCAGGCTGAAGCCGAGCTGGAACTTGTCGTTGGCCAGCTCCAGCACCTTGACCGCTTCGGCCATGATTTCCGGGCCGATACCGTCACCTGGGAGAATCAGAATCTGCTTGCTCATGCTTTCCTCTATCCATTCACGCGGTGCGGCCAAACGGGCCCCACCGAAAAGTGCTTAACGCTCGGCCCACAGCACCAGCACATCGGTGCTGAACGAGCCATCGGCCTCGATCTGGTAATACTGCCGTACTTCTTCGCCCATGGCTTGCTGCAATTGGCGGATGGTCACGCGCATTGGCTCGGGGGTGCGCATGCGCTCCACCCAGCTGCCGAACTCCAGGCGCAAGGGCTGGCGGGTGTGACTGCGCACATGCAGGCCAGCCTCGCTGACCTGACGCTGCCATTCGGCGGCGGAGTAGTCACGGACATGGCTGGTGTCGCGCAGCACTTCGACGGTTTGCAGGTAGGTATCGAGCAGCGGGCTGCCCGGTGACATCACATCAATGAACGCTGCCACGCCACCCGGCTTTAGTACCCGGCGCACCTCGCGCAGGGCCAGGCCCAGGTCGCTCCAGTGGTGGGCCGAGTAGCGGCTGAAGACGAATTCGAACGAGGCATCGGCGAACGGCAGGCGTTCGGCGGCACCGCGCTCGGTGGTGATATTGGCCAGGCCGCGCTCGGCGGCGGCACTGGCGACCACGTCGAGCATGGATTGCGACAGGTCGTAGGCGACCACTTCGGCAACCAGCGGGGCGACGTGGAAACTGACATGACCGGCACCGCAGCCCAGGTCCAGCACGCGGGCATTGCCCTGCCCTGCCAGCTCGGCCTGCAACAGGGCAAATTCACTGCCCTGGGCATGCACGGCGCTGCTGAGGTAGGCGCTGGCCTGTTCGCCGAACTGGCGTTGGACCACATCGGTGTGCTGGGTGCTGGTCATGTCTCAATCCTTATGTTTTTTGCTGCCTGTACCGGCCTCTTCGCGGCTAAAGCCGCTCCTACAAAGAGCGCGTATCCAGGTAGGAGCGGCTTTAGCCGCGAAGAGGCCGGCATTGGCAGTGCAAATGCCGGCTATATCACTCAGGCATCCCGGAACAGCCAAGGCTGCCCGGCGCGGTGCTTGCCTTCGAAGGCCTTGATCGCATCGCTGTCCTGCAGGGTCAGGCCGATGTCGTCCAGGCCGTTGAGCAGGCAGTGCTTGCGGAACGCATCGATCTCGAACTGCAGCACCTTGCCGTCCGGGCGGGTCACCGCCTGCGCTTGCAGGTCGATGGTCAGCTGGTAGCCCGGGTTGGCTTCGACCTGCTTGAACAACTCGTCCACTTCTTCATCGCTGAGGATGATCGGCAGCAAGCCGTTCTTAAAGCTGTTGTTGAAGAAGATGTCGGCAAAGCTCGGCGCGATGATGCTGCGGAAACCGTACTCGTCCAGCGCCCAAGGTGCGTGCTCACGGCTGGAGCCGCAACCGAAGTTCTCCCGCGCCAGCAGCACGCTGGCACCCTGGTAGCGTTCGTGGTTGAGCACGAACTCCTGGTTCACCGGGCGCTTGCTGTTGTCCTGGTAGGGCTGGCCCACGTCCAGGTAACGCCATTCGTCGAACAGGTTAGGGCCAAAGCCGGTGCGCTTGATCGACTTCAAAAACTGCTTGGGGATGATCTGGTCGGTGTCGACGTTGGCACGGTCCAACGGCGCGACGAGGCCAGTGTGCTGGGTAAAGGCTTTCATGCTGCGCTCCCTTGGATCAACTCGCGGACATCGATGAAGTGGCCGGCTACCGCAGCGGCGGCGGCCATGGCCGGGCTGACCAGGTGGGTACGGCCACCGGCGCCCTGACGGCCTTCGAAGTTGCGGTTGGAGGTGGACGCGCAATGCTCGCCGCTCTCCAGGCGGTCCGGGTTCATCGCCAGGCACATCGAGCAGCCTGGTTCACGCCATTCGAAACCGGCTTCGAGGAAGATCTTGTCCAGGCCTTCACGCTCGGCCTGCGCCTTGACCAGGCCCGAGCCCGGCACGACGATGGCTTGCTTGACGGTCGCGGCCACCTTGCGGCCCTTGGCGATCTCCGCCGCGGCACGCAGGTCTTCGATACGCGAGTTGGTGCACGAACCGATGAACACGCGGTCCAGCTGGATGTCGGTGATCGCCTGGTTGGCGGTCAGGCCCATGTACTTCAAGGCGCGCTCGATCGAACCACGCTTGACCAGGTCGGCTTCGGCAGCCGGGTCCGGTACACGCTGGTCTACGGCCAACACCATCTCGGGCGAGGTGCCCCAGCTGACTTGCGGCTTGATCTGGCTGGCATCCAGCTCGACCACGGTGTCGAATACGGCGTCGTCATCCGACACCAGGTCTTTCCACGATTCGACTGCCTGCTTCCATTGCTCGCCCTTCGGCGCGTACGGGCGGCCTTCGACATAGGCAACGGTGGTGGCGTCGGTCGCCACCAGGCCCACACGGGCACCGGCTTCGATGGACATGTTGCAGATGGTCATGCGGCCTTCCATCGACAACTCGCGAATGGCGCTACCCGCGAATTCCATGGCGTGGCCGTTGCCACCGGCGGTGCCGATCTTGCCGATCACGGCCAGCACGATGTCCTTGGCGGTTACGCCGGCCGGCAATTGGCCTTCCACGCGCACCAGCATGTTCTTCATCTTCTTGGCGACCAGGCACTGGGTGGCGAGCACGTGCTCGACTTCAGAGGTGCCGATGCCATGGGCCAGGGCACCGAAGGCGCCGTGGGTGGAGGTGTGCGAGTCGCCGCAGACCACAGTCATGCCGGGCAAGGTGGCACCCTGCTCCGGGCTGATGACGTGAACGATGCCCTGGCGCTCGTCGTTCATCTTGAATTCGACGATGCCGTATTCGTCACAGTTTTCGTCGAGGGTCTGCACCTGCAGGCGCGACACCTGGTCGACGATGGCCTCGATACCGCCCTTGCGCTCTGGCGTGGTCGGCACGTTGTGGTCGGGCGTGGCGATGTTGGCGTCGATGCGCCACGGTTTGCGGTTGGCCAGGCGCAGGCCTTCGAAGGCCTGGGGCGACGTCACTTCGTGAATGATGTGGCGGTCGATGTAGATCAAGGACGAGCCGTCATCACGGCGCTTGACCTCATGGGCTTCCCAGAGTTTGTCGTAGAGCGTTTTGCCAGCCATCAGACTGTTCCTCATCAGCGTCTTTCTATGCCAAAGACCCCTTGGCTTGTACGGACGATGCTATGGGGTTAGATTGAATAACTCAAATTCATAATTTTTATCCTTTGGATAACCAAGAGGAATGCAACCCTTGGACCTGGCCAACCTCAGCGCCTTCATCGCCATTGCCGAAACCGGCAGCTTCTCCGGGGCGGCTGAACGCCTGTTCCTGACCCAGCCCGCCATCAGCAAGCGCATCGCCGGGCTGGAGCAGCAGCTGGATGTGCGCCTGTTCGACCGCCTGGGCCGCGAGGTCACCCTGACCGAGGCCGGACGCGCCCTGCTGCCCCGGGCCTACCAGATCCTCAACGTCCTTGATGATACCCGACGTGCGCTGACCAATTTGTCGGGGGAAGTGAGCGGTCGCCTCACCCTGGCCACCAGCCACCACATCGGCCTGCACCGCCTGCCCCCGCTATTACGGGCGTTCACCCGCCAGTACCCGGCCGTGGCGCTGGATATTCAGTTTCTCGATTCAGAACAGGCCTACGACGAGATTCTGCATGGCCGCGCCGAAATCGCCGTGATCACCCTGGCGCCCGAGCCGCATCACCTGGTCAAGGCAGTGCCCGTGTGGGACGACGCCCTGGATTTTGTCGCCGCCCCCGAGCACCCGCTGGCCAACAATGCGGTCGGCCTGGCCGATGTGGCCCGTCACCCGGCGGTTTTCCCCGGCGGCAACACCTTTACCCACCACATCGTCCAGCGCCTGTTCGAAAGCCAGGGCCTCACGCCGAACATCGCCATGAGCACCAACTACCTGGAAACCATCAAGATGATGGTGTCGATCGGCCTGGCCTGGAGCGTGCTGCCGCGCACCATGCTCGACGAACAGGTTGCACCCATCGCTTTGCCCGGCATACAGCTGTCGCGCCAGCTAGGCTACATTTTGCACACGGAGCGTACGCTATCGAACGCGGCCAGGGCATTCATGGCCCTGCTCGACAGCCACGCGGGGCCCGCCTGACCGGCCGTCAGCCAGGTATTTCCGAATCCAAGGACGCGTCATACGCCAAAGGTCTGGTACCGATGCCCAAATCAGCAAACCGCTTTTTGCGCCTGCCGCGTATTCCTGCGGCCGACCCCCAGGAGTCCGAACAGGCCTGGCAGAACGCCCCACAACTGCTGGCCGCGCTGAACGGCGCCCGGTTGGGGGCATGGCTGTGGGATATTGAAAGCGGCCGTGTCAGCTGGTCACGGGGCACCCAGGCCCTGTTCGGCTTCGACCCGCAGCGCCCGCTGCCTGCCGATGTCGACTACCTCGACCTGCTGCCCGAAGAAGACCGCGCCCGCACGCGCCAGGTGTTCCAGGCGGTGTTCAACGGCGAGCCGGTGGAACAGGCCATGCGTCATCGCATCCGCTGGCCGGACGGCAGCCTGCACTGGCTGGAGATCAACGGCAGCCTGACCCACGACCCGCATGGCCGGCCGCAGATGATCGGGGTAATCCGCGAAATCACCCGCCAGCGCGAGCGGGAAACCGCGCTGATCAATTCGGAAAAGCGCTTCGCCACACTGTTCCACCTCAGCCCCAACGCCATTTTGCTCACCCGCCGCCACGACGGCATGATTTTCGAGGTCAACCAGCACTTCGAAGACATGTTCGGCTGGCCTGGCAGCCAGGTGATCGGCAAGACCAGCCTGGAGCTGGGCCTGTGGGTCAACCCCGAACAACGCCACCAGGTGATGGAGTCAACCCGCGCCAACGGCGGCCCATTGATCATGGAGGTGCAGTTCCGCGCCACCAGCGGCAAGGTGCATGACGGCATCCTCTGTACCCAGGGCATCGAACTGGAAGGCGTGACCTTTCTGATCAGCACCTTCGTCGACACCACCGAGCGCAAGCGCGCCGAGCAGGCCCTGAAGGACAGCCAGGAGCGCCTGGACCTGGCCCTGGATTCGGCGCAGCTGGGCACCTGGGACTGGCATATCCCCAGCGGCATGCTCTACGGCTCTGCCCGGGCCGCGCAGTTGCACGGCCTACCGCCCATCCCCTTTCATGAGTCGTTCGATGCCTTTTTCGAGGGGGTGCCGGAGCAGGAGCGCAACTCGATGCGCCAGGCCTACCGCAGCCTGCGCGAAGGGCCCGCCGGCAACTACCAGATCACCTACCGGGTGCAACTGGAAAACGGCATTTCGCGCTATATCGAAAGCCGCGCACGCCTGTACCGCGACGAACAAGGCAACCCGCTGCGCATGGCCGGCACCCTGCTCGACATCACCGACCAGGTGGAGCGCGAGCAGCGCCTGAGCGCCTCGGAAGAGAAGTTCGCCAGCCTGTTCCAGGTCAGCCCCGACCCGATCTGCGTCACTCGCCAGGACACCGGCCAGTTCATCGAGATCAACCCCGCGTTCACCCAGACCTTCGGCTGGGGCAGCGAGCAGGTGCTTGGCCGCACCGCAGAGGAAATCGGCCTGTGGGCCGAGTCCATCGAGCGTGCGCAACGCATCGAGCGGGTGATCCGCGAACAGGCCCTGAGCAACGTCGCCGTGGTGGTCAACCACCGCAATGGCGCCCCCCTGACGTGCGTGATTTCCAGCCGCCTGATCACCGTCGATGACCAGCCGTGCAGCGTGACCACCCTGCGCGACATTACCCAGCAGCAACGCGCCGAAGCCGCACTGAAGTCCAGCGAGGAGAAGTTCGCCAAGGCCTTCCACTCCAGCCCCGACGCCATCACCATCACCGAACGCCATAGCGGACGCTACCTGGAAATCAACGATGGCTTCTGCCGCCTGACGGGTTACAGCGCAGCCGAAGTAGTCGGCCACACGGTGTACGAGATCGGTATCTGGGCGGACGACAAGCAGCGCAGCGCGCTGCTGGCCGAGTTACGCGAGCGCGGCCGCGTGCATCACCGGGAAATGCTCGGGCGCAACAAGCGCGGCGATATCCTTACCGTGGAAGTCTCGGTCGAGCCGATCACCCTCAACGAGGTGGACTGCCTGCTGCTGACCGCCCGTGACGTCAGCCAGCTGAAGAATGCCCAGGCGCAGATTCGCCACCTGGCCTACCACGACCCGCTGACCAACCTGCCCAACCGCGCCCTGCTGATGGACCGCCTGAGCCAGCAGATCGCCCTGCTCAAGCGCCACAACTTGCGCGGCGCCCTGCTGTTCCTCGACCTCGACCACTTCAAGCACATCAACGACTCGCTGGGCCATCCGGTGGGCGACACGGTGCTGAAGATCATCACCGCCCGCCTGGAGGCCAGCGTGCGCCTGGAAGACACCGTGGCGCGGCTGGGGGGCGACGAGTTCGTGGTACTGCTCAGCGGCCTGGAAGGCAGCCGCGAACTGGTAGAGGAAAAAGTGCGCGAACTGGCCGACACCCTGCGCGAACTGCTGGCCGAACCGATGTCGCTGGATGGCCAGCGGCTGCAGGTAACGCCCAGTATCGGCGTGGCGCTGATCCCTGACCACGGCGCTACCCCGGCCGATTTGCTCAAGCGTGCCGACATTGCCCTGTACCGGGCCAAGGACTCCGGGCGTAACACCACCCAGCTGTTCCACACCACCATGCAGAAGGCCGCCAGCGAGCGCTTGCGCATGGAAAACGACCTGCGCCTGGCCTTGGCCCGTGGCGAACTGGCCCTGCACTTCCAGCCCCAGGTGGATGCCCGCGACAACCGCATCGTCGGGGCTGAAGTGCTGCTGCGCTGGCACCACCCGCAACTGGGTCAGCAACCACCCGGGCAGTTTATCCAGGTGCTGGAGGAAAGCGGCCTGATTCTGGAAGTTGGCAGCTGGATCCTCGATGAAGCGTGCGATGCTTGCGCACGCATGCTGACCGACGGGCTGATCGACGCGGATGATTTCAGCCTGTGCGTGAACATCAGCCCGCGGCAGTTCCGTCAGAACGACTTTGTCGGGCGCGTGCTGCGCAGCCTGGACGACTATCGCCTGCCTCGGCACATGCTCAAGCTGGAAATCACCGAAGGCATCGTGATCCAGAACCTGGAAGACACCATCAGCAAAATGCGCGAACTCAAGCGCTTCGGGGTGAGCTTTGCCATGGATGACTTTGGCACCGGTTATTCCTCACTCACCTACCTCAAGCGCCTGCCGGTGGATGCGCTGAAGATCGACCAGACCTTCGTGCGCGACGCGCCGGTCGACCCCAACGACGCGGAAATCGTGCGCGCCATCGTTGCCATGGCCCGCAGCCTGGACCTGGCCGTGATTGCCGAGGGGGTAGAACTGACCGAACAGCTGGAATTCCTCGAACGGCTGGGCTGCCACTTGTACCAGGGTTACCTGCACAGCCGGCCATTGCCGTTGCCGGAGTTTCGGCAGATGTTGCTGGAGGCGCCGGCGGGTTACTGATCCGGCCTGCAAACGCAAGAAGGGCACCCGAGGGTGCCCTTCTTCACTGCAGCGCGATCAGTTCAGCGCTGGCTTGTCGCCATTGATCGGGATGCGCTTGGCCTTGGCTTCTTCAGGCACGATGCGCAGCAGGTCGATGCTGAGCAGGCCATTGGCCAGGCCGGCGGCCTTCACTTCGATATGGTCGGCCAGGCGGAACGACAGCTTGAAGGCGCGTTGCGCGATACCCTGGTGCAGGTAGGTCACTTCAGCGGCGCCATTGTCGCGCTTGCCACCGGTCACGGTCAGGACGCCTTTTTCGACTTGCAGGTCGAGGTCCTGCTCCTGGAAACCGGCTGCGGCAACCACGATGCGATAGTGGTCATCGCCATGCTTTTCCACGTTGTAGGGCGGGTAGCTGCTACCGGCCTCGTTACGTGCCGCAGATTCGAACAGGTCGTTGAAACGGTCGAAACCTACGGAATGGCGGAACAGGGGTGCGAGAGAGAAAGCGGTGGTCATGGTCATAAACTCCTGAGATTCAGCAAGTAAGTCATTACGCGACCCGACTTCGGCATCGCGTACTCAAGAGATATGGCCGAGGGAAATGCTTTCAAGGGGCAAGGAGAAAAAATCTGATTTTTGCACTGGATCTGATGGCCCTATCGCCGGCAAGCCAGCTCCCACAGGTACTGCACAGGTTTCAAAGGCTGCGGTGTTCCTGTGGGAGCCGGCTTGCCGGCGATAGGGCCGGATCAGGCTACACAGGCTTCCAGAGCTTGAGCCTCAACAACCCCCAGCAACCGGCTGATCCGCGCGCAATCATCCTCCCGGCGCAACTCGGCAAACAGCACCACCGCCTCCGGGTAACTGCGGGTCAGCATCGCCAACCACTGCTTCATCCGCCCCGGCGCATAGCGCGGCGACAGCTTGTGCTGAGCCTGACGCCAGAACTCGCGCAGCAACGGCAGCAAATCGTCCCAGCTCATCGGCTGATAATCGCGCCCGTCACGCGCGGCCGCAATCTGCAGACCCAGGTCGGGACGCGATACCAGCCCACGGCCCAGCATGATGTCTTCGGCCCCACTGACCTCACGGCAACGCCGCCAGTCATCGACAGTCCAGATCTCGCCATTGGCGAACACCGGCACCTTCACCACATCCTGCACCCGCGCCACCCACTCCCAGTGCGCCGGCGGTTTGTAGCCTTCGACCTTGGTCCGTGCATGCACCACCAGGTGCGCCGAGCCGCCTTCGGCCAGCGCCGTGGCACACTCCAGTGCACCATCAGGGCTGTCGAAGCCCAGGCGCATCTTCGAGGTCACCGGGATATCGGCCGGCACGGCACGGCGCACTTCGCGCACGATGGCGTGCAGCAGTTCCGGCTCTTTGAGCAGCACGGCACCACCCCGCGACTTGTTCACGGTCTTGGCCGGGCAGCCAAAGTTCAGGTCGATCACCGGTGCGCCCAGCTCGCAGGCCAGCGCGGCGTTTTCCGCCAGACATACCGGGTCCGAACCCAGCAACTGCACACGCATGGGCACCCCGGCAGCCGTGCGCGCGCCCTGGCGCAGCTCGGGCGCCAGCTTGTCGAACGAAGAAGGCGGCAGCAGGCGGTCGCACACACGAATGAACTCGGTGACGCACCAGTCGATGCCGCCCACGCGGGTCAGTACGTCGCGCAGGATGTTGTCGACCAGCCCCTCCATGGGGGCCAGGGCAATTTGCATGTCGGGGTCTCGGCGGAAAAAGCCGGCAGTCTAACAAAAATTGCCGGGGTTTCAGGCGCCGATCAGCGCCGGGCCGTAACCGTCAAGGAATTCTGCCGGCATGCGTTTGGGCTTACCGCTGGACAGCTCGATGCAGGCGAAGGTGGTTTGCGCACGCAGCAGGGTCACGCCGTCACGCGGGCGCTTGAGCTGGAAACGGCGAGTCATGCGCAGGCGCTGGTCCCAATCGATGATCCAGGTGGCCAGTTGCAGTTCATCGTCCTCGTAGGCAGCGGCCAGGTAGTCGATTTCGTGACACACTACCGCCATGGCGCGGTCTAGCCGACGGTATTCGGCCAGGTCCAGGCCCAGGCGCTGGGAGTGGCGCCAGGCACAGCGCTCCAGCCAGGTGACGTACACCGCGTTATTGGCGTGGCCGAGGCCATCAATGTCCTCGCTGCCGACGCGCAGGTCGATGACGAAGGGTGTTGCCAGGTCCCAGCTCATGTTCGCTTCCTTGGCGGAAAAAGTGAATTTAGCCGTGACGAGTGAGGGAATGTCCAGCCCTGCTGCCACTCAGGCGCTTTGACGCGCCGGTGCAGCAGCGCGGGCGAGCAATTCGAGCACTGCCTCACCCAGCCGCGGGTCGGACAGTACACGCTGATGCCCACCCGCCTCCAGCAGCATCAGGCGGCTGTCGAACCACGCTTTATGGATAACCTGAGCCTCATCGGCGGCCACCAAGGCGTCATCAGCGGCATGCACCACCAGCCCCGGCAACTCCAGCTGATAACCGGTCACATCCAGCCGGGCTATCTGCATCCCCACATCCCGCTCAATCTGCCGAATGAACGCCGCCCGCGCCCGTGCCGGAAGCCCCAGGCGATGAGCAAAACCACGCAACACACCCAACAGCCGCGCCGGGGCCGCAATGCTGACCGCAGCCTCTGTACGCAGCCCCATCTGCAAGGCCAGCAACACACTGGCACCGCCCATGGAATGGCCAATGACCGCACGCAGCGGCGGCAGCTCGGCGGCGGCCTCCAGCAGGGCCCGGGCAAACAGCACCACATTGGCCTGCTCGCCAGGCGAACGCCCATGCCCCGGCCCCTCCAGTGACACCACCGTGTGCCCGGCCTGGACCAAGGTTTCGATCAACGCAGCAAACTGGGTCGGGCGCCCTTCCCAACCGTGCATCAGCAGCACGGTCGGCCCATTACCCCAGCGCAGGGCCGACAAGCCGAAGCGCAGGGTAATGCGCTCGGCACTGACCAACACGGGCAACTCCCAATCCCGCGGCGGCAAGTTGCGCGGCGTCATGAAGGCACGGCGCATCCTGCCCGCGACATGCTCGGGGGCCAGGCGGCCCAGGGTGCCATTGACACCACGAATCCAGCTCAGGGTAGTCATTGTCATGCTCCAGGGTTAAAGCACCGCCGATTTGGCGGCGCGCAGAATACGGTCTGACAACTCGCTGGTACCCAGGGCGCGGGCCAGGGCCAGGCCACCGACCATCAACGCCAGATCGGCCAAGGCTTTGTCGGCATCCTCGGGGCGATCGACCATGGCAGCGGTCATCAGCTCGATGTGTTCGGCCAATACCTCACGGAAGACTTCCGGCAGGCGCTGCATCTCGCCCAGCGAATTAGGCAGCGGGCAGGCGTGCACTTCGGCATCCCGGTGTTTACGCGACAGGTAGAAGGCACTGGCCAGCGCCCGCCGCCCCGCACCATCGAGACTGGGGTCGATCTGGGCGAGCAAGGCGCGGCGCTCACCCAACAGCTGGCGGAACGCCTCTAGCATCAGCTCGTCCTTACTGTCGAAGTGGGCATAAAAACCACCGACGGTCAGGCCTGCGGCGCCCATTACCTGGCTAACGCTGGGCTCGGCCGGGCCGTGCTGGATCAGCGCACTGCGTGCGGCTTCCAGAATGCGTTCGCGGGTTTTGCTCTTCTTGTCGCTCATCTGAACATTCGCCGGACGAAATATGATGATCGAAATATTATTCTCATCATATTTTTTGGCAAGCAGAATTTCTCGCCGCCTGTCGGTTGCGAATTTTTCGGGAGGGAGAAAAACAAAAGGCCCATTCAATAATCGAATGAGCCTTAAAGGTCCCGCAAAACGCGGGTAAATTTGGCGTCCCCTAGGGGACTCGAACCCCTGTTACCGCCGTGAAAGGGCGGTGTCCTAGGCCACTAGACGAAGGGGACGAACCTTCTTACCTTCAAGACCCGGTTGCTGGACCCGGTCTTGCTCGACAGCCTTGGCTGCCAAGCGGAATTTGGTGGAGCTAAGCGGGATCGAACCGCTGACCTCCTGCATGCCATGCAGGCGCTCTCCCAGCTGAGCTATAGCCCCGGATTTTTAGCCTCGCGGCCCAGCGACATCGTGAAACATCGCTTGTGCAAAACTGGCGTCCCCTAGGGGACTCGAACCCCTGTTACCGCCGTGAAAGGGCGGTGTCCTAGGCCACTAGACGAAGGGGACGAACCTTCTTACCTTCAAGACCCGGTTGCTGGACCCGGTCTTGCTCGACAGCCTTGGCTGCCAAGCGGAATTTGGTGGAGCTAAGCGGGATCGAACCGCTGACCTCCTGCATGCCATGCAGGCGCTCTCCCAGCTGAGCTATAGCCCCACAATGTCGCTCTGAACAGAATCGCTGACTGGGTGGCTGGCGTTTCGTTTTCGTTCATCGCTGTGGACGGGGCGCATATTAAGATCGGATTGCCGGGCTGTCAAACGAAATTTCGAAAATATTCAAAAGTTTTTTCACAGATAACAATAACTTACCGCCCTGCCCCGGTTTTTGGGGCTTACATGGACCTGTGGGAGCGGGCGTGCCCGCGAATGCGGTATTGAATTTACCATCGCATTCGCGGGCACGCCCGCTCCCACAGGTTAGGCGTAAAGCTGAATCAGGCGATCGAGGCCAGCAGCTTTTCCCACTCTTTGTTTTCTTTCTTCGACACGCCACCCAGCAAGTCCAGGGCCTGGCGCAGGCGGTAGCGGGTCAGGTCCGGGCCAAGGATTTCCATGGCGTCCAGTACCGACACCGAACTGGCCTGGCCAGTGATGGCGGCGAACATCAGCGGCATGGCGTCACGCAGCTTCAGTTCCAGCGCCTCGACCACGGCCTGGATGCAGCCGGTGATGCGCTCTTTTTCCCACTGGCGCAGGCTTTCGAGCTTCCACAGGATCAGCTGGATCACCTGACGTACCTGGTCAGCCGACAGTTTCTTGCTTTCGAACAGCTTGGCATCCAGCTTCAGCGCGCCTTCGAAGAAGAACCCGCCCAGCGGGGCAACCTGGCTGAAAGTTTCCACACGGCCCTGCACGTGCGGGGCGATCTTCATCATGTAGTCGCTGTTGAATGCCCACTTCTGCAGGCGTGCCGCGAATTCCTCGACCGGCAGCTCGCGCAGCCACTGGCCGTTGAGCCAGGACAGCTTCTCGATGTCGAAGATCGGCCCGCCGAGCGAGATGCGCGACAGGTCGAAGTGTTCGACCATTTCAGCCAGCGAGAACTTCTCGCGCTCGTCCGGCATCGACCAGCCCATGCGGCCCAGGTAGTTGAGCATCGCCTCGGGCATGAACCCCATGCGCTCGTAGAAGGTGACCGAGGTCGGGTTCTTGCGCTTGGACAGCTTGGATTTGTCCGGGTTACGCAGCAGCGGCATGTAGCACAGCTTTGGCTGTTCCCAGCCGAAGTACTCATACAGCTTGATCAGCTTGGGTGCCGACGGCAGCCACTCTTCGCCACGCAGTACGTGGGTGATGCCCATCAGGTGGTCGTCGACCACGTTGGCCAGGAAGTACGTCGGCAGGCCGTCGTTCTTCATCAGCACCTGCATGTCCATGCGGTCCCACGGGATTTCGACATCGCCGCGCAGCATGTCCGGGACCACGCACATGCCTTCGCTCGGCACCTTCATGCGGATCACATGCGGCTCGCCAGCGGCCAGGCGGCGCTCTACTTCCTCGGCGCTCAGCAGCAGTGCGCGACCGTCGTAGCGCGGGGTCTCGCCACGGGCTTGCTGCTCGGCACGCATCTGGTCCAGCTCTTCAGCGGTGCAGAAGCAGTAGAAGGCGTGACCGGCGTCGACCAGTTCCTTGGCGTACTTGGCGTAGATCTCGCCACGCTCGCTCTGCCGGTACGGGCCGTGCGGGCCGCCGACGTCCGGGCCTTCGTTCCATTCGATGCCGAGCCAGCGCAGGGCGTCGAAGATCTGCTGTTCCGACTCGCGCGTGGAGCGCAGCTGGTCGGTGTCTTCGATGCGCAGGATGAACTCACCGCCGTGCTGCTTGGCAAAGCAGTAGTTGAACAGGGCGATGTAGGCAGTGCCGACATGGGGGTCGCCGGTAGGCGATGGCGCGATACGCGTGCGTACGGTGGTCATGGAAGGTCTCGAACGAAAGATGAAACAAAGGCGGGATGTTAGCAGGAGGCAGGCACCGGGCTCCAGCAATGGCGCGAACGTCACTTGTCGACAGGCCCTGTGCCGCTGTTAAATTTATTTACATTTCTGGAACGATAGTCCCCATGCCCGCCCAACTCAAACGCCGCCTGCTGGTCTTTTTCACCCTCGTGGCCCTCATCGCCCTCGCCTTCCTGGCCCACTGGTACTTCAAAGGCCGCTTCTACGAGAGCACCGACAACGCCTACGTGCAGGGCGAAATCACGCGCATTTCCAGCCAGCTGGGCGCCCGCATCGACACGGTGCCGGTCGAGGACAACCAGCACGTCAACAAGGGCGACCTGCTGGTGCGCCTGGAAGCCGCTGACTTCGAGCTGGCGGTTGAGCGCGCCCACGCCGCCCTCGCCACCCGCGAAGCCGAGTACGCACAGGCGCAAAGCCGCCTGACCCAGCAAGGCAGCCTGATTGCTGCCGGCCAGGCCCAGGTGGCGGCCAACCAGGCCACTTTCGACCGTTCACGGCTGGACCTGAGCCGCGCCGAGAAGCTGCGCAAGCCTGGCTTTGTATCCGAAGAACGGGTCACCACCCTGTCGGCAGACAGCCACGTCGCCGGCTCCCAGGTCGACAAGGCCCGCGCCGACCTGCAAAGCCAGCGCCAGCAAGTCAACGCGCTGAACGCCGACCTCAAACGCCTCGATGCGCAAATCGCCAATGCCCGCGCCGACCTGGCCCAGGCTGAGCTGAACCTGACCCGCTGCGAGATCCGCGCACCAATCAGCGGCACCATCGGCCAGCGCAGTGCGCGCAATGGCCAGGTGGTGCAGGCCGGCGCCTACCTGCTGTCGATCGTGCCAGACGAAGACATCTGGGTGCAGGCCAACTTCAAGGAAACGCAGATTGGCCACATGCAGCCCGGCCAGCGCGCTGAACTGCTGTTCGACAGCTACCCCGACACGCCCATCGAAGGCCGGGTCGACAGCCTGTTCGCCGCGTCGGGCGCGCAATTCAGCCTGCTGCCGCCCGACAACGCCACCGGCAACTTCACCAAGGTGGTGCAGCGCATCCCGGTAAAACTCACCTTCCGCGCCGACAACCCGCTGCACGGGCGCATCCGCCCCGGCATGTCGGTAACCGCCACCGTCGACCTGCGCAGCGAAAACGAAGGCCACGATGGCCGGTGATCAACTGCTCAGGCCTACAGCCGAGCCCACCCGACGCGACTGGATCGCAGTGATGAGCGTGATGCTCGGCGCCTTCATGGCGGTGCTGGACATCCAGATCACCAACTCGTCGCTCAAGGACATCCAGGGCGCACTGTCGGCCACGCTGGAAGAAGGTTCATGGATTTCCACCTCCTACCTGGTGGCGGAAATCATCATGATCCCGCTAACCGCCTGGCTGGTGCAGCTATTGTCCGCCCGTCGCCTGGCGGTGTGGGTATCCGCAGGCTTCCTGCTGTCGTCACTGCTGTGCTCGATGGCCTGGAACCTGGAGAGCATGATCCTGTTCCGGGCCCTGCAAGGCTTTACTGGCGGCGCGCTGATCCCGCTGGCCTTCACCCTCACCCTGATCAAACTGCCTGAGCACCACCGCGCCAAAGGCATGGCCATGTTTGCCATGACGGCCACCTTCGCCCCGTCCATCGGCCCCACGCTGGGTGGCTGGCTGACTGAAAACTGGGGCTGGGAGTACATCTTCTACATCAACATCCCGCCGGGGCTGGTGATGATCGCCGGCCTGCTGTACGGGCTGGAAAAGAAGGAAGCGCACTGGGAACTGCTCAAAAGCACCGATTACGCCGGCATCGTCACCCTGGGCCTGGGGCTGGGTTGCCTGCAGGTGTTTCTGGAGGAAGGCCACCGCAAGGACTGGCTGGAATCGCACCTCATCGTGGGCCTGGGCAGCATCGCCCTGGTCAGCCTGATCACCTTCGTCATCCTGCAGTTTTCCAAGCCACACCCGCTGATCAACCTGCGCATCCTGGGCAACCGCAATTTCGGCCTGTCGAGCATTGCCAGCCTGGGCATGGGCGTGGGGCTGTACGGGTCGATCTACCTGTTACCGCTGTACCTGGCGCAGGTGCAGGGTTACAACGCCTTGCAGATCGGCGAGGTGATCATGTGGATGGGGATTCCGCAGCTGTTCCTGATACCGCTGGTGCCGCAATTGATGAAGGTGATATCGCCCAAGGTGCTGTGTGCGCTGGGGTTCTGCCTGTTCGGTGCGGCCAGTTTCGGCTCGGGGGTGCTCAACCCGGATTTTGCCGGGCCGCAGTTCAACCATATCCAGATCATCCGCGCCTTGGGCCAACCGATGATCATGGTGACCATTTCGCTGATTGCCACGGCCTATGTCCAGCCGCAGGATGCCGGGTCGGCTTCGAGCCTGTTCAATATCCTGCGTAATCTGGGCGGAGCGATTGGTATTGCCTTGCTGGCCACCCTGCTGGATGCGCGGACCAAGGTCTACTTCGATTACCTGCGGGAGGCGGTGGTGCCGAGCAACCCGCAGGTGGCGGAGCGGCTGGCGCAACTGGCCGAAAGGCTGGGGAATGACAATGCGGCGCTGGGGAAGCTGAGCGAGATTACCCACCAGCAGGCGTTGATCATGGCGTACAACGATGCGTTCCACTTCGTCGGGATCGGGTTGGCGGTGAGCATGGTGGCGGTGTTGCTGACCCGGAAGTTGCCGGAAGGCTTGAAAGCCGGGGAAGCCCACTAAACAACTTTCAAGTTCTGCGCAGCCCCAGTGGGAGCGGCCTTGTGTCGCGATTGGGCCGCACAGCGGCCCCGGCATTATTTGCTTTAAAGCTGAAATCCGGGGACCGCTACGCGGCCCAATCGCGACACAAGGCCGCTCCCACAGAGCCGGCGGCAGGCTTCAGCTGGTAATCAACCGCTCGCGCAGTTGGGCAATTTCATCACGCAACTGCGCCGCCGCCTCGAATTCCAGATCGCGGGCAAACTGCATCATCTTCTCTTCCAGTTGCTTGATACGCTTGGTGATCTCGCCCGGCGTGCGCAGTTCGGCCTCGTAACGGGCGCTCTCCTCCGCCGCCTTGGCCATGCCCTTGCGCTTCTTGCTGCGCGCGCCAGGGACGGTGGCACCTTCCATGATGTCGGTAATGTCCTTGACCACGCCCTTGGGCACAATGCCGTTGGCTTCGTTGAACGCGATCTGCTTCTCGCGGCGGCGCTCGGTTTCGTCTATCGCTCGCTGCATCGAGCCCGTGACGTTATCAGCGTAAAGGATTGCCCGGCCATTCAGGTTTCGCGCAGCACGCCCGATGGTCTGGATCAGTGAGCGCTCGGAACGCAGGAACCCTTCCTTGTCGGCATCGAGGATCGCCACCAGCGACACCTCCGGCATGTCCAGACCCTCACGCAGCAGGTTGATACCGACCAGCACATCGAAAGTACCCAGCCGCAGGTCGCGGATGATTTCCACCCGCTCCACGGTGTCGATGTCCGAGTGCAGGTAGCGCACCCGCACGTCATGGTCGGCCAGGTAGTCGGTCAGGTCTTCAGCCATGCGCTTGGTCAGCGTGGTGGCCAGCACCCGCTCGCCCTGGGCCACACGCTTGCGGATTTCCGACAACAGGTCGTCCACCTGGGTCAGTGCCGGGCGCACCTCGACCTGCGGGTCGACGAGGCCGGTCGGGCGCACCACCTGCTCCACCACGCGCCCGGCGTGCTCAGCCTCGTAGGGGCCAGGGGTAGCGGACACAAAGATGGTTTGCGGGCTGACGTCCTCCCATTCATCGAAACGCATGGGGCGGTTGTCCAGCGCCGAGGGCATGCGGAAGCCGTACTCGACCAGCGTTTCCTTGCGCGAACGGTCGCCTTTGTACATGGCGCCGACCTGCGGAACACTCACGTGGGATTCATCGATCACCAGCAGCGCATCCGGCGGCAGGTAGTCGTACAAGGTGGGCGGCGGCGCGCCGGCCGGGCGGCCAGACAGGTAGCGCGAGTAGTTCTCGATGCCGTTGCAGTAGCCCAGCTCCAGGATCATCTCCAGGTCGAAGCGGGTGCGCTGCTCCAGACGCTGCGCCTCCACCAGCTTATTGGCCTTGTGCAGGTACTCCAGGCGCTCCTTCAACTCTTCCTTGATACCCTCCACCGCCTCCAGCAGGGTTTCCCGCGGCGTGACGTAGTGGCTCTTGGGGTAGAAGGTAAAACGCGGCAGCTTGCGGAAGACCTCGCCGGTGAGCGGGTCGAAGGCGGCGATATTTTCCACCTCGTCATCGAACAGCTCGATGCGGATGGCTTCAAGGTCCGATTCCGCCGGGAAAATGTCGATCACATCACCGCGCACGCGGAACGTGGCACGGGCAAAGTCCATTTCGTTGCGGGTGTATTGCAGGTCCGCCAGACGGCGCAGCAATGCGCGCTGGTCGAGCTTGTCACCACGGTCTACGTGCAGGACCATTTTCAGGTAGGACTCGGGGCTACCCAAACCATAGATGCACGAAACGGTGGTCACGATGATCGCATCGCGCCGCTCCAGCAGCGCCTTGGTCGCCGACAGGCGCATCTGCTCGATATGGTCGTTGATCGAGGCGTCCTTCTCGATGAAGGTGTCCGAAGACGGCACGTAGGCTTCCGGCTGGTAGTAGTCGTAGTAGGAAACGAAATACTCCACCGCATTGTTGGGGAAAAACGCCTTGAATTCGCCGTACAGCTGCGCGGCCAGGGTCTTGTTCGGCGCCAGCACCAGGGTCGGGCGCTGCACTTGCTGGATGACATTGGCAATGCTGAAGGTCTTGCCCGACCCGGTCACCCCGAGCAACGTCTGGTGCGACAGCCCCGCCTCGATGCCTTCGACCATCTGGCGAATGGCCTCGGGCTGGTCGCCGGCCGGCTGGAAACGGGTGACGAGCTGGAACTCGGACATGACGGACCTCGCGGTGCTGCAGCAACTGTAAATTTAGCCAGTAGTCTATACCCAAATGCGCCCGCCCGGGGGCGCTTTCAAGGCGTAGCTGTGAGCGCGTGTAACGGTGGACCCGGCAATTCGACCAATGGTCGAAAAATATTTGCGCAAATAGCCGGAAAAGCTGTGCCAGAGTGTCGCAGTGACCGGTCGGTATCACTATACTGACTCCCCGTTTGTGCACCGCTTCAGTGCATTCGGCTGGAGCGTGTACGTCCTATCACTCTCCAATCAGAGCCAAGGTAACAATGAGCCTGTTTTCCGCTGTCGAGCTGGCACCCCGCGACCCTATTCTGGGCCTCAACGAAGCATTCAACGCCGACCCACGTACCGACAAGGTCAACCTGGGCGTAGGCGTGTACTGCAATGAGGAAGGCCGCATTCCGCTGCTGCGCGCCGTGATCGAAGCCGAGACCCAGCGTGCCGCCCAGCACGCCTCGCGCGGCTACCTGCCGATCGACGGTATCGCCACCTACGACCAGGCTGTGCAAAAACTGATCTTCGGCGCCGAGTCGCCACTGCTGGCCGCTGGCCGCGTGGTTACCGTGCAGGCCGTCGGCGGTACCGGCGCACTGAAGATTGGCGCCGACTTCCTCAAGCGTATCTCGCCGAACGCCGTGGTTGCCATCAGCGACCCAAGCTGGGAAAACCATCGCGCCCTGTTCGAATCGGCCGGCTTCCCGGTGCAGAACTACCGCTATTACGACGCGCCGACCCACGACGTCAACCGCGCCGGCATGCTCGAAGACCTGAACAACCTGCCATCCGGCTCGATCGTGGTGCTGCACGCCTGCTGCCACAACCCGACCGGCGTCGACCTGAGCCTGGATGACTGGAAAAACGTCCTGGAAGTGGTCAAGGCCAAAGGCCACGTACCGTTCCTCGACATGGCCTACCAGGGCTTTGGTGACGGCATCGCCGAAGACGCCTTCGCCGTGCGCCTGTTCGCCGAGTCGGGCCTGGAGTTCTTCGTTTCCAGCTCGTTCTCCAAATCGTTCTCGCTGTACGGCGAGCGCGTGGGTGCACTGTCGATCGTCACCGCGTCCAAGGACGAGAGCACCCGCGTGCTGTCGCAGGTCAAGCGTGTGATCCGCACCACCTACTCCAACCCGCCAACCCACGGCGCCACCATCGTGGCCACCGTACTGAACAGTGCCGAACTGCGCCAGATGTGGGAAACCGAACTGGCCGAAATGCGCGAGCGTATCCACGGCATGCGCAAGCAGATGGTTTCGCTGCTGGCCGAATATGGCGCCAACCGCGACTTCAGCTTCGTTGGCCGTCAGGTTGGCATGTTCTCCTACTCGGGCCTGACCGTTGAACAGGTTGCCCGCCTGAAGAACGACTTTGGCATCTACGCCCTGGACACCGGCCGCATCGCAGTGGCCGCGCTGAACCAGAGCAACATCCACGTGGTCACCAAGGCCATCGTGGAAGTGCTGTAACTCATTGTTTTGCCAAGGGGTAGCTTGACATCCTCTTGGCAATCAGTAAGATACGCGCAGATTCCGCGATAGCTCAGTCGGTAGAGCAAATGACTGTTAATCATTGGGTCCCTGGTTCGAGTCCAGGTCGCGGAGCCAAACACTGAAAAGCCCCCGGGTGCGCAAGCAACCGGGGGCTTTTTCTATGCGCCGGGTTTATTGGCCCAGCACCTCGGTCACCGGCTTGCCCTCGTCCACCAGGCTCCAGACCAGCAGCTTGGCGGGTTGGGTCTTGCTGGCATTGCGGGACACGCTGTGCACGGTACCAGGCGCCTCATACCAGTAATCGCCGGCCTTGTAGGTCTTTTCCTGCTCGTTGTTGAGTTTCGATACCACGCTCCCTTCCAGCACATAGGCCATTACCGCGCCCGGGTGCTGGTGCGCGGGGGATGCTTCGCCGGGCGCGTAGCTCACAGTGAGCATGACGGCGGTTTTGCCGGGGGCATTTGAAGGCTGCTGTTGTTGCAGGACCTTGACCTGATCGGCAACGCTGCCGTGCGCCCAGACAGGGGCCTGGGCGGCGAGCAGCGCAAAAAGAACGAAGGCTAAGGGTTTCATGGTGGGCTTCTCCTGGATGGCGGTTGCCAGCAGGTTAGGCCCAGGCCCACGGAAGCGAAATGGCCAATCCGCAGGAAAAACAGGGGGCCGCTTCGCAGCCCCGGCGATCTCAGCTACTCCGGCCGATCGGGTAAAACGCCCCTTGGCTCCACACCCCAAGCCACTCCTCGCCCTCGATCACACGCGGCACCGCCAGCTCCACCAGCTGGTAGAACACGTTGCGATGAATCAGCGCCTCAAGGTTGCTGCGCATCAGCACATAGGGCGACGGTTCCTGCGTCACCGGGTCGATCACCACACGCAGCGGGCTGTCCGGCCCGGCATCCACCTGGTCCTCGACATTGCTGGTAAAGCGCAGCACCTGCTGTTCGCCCTCCCCCAGCACCTCCAGCGCCACCGCCACGAACGGCGCGTCATCCACGCGGATGCCAACCTTTTCTACCGGGGTAACCAGGAAGTAGTCATCGCCATCGCGGCGGATGATGGTGGAGAACAGCCGCACCATCGGTTTGCGCCCGATCGGCGTACCCAGGTAGTACCAGGTGCCATCGCGAGCGATCCGCATGTCGATGTCGCCGCAGAAGTCCGGGTTCCACAGATGCACCGGCGGCAACCCCTTGGCCTTGGGGATCTGCGCCAGAAGATCATTGGCCTTGCCGGAATCGCTCATCACACCTGCCTCATTCGCTCATGCCCAGAAGGCTACGAGCGTACTCGCGCATCGGGGCGCCAAGCAAATCCTCGGGGGTATTGTCGTGGAACGTCAACAAACCGCCACGGCTCTTGATGCGTGCGGTATCGATCAGGTAGCGGGTATTGGTTTCGATCAGCATCATCTGCACCACGCCACTGTCCCAACCCAAGCGGTCGACCGCCTGTTCGTCATACCATTCGTCGCCATTGCCGATACGGTCGTCGGTACGGGCGAAGCGGGTGTACAACACGTAGTCCGCACCTACCGAACGCGCCTGGGCAACGGCTTCTTCCAGGCCCAGCGGGCCTTGGGCGCGGCGCACCAGCGGGAAATATTCGACAAAGCTCTTGAAGGCCTGCTCGGCCACCACGTTCTGCCGAGGCACTGGCCCCTTGCCTGGTGGCACGAACGCGCCTTGGCCGATGAAGATGAACGAATCGGGCTGCAGACGGATCGACAGGGTGCGACGGGTATCACTGTGGTCCAGCAGACCGGCATCGCTCATGTGATAACGAACGCCCTCGCCCATATCGCTGACATTCATGCAACCGCCCAGCGCCATCAGCGCCAGCAGCAAGACCAGGCTACGCATCTTTCCTCCAGTGGCCGGTGACGAAAAACCGGCGAATAGCCGGCGGATGCAGCTTTTGCGCCAGCTTCAGCCACCGATCACTTTCATCACCATCACATCCCCGGAAAACGCTTGCTCTTGCTTGTCAGCCAAGGCCTTGACCAGCAAGCGCTGCAGGGCCGGCAATGCCTGATGGCGTGGCTTATCCAGCAGATCGCCGACGAAGTGGCGATTGCTGGACGAAAGGCAGCCATGCAACCAGCCTGTCGAGGACAAGCGCAAACGCGAGCAGGTGCGGCAGAACGGCAGGCTTTCGTTGGCAATGACGCCGAAGTGCCCACGTCCAGGTATTTCATAACGCAAAGCCGTGGCGTCCACTGGCGCATCGACCTGGGCATAGGTGTGCCTGCTGCCAATCAGCGTGAGCAGTGGGTCAAGGCCGAGGAACTGTTGCAGGAAGGTATTGCGGTCACGCGCCAGGTGGCCCATGCGCATGAGCTCTATGAAGCGAAGCTCAAAGCCGCGTTCAAGGCAGTAATCCAGTAGCGGCACTACCTGGTCGAGGTTCTGCCCGCGCATCGGCACCATGTTCACCTTGATGCGCATCCCCATCGCACTGGCCTGCTCCATGCCTGCCAGCACATTGGCCAGGTCACCACCCCGCGCAATGCGGCGGAAGGCTTGAGGGTCAAGGGTGTCGAGTGAAACATTCAGGCGGCGGATGCCAGCTGCCTGCAACTGGGGCAACTTGCGCGCCAACAGCTGGCCATTGGTGGTCAACGAAATATCATCGAGGCTTAGTTTGGCCACAGCGGCCAGAAAGGCATCCAGGCGTGGGCTGACCAGCGGCTCACCGCCCGTGATGCGCAGCCGCTCGATACCGGCCGCTTCGATCAGGTAGGCCACGCCACGGGCCAGGGCATCCGCCGACAATTCGTCATGCGCCGCCACCAGACGCTTGCCGTCTGGTACGCAGTAGGTGCAGGCGTAATTGCAGGCAGCCGTCAGGCTGACGCGCAGGTTGCGAAAACGCCTGCCTTGACGATCGACAATCATGAATGACTCCGGCATGGATGATGAGGGCTGGCAAAACCTGACTCATAAATCAGGTTTTTGCAAGCCCCCCGCTTCATACCGGGTATCAGCAGCGAACGAAGCTGCGCTTCAGTTCGAGGGTTCCGGGTCGCGCTTGCGCTTGTTACCCATGCGCACGCCGATGTCCATCAGGAACTGGAAGAAGCCCTCCTGGTCCTCCAGCACATTGCTCCAGAACGGCGAGTGGTACAGCGCCACGGCGCCATGCACCAGTGCCCAGGCGGCGCAGTAGTGGAAATAGGGCGGTACGTCTTCAAGCTTGCCTTCGCTGATGCGGCCTTTGATCAGCTGGGTCAGGCGGTCGAAGTTGGAGGCCCGAATGCTGTGCAGTTGCTCGACCATTTCCGGCACCTGATTGCCCTTGACCACCTTTTCTTCCAGGCGGTCGAACAGCCGGTAACGTTGCGGGTCGCGCATGCGGAACTCGAAGTAGGCACGCGACAGGGCTTCCTTGTCGCGGTCGACGTCGGCCGAGTGCAACAGCGCGTTCAGGTCACGCTCATAGTCGAGCATCAGGCGCAGGTAGATCTCCGCCTTGGACTTGAAGTGCTTGTAGATCGTGCCTTTGCCGATGCCCACGGCGTCGGCGATCATCTCGACGGTGACGCTGTCTTCACCCTGTTCGAGAAACAGCTTGAGCGCGGTGTCGAGGATTTCCTGTTCGCGACGGCGAAACTCACGGACCTTACGAGGTTCTTTCTGCATGGGAAGGACTGGATGACAATCGAAGCGGTTTATTATGCCTAACTTGCGGGAAATTGCACGGATCATCCAAGCATGTCTGTGTTTCACGATGCATATGGCCATGCGCTGCGGGAGGAATGGAACCTCGGCGTATTCCAAATCTGTTTAAAAAACGACCAATATGCACTGGCACTGCGCCAAACCTGACCAATACTTGAAGTGTTGGCGCGGCGCATCCCCCCCAAGTGGCGCGCCGATAAAGGTGCTCAGGGACCGCGTACCTTTGTTTTACTCCTAATGGTCTTAACCCGGATTCCCCCCCCAGAACCCGGGTTTTTTTTGTGTGGCCCGCAGGATGGACTGGCCTGGGGATAAAGTTCGAGCGATCAGCGCACTCGCGCCAACGGGAACAACCGCTTGAAGTTCGCCGTGGTTTGTTCCGCCAGTTGCTCATAACTGGCCCCCCGCAACGAGGCCACGTACTCCGCCACCTCGCGCACATACTGCGGCAAATTCGGCTTGCCCCGGTGCGGAATCGGTGCCAGGTACGGCGAATCGGTTTCCACCAGCAGCCGATCGACCGGCACCTGCCGCGCCACTTCACGCAGGGCTTCGGCATTGCGGAACGTCACGATGCCAGACAGGGAAATGTAATACCCCAAATCCAGCGCCGCCCTGGCCATGTCCCAGTCTTCGGTAAAGCAATGCAGCACGCCGGCCTGCGGCAGGTTGGCCTCGCGCAACAACGCCAGGGTATCGGCGCGTGCCGCCCGGGTGTGCACGATCACCGGCTTGCCAGTCTGCCGCGAGGCTTCCAGGTGCAGGCGGAACGAAGCCTGCTGCAGTTCGGCAGCTTCGGGCTCATAGTGATAATCCAGCCCGGTTTCGCCAATCGCCACCACATGCGGGTGGGCCAGCTCGCGCAGCAGCCACTCCAGCGCAGGGGTTTCACCCGGCGCCAGGTCCAGCGGGTGCACACCTACCGAGCAATCAACATCGGCGTATTGCTCGCTCAGGGCTTTCACCGCGCCGGCGTTCTCGGCGCTGACACCGATACAGAGGAAGTGCCCCACCCCACGCTCACGCGCCGCCTGCAAGGCAGCATCGAGGGAGCCCTGATGGGCGCTCAGGTCAAGACGGTCGAGGTGACAATGGGAATCTACGAGCATGGGATAACAGCACACATGAACAATGGGAAATCAGCGGGCGCCCGGCAATTGCAGCCAGTGAGCCAGCAGCGACTCTAGCAACAGGGCGCGGTTGAGGTTGGCCTTGCCCAGCACCTTCTGGCGCTGCTCCAGGATCCATGCCTGCACCTCCAGCACCTTGGCCTGGCGGCTCTTCTGCGCCAGGTATTGCACCACCTTGCGCATATCGGCCAAGCCTAAACCTTCCTCGTCCTGGGTCAACTGGTAGCGCAGGATCAGGTGCGACCAATCGCAAAACCAGTCGAACAGCAACAACAACGGTACACCGTTCCAGGCATCGGCCAACTGACTGGGCGATTGCTGCTGTTTGAGCAGCTTCTTCACCCCATCGGTAACCAGCGCACGTTGCTCACGCACGCCTTGGGCCTGCAGGCTGACTGCCATCAATGGCGAACCGGCCGCCAACGTCAGCAGCTCGTCACGTTCGGCCTGATCACTGTCGGGCAACGCTTCGGCCAGCCACGCCTGGCTCTGGGCCAAGCCGGGCTGCGGGCAGGCGACCTGCTGACAGCGGCTCTTGATGGTGGGCAGCAGGCGGCTAGGCTGGTGCGTGACCAACAGCAACACGGTATCGCCAGAGGGCTCTTCAAGGCTTTTGAGCAGTGCGTTGGAGGCATTTACGTTCATCGCCTCCACCGGCTCGATCAAGACGACCTTGCGCCCGCCCAGCTGGGCCGTCTGCACCACGAAGGCTACCAGTTCGCGCACCTGGTCGACCTTGATCGGCTTATCGGCCTCTTCAGGTTCGAGGACGAAGTTGTCCGGGTGGCTACCTGCCTTGAGCAGCAGGCAAGACTTGCACCCACCGCAGGCGTCCAGCCCTTGAGGCTGCTGACAGAGCAGACGGGCCATCAGGCGCTCTGCCAAGGCCCGCTTGCCGATACCCTGTGGCCCGTGCAACAGATAGGCATGGGCATGTTGGCTTCGGCCGGCCAGCTGCTGCCAGAGGGCCTGCTGCCAAGGGTAGGCCTCAGCCACGGCAACGCTCCACGATGCCGGGCAGCAGCACGTCAATGGCCCGCTGCACAGCCTCAAGGGATTGCGCGGCGTCCAGCAGGCTGTAGCGCTGCGGCTCGCGCTGGGCCCGCTGCAGATACGCCTGGCGAACGGCTTCGAAGAAGGCCTGGCCTTCCTGCTCGAAACGGTCCAGGCGACCGCGGGCGGCGGCGCGGGCAAGGCCTACCTCGACCGGCAGGTCGAACACCAGGGTAAGGTCTGGGCGCAGGTCGCCCTGTACAAATTGCTCCAGGACAGCGATACGCTCGACAGACAAGCCACGGCCACCCCCTTGATAGGCATAGGTGGCGTCCGTGAAGCGGTCACACAACACGACGGCCCCGCGGGCCAATGCCGGACGAATGACCTGTGCCAGGTGCTGGGCGCGCGCAGCGAATACCAGCAGCAGCTCGGTGTCGGCTGCCATGGTTTCATCGCTGGGAGCCAGCAACAGTTCGCGCACTTTTTCGGCCAGGGGCGTACCGCCAGGCTCCCGGGTCAATACCACGTCCAGGCCATGCTCGCGCAAGCGCGCGGCCAGGTAGTCACGATTGGTGCTCTTGCCCGCGCCTTCGGGGCCTTCCAGCGTAATAAACAAGCCGCTCACAGGCAGTCCTTAATGTTGTTCGTCAGGCGTCGGCCGTTCGGCCGCTTGCGCGCCACCGGCAGGGGCGTCCTGCACAGGGGGCTCATCGGGTTCCGGCTGCGCTGCCGGCTCATCCGCCGCAGGCACCTCGGGCTGGGCGTCTTCAGCAGCCGGTTGTGCCTCTTGCTGCGGGGCGGGGCTGGAGCGGTAGTCTGCACGGCGCTTGAGCTGGAACTCGCGCACCGCCGAGTTGTGGTCATCGAGGTCGTCGGAGAACACGTGACTACCGTCGCCACGGGCGACGAAGTACAGGCTGGTACCATTCGACGGGTTGAGCGCCGCGTGAATCGCTTCGCGACCGACCATGGCAATCGGGGTCGGCGGCAACCCTGTGATGGTATAGGTGTTGTAGGGCGTCGGTTCGCGCAGGTCGGCGCGGGTAATCTTGCCGTTGTAGCGCTCACCCATGCCGTAGATCACCGTCGGGTCGGTCTGCAGCATCATGCCCAGGCGCAGGCGCCGCACGAACACGCCGGCTATCTGCCCACGTTCCTGGGGGATACCGGTTTCCTTTTCCACCAGCGAAGCCATGATCAGCGCCTGGTAAGGGTCGCGGTATGGCAGGTCGGTGGTGCGCTCGGCCCATTCCTTGGCCAGCACTTCGTCCAGACGCATGTAGGCCTGTTGTAGCAACTCGACATCGCTCATGCCGCGCACGAAGCGGTAGGTGTCCGGGAAGAAGCGCCCTTCCGGGAACACGCCGGTATGGCCGAGCTTGTCCATCACCTCGGAGTCCGACAGGCCGTCCAGGGTGTGCTTGATCTTTTCATGCTTGGCCACGGCCGAGCGTACCTGGCGGAAGGTCCAGCCTTCGACCAGCGTGAGGTTGTACTGCACCACATCAGCACGCCGCCAGGCATCGAACAGCTGCTCGACGGTCATGCCCGGGGTAAGGCGGTACTCACCGGTGTGCAGGGGGGTGCCAGCCATGTTGAAGCGCCAGTACAAGCGCAGCCACACGGCGTCGTCGAGCAACCCTTCCCTCTGCATGCGATAGAACATGCGGTTGGGGGTGGTGCCATTGGGCACATCGAGCAGGCGCTCCTGCGTGACGTGCAAGGGCTGCTCCAGGACGGCGTTGACCTTCCAGGCCGACCAGCCAAGCGCCAGGCCGGCGAGGATCAAGCCCATTTCCAGCAGCAGCAGGAATTTACGTCTCACGAATTCAGGTTTCCAGTAACGTACGGGCAACGGCCTGCAGTTTACGGGTGAGCGGGCCAGGCGACCAGTTTAGCGCGGCTACGCCACGTACGGGCCAAATGCCGTAAACGCTATTGCAAACAAATACTTCGTCTGCGTGCTCCAGCGCCTCGAACGGCAGGTCACAGACCTGCGCCGGGATGCCCAGCAGTACGGCCTGCTCCAGCAACGCCGCACGCATCACCCCGGCCACACCACAACGGCTGAGGTCGGCGGTAAACAGCACGCCGTCGCGCACCAGGAACAGATTGCTGTATACCCCTTCGATTACCCTGCCCTGCCCGTCACGCATCAGGCCTTCGGCGTGTTCGCTGTCCTGCCATTCGGCACGGGCCAGCACCTGCTCCAGGCGGTTGAGGTGTTTGAGCCCGGCCAGCAGCGGTTGTTCCCCAAGCCGGGTCTGGCACGGGAACAACCGCACACCTTGCTCGGCATGCTCAAGAGGATAGCCGGGCAACGGGCTGCCCTGCAGGATGCGCCGCGGCGCGGCACCGGCTACCGGGGCATAGCCACGCTGGCTGTCGCCACGGGTGAGGATAAGTTTGGCTACGCCTTCACCGAGCTGGCTGGCATAGCGAAGCAGTTCGTCGCGCACCAGCGCCAGGTCGGCGGTGATCGCCAGGCGCTGGCAGCCCAGCGCCAGGCGTGCGAGGTGGCCGTCCAGCAAGCTGGGGCGACCGCCGCGCACGGCAATGGTCTCGAACAGGCCATCGCCGTAGGCCAGGCCACGGTTCTGCAGGTTGAGTGCAGCCGCCGGCTGGCCATCGATCCAGCTGTGCATCAACCGGCGAACCGGCGGAACACCAGCGAGCCGTTGGTGCCGCCAAAGCCGAACGAGTTGGACAACACCACGTCGATCGGCATGCTGCGCGCCTGGTGCGGCACAAAGTCAAGGTCGCAACCTTCGTCCGGCTCGTCCAGGTTGATGGTGGGCGGTGCCATCTGGCTGTTGATGGCCAGCACGCTGAAGATCGCCTCCACCGCACCGGCAGCACCCAGCAGGTGACCGGTCATCGACTTGGTCGAGCTGACCGCCAGCTTGTAGGCATGCTCACCGAACACGCGCTTGATCGCAGCCACTTCGGCCACGTCGCCCGCAGGGGTCGAAGTGCCGTGGGCGTTGATGTAGCTGACTTCTTCCGGCTTGATGCCGGCATCGCGCAGGGCGTTGGCCATGCAACGGGCAGCGCCTTCGCCAGTGTCGGGCGGCGAGGTCATGTGGTAGGCGTCGCCGCTCATGCCAAAGCCAACCAGCTCGGCATAGATGGTCGCACCACGCGCCTGGGCGTGCTCCAGCTCTTCGAGCACCAAGGCACCGGCACCGTCGGACAACACGAAGCCGTCACGGCCCTTGTCCCAGGGGCGGCTGGCCCGGCTTGGCTCGTCGTTGCGGGTGGACAGCGCGCGCGAAGCACCGAAACCGCCCATGCCCAGGCCGCAAGCGGCCATTTCGGCGCCACCGGCGATCATCACGTCGGCCTCACCGTAGGCGATATTGCGTGCGGCCATGCCGATGCAATGGGTGCCGGTGGTGCAGGCGGTGGCAATGGCGTAGTTCGGCCCTTGCAGACCCAGGTGGATCGACAGGAACCCGGAGATCATGTTGATGATCGAGCCCGGTACGAAGAACGGCGAAATGCGGCGCGGCCCCGAGTCGTGCAGGGTGCGGCTGGTTTCTTCGATGTTGGTCAGGCCACCGATACCCGAGCCCATGGCCACGCCAATACGCTCGCGATTGGCGTCGGTGACCTCCAGGCCGGCATTACGCACCGCCTGGAAACCGGCCGCCAGGCCGTACTGGATGAACAGGTCGAGCTTGCGGGCCTCTTTGGCCGACAGGTATTGCTCGACTTCGAAGCCTTTCACCGAGCCGCCAAAACGGGTGGAGTAGGCAGACAGGTCCGTGTGTTCGATCGGACCAATGCCACTGCGGCCAGCCAGAATGCCCTGCCAGGTGCTCGGTACATCGGTACCCAGTGGCGACAGCATACCCATACCGGTGACCACGACGCGTCTACGCGACACAGTACTCTCCTTTTCTAATAACAGAGTCTCTTGCCATTGCATTCAAGCGCAGGAATGGAATGGCAACAGGCTCTTGGTGCGCGGTGAACGAAGCAGCCTTGAAAATGCGGGGCGCTCGCAAAGAAAAAACCGCACGCCAGCGAAGGCAGTGCGGTTTTCCCCGACAAGAAGCGTCGACTAAAGCGTCTTAGGCCTGGTGGGCTTTGACGTAGTCTACAGCAGCTTGAACGGTAGTGATCTTCTCGGCTTCTTCGTCAGGGATTTCGGTCTCGAATTCCTCTTCCAGAGCCATCACCAGCTCAACGGTGTCAAGCGAATCGGCACCCAGGTCATCAACGAAGGACTTCTCGAGAGTCACTTCTTCTTCCTTGACGCCCAGTTGCTCGGCGACGATTTTCTTGACGCGTTCTTCGATGTTGCTCATACCTAGGTTTACTCCTAATGGATATATGTCAGGCAGCTGGCCGGTGGCTAATTTTATAGAAAGACGTTCGCTTTTCAAGCGAAACGCACCTTCAAGCTAGCCACCCCACCCGCTGCCTGGAATCTGGTTGCAGCTTTATAACGGATTTTAGGCTCGTAGTATGACTCTTTTTTTACGAAATCCGTCACATTGAGTTGCAGTGTTACATGTACATCCCGCCGTTGACCGGCACGGTAGCGCCAGTCACGTAGCCAGCGCCGTCGGATGCCAGGAACGAAACCACCTTGGCGATTTCGTCGGCCTGGCCCAGGCGGCCCAGCGGAATCTGGGTCTGCAGGGCTTCGCGCTGCGCTTCTGGCAGCTCGCGGGTCATGTCGGTGTCGATGAAGCCCGGGGTCACCGAGTTGACGGTGATGCCACGCGAGCCCACTTCACGCGCCAGGGCGCGGCTGAAGCCTTCCAGGCCAGCCTTGGCGGCCGCATAGTTGGCCTGGCCGGCGTTACCCATGGCACCCACAACCGAGCCGATGCTGATGATACGGCCCCAACGTGCCTTGGTCATGCCACGCAGCACGCCCTTGGACAGACGGTAGAGGCTGTTCAGGTTGGTGTCGATCACGTCGAACCACTCGTCGTCTTTCATGCGCAGCATCAGGTTGTCGCGGGTGATGCCGGCGTTGTTGACCAAAATGGCCGGTGCGCCGAACTGCTCGCCGATGGCGGCCAGTACCGCTTCAACGGACTCGGCGCTGGTCACGTTCAGCTCCATGCCGGTACCGGTGATGCCGTGCTCTTTCAGGGTGGCAGCGATGCGCTCGGCGCCGGACGCCGAAGTGGCGGTGCCGATCACGGTCGCGCCCTGGCGGCCCAGCTCGAGGGCGATGGCCTGGCCAATGCCACGGCTGGCGCCGGTGACCAGTGCAACTTTACCTTGCAGGCTCATGCAAGCTTCTCCAAATCAGGCCAGTGCCGCGCGGGTGGCGGCAACGGCATCAGGGGTGTTGAGGTTGTAAGTGGTCACGCCATCGGCGCAACGCTTGTTCAGGCCAGCCAGGACCTTGCCCGGGCCACACTCGACCAGGTTGACCGCACCATTGGCAGCCAGGGTCTGCACACACTCCACCCAACGCACAGGCTGGTACAGCTGCGCCAGCAGGTCGTGCTTGAGTGCATCGAGGTCGGCAGCAACAGCAGCCGTGACGTTCTGCACCACTGGAATTTGCGGGGCCTTCCACTCGATGGCGTTGACCGACTCGGCAAAGCGCTCGGCCGCCGGCTTCATCAGGGCACAGTGCGACGGCACGCTGACCGCCAACGGCAGGGCACGCTTGGCGCCCTTGGCCTTGCACAGCTCCATGGCGCGATCCACGGCAGCTTTATTGCCAGCGATGACCACCTGGCCTGGCGAGTTGAAGTTGACGGCGCTGACCACTTGGTCTTCAGCGGCTTCGGCGCAGATTTCAACGACCACAGCATCGTCCAGGCCGAGGATGGCAGCCATGGCACCATGCCCCGCCGGTACGGCCTCCTGCATCAGCTGACCGCGGCGCTCGACCAGGCGAACAGCGTCTTTCAGGGTGATGCTGCCCGCAGCGACCAGGGCGCTGTATTCGCCCAGGCTGTGGCCAGAAACGAAGGCTGGCTGCGCGCCGCCCTCTTCCAGCCACAGGCGCCACAGCGCGATGGACGCGGTGAGGATGGCCGGCTGGGTCTTGTCGGTCTGGTTGAGTTGCTCTTCAGGGCCTTCCTGGACCAGCTTCCACAGGTCGTAACCCAGTGCTTCGGACGCTTCCTTGAAGGTTTCGATGATCACTGGCTTCTCGGCGCCGAGCTCGGCGAGCATGCCCAGCGACTGGGAACCTTGACCGGGAAAGACGAATGCGAGAGATGCAGACATTGAACAAGCCCTTATGATCTTGTCGTCGGATAGGGTGCGCCAGGCCCTGGGCCAGGCGCGGAATCTGAAAACTTGGATGGATACACAGACCAAGCGGTCACATTTAAGCACTTCATGGGCAAAATGCCTAAGGCAACAGGTCTTCGAGGCGCCCATGCAAGCGCTGCGGCAGGTTTTCCTGTATCTCGATCAACGCCCGCTGGATGGCACTCTGAAAGCCCTGCACGCCCGCCGAGCCATGGCTCTTGATGACAATGCCCTGCAACCCCAGGAAACTGGCACCATTGTGCCGCGCCGGCGCCAGGTCGGCCTGCAGACGCTTGAGCAGCGGCATGGCCACCGCCCCGGCTGCCCGCGACAACACGCCACCCTTGAACAACTGCTCGATGCGCGCAGCGATCATCGTCGCCAACCCCTCGCTGGACTTGAGCAGGATATTGCCGACGAACCCATCGCACACCACCACATCGGCCTCACCACGATACAGCCCGTCACCCTCGACAAAGCCCACGTAGTTAAGCCCACGGGCATTCTGCAACAGGCTGGCAGCCAGCTTGACCTGCTGATTGCCCTTGATGTCCTCGGTGCCGATGTTCAGCAGCGCCACCCGTGGGCGATGCACACCCAGGGCCTGAGCAGCCACCGACCCCATCACGGCAAACTGGTAGAGGTTTTCGGCACTGCAATCGACATTGGCACCCAGGTCGAGCAACTGACAGTAACCCGCCTGAGTCGGAATCGCCGCCACCATGGCGGGCCGGTCGATACCTGGCAAGGTCTTGAGCACGAAACGGGACAGCGCCATCAGCGCGCCAGTATTACCGGCACTGACGCAGGCCTGGGCCTTGCCGTCACGCACCAGTTCGAGGGCGATGCGCATCGACGAATCCGGCTTGCCCCGCAATGCCTGGGAGGGCCGCTCATCCATGCCGACCACCTCACTGGCGGCGACAATCTGCAGGCGCGCGCGATCCGCAGCCGCAAGGCCGCTGACAAGATCTTCCAGAAGGGAGGGTTGACCGACGAGGGTCAGGTGCAGCGAGGGGGTAGCAGAAAGGCAGGCAATGCTAGCCTGGACAATGCTGCGGGGACCGAAGTCCCCGCCCATTGCGTCGATCGCGATGATCTGAGCGGACAAGGATTACTCGTCAGCGCCCTTGTCGACCACTTTGCGACCACGGTATACGCCTTCTGGCGAAACGTGGTGGCGCAGGTGAACTTCACCGGTGGTTTTCTCTACCGACAGCGCGTTTTCCGACAGGGCGTCGTGCGAACGGCGCATGTCACGGGCAGAGCGGGATTTTTTGTTCTGCTGAACAGCCATAATTGATTAACTCCTAAACGTTTGGGTCACGCTTTAACTGCGCCAAAACACTGAACGGGTTGGACCGCGATACCTCGTCCTTGCTCGATTCGGGCTCGTCTGCGCCCGCCGGCTGCTGGCATTCTTCCGGATGATGAGCAGGCACGATTGGCAAGGCGAGCAGAAGCTCCTCCTCGATCAATGCCTGCAGATCCAAAGGATCTTCGCCCAGTTCCAGCACGTCATAGCCTTTCGGCAACGACTGGGTATTCGCACCCTCCTTCACCACGGCGTAAGTACATTCGCTGTGGATCGGCAGGGTGACCAGCTCAAGACAACGCTGGCAAACCATCTTGACTTCGACGTCCAGCTCGCTGTGGATAACCACCACGTGCTGTTCATCTCGTTCAAAATCGAACTTCGCCTGCACCGTACCGACATTGTCGGAAAGCGGGTCGCAGAGTCTTTCCAAATCAGCGAGTTGCAGCGAACCGTTAAGGGTTACGCCACGATCGGCTAATTTGCGCGGGTCAACGTGAGGTGGAATCGGGTCATTCAACATAGGCGCAGCATAATAGGGATGCCCCCCGCCCCTGTCAAAGGAAATTAGGCGGCATCGTGCGTGATAGAATTTGTTTAACTGATTCAGGAGTCTACCATGCTTCCTTTGCTACTGGCTTCCAGCTCTGCCTATCGCCGCGAACTGCTCGCACGCCTGCGCCTGCCCTTCACCTGGGCAAGCCCCGATATAGACGAGCAGCGCCTGGCCGACGAACCGGCGGTAGAGCTGGTTCGCCGCCTGGCCAGGCAAAAGGCCGAGGCCCTGGCGGGCGGCCACCCGGGGCACCTGATTATCGGCTCGGACCAGGTGGCCGTGCTGGGCGAACAGGTGCTGGGCAAGCCACACACCTTCGAGCGGGCCTGCGAGCAATTACTGGAGTGCAGCGGGCAGCAGGTGAGCTTTTTGACCGGATTGGCACTACTGAACAGCGCCACCGGGCAATGCCAGGTGGATTGCGTGCCGTTTACCGTGACGATGCGCGAATTGAGCCGCGAGCGCGTGGAGCGCTATGTTGCGGCGGAACAGCCGCTGGATTGCGCAGGGAGCTTCAAGGCAGAAGGATTGGGGGTGAGCCTGTTCCAGAGCACCCATGGGTGCGATGCAACCAGCCTGATCGGGCTGCCACTGATCCGGCTGGTGGATATGCTGACCAAAGAAGGGGTAATTATCCCTTGAGATTTTAGGGCCGCTCTGCGGCCCATCGCCGGCAAGCCAGCTCCCACAGGTACCGCACACCCCCTGAAAGCAACGCGATCGAGGTGGGAGCTGGCTTGCCGGCGATAGGGCCGGAACAGGTACTCAGCGCAACTGCGGCCCCTGGAACCCCATCCACATCGCCAGGTGCTCAGCCACGCTGGCCCCCACGCGCTTGGAGAAGCGGTCGAACGGCGACTCCTGAACGGTGAAGTCCACCAACTCTTTCTCACCAACGACCTCACGCGCCACATAGCCGGCACTGCCCAGCCCGTCCACCAACCCCAGCGCCTTGGCCTGCTCACCCGACCAGATCAGGCCGCTGAACAGCTCCGGATGCTCTTTGTCCTTCAGACGCTCGCCACGGCCCTGCTTGACCATGGCAATGAACTGGTTGTGCGTGGTGTCCAGCACACCCTGCCAGAACCGGGTTTCATCAGGCTTTTCCGGTGAGAACGGGTCAAGAAACGCCTTGTGCTCACCCGACGTGTAAGAACGCCGCTCCACGCCCAGCTTCTCCATGGTGCCGACAAAACCATAGCCGGCCGCCGTCACACCAATGGAACCGACCAGACTGGCTTTATCGGCATAGATTTCATCCGCCGCACTGGCGATGTAATAGGCACCGGACGCACCAAGATCCGCAATGACCGCATACAGCTTGATGGCCGGGTATTCGGCACGCAAGCGGCGGATTTCGTCATACACATAGCCTGCCTGCACCGGGCTGCCACCTGGGCTGTTGATGCGCATCACCACAGCCTTGGTCTTGCTGTCCTTGAACGCCTCGCGCAGGCTCTTGACGATATTGTCGGCACTGGCGGCTTCCTGGTCGGCAATCACCCCGCGCACTTCGACCAGCGCGGTATGACTGGCACTGCGCGATGCTGCCTTGTCCATGTCCATGAGCGGCGTGAACAACGCCAGGATGCCGAACAGGTAGACGAAGGTCAGCAGCTTGAAGAAGATGCCCCAGCGCCGCGACCGACGCTGCTCCTGCACGCTGGCCAGCAGGGTCTTCTCCAGCAGCTTCCAGCTTTTGCGCTCTTCACGCTCCTCGGGCTCGGCCTCGGGGGCTTTCCATTCGTCTGCCATGTTTACCTACCTTGGAAGTGGAATTGCGGAACCAGCCAGCCACTCGCGCAACTGGGAAAAGTGATTGATGCTTACCTGCGGGCCGAATTCGGCCAGCGCCTGCAGCGACATGGCGCCATAGCCCACCGCCACCGAATGCATACCGGCATTGCTGGCCATCTGCAGGTCGAACGCCGAATCTCCGACCATCAGCGCACGCCCGGGTTCGACGCCGCAATGGCCGAGGATTTCCTCAAGCATCAAAGGATGCGGCTTGCCACGGGTTTCGTCGGCGGCGCGAGTGATATCGAAGAACGCCTCCCAACCGTTGGCCTTGAGCACCCGGTCCAGGCCGCGACGCGCCTTGCCGGTAGCCACCGCCAGGCGGTAACCCTCGGCACGGAAGGCGTCCAGCGACTCGACAACGCCATCGAACAACGGCGAAGGCTGCTGGTCCAGCGCCATGTAGATATCGGCATAGTGCTGACGGAAGGTTTCGACCTGCGCAGGCGCCAGGTGCGGGTACAGGGTATGAATGGCCTCGCCCAGGGCCAGGCCGATGATTCCCTTGACCGCCTCGTCACTGCTTTGCGCCTCGCCGGCGCGATCGGCAGCGGCATTCATGGCCTCGACGATGCGCCCGATGGAATCGGCCAGCGTGCCGTCCCAGTCGAAGATCAGTAGCTCATAGCCTTTTTTCATAGGTCAGGACGCACTCAGACGCTCAACGGTTTTCGCCCACACTTCATCCACGGGCGCTTCAAGCTTGAGCTCACCACCGTCCGGCAGTGGCACGGTCAGCGCGTAGGCGTGCAGGAACAGGCGCTTGCCACCCAGCTCGCGGATCTCGCGACTGAAGTCTTCGTCACCGTACTTGCTGTCGCCAGCAATCATGTGCCCGGCATGCAAGGTGTGCACGCGGATCTGGTGGGTGCGGCCGGTGATCGGGCGCGCCTCGACAATGGTCGCGAACTCGCCAAAGCGGCGCAGCACGCGGAACAGGGTCAGCGCCTCCTTGCCCTCCTCGTTCACTTCGACCATGCGCTCGCCGGAGCGCAGGTTGCTCTTGAGCAAGGGCGCATTGACCTGCTTCTTCGAGGTGGGCCAGTGGCCGCGCACCAGCGCCATGTAGCGCTTGTCGACACCGTCGCCGCGCAGTGCGGCATGCAGGTGGCGCAGCATGCTGCGCTTCTTGGCGATCATCAGCAGGCCGGATGTGTCGCGGTCCAGGCGATGCACCAGCTCCAGCTCCTTGGCGTCCGGGCGCAGTTGGCGCAGCGCCTCGATCACACCAAAGCTCAGGCCACTGCCGCCGTGCACGGCAATGCCAGCCGGTTTGTTCATCACGATCAGCGCCTTGTCTTCGTAGACAATGGCGGCCTCAAGGCGCTGCAGCAGGCCCTGGGCCACCGGCGCCGGCTCGTCACGCTCCGGCAGGCGGACGGGCGGCACCCGCACGATGTCGCCAGCCTGGATCTTGTACTCCGGCTTGACCCGCCCCTTGTTCACCCGCACTTCACCCTTGCGCAGGATGCGGTAGACCAAGGTTTTGGGCACGCCCTTGAGGGCCGTGATGAGGAAATTGTCGATGCGTTGGCCGGCAAGCTCCGGCGCGACTTCGATCAGCTGAACGCCGGAAGTCGGAGGGGTATTGGTCGTCATGGCGGGATCATAACAATTTTTTATGGAATTGAAGCACTTAATCATTGCTGCTATAGTCGCGAACGCCGCCAAAAGCGGCAGGCCAGCGGCACCAGGCTCTTTGCCGGCCCTGACCAACGCAATTCTCCAGGACGCGAGGCCGTCCTACGGGGTTTTCGCCAGTTTACCGAATTGCCTGGAATCGCCACCAGCGCTGTGTAGAGAAGACCGAAAAAAAACGACAAGTGCGGTGTTTCACCTGCTTACCCGATTCTTTTCGCTGCACCTCTGCCCGCCCCGTCGCTTCCACGCAACGCACGGCGAATGCTTCGGAAATACCTGCCTTGGACATGAATGGCGCCAGTGCAGTACCTGCAGTGGCGAAAAATGCAACCCGTTGCGGATTCAGCGCGCGGCAGCACCCGAATTATCAGGGATACGTGCAGGGTGGAGATGCACAGCCCTCGGACCGTGTAGCACCGCGTCCGGCCACCAGCCCACTGACGGCTGGCGAGCGGATAAGGTCCTGAACAGATGCCCCCGGGCGTCCACGGCTGACGGTTGATTCCTCCTCCTGACTGAGTGCACAAGGCCCGCTTGGTTGATTCGGATTCCTATTCGAAGCCACCGGGGCCTTGTTGGCACCGCAGCAAACAGGACGCGTCGTCGCGACAACGGCAGGCTGGGCAACCGGCTGGTGCCGAACGTCGCTCGACACGGGGGTGGCCCGGCCACCCTTTGCGCACCTTGGCACCGACCATGAGACGTCGTGTGTGCCGAACGCCGTTTCCGGCAGCCCGGAAACCGACGGTACAACATGAAAAGAATGCTGATTAACGCGACTCAACCCGAAGAGTTGCGTGTAGCCCTGGTGGACGGCCAACGTCTCTACGACCTGGACATCGAGTCCGGTGCGCGCGAGCAGAAAAAGGCCAACATCTACAAAGGCAAGATCACCCGCATCGAACCCAGCCTCGAAGCCGCCTTCGTCGACTTCGGCTCCGAACGTCACGGCTTCCTGCCGCTGAAAGAAATCTCCCGCGAATACTTCAAGAAGGCCCCCGAAGGCCGCGTCAACATCAAGGAAGTGCTCAGCGAAGGCCAGGAAGTCATCGTCCAGGTCGAGAAGGAAGAGCGCGGCAACAAAGGCGCCGCCCTCACCACCTTCATCAGCCTGGCCGGCCGCTACCTGGTACTGATGCCCAACAACCCGCGTGCCGGTGGCATCTCCCGCCGCATCGAAGGCGAAGAGCGCAACGAACTGCGCGAAGCCCTGAACGGCCTGACCGTGCCGGGCGACATGGGCCTGATCGTGCGCACTGCCGGCCTTGGCCGCAGCAGCGAAGAGATGCAGTGGGACCTCGACTACCTGCTGCAACTGTGGACCGCCATCAAGGAAGCGTCCCTGGACCGCGCCGCGCCGTTCCTGATCTACCAGGAAAGCAACGTCATCATCCGCGCCATCCGCGACTACCTGCGCCAGGACATCGGTGAAGTGCTGATCGACAGCATCGACGCCCAGGAAGAAGCCCTGACCTTCATCCGCCAGGTGATGCCGCAGTACGCCAGCAAAGTGAAGCTGTACGAAGACAGCGTGCCGCTGTTCAACCGCTTCCAGATCGAAAGCCAGATCGAAACCGCCTTCCAGCGCGTGGTCGACCTGCCGTCCGGTGGTTCGATCGTGATCGACCCGACCGAAGCCCTGGTGTCCATCGACATCAACTCGGCGCGCGCCACCAAAGGCAGCGACATCGAAGAAACCGCCCTGCAGACCAACCTGGAAGCGGCCGAAGAAATCGCCCGCCAGCTGCGCCTGCGTGACATCGGCGGCCTGATCGTCATCGACTTCATCGACATGACCCCGGCGAAGAACCAGCGCGCCGTGGAAGAGCGCGTTCGCGAATGCCTGGAAGCCGACCGCGCCCGCGTGCAGGTTGGCCGCATTTCGCGCTTCGGCCTGCTGGAAATGTCCCGTCAGCGCCTGCGCCCGTCGCTGGGCGAAAGCAGCGGCATCGTCTGCCCGCGCTGCTCCGGCACCGGCATCATCCGTGACGTCGAGTCGCTGTCGCTGGCCATCCTGCGCCTGATCGAAGAAGAAGCCCTGAAGGACCGCACCGCCGAAGTCCGCGCCCAGGTCCCGATCCCGGTAGCCGCGTTCCTGCTCAACGAGAAGCGCAACTCGATCACCAAGATCGAACTGCGCACCCGTGCGCGCATCATCATCCTGCCGAACGACCACCTGGAAACCCCGCACTTCGAAGTCCAGCGTCTGCGCGACGACAACCCGGAAGTGCTGAACAACCAGTCCAGCTACGAAATCGCCGCCGCCGAGGCCGAAGAAGCGCCGCAGCCGACCGCCACCCGCACCCTGGTACGCCAGGAAGCCGCGGTGAAGACCGCTCCGGCCCGCGCCAATGCGCCAGTACCCGCCGCCGCTGAAGAGCAGCAGCCTGCAGCACCGGTCGCCCCTGCCCCGAGCGCTCCGGAGCCAAGCCTGTTCAAGGGCCTGGTGAAGTCGCTGGTCAGCCTGTTCGCCGGCAAGGACGAGCCTGCTGCCGCACCGGTCGTTACCACCGCCACCGAAAAACCGGCTGCCGAACGCAGCCCGCGCAACGAAGAGCGCCGCAACGGCCGCCAGCAAAGCCGCAACCGCAACGGCCGCCGCGACGAAGAGCGCAAGCCGCGTGAAGAGCGTGCCGAGCGCGCGCCACGCGAAGAACGCCAGCCACGCGAGGAACGCGCTCCGCGCGAAGAGCGTGCGCCACGTGAAGAACGCGCCCCACGCGAAGAGCGTGCACCGCGTGAAGAACGCGCACCACGCCAGCCGCGCGAAGACCGCCGCAGCAACCGTGGCGAAGAGCGCGTGCGCGAACTGCGCGAGCCGCTGGATGCCACTCCGCCAGCCGAACGCGAAGAGCGTCAGCCACGCGAAGAACGTGTAGCCCGTGAAGAGCGCGCGCCACGTGAAGAACGTGCACCGCGCGAAGAACGCGCACCACGTGAAGAACGTGCGCCGCGTGAAGAGCGCGCCCCACGCGAAGAACGTGCTCCGCGTGAAGAGCGTGCCCCACGCGAAGAACGCGCACCTCGTGAAGAACGCGCCCCACGCGAGGAGCGTGCTCCACGCCCACCACGCGAAGAGCGTCAGCCACGGGTAGCCGAAGAAGCAGCTGAGCAGGCTGCCGAACTGGCCGAAGAGCAACTGCCAAACGAAGAACTGCTGCAAGACGAGCAGGAAGGCACCGATGGCGAGCGCCCGCGCCGCCGCTCCCGTGGCCAGCGTCGTCGCAGCAACCGTCGCGAGCGTCAGCGCAACGCCAATGGCGAGCTGATCGACGGCGAAGAAGAAGGCAGCGAAGAGCAGCCACAACAGCACCAGGCCACCGAGCTGGGTGCCGAACTGGCCGCTGGCCTGGCGGTAACTGCTGCTGTCGCCAGCAGCAACATCAGCGCCGACGCCGAGGCCCAGGCCAATCAGCAGGCCGAGCGTGCTACCGCTGAAGTTGCCGTCGTTGCAGAGACCGACAACAGCGAAGCCGCCCAGCCAGTTGAACAGGCTGAAAAAGTAGAGCAGGCCGAAGCGGTCGCCAAGGCCGAGGAAGTTGCCGTGGCCCCAGTGGTCGAGCAGCCTGTCAGCGAGCCGGTGGTCGTGGCCGAAGTCACTGCCGCGCCAGTGGTCGAAGTCGCCCCGCAGCCAGCCGTTGAGGAAGCCCCTGCTGCCGAGCCGGTCCTGGCTGCCGAGGCGCCAGTGGAGGCCCCGGTGGTCGAAGCCGGTGAAATCGAACAGGCCCCGGCCGTGGTCGAAGCCGCTCCGGTTGTCGAGCAGCCTGCACCGGTTGTTGAAGCCCAACCAGAAGTTGTGGCCGAGCCGGCACCTGTGGCGGTCGAGCCTGCGCCGGTCGAAGCCCCGGTAGCGGCAGAGCCTGCTACTGTCATGCTGGCCAACGGCCGTGCGCCGAACGACCCGCGTGAAGTGCGCCGCCGCAAGCGTGAGGCCGAGGCTGCCGCCAAAGCTGCACAGGAAGCTGCTGCTGCCTCCGAGGAGCCAGCCCTGGAAGCCGCCGATGAGCACAAGCCTCATCACGGTTGATAGCCAAGGCTGAATGAAAAAGCCCCGCCAGTGCGAACTGGCGGGGCTTTTTCTTGGTCAAGCGGAAATGGTCGCTTTGTTCGATACGCCTCTACAGTGCCCAACCTGACAGACCTAGCAGATTTGCCAGTAGTGGCTGCGTTAGCCCGGTGATACCGTCGGGACTCACTCGAACTCATTTGCTCGCCGAGAAACCTTATGAAAAACCAACAAAGCATCATGGCGTGCTATTTCCGCTCCTGGCGCGACATTGCGACTGGCGCCCCGGAAAACAAGGTATCCATGCGTGATCTACCGGCCGAGGTGGATATCGCTTTCGTCTTTCCTGACGGCAACGAACCAGCCACTTACTGGAAGACGCTTGAGTCGGACATCATTCCGGCCTTGCACCAGAAAAACATCAAAGTCGTTCGCACAGTCGCCATTGACGAACTGATCGAACTTGGTGCAACAGCCGATGCCATCTTCCAGCGCTTCTTTTCATCGACGAATGGCCTGGACGGCCTCGATATCGATATCGAACGCACACTGACAGAAACTCAACGCAATCAGGCCGAAGCCATTTCCCGAGAACTGAAACAACTGCTAGGCCCAGACCGGTTGTTCATCTACGACACCACTGAGCGGGGCGACGCCAGCCTGCTTCGCTCACTGGAACCTCAGCTGGATTACGTACTTTTCCAGGCCTATGGCCAGAATCCAGGCAGCGTACAACAGCATTTTGACCGAATGTTCAATGACTTTCTTGCGCCGTCGAAGTTTCTGGTTGGCTTCTCATTCTATGAAGAACGCGGCTTTCGCTGGGGCGATGTGAAGGTCCCTTTTGAAAGCAGTACTGCTCACGCCTATGCCGCCTGGAACCCAAGCCAGGGGCGCAAGGGCGGCATCTTCTCCTACGCCGTGGACCGTGACGGTGTGCTTGAGGGTGATGACACATTGCAAGCCACAGACTTCGAGTGGACCAAACAACTGAAGGGGTTGCTCTAGAAGCGGTTTTGCCCGCTAACATGCACGTCGGGGCTGCTCCGCAGCCCCTCGATCAGTAGAGGTTAGGCTCCATCTCCAGCTCAACCCCGAACCGCTCCAGGATGTCAGCCTGAATGCGTTGCGCCAGCGCATGCATCTGCGCCCCGCTCGCCTGGCCGTAGTTGACCAGCACCAGCGACTGCAAGCGATGAACACCGGCATCCCCCTCGCGATGCCCCTTCCAGCCCGCCTGCTCGATCAACCAGCCCGCCGCCAGCTTCACCTGGCCTTCGGCCTGAGGATAAGCCACCACGCCAGGGCAATGCGCACGAATACGCTCGACCTGCGCGGCCGACACCACCGGGTTCTTGAAGAAGCTCCCGGCATTACCCAACTCCGCAGGGTCTGGCAGCTTCTCGCGGCGAATGCTGCAAATGGCATCACTGATTGCCTGGGCAGTCGGCTCGGTCGCGCCCTGCTCCGTCAGCCGCTGGCGCACCGGGCCGTAATCGAGATGGGCCTGCAGGGTATGGCTCAAGGCAAAGCGCACACGCAAGATCAACCAGCGACCAGGGTTGCGCTTGAACACGCTGTCGCGATAACCGAAATCACAGTCCGCCAAACCAAACTCACGCAGCTCACCTGTCTCGCGGTCCAGCGCCGTCAGGCCGGCAAACACGTCCTTGATCTCTACCCCATAGGCGCCCACGTTCTGCATCGGCGCGGCGCCCACAGTGCCAGGGATCAGGCTGAGGTTTTCAAGCCCACAATAGCCCTGCGCCAGCGTCCACTGCACGAACGGGTGCCATGGCTCACCCGCCTCGGCCTCGACCACGATACGTTCACCATCGTCGCTGAGCACACGACGGCCACGGCTGGCCATGTGCAGCACCAGCGCATCGATGTCACGGGTCAGCAGCAGGTTGCTGCCGCCGCCGATCACCAGCACCGGCAGGCCCTGCTGATGCGCCTGGCTCAGCGCCTGACGTACCTGCTGGTCATCCTGCGCCTGGCTGAAGTAGCGAGCCTTCACGTCGATGCCGAAGGTGTTGTAAGGCTTGAGCGATATCTGCTCCTGCCACTGCACTGTCATAGCCGCCCCTTGATTTCCAGCACCAGCGCCTGGCACGCCGCCTCGACCAGGTCCAGCACCTGCTCGAAGCCGTCTGCGCCGCCGTAATACGGGTCTGGCACTTCATCCAGCGCAGCACCATAGCGGCGCAGGAACAAGTCAAGCTCGCCCACTGCGTTGTGCGGGCGCAGGGCGCGCAGGTCGCGCAGGTTGCTCTCGTCCATCGCCAGGACCAGGTCATATTCGGCGAAGTGCGCCGCCTTGACCTGCTGGGCACGCTGCTGCGAAAGGTCGTAACCACGCGCCAGCGCCGCCTTGCAGGTACGGCTGTCAGGCGCCTTGCCCACATGCCAGTCACCCGTGCCGGCAGACGCCACCTGCACCTTGTCGGCCAGCCCGGCGGCCTGCAATTGATGGCGCAGCACGCCTTCGGCAGTGGGCGAACGGCAGATGTTGCCCAGGCACACGAACAGGACGCGCATCAGGCCTCCAGCAAGCGCCGTACGCGCTCCAGGTCTTCAGGGGTATCCACACCCACGGCGGGCGCCTCGATGGCGTCCTCGACGTGAATGCGCACGCCATGCCACAGGGCACGCAGCTGCTCCAGCGCTTCGGTCTGTTCAAGCCAGCATGGCCCCCAGCCGACGAAGTCCTGCAGGAAGCCAACGCGGTAGGCGTACATGCCGATGTGGCGGCGATACGGCACGCCCTCCGGCAGCACATTGCGGTCCTTGGCAAAGGCATCGCGAGCCCAGGGCAGCGGTGCACGGCTGAAGGTCAGGGCCAGGCCGTTCTTGTCACTGACCACCTTGACCGCGTTGGGGTTGAACACGGTTTCCGGCTCATGGATCGGCTCGGCCAGGGTGGCGATGCCAGCCTCTGGATGCGCCGCCAGGTTGGCGGCCACCTGGTCGATGATGACCGGCGGAATCAGCGGCTCGTCGCCCTGCACGTTGACCACGATGGCGTCAGCCGGCAGGCCCAGCTGTGCGGCCACTTCGGCCAGGCGGTCGGTGCCCGACTCGTGGTCGGCGCGGGTCATCAGCACTTCGGCACCAAAGCCTTGGCACGCTTCGAGGATGCTGGCGTCGTCGGTGGCGATGACCACGCGACTGGCAGCGCTTTTACGCGCCTGCTCCCACACATGCTGCACCATCGGCTTGCCGGCAATCGCCAGCAGCGGCTTGCCCGGCAGGCGCGTGGAGCGCAACCGGGCGGGAATCACTACCGTGAAGTCCAGGCTCATTTGTCCAGACGCTCGTCGTCGGTCAGGGTGCGCGCCTCGCTTTCCAGCATGACCGGGATGCCGTCGCGGATCGGGTAGGCCAGGCCGGCGCCCTTGCTGATCAGCTCGGTCTTGTCGGCGCTGAGCTTGAGCGGGCCCTTGGTGATCGGGCAGGCCAGGATATCGAGCAGTTTGGTGTCCATTGGAGGCTTCCTTTAGGCCAGTCGGCCGGAAATTGAAAACGGGCTCAGGGCTTGCGCAGCAGGCGCTGCAGCTGGCTGTCGAACCAGGCGCTGAACGCCGGGGTGGGCTGCGCCTCGACGGCCAGGTACCACCAGTCGTCAGCGGCGAAGGCCCGGCATTTCACCGCATCCTTCTCGGTCATGACCAACGGCAGCGGCGGGCTGAACGCCAGGCTCTGGGCGCTGAACTGCGCATGGTCGGCAAAGGGGTGCGGTACCGGCTGCCAGTTTAGCCCCAGCAGGGTATTGAAGAAACGTTGCGGGTTGCCGATACCGGCCACCGCGTGCAGACGCTGGCCGGCTGGAAAGTGATCAAGCGCCCGGCGTTCGCCACTGCGCAGGTTGACCAGCGCGGACGGTTGCAGGCAAAAGCCAAAACCCTCGGCGCGGTCTGTGCTGGCACCATTGAACAGCACTGCGTCGGCGTCGTTCAGGCGTTCTGCGGGCTCGCGCAAGGGGCCGGCCGGCAGGCAACGGCGATTGCCCAGGCCCCGTGCGGCATCAATCAGTACCAGTTCCAGATCACGGGCAAGGCGGTAGTGCTGCATGCCGTCGTCGCACAGGATCAGGTCGAGCGGTTCGCTGGCCAACAACGCCTGCACGGCGCGGGAACGGTCGGGGTCGATCATCAGTGGCACGCCAGTGCGCTGCACGATCAGCAGTGGCTCATCACCGGCCTGCTCGGCGGCCTGGTCAGCCTGCACACGCCAGGGCAACTGCGGCGGCTTGGCGCCATAGCCACGGCTGACCACACCCACCTTCAGCCCCTGCTGACGGCAGTGCTCGATCAGCCAGAGGATCATTGGCGTTTTGCCGGTACCCCCGACGGTGATATTGCCCACCACGATGACCGGCACCGGCGCCCGGTAGCTGGCACTTTCACCGCTGAGAAAACGCGCCCGTTTACGTGTGACCACGCGGCGGTACAGCGCCTCTAGCGGGCGCAGCAGCGCCAGCGCCGGGTGCCCGGCGTACCAGGCGGCGAGCAAACGGTCGGCGAAAGCCATCAAGGCGTGCCCTGGGCCGCCTCGACGGTGGTCATGCGCAACTGGCTGAAACCGAGCTTGCCGGCGGCATCCATTGCAGTGACCACAGCCTGATGCGGCGTCTTGCCGTCGGCGCTGATGGCCAGCGGCAGCTTGTTGTCGCCGCCCGATTCACGCTCGATGGCTTCGCTCAAGGTGGCCAGGTCGCTTTTGGGCAGCAGGTGATTATTCACCGAATACACGCCCTCAGCGCTGATGGTGATTTCCACCAGCTTGCCCTGGTCGGCCGGCGCCTGCTCGGCGCTGGCGGCTTCGGGCAGCTCGACACGCAGCTGAGTCTCGCGGGTAAAGGTGGTGGTAACCACGAAGAACAGCAGCAGGACGAACACCACGTCGATCAGCGACGCCAGGTTGATGTCGACGTTCTCCCGCTGGCGATTGCGCCGGAACTTCACGCCTTGCCTCCGGCCACTTCCACTTCACGGTCGCCCTGGATCACTTCCACCAGCTTGATCGCTTCCTGCTCCATGCCGACCACCAGTTCATCGATGCGGCGCAGCAGGAAACGGTGGAAGAACACGGCCGGGATACCGACCATCAGGCCTGCAGCGGTGGTCACCAGGGCCTTGGAGATCCCCCCGGCCAGTACGGCGGCGTTGGCGGTCATCTGCGAGCCCATGAAGGCACTGAAGATGTCGATCATGCCCAGCACGGTGCCCAGCAGGCCCAGCAGCGGGGCCATGGCGGCAATGGTGCCGAGGGTGCTGATGTAGCGCTCCAGTTCGTGGATGACGCGCGAGGCGGCTTCCTCGATGCACTCTTTCATGATTTCACGACCGTGACGCGAGTTGGCCAAGCCAGCGGCGAGGATTTCGCCCAGCGGCGAATCGGCGCGCAGGGCCTTGAGCTTGTCACTGGTCAGTTGCTTGTCCTTGATCCACATCCACACCTGGCCCAGCAGGTGCGGCGGGGTGACGCGACTGGCGCGCAGGGTCCACAGGCGCTCGACGACGATAGCCATGGCAGCGATGGAACTCAGAATGATCGGCAGCATCATCCAACCACCGGACTTGACCAATTCCCACACAGTAAACGCCCCTTCGGAAAAAGGCCGCCACTCTACCATAGGCGCGCCGAGGGCTCATCTGCCGGAGGTCAGGGAATTGGCCTGCCTCGGTTTCTGACTTGAGCTTTCAGGTGCCTTTACCCGCGAAAGGGCCCTGTCAGCCACCGCCAACATCACGCCAGAATCGCCGCTGCCTGCGCACACCCTCAACCCCCTCCTGCCGCCCCAGCACCAACCGCAACGCCCCCTCCACCGCCGTATCATGTATCGCCACCCCATACCGCCGATAGCGCTCGACCACCTGCACATGCGGGTGCCCGAAGCTATTGTTGCGCCCCCGCGAAATCAGCACCCCGCGCGGCGCCGTGGCACGGATGAAGGCCTCGCTGGACGAGCTGCGGCTGCCATGGTGTGGCGACTGCAACCAGTCGACCCTCGGCGTCTCGGCGGCAGCCAGCCAGGCCCGTTCGGCACCGGCTTCCATATCCCCCGCCAGCAGCAAGCGCTCGCCCTGCGCCTCGACCATCAGCACGCATGAGCGGTCATTGCTGCTCTGTCCGTCGGCCCAGCGCCATAGCGAAAATCGCACGCCATCCCAGTCCCATCGCTCGCCGCTGACACAAGGTTGCAACGGAACATCGTTCAGCGCTTCCCCACCGATTATCCGCCGCACCGGCAGACCTCGCTGGATGGCGGCAGCGCCGCCCGCATGATCAGCATGGGCGTGGCTGACCAGCATCACGTCAAGGCCCGCCACCCCCAGCTTGCGCAGGGTCGGCAGCACCACCCGCTCGCCCAGGTCACTGTCACCCTTGGCCGGCCCGGCATCGTAAAGCAGGTTGTGATGGCGGGTGCGCAACAGCACTGCCAGCCCTTGGCCGACGTCCAGTTGCCAGACTTCGACCTGCCCAAGCGGCACCGCCTCCCTCGGCACCCACAGGGCCAACAGCATCACGCCCCCCAACCCACGCAACGGCACGCCCCGAGGCAGCAGCACCAACAGCGCCCCCAGGCAAACCAGTAACCAGGCCCACACTGGCAATGCCGCCGGCATCCAGGCCGGGCGCTGTTGCGCCACCAACGCCAACCCTCGGAACAACAGGTCCAGCAGCCCGCCCGCCAGCCATAACAACGCCTCCCCTACCCCGGGCAATGGCAGCAGCACCGTGCCCAGCAGCGCCATCGGCAACACCGCCAGGCTGATCCACGGCACCGCTACCAGATTGGCCAACGGCGCACTCAAGCTCACCGGCAGGCCAGTCGCCAACAACACTGGCAGCAAACCGATGGCGATGACCCATTGCGCCCGTGTCCAGGCTTGCCAGGGCCGCCAGCCCCCTAGCCGGGCACTGAAGCAATAGATAAGCGTGGCGACTGCGGTAAACGACAGCCAGAACCCCGGCAACAGCGCCGCCAGCGGTTCGACCAGCAACACCACGACCAGCGCCAGCAACAGCGGCAACAGTGCACCGAGGTGGCGAAAACGCAGACGCCAGAGCAACACCACGGCCAACATCAGGCAGGCGCGCTGCACCGGCACGCCCGCACCGGCCAGCCAACCGTAGGCCAGTGCTGCGGTCATGGCCAGGCCACACGCCCAGGGCAACCAGGGCAGCCGTGCAGGCCACAACCCCCAGCGCGCCAGCCCGGCAACCAGGCCATACAGCAAACCGGCGACCAGGCCGATATGCTGGCCAGAAATCACCAGCAGGTGCACCGTGCCGGTGGCCTGCAACGTCTGCCAGTCTTCCCGGGCCAGGCCCGCCCCGTCACCCAACACCAGCGCCACCAACGCCGCCGTTCGGCCATTGGCCTCGACTGCGAGCAAGCGCTGACGCAGCGCATCGCGCCAACCACCGGTTACTGGCGCCAGCAGCTGCCCCGCCTTGACCGTGCCCGTGGCACCCACCCGCCGCGCCAGCAACTGCGCCTCGCGGTCTGGCCCATGCGGGTTCGACAGCCCGGCCGGACGCTGCAAGGTCACGGCCAGCCGCCACTGCTCGCCCGCCCGCAGAGGCGGCCCGCCGAACCAGCTCAGTTGCAGGCGCTGCGGCAGCTCGGCCCGCCGCGAGCGTGCCGCGTCCAGCTCGAAGCGCACGCCTTGTGCCGTTCGGGCCGGCAAGCCGACCACCCGCCCTTCCAGCCACAAGGTGCGGCCATCCAGGCCGGCAGCCAGGCGATCATCAAGGGCCTGCTGGGCAGACCCGCAAGCCCAGCACAGGCCCAGCAGAAAGCAGCCCAACGGCCACACGCGGGTGAACAGGCTGGCGACAGCGCAGGCAGCCAGCGCGATCAACCATCCGACCGATGGCAATGCGGGGAGAAAGCCCAGGCACAACAGCCCGAGCGCGAGCGCAAACATCCCTGTGCGCATGAGGTAGAGCTCCAGAAGGCAAATCACCCTCTGAGGCATAGCCCAATTGCCGGCAACCCTTGCTCAACAATTGTCACAAACTCTAAACGAGGCTGAATCCGAATCAAGGCATACTGCCCGGATCAACGCTCCGGGAGCCTACATGCCGCGCCGACTTTTCAAACGCTACATGCCGGACCCGACCAGCATTCGGGAACACAAGTCCTTACGCTTTTTCGGCAAGCTGCTGCACGACCCGAACCTCTGGCACCTGAACCGTCATTCAGTGGCACGGGCCATGGGTGTGGGCCTGTTTGCGGCGTTGATCCCGATGCCGGCGCAAATGCTGCTGGCCGCCGCGCTGGCCATTCCGGTGCGCGGTAACCTGCCGATTGCCGTCAGCCTGGTGTGGCTGACCAACCCGCTGACCATGCCGCCGGTGTTCTTCGTCACCTACATGACCGGCGCCTGGCTGATGCAGGTGCCGCCGCGCACCCTGCCCGACGAGCTGACCTTCCAATGGATCACCGACCAGCTGTCGACGCTGTGGCAACCTTTCCTGCTCGGTTCGGTGGTGTGCGGCGTGGTGCTGGGCATCGCCGGCTACTTCGCCACCATGCTGTACTGGCGCTGGTGGGTGGGCCGGCAGTGGCGCCGTCGCCAATGCCGGTGCAAGGCCTCAGGCCCGCATGCCGCGGCCGCTGACCAGCAAGCGAACGCACACCCCATAGAGCACTGCGGTGGCGACCAACATGAAGGTGATCGCCGTGCCAATGCTGATATCCGACACCCCTAGAATGCCGTAGCGGAACGAGTTGACCATGTGCAGCACCGGGTTGGCCAGCGACACGGTCTGCCAGAACGGCGGCAGCAGGTTGATCGAGTAGAACACCCCGCCCAGGTAGGTCAGCGGCGTCAGCACGAAGGTGGGGATGATCGAAATATCGTCGAAGTTGCGCGCAAACACCGCATTGACGAAGCCCAGCAGCGAGAAGATGGTGGCCGTCAGCAGCACCACAGCCACGGTCACGCCCAGGTGATGCACCTGCAGGTCGGTGAAGAACATCGACAGGAGGGTCACGATCACCCCCACCGCCAGCCCGCGCAGCACGCCACCCAGCACATAACCCACGAGAATGGTGTGCGGCGATACCGGCGACACCATCAGTTCTTCGATCGAGCGCTGGAACTTGCTGCCGAAGAAGCTCGACACCACGTTGCCGTAGGAGTTGGTGATCACCGACATCATGATCAGCCCCGGCACGATGTACTGCATGTAGGTAAAGCCGCCCATGTCGCCGATCTGCCGACCGATCAGGTTACCGAAGATGACGAAGTACAGCACCATGGTGATGGCTGGCGGCAGCAAGGTTTGCGGCCAGATGCGCAAGAACCGCCGCACTTCGCGGTAGACGATGGTGTTCAGGGCGACCCAGTTGGTGCGCAGTTCCACACTCATACGGCCACCTTCGACAGGTTTTTTTCCACCAGGGACACGAACAGCTCCTCAAGCCGGTTGGTTTTGTTGCGCAGGCTTTGCACCTCGATGTTCTGCAGCGCCAGCTGGCCGAACAGTGCGGTGATGCCAATGTCCTTTTCCACTTGCACCTCAAGGGTGTGCGGGGTCAGCAGCCGGCACGGGTAGCCTTGCAGCACCGGCGCGCTGGCCAGGTCCTGCTTGAGGTCGAGCACGAAGGTTTCGACATGCAGCTTGCCCAGCAACTGGCGCATGCTGGTGTTCTCGACGATGGTGCCGTGGTCGATGATGCCGATGTTACGGCACAGCTGCTCAGCCTCTTCCAGGTAGTGGGTGGTGAGGATGATGGTGATGCCTTTCTGGTTAAGCTCGGTGAGGAAGCTCCACATCGAGCGGCGCAGTTCGATGTCCACACCTGCGGTGGGCTCGTCGAGAATGAGCAGGCGCGGCTCGTGGATCAGTGCGCGGGCGATCATCAAGCGGCGCTTCATGCCACCCGACAGCGAACGCGACTGCACATCACGCTTGTCCCACAGGCCCAGCTGGGTCAGGTACTGTTCGGCGCGCTCCTTGGCCACCTTGGGTGGGATGCCGTAGTAGCCGGCCTGGGTCACGACGATGTCGAAGGTTTTCTCGAACTGGTTGAAGTTGAATTCCTGCGGCACCACGCCCAGGCAGCGCTTGAGCGCCGAAGGCTCGCGGTCCAGGTCATGGCCGAACACATTGACCGTGCCGCTGGTTTTGTTCACCAGGGTGGACAGGATGCCGATGGTGGTGGATTTGCCGGCGCCGTTAGGGCCGAGCAAGGCGAAGAAGTCGCCTTCGGCAACATCAAGGTCGATGCCTTTGAGGGCCTGAAAGCCGTTGCCGTAGGTCTTGGTGAGCTGTCGGATGGACAGGGCGGAACTCATAGCGGGTCACTTACCGAAAAAAAGGTGCAGGACACGCCAGGTAAAGTCACTGGCGCAGTGAGTGCGGCCATGGTGCAAGGCCAGGCCGCACAAGTACAGTCACATCTATTGATAATGACTATCGAAGCAGGGTCAGGTGAGCGCTGTCATCACCGCGGCCTGATAGGCCGGGCGCTGTTTCAGGCGCTCATACCAGGCTTCCAGGTGGTACATGGCCGGGCGCTCGATGGGCATTTCGAACCAGGCATAGATGAAGCTGCCCAGTGGGATGTCGCCCATGCCGATCTGGTCACCGGACAGGTAAGGCTGTTTGGCCAGGGTTTCGTCGGCGATGGCCAGCAACTGGGCGCATTGCTTGTGCGCGGCGTTGATCGCCACCCAGTCGCGCTGGTCTTCCGGGGTGCGCAGCAGGCCCCAGAACAACGGGCGGAACGGTGCAGCGAAGGATGAGGTGGTCCAGTCCATCCACTTGTCGGCCAGGGCGCGTTGACGTGGGTCTTCCAGGTACCAGCCCTGCTCGGCGCCGTATTCGGCGCACAGGTAGCGGACGATGGTGTTGGACTCCCACAGGGTCAGGTCGCCGTCTTCGAGCATGGGCACCAGGCCGTTGGGGTTGCGGGCGCGGTAGTGCGGCTCGTTGACCACGCCGAAAGCACCGCCGGCGTCGATGGACTCGAAGTCCAGACCCAGCTCGTGGGCGATCCACAGCGCCTTGCGCACATTGCTCGAATTCTTGCGGCCCCAGATCTTCAGCATGGCAACGTCCTTAATGAATGCGGAGGTGGTGCAGTCTACTCCAGACATTCGCCGCCTGTACCGGCCCTTTCGCGGGCAAGCCCGCTCCCACAGGAATACCGTTGGCTTGAAGATTGTGATGATCCTGTGGGAGCGGGCGTGCCCGCGAAGAGGCCGGTACAGGCAAACAAAGAACTGAAACTCCGGCAGCCACACCCTGTCACTGTTCTGAAGCTGCCGTTCACAGCGTTGCGTCTAAGCTGTCTGGGACGGCTAAAGCCCCCTGGTTCCAAGGAGGACCGATTATGTTGCTGTTGTGGTTGGTGGTGCTGGTAATCGGCGCGGCATATCTCACGCACCGGCGCCTCGCGCCTTTGCAAATACTGGGCATCATGGCGGCCTATGTGCTGCTGATGGGCATTTTCAGCAGTGCGCCCGGCTGGCTATTGGCCCTGATCTGGGTGGTGCTGGCACTGAAAATCGCCCTGGTGGCACTGCCGGACTGGCGCCGCAAAGTGTTCACCGGCCCGGTATTCAGCTGGTTCCAGCGTACCCTGCCGCCCATGTCGCAAACCGAGCGCGAGGCAATCGACGCCGGTACGGTCTGGTGGGACGGCGAGCTGTTCAGCGGCCGCCCCGACTGGCGCACCTTGCTGGCCTACCCGGCACCGAAGCTGACCGAGGAAGAGCAGGCCTTCATCGACGGCCCCACTGAGGACCTGTGCGCCATGGTCAGCGACTGGCAGATCGGCCAGGACCTGGACCTGCCGCCCGAAGCCTGGGCACACATCAAGCAGCATGGCTTCTTCGCCCTGATCATCCCCGAGGAATACGGCGGCAAAGGTTTCTCCGCCTACGCCCACTCCCAGGTGGCGATGAAACTGGCCACGCGCAGCGGCGACCTGGCGTCCACGGTAATGGTGCCCAACTCGCTCGGCCCGGCCGAATTGTTGCTGCACTACGGCACCGACGAACAACGTAACCACTACCTGCCGCGCCTGGCCCGTGGCGATGACATTCCCTGCTTCGCGCTCACCGGCCCGTTGGCCGGCTCCGACGCAGGTGCAATGCCCGACACCGGGGTCATCTGCAAAGGCCAGTGGAACGGCGAAGAGGTCATCGGCCTTCGCCTGAACTGGGAAAAACGCTACATCACGCTAGGGCCGGTCGCTACCCTGCTGGGCCTGGCGTTCAAGGCCTACGACCCGGATCACCTGCTGGGCGAGGAAGAAGAACTGGGCATCAGCCTCGCACTGATCCCAACCGAAACCCCCGGCGTGGATATCGGCAAACGCCACCTGCCGCTGGGCGCCGCCTTCATGAACGGCCCTAATAGCGGCAAGGACGTTTTCGTGCCGCTGAGCTTCCTGATCGGCGGCCAGGCCATGCTCGGCAAGGGCTGGATGATGCTGATGAACTGCCTGTCTGTTGGCCGTTCCATCTCACTGCCCGCCGTGGGCACTGGTGCTGCCAAGTACACCAGCCTGGTCACTGGCCAGTACGCCAACATCCGCGAGCAATTCAACGTGCCGCTGGCAGCCTTCGAAGGTATACAGGAATCACTGGCACGCATCGGCGGCAATGCCTGGCTAATGGATAGCGCCCGCCTGCTGACGGCCAAAGCTGTGGACTTGGGCGAAAAGCCTTCGGTGTTGTCGGCGATTCTCAAGTACCACCTCACTGAACGTGGGCGCGAATGTATCCAGCACGCCATGGACGTGCACGGCGGCAAGGGCATCATCATGGGGCCCAACAACTACCTGGGTCGCAACTGGCAAGGGGCGCCGATCTTCATCACGGTCGAGGGCGCGAACATTCTCTCGCGCAACTTGATGATCTTCGGCCAAGGCGCCATCCGCTGCCATCCGTTCGTGCTGAAAGAAATGGCTTTGGCTGGCCGTGATGACCGGGAGCAGGCACTGAAAGAATTCGACGACCTGCTGATGAAACACATCATGTTCGCGGCCGGTAACGCCGCCAGCACGCTGGTGTTCAACCTGGGCCTTGGGCGCTTCGAGCCAGTACCCGGGGATGCCTTGAGCCAGGGTTACTTCCGTGCCCTCAATCGGCAGGCCGCCGCCTTCGCCCTGCTCGCCGACCTGTCGATGATGCTGCTGGGCGGCGCACTCAAGCGCCGCGAACGCCTGAGTGCGAGGCTGGGCGATGTATTGAGCTACCTGTACCTGTCCAGTGCCGCGCTCAAGCGCTACCACGACCTGGGCTCACCCGAGCACATGCAGCCACTGCTGCGCTGGGCCCTGGAAGAAAGCCTGGGCCAGGCGGAAAAGGCGTTGGACCGGCTGCTCGACAACTTCCCCAACCGTTTCGTCGGTTGCGCACTGCGCGTGCTGGTGTTCCCCTTTGGCCGTCGCCATACCGGGCCGAGCGATGAACTGGATGCCGAGGTGGCAGCACTGATCGGCCGCAGCAAGGGCGACCCGGCGCTGGAGGAGTTGCTTGCCGGATGCTTTAGACCACAAGCCGAGGGCGACCCGGTAGCAGCACTGCAGCGGGCCTGCGACCTTCTGGACGAAGCCACGCCACTGCACAAAGTGCTGCATCAGGCGATTAAGGAGAGCAACGTTTATCCAGCTCCCGGGCAGTCAGTGATCGATGCCGCCGTCGCGAGTGGGGCACTGCAAGCTGAGGAGGGGTACCGGTTGCATGCGGCGGAACAGGCACGACGGGCGGTGATCGATGTGGATGCATTCGACAAAGAAATGCTGAGGCTGACACAGGGCAGAATCCGCTAAACATCAATTGACTTGGCGCCAATCGGGCCCTGTGCTCGCTTGGCGCCAGCGCTCGCACGCCTGCTTCAGTCATTGAAGAATTTAACGGCTTGGGTCGCTGAATATAGAGGGACAGGAATAACCGTGACCGCCCAGTACAACAATCGGCTACTGCTCAGATCGCGCCCTGCAATGACGCTTACGGTCGAAGGGGCCGAGTTTCCCGGGGTGAAAACCCCGGCGTTGGAAACCGAACCGCCGCCATGGAGGGTAGACCACTCCGTTTCACCAGCAGACACGGGCATATCCTTGCCTTCGTCCACATTGTAGTACCACAACTGGAGGGTCAACTTGCCGTTAACAACAGAGTATTTAATATAGTGCGTTTGCTTGGCGTATAACGTGACAAATGTAGAAAGGGCAGAATTACCATTCACCGTTACTTTGATGACATCGAACACTGCTCGTTCCCTGACCGTCTCCACCTGCGCTGGCTTCTCCAACGTCTTCCGAACATCTTCGTATATTACAGATGGCGCCTGAGAAGGCGGCGGCACATAATAGCAAGCGCTATCGCTTTTCTCCAGCGCTCCATGCTGGTCGCCAACAAATACTATCGTGGCGTTTTTCAAATCGGATATTTCCATCAGCTCTTTTTCAAACCCCGCGCCGACTATGCACATCAACGGGCTTACTGATACCGGATCACCTGCAACGCCTATATCAGCATCTTCCATGGCAGCACTGCGCTTACGCTTGTATCCAAAGTTAAAGAGTATTGATGCCGCTTCATCATGGGATGGGTCTACCAGGGCCGTTCCTTCCGGCACCATCAAGGACGCCATCCACTCGCTGTCAAGGGGGCGCTGCGGAATCAGGATTTCCGGAAAGGCCGTAGCAAGGCTGCTAGCACTAAAACCCTGAAAGGAGCCCCATCCAAGGGCAGTGGACAACATGTCACTGCCCCTCACCAACTCTGCGGTTGAGGGCGACACAAGGCCATAATTGATACCCTCCAAGATTGCAACAGCGGGCACTAATGCCACATCTTGCAGCCAGGGGTTTTCCGGAGCTGCAAGCAAGTGATAAAGCACTACCTTTTTTTGCTCATTATAGTGCTCAGCCAATAGCCGCTGTTCGCTATCGTTTCCGCTGTAGGTATAGTCCACTGCACCGTTCCACACCAGACTCACCGCTCTATCTGCCAGTGTCGAGTAGACGATTTTAAAGCGCTCATTGTAAGTTGTAAAAGCGATGCTGATTGTCAACATCCAGTGACCGGGGCGTTCCATTGTCCGAACATAGCTCATCCAGGGGGCGCTCGCGCCCGGGTCTGTAGTGAGCGTGACTTCCGTTTCTCTCAGCGCCCGCTGCTCCAGGTCAAGGAACAAGGTAGCGCCAGAGCTTCTGTATGCCAACTTAGGCAGCCCCATCTGTAACTGTTTGAATTTCTTGGTGCCGGGGCCGGTTTGCCTGTCCAGATTGATCATTTCCCCTGGGGCATCGGACAATGCAGGGTAACGATCATGCCAAAGCGTATTGAGCATGCTCGTCCCAATTTCCATTGCCCCAAGAAACATTGGTGATTGCGATTCAGTACTCATTGCCCGTCTCCTCTGTAATCCCTATCAGATTCCCGATGCCAGCATGACCGGCATTGCCCGCCTTGAATACTGGCAAAAATGTCAGGTCAGCCCCCGCGACTGCTCGCTGGATCACAACGCGGTACAATGGCGGCATTGCCTCATGCCTAAGGACACATCCATGACAAACGCCTTCCAAAACTATCACCTGCAACTGCTCGAGCACGTGCGCAGCATCCTCGTAGCCCTTGAAAACGCCGAGCAGGTGCCTGAAGAAAGCCATGCGCTGTTTTTGGAGCGCTTCGATGAACTGCTTGCCCTGCTGCCCGTAGAACCGTTACAGAGCCAGTACCTTGGCCAAGACCTGATGTGCCAGGTCATCCAGCGTTACCCCCAGATCGCTCATCTGGTGCCTCGTGATCTGCTCTGGTTCTTTGGCGGTGACTGCCTGCACTTCATGCCTGACGCAGAGCTTGATCTGTATCAGCAACTGGAGGAGCTTCGCTACGAAGCAACGCAGCGCGGGCTGCCGTTTGACTGGAACGTGGAAAAACAGCAACTGCTCGCCTCGCGGCAGGCTGATTGATCACGGGAGTGGCAGCCCCCAAAAATCGCATTCCACCCTACTCTATAGCGAATTGACCTACAGATTTGGTTTCCGCATCGCAGTTAGTCTCTTCTCCGCGATCAGCCGGCGCTCCCCATGGCCTCGGCTGAAGCGCACAAAACTAACAACTAACCTTCAATCTGGAGCGCTCAATGAAACGTATTTTTGCACTGCTGGCTTTCGGCCTTGGCTGCAGCTCAGCCATGGCCAACACGGGTATCATCAACTTCGAAGGTACTGTAAGTGCCGGCGGCACTTGCCAGATCGACGTCGTCACGCCTGGCGGCCCTGGCCTGCCGAAAGTCTACTTGGGCGACTTCAGAACTTCAGACTTCACAGCAGTCGGGCAAAAAACCCGGCTCGAAAGGTTTGCCCTTCGCGTAGACCCTGCGAAGTGCCCCGTCACCGCTGGCGACGTTGCAGCAGTCACATACAGTGCCAACTATGGTGCTGACCCATCCGGCAAACTGTATCAACTGCAGAGTGGCATCGGTTATGCTTCCGGTATGGCCTTGGCGATCTTTGACAAGAGCAACGCTCAGCTCGACCCTGATGCAGAGTCGGTAGAATATGCACTGAGCGACACACAAGTTACCGATATGAACTTTACCGCCCAGTTGCACACAACTGCAGCGTCGGTAACTGAAGGGCACATTGCCACCAGCGTCAACTTCCTGGTCGATATTCGATAACTCGCCATGGCACAAGCGCAGCCTGCTGCGCTTGCTCTCTTACTCATTCATGACTTGCCTCAATGCCTAATTCACTCATTTTCCGTTTACTTCTACTCACTGGCCTGTCAAGCGGCATGATTGCCTCAGCCCAAGCCGCGCTTACCCTCAGCACTACACGCATCATTCAAGCAAGTGACAAGCAAAGCAGTTCCATCATCGTTGCCAACCCCAGCACTCAAACCTTTGCCGCACAGAGTTGGGTCAACACCGAAGCTGACGACAATATTACCGCCGTTCCACTCATTGCCACCCCCGCGCTATTCCGCCTTGCGCCGGGCAGTGAGCAGACTGTTCAGATCAATCAAATCCCGAATAATCTGCCCAAGGACAAGGAATCCTTGTTTTACTTCAATGTACAGGAAATTCCGCAAACCGATGGTGACCCGTCAAACACACTGACCATTGCCCTGCGCACCCGAATCAAACTACTTTACCGCCCCGCCGAACTGCAGGAACCCCTTGAGGATGGCCTGAAAAAACTGCAATGGTCCTTACAGCGACTTGACGGCAAAACTCAACTGGTTGTGCATAATCCCTCACCCTATCATTACACCTTCAGGCAGGCGCACCTGGAAAACGGCAGCACACGCAAGCGCATTGAAGCCCATAAAATGGTTGCCCCAGGTGGCACTCAGGCCTACCCCGTAGAAGCGTTTGCAATAACCCCCAAAATGCACGTGACTTTCACAACCATCAACGACTTTGGGGGCACCACTGCCGAAATGAGAGCTCCTGTTTCCGGCCCATGATAACCACGTCAAGACTGCAACTGAGGTCTCATTTCAGGGAAATTTACCCAACTGTACCCCTGATTGAAACTTACATTGACATGTACCGTGAACGGGTTATTAAGCAACAGTGTTGACAGGTACGACTTCAGCACCACCACATCGTTACGTGCGCCGATGCCGTTTTCAACATCGTCCGCCTCAATCGCATAGTTTTTCAAAACTTGGTGCGGCTCCGCCTCTTGGCCATTGCTCAGGGTCCCGGTCACCCAGATATCGACCCATTGCCCTTCCGCCATGAACTTCCAGGTTCCCAATGTCACCCGGTTACGCTCATCCGCATCGGACAACTTGAATATCCCGTTCCTCACGCCAGCCAGTTGAACGACCGGTAGGCCCCGGCTCAACGAACCAACAGTAAGGCCTACTGGCGGCGAAGGGTAATCGTGACGCTTGTCGCCCGAGACGACATAGTTGACCTGGATGGTCGTTGCGCCCTGTGCAGCCACCTTGTCTTCAGGAATTTCGAATTGACGCGAACGTCCCTGGTATTCGGTAGAGGTCGAGTAATACCCTGGGTCTCCGGGCTGGCCCCATTCCACCCGTAATGTTTCATCGGGGTAAACAACTGCTTCAGCCGGTACCTTTATGAGAAGGGGTAGAGCCAGATCATTGAGTGCCAAATGCAGGTTTTCCTGATCCCCCGTGGTTTGCTCGATGCTCAACAATGGCAGCGCTCGCAAGCCAGCCGACACACTCAGTTTAAAAGGCCTGGGGAACACACTGATATTGCCGGCTCGATCCTTGATGGCATAGTACACATAGCGGTCTCCGTCTCCTCGTTCAAGCACCAATGCGCCAGGGAAATCGATGTAGACCGGCCTGATAGTGTCTTCAAATGTCAGTTCATGTTTACCGGCCTCCATTTCCGCAAAGGGCTCGGTATCCCAATAATAGATAACCGTGTCACCTGCTTTGGGCGTGATATATCCAGGCACCTGGGTTCGCAGGCGTTGATCGTGGTTCCTCAGGTAGCGCTCCGTAAGCCCGTCACGTTCGATTTCTTCCGGGTCTTCAACGACCGTCAGAAGGCCCTGGCCTGCCCCCAATACAGGCGCCTGCAAGTCGATCAATACCTCCAGCGTCTTGGAAAGGCTCGTGTCAAGGTTGGCATTGGTTACTTCGTAACGCAGCACATGGGGGCCGTCAGTCAGCTTGTCCTTGGGAACACTCAGGATCAGATCCCCAGGCTGCACAGGGGCCTCCCAGGACCCTTGATCCACTTCTACCTCATCCCAGAGCAATTTCAGCAGTTCCGGCCTGCCAGGGCGTGGATCACTGACCGGCCACATGGGTACGATCACCTCCAGATCCTTCTCGGTAGCGCTGATGGGGAGCAGGTTGATGTCGCCACCCGGGATGTCGTCAAGCAAGTCAGTCACCGTGACAGCCTCTAGTAGCTCCTTGAACAACAGCTTCGACCACGGCTTTAGTAACCACTTTAACAACTTGTTTAGTAACGACTCATTGTCTGACATTTGGCTCATTTAGTGACTCCCACTAAAAAGGAGGCCCTAGGGCCTCCTGATGAGTACTTACCAGCTATACCGCACGCCAAGGTTCACACCCCAGGGCTGGTCGATATGTTCGCCGCGGCTGTGATCGATATCGGCATGCAGCTGCAGGCTTTGCGCTACGGTAACAGCCACACCGGCGCCCACCTCCAGGCGGGAGCCTGAGAGATCGTTGGAGAAGCGGTTTTCGTTGACCTTTACATCATTGTTGTTGATGAACTCGTGAGCGTAGGCAGCACGCAGGTAGGGTTGAACAATGCCACCCGCTGACATCTCGAAGTTGCGCCCGACTGTCGCACCAGCCTTGCCCAGCACGGACCGGACAGCGTCGCCTTGGGCCTGCAGGTCATTGTCCAGGTGATAGTCTTTACCTTGAATATAAGCGGTGGACCACTGGGTAAATGGCTCAACGAAATACCCTTGATCGAGCTCGATGTGACGACCGAACTCGGCCGACACGCCAACACCGTTGTTGCCGTAGTGGCCTTTGGTTTGTGCACCGTCACTCAAGGCAACCGTGGAGTCGTTGTCAAAGCGGTTCAACTTCACTACGCCGTCGAAGTAGTACCCGCTGACGCGGTCAAGCCAGGTGGTGTACATCCCGAGGTAGTAGCTGTCCACCTCACCACTGGTGCCGCCCTCCAGGTTCAGGTCCGAACGGCTGTAACCAGCCAATACACCCAGTAACCATTGACCATCACCAACCGGCAGCGGCGCATCTGCACCGAGGGAAAACCCGTGTTGGGTTTGTTTGTAAGCAACACCGGAACTTGCGGCAACATCAAACTTGTTGCCATAGGTCCGAACCCAGCCACCGGCCTTGCCATCATCCAGACGCAACTCGCCCATGCGGCTGCGCAAAGAGGTCAACTCGCCGTACCATACGGTTGGCGCAGTATTGAACAGCGCCAATACCGAGCGGGTGCCGGGGCTGATGATCTTGCTCGAACCGTCGAGGAACCAGTCGTCACCACGCTGTACCAATTCGTAGGAAAACGCCCCCAGGTCCACAGGCCCGTTAACCAACGAGAACGAGGCATCACCCCCGCCCGTATGCACCACCTGAAGCTGGTTTTCTGCTTGCGGCTCTGCACCACTGCTGCCGATCAGCAAGCTATGGCTGCCCGTGGCTGTGCCAGTGATATCAAGGAAATCGGTTTCCCCGGTGGCGAAGTTGGCATCCATTTCAAACGTGCCTTCACCTGACAGGTTGTCCAGCGTCAACCGATGGTATGCATCGGGCTGGCCAAACTGCACGGTCCCGCCAGCGAGCACCAGATCGCCGACCTTGGCGTCGTCAACCATCGTCCAGCGTGACTGATCGCCAATAGACAGTTTGCCGACATTTTCCAACTGGCCCGTGAGCGTAGCTTGCCGATCCAGTGATATGGCTGCACTGGACCCCTCCTCCACTTTTACGTTGCCCACCAGGTTGGCGTTCACTACAGCCAGGTCGGCACTCGACTGGTTGCGCACTTCGAGGAGGTTGCCATTGCTAGCGCTAAGCTGTGCGCCATTGCTGACCGTGATTTTGGCTGTGGCACCCCCTTCGGTCTCCCCATCCACCAGTATGGCCGAACCGTCTTTCCCGACGACTTGCGAACCATCCAGATCGATACGGGCCTCGCCGGCACGGCCATCGGTATTTACCAAAATACCTTCCTGTGCGCCGACGATCGTGCTGCCCTGCGCCTGGAGCCAGCCATTGAGCATGCGCACGCCGGCACTGCCCTGCCCTATGCCCTGTACCGTACTGCCATTGAGGTGCAGTTCTGAGTCACTGGCAATGAGCGCACCACCCTTCCTGCCGCTGATGTTACTGCCCGTAACCCACGCCTGCGAGCCGACGCCATTACTGCGGCCCAAGACAACGCCACGCTCATCGCTGGTGATGGTACTGCCATTGATGTCAGCGCGCGCGCTCCCCTCCATCAACACACCGTCCCTGGCCGATGTCACCGTGCTACCGTTGAGTTCCAGCGCCCCACTTTCACGCAGGAAGATCTGGTCCGTGCTGGCGCCGTTGCCCGTCAGCTTTGCACCGCCCTGAACCTGATAACTATCAGGCAAATTACTGCCATCGATGACCGTGTCACGGTCGACGATGACCTGCGCCACCGCCACATCCCCTACATACAAGCTTAACGGCAGCGCCGCCATGCAACACACCAGCCCATTGCGAACTTTAAATTTCTTGAAGTTACTTTTCATTTCCAAAATCTCATGCAGATCTAGAAGCAGGCACGTTAATGAGTGAATGAAACACATGAGTCGGTGCCGATCGCGAACAAGCTACAGGAAATAAATCCAGCCACTATAGGAAAAGCCTTACAAACTAGCGCGAATAGCCCTACGCTGCGCGACATCCTTTTCGCGCAGCATAAGTTAATTCAGATGCCACCACCTTGAGGATCACAAACACCAGAGGGTGGCATAAAGGAAAGCTCCACCTTGGCTTCAATCGAAGGTATGTCTCCCTTGGCCGTCTTTAGTGTATATTGCACATTTGCGCGAGAGCTATTGAACCTTGGGTCCGAGTTCCCTTCATGTGTGGGAAGCACATTGGTCTCGTAGGGGATCCGCCAGGTAAAGCCCGTGATCGGATGCTCACTATCTATAGCGATCGGAATGTCTAATGTGACAGCGTCAATTTCATCGAAACCTAAATCATCACTCTCGCCTCTGTACACCCACCACTTTGCTTGAATCTGCGTAAATGGAGAGAACTGATAATACTCAGTGAGGTCCGGAATCAACACCTCGACAGCGGGCCCGTCAGCATGATCGTTACTGCGTTGTATCGAAGTACAAGTAACCCTGCCATTTACCAAATGTTCGAATGTTGCGGCAACAGGTGTAATAGTGATTGCATCAACGGAGACAGGCGTAACTTTCGAGCGCACAGGGTTATGCACGCCTGGGCGTGAGGCCAAATAATCGACAAGTATAGCCGGGCCATTGCCACCCTTTTCGATGACAGCCCAAGGCACCTCTACCGATACCGTGTCACCTGGGCTGTCGGTGCCTGACACGGTGTAAGTCGCCGCTGGCTCACCTGCCCAATAGAATTCAAGTTCATCATCTTCCTCGACGAAGCTGTAGAGCTCAATTTCCAGATCGGCAATTAAACCCGCATCATCAGCATTCAATTCATTGTCGTCACTCGTGCCTCCCCTGCCCTTGACTACAACTTCTTTTAAACCGGGATGAATGGGCAGTGGCCATTCTGGATCGGGGCCACCTGGGTCCATGGTTTCGAAGTCTACGTTAATATCAGTATCAGCGCCGCCCACCGGATGGGTACCACGCATCAGGACATAGCTGACAGTGGTGGGCAGGGGCCCCTTGTTATTACCGTAAGCGCGCAGCAATACCTCATCGGATACTTTTACCGGGATATTCTCTTTAGTAGCAGACCCAACCGTTTCAGCCGGTAACGCTATGCCACCCCAACTCACCACCACAGTATCGGTGGCTTTCATATGTTCCTGCCAAGGGACCCATACTTCCACACCCAAATGAGCGTCAGCCTGGTCAATCAAAAAACCGTCAGCCGCAGTGGCCAACGGCACCACAGGGTCATCAAAGGTAGCAGGCAGTTCGCCCAACGCTACAGGAATACTGGTCCAGACAGACAACGCACTGATGTTGAGGGCCTTGTCGACCAGCAGGTAGAGGGCATACACCCCGCCATCCCCAACGGCGCGGATTTTATCTTCAGGAATCGATAGCTCCTGATCGGCACCTGTCGTAGGTAGCGCCACGATCGGTGGATCAAGGTCTTCAACCTTGTCTGGAAGGCGACTCATCCAGTACACCAAGACCTGATCGCCTTCTGCCCAGCTGGAATAGGCGGGTAGTTTCAACTTGGCACCCACTTTCAACGATTCATCGGTCACAACCGGGATATCAGGGAACTTGGGCGGCGCCGCATGCGAATAGGGCGGATTTCGGTCGAAAATCAGCGTCAGGGGTCCCGACCAGGAAGTATCCCCATTGATATTCATGACCCAACTTCTGAAATGGTGGGTGCCGTCCACTCGCAGCGCGTCTTGATCTTTAGGGATTACTACGGGATATGGATCAGGCGTACCGGGTTCGCGAAAATCGCCAACCTTTTCGTAAACCGTCGTCCACGTGGCACCATCCCTGGAGTGTTCAATGCGAAGCGTGTCTTCACGTGTCCTCACCCAGAGTGGCACGCTCAATACAAAGGGCAATGCAGGGTCAGCGGGACCGCCGCTTTCTTCAATTGTAAATTTTCTGTAGACCAATCCACTGGGTGGATCGGCCAGCATACTCCCATCAATTACCAAGTCTTCCATACCCGAATGAATTCGGGGATCAAGATGGGGCTTATGGTCTGCAAGCGAACGCAGGTACGCCTTACGCACGCGTTCGGAAGCACTGTACGCCTTGGAGTCACTCATGATGCGCCTCTGGTTTATCAGGTTGACGGGTAGCTGCGCTGCTGAAAGCATTCAAAGCCATCCCGGCATTCTGAACAACTAGCACTATTACCAGGTGACAAACTCATGAGTTTCCAGCCATGAAAAAAGGGCCGCAATGCGGCCCTATTTTAAAGGTACTCTACCAGGATGACTTAAGGCTGCTCTTGAGAGACCAATCGATCCAGCGGGTCATATCCATAGGCAAAGCCATTGACACTCTCCAGGCGCCCCAAGGCGTCATAGGCTAGTTGACGCCCCTGTTCATCAACCACCATATTTCCGTCATCGTCATACTCCAGCCGCACCTCGATAGGTTGCACGGACATGCCCCTGACCGTGAAACCAGTGAGTTGTGCAGGATCGGCCAGATTCGCGAAATGGTAGACAACGTCTACTTCGCCTTGAGCATGTGCGGTGAGCACACGTGTGATATTATCGACCGCATCGAACCTGAACGTCTGCCGACGTATACGGTTACCATAAGGATCCACAGGCAAATATTCATCGATTCCACTGCATGTATACTCGACCAAACGGCCCCGCTCATCGTAATCGAACACTTCCCTGCGCAGCAGCTCTTTCCCCTGACGCAACACCTTGCCGATAATTCGATCCGCCTTGTCATATCGCTGACTCAAGGTTTGCTTCGCATCCCCGAAATCGAATGTACGCGAGATTTCTCTATCAAAATCGTCAAATTTCAATTGGGTGCCAAGCCGCCGAGCTGGCTCGCCCGGCGTATTGTCAATCGTCTCGAAGAAATCGTTGCGCCCCAGGTCATCGTATTCAAAGTTACTGTGCAGTGTGCCAAGGCTCGTCGATTTCAAGCGAGCAGCCCCGTCGTAGCTGTAGGATTGCTCAGCACCCAGCACATCTATGTAAGACAGCATCTTACCCTGCAAGCTATGCACGTACTTCATTTCGTAAGGCTTGCCACCGTCAAATGAACATGTCTCTGATTTCAGCTCACCCGTGCTGAAATAGTCACGTGTCATGGCAACCCCGTGCTCTGAACACGACAGCAAGCGTGCATTCTGTGGGTCATAATCAAAATGCCCTGTAATGCCCGCGTCGACCTGCTTGCGCTCAACAGCCTCTTCACCCAACTGCGGCACGTATTTATATTCGATACGCTTTTTCTTGGGCGTAATCACCGCCTTGGGCTTACGCTGGCCTGGCTCATACTCCAGGCTTCGCAGACGGCCACCCGTTGTCGACTCGACCAGACGATCCAGCCCGTCGAACCGCTGCAAGCCCAGCACGCTCGGTTCGCTACCGCCCCGCCGAGTGACTTGAATCAGTTCCGGCAGGTCTCCAGTACTGTGCAAAGCATAGTCGCGATGAACCAGCGCACGGTCGGCAAGCGTGTGATCTACCAACCGATTGAACGCATCGTAGCTAAACCACGTTTCATTCTGCTCGGCATCTTTTTCCCTGACTGAACGCCCAAGGCCATCGTAGAAGTACTGATGAACGCTGTAAGGCTTTCTGCTTGCTGTCAAACGCTCGACTCTGACTGGTTTTTCGAACAGGTTCATGAACGTGATGGTTTGGCCGCTGCCAAGCACTGCGTCCTCGGACTCACTCCATGTACGCCGCACCGGCCCCAGCCGTTCCGGTGTGCCGATGGGGTCGACCTGGTCATGATGCACAACCTTATCAGGGCCCACCGTTTTACAGCGCTGCCCCCAGTTGTCATAACTGAAAGTGGTCTTCAACGGTACATCTTCGTCCCTGTGCCAGTCGAACTCAACTTCCTCGATCAAATCGCCCAGCCCGTCATACATGGCCTTGTAGGTTGGACGATAGTTCGGCTCCTGGCCTTTTTGCACAAAATCACGATCGATGCGCTTGGCCTCGACAACCCGGTTAAGGCCATCGACAGTACTCAAGGTTGAAACCCCTTTGACGTCTATCTGCTCTTGAGTGGCCTTGCCACCCGGGCTGGAAACCAACGCGTAATGATAATGGCGCGATGCGGTGTAAGCCGTTCCCGGTGCGACGGTTTCGCGTATCACTCTGCGCAACAGATCATATTCGTATTCGATCTCTACATCGTTGTCATCACGGTTGAGCAACGGCTCGCCAATCAGCAACGAATGCTGCAAGGTAATTTCCTTGCGGGCATGGTGTTTGGGACCATGGTCGAAACCGGTGATGACTTGTTTGGTTACCAGAACCGGATGAGTCGTCGGTTTTTCGGGAGTATCCGAGTAGCTATAGTCGATCGTCGTCTGTCGCCCATTTCTTGTCGTTATTTCTTGCTCCAGCCTACCATGGGTGAGGGGGTCGATTGGCTCATCGTTTACATAAGTGCGTTCGATTTTCTGCTGCACCGTCTGCGAACCATCGCCATGCAGTTGGTACTTGTCTTCATGTCGGTTAACCAGCCAACCCGGCCCGTCAGCCTTTACAGAGGGATGCAGCGCGTAGCGATAATGTGTGCGAAGCGTTTGTGCACCCGCTTCGTAACCTTCGGCCGGCTTTACGATCTCCTGTTCAACATGGCGTACGAACTTCTCCGGGTCATCATCCTGGGGATAAAACGTGCGCTCGATGCTTAGACCGCTGGGCTGAACTTCCAGCGTGTTGTTGGCAAAATCATCGTATTCGGTAGTCACCGTTTCGCTACGCGGATGCACAGGCGCTTCCGGGCAGTCGAACTCCCATGAGGTGGTCACCGTTGCCGGCATCTGGAAGTACTTGGGCTGCTCTGCAAAATCGTTGTCGCGCTCATGGTACTTCGTTTTGATACGCCGGGTGCAGGCTTGCTCCCGCGTGATTTCCTCAGTCATCAAGTGAAAGCGATTGTAAATTTTCTCCACCGTGCGCACTGGCTCGCCATCGCGATGTAACGTGGCAATGGCGCCATACGTAAATGTGCGGTCAGCCACCCGGTAGAGATTGTCTTCGCCATTATCCGCCCAACTGGTCAGCGAGCCATATCCCAGGAAATTGCTTGCAGAATACGTGTAGGTCGTTTCCATGTCTGCCTGCCCGGCGCCGGGCTTGATGACATGGCGATTCACGTAGGAGAGCGCCCGGCCCTTCTCTTCCGTGCTACCCGGGAAAAGATGCCCACGCTCTTGATACTCGATCAGTTCGGTAGCCCCAAGCGGCGTATCCAATTGCGTGATGCACAGTGACTCACCCTTTTGCGCATAATCGATGGTCCACCCCGCGCCGTTCGACGTAGGCAGTGTCACCCCTGTCAATCGATCGCCGGAAATCAGCAATGAATACAACGAGGAAGCGGCTGAGTTTGGCAAGAATGTGAGTTCCACCTTGCTATCACCCACATATTCGATTTTCAACAACGTACGGCCGGCATCGTCGACGATTGACTGCAGGCACCCTTTTTTTGTGGGGTGATAAGCCAGTGTGATGCCATGGCCCGAGGGGGCTTCTACACGTACAGGCAATGCCAGTCGCAGGTCCGATGGCTGCGGTTGCAGCCATTCGACGATGCCGGATTTATGGGCGATCCGGTAGCGATGGGTGTTGCCTTCACTCCTGTTTTCAAAGTGAAAGAGTTCAAGCTTGCGTTCGGGTACAGGAGCAGGCTCACCGGGGCCGTTATCGGAAATTTTGAAACTCTGCCCTGTATGCAGATCAAGTTTGTTGTCGTTCAGGTTGTACTGGCTGAGCTGAAGCGTCCAGCCTTTACCGAAGCCGCTATTGACGTTGTTCAGTGGGCTGAAGCTCAAGCGCAATGGCAGGTTCGGGCCAACCAAGGCATTACTCGGAAGCTCAGGCAGTTCGATACTGAGCGTGTATTGCCCTGTACGCTCATCAACGCCGCCCTGCACAAAGCTCATGAAATTGAATGCGTTGGAATGAATGAATGATTGTGTTGTCATTTTCGGATCTTCGCTATCAAAAAGTCAATTGGCAATTACTGAAGGTCCAGCTCCAGATAGTTTCGACCATTCGTACCGCCCCCAAACAAAATTTTAAGCTTGTGCGTCGTACCGTAATTATCGGTTACGGTAAAGTTCATTGCCCCATCGAGCTTATTTCGATACTTTACCGGAGACCAGTAATTGAAATTCGAAACCCGGTCCAGTGTGATCAACATCGCCCCCTCAGACGGCCTATCCTGCCCTTTGAATTTGGGATCAAGCGCCACCTGAATACCTGGCTCTTGAGAAAGTAATTGCAGCTCGGCCTGATACTGCACGCCTTCTGGCATGAGGGGAGCCTCCTCAGGACGTCGTGGCTTGAAGGCGATGCCGGTATAAGTGGCGAAACTTTCCGCTAACTGCTCCGACTCCCACTTAATCATCGAGGCGGATTCGAAATTCATCTCCACCAATTGAATGCCGTTTCCAGACAGTGACCAATAGTCTGTGGTGCGATGCCAGTAATTGAAAGTATCAGTAGGCGTACTTGATCCATCCTCTTCAAAAACCCGTTTGCCGCCCGAGTTTGGCCATACGAACGCGGCAAGGTTAGGCAAGGGAAGCTTGACTCCCTCCAATTCGATCTTACCTTTCTCTTTGTCTGGATTATCATCGCTGTACGAATATTTCCACGCTCTATCATAAGCCTGAAACTTGGCCGTGAACCTGGCCACTTCCGCCACCTTCGAATGCACATACACAGTGACGTAACGCTTGCCCTCTTCTTCCCCTCGCACCCCGCTCGCCCTATCCGAACTGCCCACGGGGTAATAATCAAAATGGTTACGCTTCTTTTTCGCCGCCCACACTTCCAAACTATCGCCTGGAATACCATGCTGATCGTCAGTCAAATAAGGAATTTCATTGCCAATTTCGTCAAGCAGCACCAATGTAGCCAGCTCAGCATTACTGACCGGGTCCCAAACGTCTTCACCGTTTTGGTCAGTAAAACTGTGAGTACCAATGACAATATCAATGCCTACTTGCTGGTAACCATTTGCAAACACCATATTTCGTTTTTTATTGTTCAAGCTGAGGCTAAATTCATTGAGTGTTTTCCAACGGTCCTGCAATGCCATGGCCTGCGCAGACAGGCCTGCGTAATGTTCAACAATGGCAACGCCCGCAAAGGGGCCGGAAAACGCGGCGATTACACTGACCTCAGCATCGGGCTGATCAGGCGCTTTATACTCCCCGGTCTCTTTGTCGATGTTTCCAGGCCCAAACACTTCCCAGCGATCTGCCGGGTCGTCATCAAGCGCAAATAGCCGGCCCGCGCCGGGTGCAAGGCGGGGTACATAATGGGGCGTGACCTGCAATCTGGGTTCCGTGCGCAGCATCACGACCGTTGCATGGCCCTTGGCCTCGCCAACACTGACTTCCACACGCTGCAAACGCACCAGCGGCACAGAACCCTCGTCTGGCGTAAACACCGCCCGCCGGGGGTCGTCGGCATCCTTGACCAACTCTCCCATTTTCTCGTCTAGCGGTTTCCACTCGACATTACCGGCAGCGTTGCTGGTAAAGGTGATAGCGCCCTGGCCCGAATACCAGACAACAACCCGCGGCGAGATTGACAGCGGCTCCGAAGATTCGATCAACAACGCTGAACGGGTAGCCGCATCTGCCTCCTCTGAAACCTTCGCTGACACTACCACTACACGCTGAGCGCTCGGCAGCTGGCCTCTTGGCCTGGCAGTGTAGGTTCCGTTATTGATCGCACCCGCTGCTCGTGGGCTAATAATGTCATGGGCCTGCCAGCCGTAGAGGCCAGTGTCACAACTCACCTGGTAGGATAAGGCTTGTCCAGCACCGATATGGCTCAGTGCGGGCAAAAGCTGGCAGGTACCTGTACCGGGCCGAATGTCGCCAAACAGGACCTTGTCATGCGGGTCGAACTCTTCATCTTCGAGGAAGCGGACGATATAGCCTTCCGGCATGATCACTTGCGCCAGCAGGCCGGAGGCAAGGTATGTGCTGTACTTTGCCCTTAGCTTGCCCAGCAACAACGTGGCACCGTAGTTGCTCACCTCTGTTGCTTCCTTTCGCGGCAGCAAATACGTAAACGCATCCGGAATGTCACCCGCATCGCTGTCACCCCGTAGTTGCATCAGCAGCAGCACTGCCCCGTCTGTTTGCGGCTGACTGCCCTGCCCGGCGCCTTCAGGGGCCTTTTGTGCAATAGGGTCGACCCTGTCAATCGTCAGTACATCGTTGCCAATAGGGGAAAAATTGATAAAACCGAACAGTGGTTCGAAGGCCGGTTGCTGCTGCAACTGCCCCAGGATGAATTGGCCCATTTTGCGCGCTGCCTGATCGGTAACTGCAAGGTTGCAGATCGGATCGGTGGCCTGGCCAAGATCGATAGCCAGTTGCTGTTGATTGCTCCCTGGCACAGGTACCACCACAAGCTTCGCTGTCATCTGCAGCGTGTAACCCATGCCCTGGGTCAGTTCATGGCTTCTGCGCAAGCGGCTGGCACTTCCGGGTGATTTCTCCTGCGCGCTGCAACGGCCGGCAATCAGCTCCATGACCACGGTCACCGTGCTGGTGCGGCCCGAAGCCTTTTCGAACGACAGCGCGGGCGGGCCGAGCATCAGCCCATCCAGCACCACAAGCTCGGTGGATTGCGCATCACCGTAATATTCGCCACTGATGGGTGTGATAAAATCCTGGTTCCTGAAACGCTCAATGAAACGCGCCTCAAGCAGTTGGTTGACCGAATCACGGCCGAGCGCAAGCATCGCCCCCCAACCATACATTGCATCGCCTTTGCTCAGAACATCCAGCAACTCGCGCTTGGAATGAGTGGCCATGGTCAAATCTCCCCTTGCTTATTATGGGTACGAACATGCGCACAGAACGCTTCATATTCTTCGACGCGCGAAAGCGGAATAACCGCGTAGTTCCAGATGGGCGTACGCTCTGCTGGTGTTTCTCTACCGGCAACGATGATGTAAGGGCCTTCGTTCGGCCCTGGCGTGTAGATGCCAGTAGTGGGATTGATCTGACCGGCGCCTTTGAAAACTTTCCAAAGAGTTTCTGCGGGTGTCAGTTCGTCCTCCTCTCCTGTATCTTCATTATCGAAGTACAGCGCCAGCTTTAAGCCACCTCCTGCTTGCGCGGTAGTTCTGAGCCCCGCCGTAGTTGTTCTCCAGGGGATGACAATATCGATCACTTCCGTCTGCCCGCCCGCCGATACCTCCACGCCGTCCAGATGAACAAGCGCGTCCACCGTGCCGGCTTCACCGACAGCTTTTTCCGGGGATTCATAGATCCGCACATTTTTGTCTACCGGAATATCCAGATCGGAATCACCGGCTTCCACTTCACGTACGGTGCCTTTGCTTGAACTGGTCATGGCCCATTTCAAGTCACCCTTTATATCGCCACCTGTCAAAACGTAGCGTGGGCGGTTATCGCCGGATTTGAAATTTGCAATTTGGAAATAGGGATAGATAGCAACGCTGTCCGCCACGACCGTTACCAATGCGCTGCTCGAGTTACCATTTGCCGTGGCTGTCACGATGACACGCCTATAGCTGTCGGTTAGCGCCCCGACTTCAGGAGGCGTATAGACCCCATCCACAACAGCGCCTACTTTTTCGGGGTCAGTTGAGCCATCTGGCAAACCTTTGACACTCCAGCTAACCGTCCCGCCAATGGCAGGGTCGAGATGAAACTTAACCGTGTTACCTGGGGCCGCGCTCACTTTTTCTTCAAGCGGCTCTACAGCGAAGGTTGTCAATTTGGGGGCCAGATCCCCTAACAGCGAAAGTTCCCCAGGCGTTACCAATAACCGTGGCGTGGCAACATCATCACTGCGGAACAAAAGGCTGTTAAGGCGTAGAGCATTAAATGGTTTGATCCCTGACGCCATGACAGCAACCTTGTCGGCCATTTGATTCACCAGGGGATCAATATGGGGCTTAATGTAATCATCAAACGATTCCTTAACATAGTCGTTAATATAGCTGTGATCGCCGCCCCAAAACCGGGCATTATAGTTGACCTCCACCTTGCCCGGCACAATTTCTATATCACCACGCTTGTCCCCCTCACCCACCATTTTAATTCGAAGTTCTGTTTGCACCGAAACAGAAACATTGAAATCCGGATCATGACGATAATCCCTAAGCGAGTCGTGAAAGATAACAACCAACTCCTTAGTGGGACATTCCACAGCCCACTCAACGACCAGAACATCATCAGTATGTACAATTTTAAAAGAACCCGAAAAATCAAGATTCGGCCATGTGTATGTGGTGAACGTATAACGCTCATAATCACGAATCGTAGTGTCCCTGCGCCCTTGCACCGTAAATCCGACATCAGCCTTCACAGTAGAAAAAAAGCCACTTTGATCACGATCCATATTAACATTTGTCAACCCAGGGATGTCACGCACCAACTGCCACAATTGATCCTTGAGCCAGACTTCATTAGCAAAAAGAACATTCATTGTAAACGGACCATCGTTTCCATCCACCGGCGACGGCAACAGATAGGGCATATCCTTATCATTCGGTGGAAAGGTTCCTGTCTTGTCCTCAACAAACGACACCCCCACGATAACAGCGCCCTCCTCCTGCTCCTCTTGAGTGGCATTGGTAATCTGTTGTGAACGTGCCAGCGAATGTGTACGAACAGCAAATTCTTGAGGATTGAGCGCCCCCGCTAATGGCTTGATGATATTGAGCTCCCATACCCTGGCCTCCTTCGGCCATTTTTCAAACTCAGCTTTAACTGCCTCACCGAGCTTTTCGTTCATTTCCTTCCAACTGGAAACTTCAAAGGTGTACCCCTGCCCCGTTGAAAGATCCAATGTCACGCGGCCTTCGTCATCAATACTGCCGCTGTTGGTTTCATTCAGGGTTATGTCCATCCGGACCGTCGGCCCACCTAAAGGGTTCAGCACCGTATAGCTCACCAATTCCATCTGGTCACTTCCAGGCAACTGGCGCAACTGGGTGATGACGCCACTGACGACGTTCATGCTCAAGCGCGCCTTGGAACTGGCGATACTGGAATTCACGAACGACAACCGAGGCTTGTCCATCACGAGGTCGCGAACCTCGGTCCAACTACCACTTTCCGTACTTGCCCTGAAATTGACAGGCGGCAGCCATTCACTGTCATCAAAACGCTGAATATGCTCCTGCGCCAACAGCCTGTTAGCCCTGAATCGATCGTAAACCAGTAGCGCCCCCCACCCCAAAGTACGCGGTTCTGCCCGGAGGTATCTCATGTATTTTTCAAACGTAGGCCTGGCCATCACTATCACACTCCAAAATTAATTAACAATACGCAGCCTCAACACAAATAGCACTCACACTGCATTGACAATACGCTAACTAGCACTTCACTCAAGATTCCAGCGTGATACTCATTTCCGGAAACACTCTATATAGCGTCCCGCCATCGAAGCTCAACGCGACATGCAACGTAAACTGCTCGTTCAGCTTTAATTGTTCCAAAAACAGTTTTGGCAACTTAGCCTCAACGCCCATATCCGCTTCCCCTTCAGTCACGGGTATAGATGCAGTCCGCAGGTCTTCAGAAAGATCTCCCTCTTGCCCTACGCCGCTTACCCAAATATGAAGAAGTTGACCAGCCCGGCCAAATCTCCAGGTGCCCAGCGTCAATTTGGCCCCCCCACTTGGCACCCTCGATAGCGACAAGGCTTGCCCAACTACACCTTCACATTGGATTTGCGGATCTCCACTGGGAACGGGCGGGGTAATCCTTAAATGGTAAGGCGCCGAGTCCAGCGGAGAACCACTGCCAATCACGCGATACGCCACTTCAAAGCGCCTGCTCTGGTCCCGCGAGCCGCGCCCGATGTTTGCCGGTACGAATTCTTCTGGTATAAGAAAAACCAGCGGATCAGCCCCTTCGGGGGTATTGGCAACGTACTCACCAAATACCGGCCACCCACGCCAAAGCACTTCAGCACGTTCGCCCGGCAACAGCACATCGGGTACACGAACACGAACACCGCCAACGCCGTTCGCGCCAGGCAGGGTGCCATGATCCTTGCCTTCGTCTGGTGTCGCGCGGTCGATCAGGGGGACGGACAACACCCGCGTGGTAGCGATGGCCACGTTCAGCGGCTGCGATTGCAAACCTGCCCCTTCACGGCTGAAGAGGTAGGACAGGCTGACGTTTAATCCTTGATTCTCCAGCACGAAATCGACAGGCACATGCAGTACGATGGTGCCGACGGATTGCGTGCTGGCATCGACACGAACGTGTGTAAACAGCTCACGTACCGGGCTACGCCAGTACAGGGTGACGTGATCAGAAATCGACATCCCGGGGTAACCGTCTATATGGATTGTCAATCCATCCCGGAAGTTACCAGGATCCAACGGTTTTCCCGGGGTATACCCCACAATACGCGGAGCCGGGAGAGGTGTTGGCAGCGAGGCCTCAGAATCGATGACAAAGTCCTGAACGGGAGAATCCAGGGACCCGCTGTCAGCAAAGTCGACACTGTAAGAAACTTTAGCAGTGCCCGGATCAATGAAGCGAAAAATATTCTTACCCACGGTGAACATTAAGGGTAGATTATCGAAATGCTCTTTTTTAACCGTCAACTTTTCGGTTTCCGGGTCCTCTTCATAACCATCCTCATCAAAGCCCTGGAACGTGAAGTTAATCACGTCCCCGACTTGCATCGCCTGATAGGGCATAACGATGAACATGACGCCAGCACTGTCCAGCTCATCGGGCTTAATGACCAGGTCATGCGACTGAACAGCTTGAATGACCGCTAAACCTTCACCATCACCCTTTTCCCTGATACCCACGAGGCAGAATCTGCGCTGTGACTGGCCAACTGTGGTTACCACGTATGAATAAAAAGCTTGTCCACCTTCGGCGCTTCGAACAACAGCATTTTCTATTTTTACTTCCACGCCTTTCTCAAGATCTTCCGGCCTGACATAATACTTTGACCCTGCATCGTCAAACGCCGTCCCTTCCGCGTCGGCGCCTAACCAGCTAATGACCACCTCATGGTCAGGCTGCATACCCGTATACTTTATATACGTAAGCAGATCACTTGCACCCAATTCATCCAGGTCGATTTCGTTACTGGAAGTCAGCCCTGAAATTAACGGCTGCTCCAGCTCCACTTCATTAGTTTTCATGCAATGTCGGCCTCTACTCTATTGATTGCATCGCTGCGCTCAGCGGGCAACGGGTGCATACCGTTATAGAGTGGGTACCGAACCCAAACAACTAGCAAAAATACTAGGTCCCCGACGCCCCCCCCTAAGCACCGCACCCCATCACCTGGGGACCTGGCATTTCTGCTAGGTGCCTGGCACCCCATATCGTCATACCCTGCCTGGACACGCTATACGCTGACGCGTGCATACCTCAATCATCAATCAATTAAGTGGAAGCCAATGACTATGTCACGCCAACATTCACCATCAGCAACTGGCACCATTACTGTTTATGAAAAAGTGGGCAACGAGGGAGGCGGCGACTCCAAAGCATTGATCGTCGAAGGCGCGGGAAGCGACAAAAGGCAAGTGCTTGAAATGGGTGACTTTTCAGCACGCAAAATACACATGATCAATATCCCATCGGCCACCACCATTGAACTGCAATCAAAGGCCATGGAAGGAGGTACACCTAAGTGGTGGATTAAGCTGAAGACAACGCATGCACCCTCTGACCTCGACCAGCACGATATCGACCAATATGTAAACCGCAACGGCAAGGGTAGCTTCATACCTACAGCACTTGGCATCCTCGTTGTCGACAAATCCGAAAACCCGGCAACACGCGACTCGCTGGGGAAAATCATCGTGCAGACATCGGCCGGCCGCCGACCTACCACTGAATAAGGACGCTATTCATGACTATACAGTCCAATGCCTGTAACTTCATGAGTTACACCCAGGGTAGTGTCGACCCCCGCACGGGGCTTTACACATTTTCTATTGAAATCCCCCCCCTGAACGCCAATGACCTTCAGGGCCCGGAACTGCCTTTGAGCCTGAATTTCAACCCCTTGAACGAATCGAACGCAGGCTTCGGTATTGGCTGGTCTTTGAAACTAAGCCGATACGACCTGGACAGTGGCGTACTGGACCTGCACACGGGGGATAGTTTTGCGATCGCTGACAACGGCCCGAACGAACCTGTTGTGGTTCATGAGCGCAAATTTGACAGCTTTCATGTGGCGAATATTAGCAACGATAAAGGCAAACGTTACCGGATTGCCCATAAAGCGGGCCTGGTAGAGCTACTTGAGCCACTGAAAGCCGCCCCCCGGGTTTGCCTGCCAACCCGGGTCATGACGCCATCGGGCCACGGCATCACATTGGCCTACGACGACAGCAAAGGCCGGCTGGCTTCTATCCATGACGACAGTGGGCTAACACTGCTTACGGTAACGTTCAACGGTGACCATGAAGCCGTGCTGGACCTTCATCCTGGCACTGAAGCGCATGTGTCTTTCACCCTGGCGCTCGAGGGTGAAGAACTGCGCACGTTAGTCATGCCCACCACCGACCAGCACAGCTGGACGTTTGACTATACTTCCTACGGTTCCTTGCGTTGCCTGCAGAAACTGGTAAACCCACTGGGGGGTGAAGAGGAGCTGGTTTACAAAGAACAGGGGCACCAACTACCCGGCCTGGAGCTGTATGTCCCCTATGCAACCAGCCTTGTTGTGAAGCCCGATCGGCTTGATGAAACAACCTTTATAAAGACCGAATACGACTTTAGCAAAAATAACTTCCTGGGTTATGGCGCGTCGGGTGTAGTCTGGGATGAAAACTACAACCAGGACCACTTGTACAAATTTACCGGCAGTACATTCAACTACACATCAACCGTCAAGCACCACTACGAAGGCAAGGTACTCCGCACCGTCACGCGCACATTCAACCGCTTCCATTTGTTGGCCGAGCAAGTCACCGAAGAGTCCGGCTGTACCGAGACGTTGAAAACCGAGTACCACGAGCGCAGTGGCGGTTTTGCAGAACAGGATGAACGCCTGCAACTACCGAGCAAAATGACCAAGACCTGGACGGTTTCTGGTAATCCCGTCGACCGCCGTGACGAGTTCGTCACCTTCATTTACGACAAGGCAGGCAACCTGGAGGAGGAACGGACTGCCAGTGGCATACGCATGGTCCGCACCTATTATCCCGCCACCAAAAGTGACGGCTGCCCGGCGGACCAGGAGGGGTTCAAGCGCAACCTTGAAAGTATTACCGTTTACCCGGCTGACGATGCAGCAACCGGGAAGCCCGCTACGATCACTCGCACCCGGTACACCTACAAAGCGATGGACGTGTTGAGCGCAACAGCCTCGCTGCAGCAGGCAAGTTATTGGTTGGTTGCTGACAGCGAGGAGACCCTCGAAGTTACCCTGGAAGATGATGGCAAAGAAACCGAACAACGGTTGCGCCGGGTCGAGATGAGCCACCTGAACATGCCAGACAATGTCTTGCTGCACGGGCGCTCCGATCTAAAGACTGCCACGCTGGGCGCCTGCACGTCGAAAACCCGCTGGCATTATGAAAAAATAAACGACGAGCAGGGAAAACCAACTTACCTGAAGACCACAACCACGTTCTCGCCCCACGGCGGTACGATCGAGAAAACGTCGGCCTCTGTACACTCGTCGCTGCGTAACCGCGCCATCGAAGAGGAAGATGCCAACGGCGTGGTCACCCGTTACCGCTATGATTCACTCAACCGGCTGCTTGAACAGACCGTGGCGCCAGATGACCCGGATCATGCTGCCACAGTTGCTTATGACTATGGCCAGGTCATTGAGGACAAGCGCTCGCTCTGGTATGCCCAGATCACCGACCCCAACAAGGTCATCACCCGCGCCTATCATGACGGGCTCGAACGCTCGGTACGTGTGGAGCGCACACTGAAAGACCTGAATGACCCCAGCAAGACAATTACCCGCATAACGTCCAAAACCCAATATGACTCCATCGGGCGCGTGGCAAGCGAAACACAGTTCGATTACCTCCCCGCGCCTCCCGACAGCGACACCCCTGCAGAAACCGTGGTCGAGCTGACATCCAGCTACGCTTACGATGCCTGGGGGCAGCGCTGCGAGGTCACCCGCCCGGACCTCGTGAAAGAAATCACCGAGTTCTCGCCTTTCGGTGAGAAGGGCAACAAAACCACGATGTGGAGCGTAAGCCCCGACAAACCCGGCGACAAACAACAACTGCGCGTCGTGGAATACAACACATCCGAAAAACCCGTGTATGAGTACCTGCTGCTGCCGGTGGAAGACGAAGCAACAAAAGGCATCTCGTGGGTTGAGATCGACCGCACCGATTACACCTACGATGGGCTAAGCCGCTGCATCAAGGAAACCTTCAGCCCCGCGCAGACGCGCAAGCAGAAACCGTTGGTCACCGAGTACACCTACGATAACTGGGGGCGCATGTGCGAAACCGTTCGGGCAGACGGCAGCAAACTCCTGCGTACCTTCGCGGCGCACAGCGTCAGCGAGTTGACTACCCTGCTGGAAGTGCTTGATACCCGCGGTGATCCGGCGCAGCCCGTATGCTCGCGCGAGTATGACGGGCTTGATCGCCTGACCCGTATGACCGTAGGACCGCGCGTGGAAAAATACCAGTACCGTGGGCTGACACAACTGGTCGAGAAGCGCTCCATCAGTAACAGCAAGGGCACCGACAAACGCACGCACGTCACCCATTACGAGTACAAGCCAAACCTCACCACCCAACCTTCCAAGGTGGCAGCGACGTTCGAGGATGTATCGCAGCCTCATGCGCCCGATGCGTCCAGCTTCGACTACTTCCCAAGCGATGCGCAAATTTCCTCGGCTGCCAACAGCAACGGCAACCGTACCTACAGTTACACCGACCAAGGCTACCTGGCCCATGAGTATTGGAAGGTGAACGATCAAGCGCAGTACGACATCCACAATGCGCACTCGCTGGATGGCCGGTTGATTTACCGCAAGCACAGCGACGGTATTGCCTGCCACTATGGCTACGACACACTTGGGCGGCTTCAGACCATTTCCCAGGACCAACTGGAATGCACACTCGAGTACAACAGCGAAGGGCTGCTGGAACACACGACCACCCGCGATGCCGAGCGTTATGTGCGCACAACCCAGACCTACGACCCGCTGGGCCGACAACATCGGCGTACGCTCAATGCCAACGGCGAAATCAGGGTGCTAGTGCTGAAATGGCGTGATGGCAAGAACCTTGAGTCGCGCACCCTGTACCGTGACAACGATGACGATGTAGACGCTTTCATCCGCAAGGAAGTGTTCGGTTATGACGAACTCGACCGCCTGACCACTCACGACTACGAAGGCGACTGGGACAGTGAAGAAGCAGACGGCGAACGCTGGCAGGCACTGCCGCGCAATGCAGCGGGCCGCTCGATCATTGCGCAAACGTTCGACTTCGATGCACTGGATAACCTGAGCCGCTGCCGCACTGATTTTGCCGATGGCGAACGTGATACCGCGCGCTTCACCTACGCTGAGGACTCCAGCTTCCAGTTGACCAAGGTGACCCATACCTTACTCGCAGATTACCGCGCAGAGCAGACGTTCCTTTACGATGCGCGGGGCAACATGCTCAACGACGAACAAGGGCGCAAGCTGGAATATGACAGCCATGGCCGCTTGCAGCGTGTGCTGGATGCCAACGACACCGAGTTGATGAAGTACTTGTACGATGGCCACGACCAGTTGTTCGCCGCCACGCAGGCTGGCAAGGCCCAGGTGCAAAGGCGCTATCTGGGCAATAGCCTGGACAGCACACAAGAAAATGACCTGCTCACCCAGTACCTGTACGGTGATGGCCAGGCAGTGGGTGTGCAACGCGCGAACCAGAACGACAACCAGCTGCTGCTGACCGACACTGCCGGCAGCGTGATTGCAGAAGTAGACAGTGATGGCACCCGCCATGCCAGCTACAGCGCGTACGGTGAACAGCCCGAAAACAATGGCTTGCGCAACCTGCTGGCGTTCAATGGTGAACTGCGTGAAGCGGGGTTGGGCTGGTACCTGCTTGGCAGCGGCTATCGTGCCTACAACCCCAACCTGATGCGCTTCCACAGCCCGGATTCGCTGCCACCTGAGGTATCAGGCCCCAATCCTTATGTGTATGCACTGGGCAACCCGGTGAAATGGCGGGACCCTACCGGCCATAGGGTTAGTTCGGTGGCCGGTGGAGATGTACCACCGGATTACGTGGACCCGCCGCCTAAGGCCTCGACGCCCATTGCAGCATGGATCGGGGTGGGTGTTGCCGCGATTGCGCTTTTGGTATCGGCCGGAATGATGGCAGTGCCTCTGGCGGCGGGCGCGGCCGCGATCGCGTCGACCGCCACCCTCGTGAAAGCCTCAATCACGGTTATCGGGCAAGCTGTTGCTCTGGGTTTGCAGATAGGTGCGGCAGTTGTCTACAACAGTGACCCAGAACTTTCGAATACGCTATCGGGCGTAGGGTACGGGGTTCAGGTTTTAACGGGTATGGTAGGTGGGGCATCACTCTACAAACTTTGGGGACTAGGCAAAGCGGCCAGTGCAGCTAAAGCGGCAGCTAAAGCGGCAGCTAAAACGTCGTGGCGGGAGTTGTTCAGAACTTCAATGCAATCCCAAAATAATATTATGGCAGCTACGACTGAGTTGGGATCTACCCAGGCACAGGCCGCGACGGGCGGGGGAGGATGGACTAGGCAGGTGTTGAATAGATTCACAACGCCTAACACGGCCTCAGTACCAACAAACACGCAGCCTGTAGGCCAGAGCGTACAGGCCTCATCTGCAGGGGGTTCGCACAATGCCAATGAAATTGCTGACATCGCTGCAGGGATGAATCGAAACCGGAGACTTAGTGAGCAAGCATATTCACCACCACCCCAGAATGTTTTAACCGCCGACTTGACTCCAAGTGCGCCTACTCCTACCAACTACTCCGGAGATGGAAGGCTCCTTGCTGATGATTGGAATCACCCCAATCAAGGGTAAATTTAGCTGATCACGCGCTGGGGTGTCGCCTGACACCCCAGCTCTATCACCCCTATCGAAACCACCGGCCCGTTATCAAGACTCTTCCTACAGCCCCCTCTCCCCCCCGCCCCTAATCTACCCCCGCAACACGGCCCCGTCAGCCACGCGCCTGGCGCACGCCACCCTAAGCACGCAACCAAGCCTCCCTTGCGCCTCCAGCTGCAAGCGATAACGCCCCAGGACTCCTTCCATGCCTAAGCTTCACTGGCGCAGGCCCGCGTCGTCACGCCCGCGCCCCGCCCGATCCGCGCTGCTTGGCAGCCCGCTGATCTTGCTTTTAGTCACGCCCGCGCTCGCCACCCCCTCTTCGCCTCGCTTCCAGGCCGAGTTCATGCGCCAGGCACCCGGCCTGGCCAGCGACGCCGGCGCGCTGGCATTGCAGGCCCTGGCGGAACAGGAACCGTTGGCGGCCGGGCGTTACCGCGTTCAGCTACTGGTCAACCACACACCGCTGGACGCACGCGAAGTGGACATTCGCAACAACGACGGCCAAGGTTTGCAAGCCTGCCTGACGGGTGACCTGCTGCGCGACCTGGGCCTGCGTGAGCAAGCGCTGGAAGCGCCCCTGCCCAGCGACGATCGCTGCCTGGACCTGGCCGCTTTGGTACCCCACGCCTACGCCGACTTCGACCCGTCGAACCTGCGCTTGTCGGTGTCTATCCCACAGATAGCGCTACACCGACAACCGTCCGACACCATCGCCGAATCGCGATGGGACGCCGGCATCAATGCCGCCTTCATCAACTACCAGGCGTCCACGCAACATTACCAAAGCCACAACGGCCGCAACCGCAACAGCCACGACCTGTACCTCAACAGTGGCATCAACATCGCAGGCTGGCGACTGCGCAGCAACCAGGCGCTGCGCGACAATGCCGATGGCCAGACCGACTGGAGCCGCAGCGACACCTATGCGCAGCGTGATATCCCCGGGTTGCGCGCCAACCTCACACTGGGTGAAACCTTCACCGGTGGCGAGGTGTTTCGCAGCGTCCCGTTCATCGGCGCACAGGTGGCATCCGACCTGGACATGCACTCCGATACCGAGCAGCAATATGCCCCGGTCATACGCGGCGTAGCCCAGACGCGCGCCAAGCTCGAAGTGCTGCACAATGGCTACCCCATCTATTCCACCTACGTCGCCCCCGGCCCCTATGCCATCGACGACCTCAATGTCGGCGCTGGCCACGGCGAACTGGAGGTGATCCTGACCGAGGCCGATGGCCAGGTGCGGCGATTCACCCAACCCTACTCGTCATTGGCCAACCTGCTGCGCGAAGGCGTATGGCGCTACAGCGCCACGGTCGGCCGCTACAACGGCGCCGAAGATCTTGAGCGGCCCGTGTTCTGGCAAGCGACCCTGGCCCGTGGGGGGACCTGGGACAGTACGCTGTACGGTGGCGCGTTCGCCAGCGACTACTACCACGCCGGCGCCCTTGGCGTGGCCCGCGACTTTGCCGGCCTGGGCGCGCTGTCACTCGATGCAACCCAGGCACGCACCGATCTGGGCGGCCTGGCCGGCCAGGTACAAGGCCACAGTTTTGCCATGCGCTATGGCAAAAGCTTCCAGACCGGCACCAACCTGCGTTTTGCCGGTTACCGCTACTCGACCGAGGGCTACCGTGATTTCGATGAAGCGGTGAAGGATCGCAACCAGTCGGACCGTTACCTGGGCAACCGCCGCAGCCGCCTGGAAGCTTCGATCTACCAGAACTTCGGTAAAAGCTCGGTGAGCCTTACGCTTTCGCAGGATGACTATTGGAACAGAAGCGGCCAGCGTCGAAATTACCAAGTGCAATACAACACACGCTGGGGTGACCTGGGCATCAACCTGTTCGCCTCCCAGGCATTGGCAGAACGTGGCGGGGACAGCCGTTTGTTTGGCCTGAGCCTTTCACTGCCACTGGACTTCGGTCAACGGCACAACACCACCTTCGACCTGCAGCACCAGGACGGGCGTAATAGCCAGCGGGCCAGCCTGAACGGCGGGCTGATGAACAACCGGCTGGGCTACCAGGTCTCGCTCAGCCATGACGAGCAGCAGCGCAGCAGCGGCGCACTGTCGCTCGCTTACCAAGGCACCAATGCCAGTTATGGCGCCGGCTACACGGAAGGTGCCGATTACCGCAGCGTATCGCTCAATACCAGCGGCGCGCTGCTGGCCCACGGCGGCGGCCTGGTACTGGGCCCCTACCTGAGCGAAACCAGTGCATTGGTCCACGTGCCGGATGCTGCCGGTATCACACTGGAAAATGCACCCGCAAGCCAGGCCAACAAGGGCGGCTATCTGCTGGCACCGAACCTGCGGCCCTACCGCCTGAACCCGCTGGTACTGCGCACCGACGATTTGCCCCCCGAGTTCATCATCGACAATGCCGTACAGCGCGTAGCACCGCGTCGAGGGGCCATCGTCAAGGCTACGTTCCCAAGCCGACAGGTCATGCGCCTGGTCCTCACCCTTCAACTGCCCGACGGCCGCCCGCTGCCGTTCGGTACACAACTGACGGATGCACAAGGGCAAGCGGTGGCCGTGGTCGGGCAAGCCGGTCAGGCACTGGTGGCCACCGAACATCAAGGTGAGCAGCGACTGCAGGCGCGATGGCTGGACCAAGGTACCCGCGAGTGCCAGGTAATGCTGACCCCCGAGAACATCACCGCAGTCAACGGCTATCGCATTCAAACGCTGGCGTGCCACCCCCGCGAGGCCGGCACACCTTCTGAAACAAGCACGAATCAGGAAGCAGCATCATGAGCATATTCGCCCCCACAGCCTTGCGGCCTCTTGCCGTAGTGACTTGCAGCCTGGCCATCTGGCTGTCGAGCAACCCGGCGTACGCTCGGTGCGAATGGGATGGCGGGCTGCCCACCTACATGACGTTCGAGCACGATCTGGGCAGCCTTTGGGTACCTCGTGATGCTGAAATAGGGCGAGTCATTGCCGACTTGCCATTGGCGGTGCGTAACCGTGAGGGCAGCAAGCTGCAGTGCTTCTACGACGCGACCCCTCCCACCACGACGAGCATGATACCCACCACCCCCCTGGTACCGGGAATACCCGTCCGCGCGCAACGTTCTGCCGATAGCGTGCTACGCACCAACGTCGATGGCATCGGGGCCATCCTGACCCTCGGTTTCCCCTATGATGGGTCTGCTCCCAATGCGTTCACCTCCGACGATGGCACGCAGAGCGTGCCCTACAGTGGCACCATGCTTACCAGTACGGGTTTCGCTGCGCCGCTCGACGTTCTGAGGGGGCGCGTGACCTTGGTCAAGACCGGGTCAATAGCCCCTGGGGAACACATTGTCGACAAGCAGATGTTCCACGGTGTCACCAATGACAGAGGCCGGGTTCTGGACTACACCCTGAAGGCGAGAGTCAAGCAAGCGCAATGCACGCTGCTGGGCAACCCCGTTAGCGCCGACCCGGTAAAGCTCGGCGACTACACCTTGGCCGACTTCACGGGCCCTGGCCCGGTCGGCACGGACACGCCATTCAGCATTCGGCTTAGTGATTGCGAAGATGACAGCGCAGCGGGTACAGCCTACGCCCACATCGAGCTGGATGGAACAAAAGGCTCTACTGTCGTGGATGCCAAGAACGGTATCTTCAGCCTTGGCTCCGGCTCCACAGCAACGGGCTTTGGCATTCAGATCCTGCATGGCGATGGCAGGCAGCTACCCCTACAGGAAGTGGTATCGGTCAAACCCTTGCAAGTGGGGATTACTCAGCTGGACTTCAGGGCGCGATTTTACCAACTCGACCCCAAGGTAACACCTGGGTTAGCCCAAGGTGCTCTGCACTTCACCATCAGCTACCGCTGAGCACGCCCCATCGCGCCCTACCCAGCATAGGGCGCATGGACGGGGAAAAAATTCAGACATGCAAAAACGAAGAAAGGGACTTTCGTCCCTTTCTTCGTTTCTATGTTTGGAGCGGGAAACGAGACTCGAACTCGCGACCCCGACCTTGGCAAGGTCGTGCTCTACCAACTGAGCTATTCCCGCAATTTGAAGCTTTACCACTAACGGCGTGAAGCACCATGAAGACCTTCACCACCACTGCACCGCATAGACGCCACAGTATTTAAACTGGAGCGGGAAACGAGACTCGAACTCGCGACCCCGACCTTGGCAAGGTCGTGCTCTACCAACTGAGCTATTCCCGCAATTTGGCGTCCCCTAGGGGACTCGAACCCCTGTTACCGCCGTGAAAGGGCGGTGTCCTAGGCCACTAGACGAAGGGGACACACAACACTTTTCAGTGCACCAGACTTGAACCTCACGATTCACCCTGGATTTTCTTTTCCTGCCCCGCCGTTAAGCGTTGCCGGAGAAACTGGAGCGGGAAACGAGACTCGAACTCGCGACCCCGACCTTGGCAAGGTCGTGCTCTACCAACTGAGCTATTCCCGCAATTTGGCGTCCCCTAGGGGACTCGAACCCCTGTTACCGCCGTGAAAGGGCGGTGTCCTAGGCCACTAGACGAAGGGGACACGCTGCTGGCATCGCTGCCTGCTTTCACTCCCTGCCGCGTTTCGCTGTGTGCTTTACGCTGCAAGTGGCGCGCATTCTAGGGATGGTTCAGAGATGCGTCAACCCCTTTGTAGAAATTTATTTAAATCAATGACTTCCGGGTGGGTGGAGGTGCAGATGCGGGGCGGCTTGTCGATATAGAGAGAAGCCAGTGCCGGCATATAGCCGCTGTTCGTCCTCCGGCGAACTCACTACACTCAAAGCTGTAATTCTTCTTCAATGAGGCATTAACGGTGACACCACTTCTGATCACCCTGCTCATCGTGGCGGGCATCGCGTTGCTGATCGTGATCGGCTACCTCAACAATGTGGTCGAGAACGGCAAGATCGAACGCGTCCGGACAAGGATCGAGCTGGCCGACCGCCTGCGCCGCTGTGGCGAAATCACCGAGACCTTCCCCGGGCAGTTCATGACCCCGGCCCTCAAATTGCTGCTGACCCGCCTGGAGCTGAACCTCAACCAGCGCCAGCTGGCGGTGGACAAGCACAACCCCGAGCTGAAGGCGCGCATCGCCGAACTGGAGGGGTTGATTGCCCAGGGCGACAAGATACCGGTGAACAACCCGCCCAACCCGATCCACACCGAGGTCAAGGCCAAGGATGTACGCTTTTTGCTGGAGGCGATGCACAACCAGGTAACCCGCGCCGCCCAGGAAGGCTTCCTGCCAGCACCCGAGGCCAAGCACTGGGTCAAGGAAATCCGCCATATCCTGGTGCTGTTGCATATCGAGTTCTTCAACAACCTTGGCCAGCAGGCCCTGCAAAAGAACCAGCCGGGCCAGGCGCGCCTGGCGTTCGAGCGTGGCGTGCAATACCTGCGCAAGCAGCCGGAGCCGAAGGTGTATGAAGAGCAGCTGACGTACCTGGAGAAACTGCTGGCCCGGGCCAACGCCCAGGTGCTGGACCGCATGGCACCGGCGGAGGATGAGCACAACGCACTGACAGACGGGCTCAAGACCGATGAGGAAGAGACCTGGAAGAAGAAGGTGATGTACGACTAAGCCTGAATCATGCGTCGGGTTTGATGGCCCTATCGCCGGCAAGCCAGCTCCCACAGGTACTGCACAAGCCTCCAGACCTGAGACAAACCTGTGGGAGCTGGCTTGCCGGCGATAGGGCCGGTACAGGCCACAACAATCAGCAGTCAGTCAGCTCCAGGAAGATCGCCGCCAACCGCTCCAGCCCCGCCTGATCCGCCTCACTGAAACGCCCAACCTTCGGGCTGTCCAAATCCAGCACACCAATCAACCGCCCTTCCTTCACCAACGGGATCACCAGCTCGCTGTTGGACGCGCTGTCACAGGCAATGTGCCCGGGGAACGCATGCACATCCTCCACCCGCTGGGTCTGCCGGGTGGCCGCCGCTGCCCCGCACACACCCTTGCTGAACGGAATGCGCACGCACGCCACCTGGCCCTGGAACGGCCCCAGCACCAGCTCTTCGTTGCGGTTGAGGTAGAACCCCGCCCAGTTCAGGTCGTCCACCTGGTTGTACAGAAACGCCGAAAACTGCGCGGCATTGGCGATGAAGTCACGCTCGTCGGCAAACAGCGCCTGCACTTGCGCCGCCAGCAGGTTGTAGCCGTCGAGGCCGGCGCCACTGGCATTGAGGTCGATCATTTACTTTTGCTCCAGCAATTGCAGCCCGACCCAGTAGCGGGCGAACTGATAGGCACAACGGCCATTACGGTTACCGCGGCCGGTGGCCCAGCGCACGGCGAGGATGTCGAGTTCTTCTGTACGCTGCCAGGCAAGGCCCGCAGGGCGCGCCAGCTGGCCGATCCAGTGTTCGACCACATTCAGGAAGTGGTCTTGGGTAAACGGGTAGAACGACAGCCACAGGCCAAAGCGGTCAGACAAGGCGATTTTGTCTTCCACGGCTTCGCTGGGGTGCAGCTCGCCGTCCACGCGCTTCCAGTTCTCGTTGTCGCTCTCTTTCTCCGGCACCAGGTGGCGGCGGTTGGAGGTGGCGTACAGCAGCACGTTGTCCGGGGCCTGTTCCAGCGAGCCGTCAAGCACGCTTTTAAGCACCCGGTAGTCGCCCTCCCCCGCTTCGAACGACAGGTCGTCGCAGAACAGGATGAAACGTTGCGGCAGCTTCTGCAGCTGCTCGACCACCCGTGGCAGGTCGGCCAGGTGGTCGCGTTCGATTTCGATCAGGCGCAGGCCGGCGCCGGCATGTTCGGCCAGCAAGGCACGTACCAGCGACGACTTGCCAGTACCGCGCGAGCCCCACAGCAATGCGTGGTTGGCCGGCAGGCCGTTGATGAACTGGTGGGTGTTGCGGCCTAGCTGGTCGCGCTGTTTGTCGACACCGATCAGGTCGGTCAGGCGGATATCCAGGCTGACGTCCAGCGGCAGCAGGTAACCACTGCGGCCATCGCGCTGCCAGCGGGCGGCCAGGGTGACGCCCCAGTCGATATTCGGGCGCTGTGCCGGCAACAGGGGTTCGAGGCGCGCCAGTACCGATTCGGCGCGGTCCAGGAAAGCAATCAAGCGAGCGTCCATGACGACTCCTAACAAGACAGGTGAGATTTCCAGCTGAATGTGTGACAGGCCCGCCAGCTGCCGGGGCTATTCGGCTATGCTTGCGCAGCGCAAGGGACGTGAAACCGGCTCGGGACTCATGGATATCAAGTTCACCAATCGCCTGTCATACAAGCAAGCCCGGTTGACAGTCCTGGTCGGCTTCATCCTGGGAACATTGCTCAGTCTCATCCAGATCGGCATCGATTATGCCAGCGAAGACGCGTCCATCAACCGCGAAGTGCGCGCGTTGCTGCAAATCAGCCACAACCCGGCCTCGCGCATCGCCTACAACATCGACGCGGAACTGGCGCTGGAGCTGACCCGTGGCCTGCTGCAGTCGCCGGCCATCATCCGCGCGCGGCTGATCGACAACAACGAAACGGTGCTGGCCGACGTCGAGCGGCCCAGGCTGGAGGACCGCTACCGGCCACTGAGCGACTTTCTGTTCGGCGAACAGCGCCAGTTCAAGGAACGCCTGTACCTCACCCACATGCCCGAGGAATACCTCGGCACCCTGTACCTGGACGTCGACACCTACGCCTTCGGCAGCCGCTTCCTCGACCGCGCCGGAATCACCCTCCTCAACGGCTTTGCCCGCAGCCTGGTGCTGACCGGCATCCTGCTGGCGTTGTTCTACATGATGCTGACCAAGCCACTGGTGACGGTGATCGGCGCACTCAGCGGCAGCGACCCGCGCAAACCCCGGCAAACCCGCCTTGAATGCCCACACGGGCACGAACACGACGAAATTGGCGTGCTGGTGAAGGTCGCCAACCAGCAGTTCGTCAGCATGGCCACCGAGATCGAACAACGGCGCACCGCAGAAAACCGCCTGACCCAGTACCTGAACGAGCTTGAAGACATCGTCTCGGCACGCACCAACGAGCTGAAAGCCAGCAACAGCAGCCTGAGCCTGTCCAACCAGGAGCTGGAACAGGCCCGCAGCCGCGCGCTGGACATGGCCCAGGCACGCGCCGCCTTCCTGGCCAACATGAGCCACGAAATCCGCACCCCGCTCAACGGCATGCTCGGCATGATCGCCCTGGCGCTGGACAACCCGTTGCCCAGCGAGCAACGCCAGCAACTGGCGATTGCCCACGACTCGGGCAAGGTGCTGGTGGAACTGCTGAACGATATCCTCGACCTGTCCAAGTTCGATGCCGGCCAGCTGGAGCTGGAGCGCATTGCGTTCGACATGGGCTCGATGGTGGAAGACACCGCCAACCTGCTGTCGCAGAACACCGCGCAAAGCGTAGAGCTGACCTGCCTGATCGCCCGCGACTTCCCCAGCAGCGTGCTCGGCGACCCCACGCGGGTACGGCAGATCGTCAGCAACCTGCTGTCCAACGCGCTCAAGTTCACCCGCTTCGGCCGTGTCGACATACGCCTGGTGACGATCGTCGGCGGCGTGCGCCTGGAGGTACGTGATACCGGCATTGGCATCCCCGAAGAAGCCCAGGCGCGGATCTTCCAGCCATTCACCCAGGCGGGTGCCGGCATCACCCGCCAGTACGGTGGCACCGGCCTGGGCCTGGCGCTGACACGCAACCTGTGCAAGGCCATGCAAGGTCACCTGCACATTCGCTCCGAGCCGGGCTTCGGCAGCTGCTTCACGGCCGAGCTGCCACTGCCGGTGCACACCGAAGCCATCCCGCCAACACCGCTGCATGGCCGGGTGGCCGCGCTGAGTGCAGCCGGTAGCGGGCTCAATGAGCTGTTGCAGAACCTGCTGCCCGCCTGGGGCCTGGCCTACCAGCGCCATGACAGCAGCGCCACGCTGGACACCACAGCGATCGACCTGCTGATCACCGACGACGTGGACCACCTGTTCGAACTGCGCCCGGCACTGAAAACGCCGATTCTGCTGGTAACCGCCTACGGCAACTTCCTGCCCAATGAGCAGTCGCTGGCCTTGGCGCCCTTGCATCAACTGGCTCGGCCATTGGCACGTAACGCCCTGTACCAGACGCTGCGCCGCACCTTGCAAGGCCATGAGCCCGAACACCCACTGGCCACCCCGGCCATTAGCCTGGAGCAAGGGCGAGCGCGGATTTTGCTGGTAGAAGACAACCCGGTGAATCAGCTCGTGGCCAAAGGCATGCTGGCCAAGCTCGGCTGCCAGGTGCAGCTGGCCACCCAGGGCGCCGAGGCCCTGGAAATGCTGGAGCAAGATGAATTCGACCTGGTACTGATGGACTGCAACATGCCGGTCATGGACGGCTATGAAGCCAGCCGGCGCATCCGCCAGAGCGGGCGCTGGCCACACCTGCCTATCGTTGCGCTCACCGCCAACGCCATGCCCGAAGAGCGCGAACGCTGCCGGGCGGCAGGCATGAGCGACTACCTGGCCAAGCCGTTCCGCCGCGAAGAGCTACTGGCCCTGGTCGACCACTGGGTGCCCTTCAACGGCTGAGCAAACGCTCGATGTCCGCTTCCAGGGCCTGCGGCTTGGTGGTGGGCGCGTAACGCGTGACCTGGCCGCTGGCGGGGTCGACCAGAAACTTGGTGAAATTCCACTTGATCTTCTGGCTACCCAGAATGCCCGGAGCGCGTTGTTTGAGCTCGACGAACAGCGGGTGGGCGCCCGGGCCGTTGACCTCGATCTTGCGAAACAGCGGAAAGCTTACGCCGAAGTTGCGCTCGCAGAACTGCGCAATGTCCCGTGCATCGCCCGGCTCCTGCTTGCCGAACTGATTGCACGGAAAGCCCAGCACCACCAGGCCGCGCGCGCGGTAGGCCTGCCACAGGTGCTCAAGGCCCTTGTACTGCGGGGTAAAGCCGCACTGGCTGGCGGTATTGACCACCAGCAGCGCCTTGCCCGGGAAGTCGCCAAGCTTCTTGTGCTCGCCGCCCAGGGTTACGCAGGGGATGTCCAGCATCGATCCAGCCATGGTCGGGCTCCGGTCAGTCGCGTGGGCGCAAGTCGATGCACACCGAGTTGATGCAGTAGCGCAGGCCGGTCGGTGGCGGGCCGTCGGGGAACACATGCCCCAGGTGCGCGTCGCAGCGGGCGCAGGTAACTTCGGTGCGGATCATGCCGTGGGAGGTGTCACGGATCTCGATCATCGCGCTGTCCTCGATCGGTGCGTAAAAGCTTGGCCAGCCGCAGCCGGAATCGAACTTGGTCTGCGCATCGAACAACGCCAGGCCGCAGCAGATGCAATGGTAGATGCCATCGCGGCGCTCGCTGTTGTACTTGCCGCTGAACGGCCGCTCGGTGCCCTTGAGACGGCATACCTGGTACTGCTCGGGGTCGAGCATCGACCGCCATTCATCCAGGGTTTTTTCGATCTTTTTCATGCAGGAACCTCGGCAGGCTTAATTTCACCCCGCACCGTCTTTTCCGGGGCGCGGGTGGCACGTATATTAGTTGGCTTCGTGTGCCAGGCGTTCAGTCTGGCACCCGCTTCCTGCCGTTTCAAACCTTTCGGCGTGGGTGGCGTGTTTTCTCATATCGGGATCCCATCATGCAGTTCAGCAAATCGAACAAGCTCGCCAATGTCTGCTACGACATTCGCGGCCCAGTGCTCAAGCACGCCAAACGCCTGGAAGAGGAAGGCCACCGCATCCTCAAGCTGAACATCGGCAACCCGGCGCCGTTTGGCTTCGAGGCGCCGGATGAAATCCTCCAGGATGTCATCCGCAACCTGCCCACCGCGCAAGGCTACAGCGACTCCAAGGGCCTGTTCAGCGCGCGCAAGGCGGTGATGCAGTACTGCCAGCAAAAGGAAATCGAAGGCGTCACCATCGAGGACATCTACCTCGGTAACGGCGTGTCCGAGCTGATCGTCATGTCGATGCAGGCGCTGTTGAACAACGGCGACGAAGTGCTGATCCCGGCCCCCGACTACCCGCTGTGGACCGCCGCCGTGAGCCTGGCCGGCGGCAAGCCGGTGCACTACCTGTGCGACGAGCAGGCCGACTGGTTCCCCGACCTTGAAGACATCAAGGCCAAGATCACCCCGAACACCAAGGCCCTGGTGATCATCAACCCGAACAACCCGACCGGCGCGGTGTACTCCAAAGCGCTGCTGCAAGGCATGCTGGAGCTGGCCCGCCAGCACAACCTGGTGGTGTTCTCCGACGAGATCTACGACAAGATCCTGTACGACGAAGCCGTGCACATCAGCACCGCCTCGCTAGCCCCCGACCTGCTGTGCCTGACCTTCAACGGCCTGTCCAAGTCGTACCGGGTGGCGGGCTTCCGTTCCGGCTGGCTGGTCATCTCCGGGCCCAAGCACCACGCGCAAAGCTACATCGAAGGCATCGACATGCTGGCCAACATGCGCCTGTGCGCCAACGTGCCGGCCCAGCATGCCATCCAGACCGCGCTGGGCGGTTACCAGAGCATCAACGACCTGGTGCTGCCGCCAGGCCGTTTGCTGGAGCAGCGCAACCGCACCTATGAACTGCTCAACGACATCCCGGGCGTGAGCTGCGTGAAGCCGATGGGTGCGCTGTATGCGTTCCCGCGTATCGACCCGAAAGTGTGCCCGATTCTCAACGACGAGAAGTTCGCGCTTGACCTGCTGCTGTCGGAAAAGCTGCTGATCGTGCAGGGTACGGCGTTCAACTGGCCGTGGCCGGACCACTTCCGCGTGGTGACCTTGCCGCGCGTGGATGACCTGGAAGCGGCGATTGGGCGGATTGGTAATTTCCTGCGGACTTATTCGCAGTAAGTGATGGCCAAGGGGGGCGCTTTGCGCCCCTTTCGCGACACAAGGCCGCTCCTACACACGGCCTTGCAGTCTCACAGGATGTTTCTTACATCCTGCAATGCTCTATCCCACAGCCCCCGCGCCATCCTCTGCCATACTCCGCCGTACACAGTTTGAAATAGTCGCCCGATTGAATCGGCGCGGCAGGCCCCTTATATACCCCGCAGTAAGCGACAATTCATCCGTCAGGAGAACGTAACAACCATGATGCGCATTCTGTTGTTTGTGGCCACCAACCTCGCGGTGGTGCTGGTTGCAAGCATTACCCTGAGCCTGTTCGGTTTCAACGGGTTCATGGCGGCCAACGGGGTCGACCTGAACCTCAGCAGCCTGCTGGTGTTCTGCGCCGTGTTCGGCTTTGCCGGCTCCCTGGTCTCGCTGTTCATCTCCAAGTGGATGGCGAAGATGAGCACCGGCACCCAGATCATCAGCCAGCCGCGCACCCGCCACGAGCAGTGGCTGCTGCAAACGGTCGAAGAGCTGTCCCGTGAAGCCGGCATCAAAATGCCCGAGGTGGGTATCTTCCCGGCGTACGAGGCCAACGCCTTCGCCACCGGCTGGAACCGCAACGACGCGCTGGTGGCCGTGTCCCAGGGCCTGCTGGAGCGCTTCTCGCCCGATGAAGTGCGTGCGGTGCTGGCCCACGAAATCGGCCACGTGGCCAACGGCGACATGGTCACCCTGGCGCTGGTGCAGGGCGTGGTGAACACCTTCGTGATGTTCTTCGCCCGCATCATCGGCAACTTCGTCGACAAGGTCATCTTCAAGAACGAAGAAGGCCAGGGCATTGCCTACTACGTGGCGACCATCGTTGCCGAGCTGATCCTGGGTATCCTGGCCAGCATGATCGTGATGTGGTTCTCGCGCCGCCGCGAATACCGCGCCGACGAAGCCGGTGCACAACTGGCCGGTACTTCCGCCATGATCGGCGCCCTGCAGCGCCTGCGCGTGGAGCAAGGCCTGCCGGTGCACATGCCTGACACCATGAAGGCCTTCGGCATCAACGGCGGCCTGAAGCACGGCCTGGCCGGGCTGCTGATGAGCCACCCGCCACTGGAAGACCGTATCGAAGCCCTGCGCCGCCGCGGTTGATCCACCTGGCAATGCAAAAAAGGGCGACTTCGGTCGCCCTTTTTTGCGTTTGCCTGTACCGGCCTCTTCGCGGGCAAGCCCGCTCCCACAGGTACTCCACAGCTTTCAAAGGCTATGCAGTACCTGTGGGAGCGGGCTTGCCCGCGAAAGGGCCGGCGAAGGCTACGCATCTGTCAGCGGATAATGCGGTACACCCGCTCCAACAAACTCGAAACCCCGGCCTGCGAAAATTTCGGGCTTTCCTGTATAAGCTCCACAGCCCCCAGCTCGTCCACCTGCCACCTGGCAAACCCCTGCCGCACCTCTTCATCCCCCACCGAAAACGGCGGCCCGTCCAGCAGCGCCTGGTCATAATCCAGCGTCACCAGCAGCCCCCGACAGCTCATCGGCAACGATGCAGACAAAGCCTCCATGTACTTCGCACGCATCTGCGGCGGCAGCGCAATCAGCGCAGCCCGATCATAAAGCCCCACGCAATCGCCAATGTCCTGCGCGCGCAATGCGAAGAAATCGCCACACCACAGCTCGACGTCACCCTGGCGCCATACCTCGAATGCGCCTTGCTGACGCACCTCGGGTTCAAGCCCATGCTCACGGAAAAAATCCTCCACCGCCCGCCGCGACAGCTCCACGCCCAACACGCGATACCCCTGCCCCGCCAGCCAGGCCAGGTCCAGGCTTTTGCCGCACAGCGGCACCAGCACGCGGCTGCCTGGCGCCAGGCCCAGTGCTGGCCAATGCGCTTGCAGATAAGGATTGACCTGCCCCTGGTGAAAACCGATCTGGTTGTCGGCCCATCGTTTGTGCCAGAACGCTGGCTCCATGGTTGCTCCTTGTTTATCGAGTAAACCGATAGAAAACGCGTAAAACTTGCGATGGATATCGATCAGTTTCTGATCGAAGATGAGTGCATCTTAACCTTCAGGACCTCGCCATGCTGCCCAGCCTGTTCATCTCCCATGGTTCCCCTATGCTCGCCCTGCACCCCGGTGCCAGCGGGCCGGCCCTGGTCGGGCTGGCCAACAGCCTGCCAAGGCCGAAGGCCATCGTGGTGGTGTCGGCGCACTGGGAAAGCCGTGAACTGCTGGTGACCAGCAGCGCGCAACCCGAAACCTGGCATGACTTCTACGGCTTCCCGCCGGCGTTGTACGCCGTGCAGTACCCGGCGCCGGGCGAGCCTGCGCTGGCTGCCAAGGTAAGCGAACGGCTCACGAACGCCGGCCTGCCGGCCCGGCTGGATGCGCAACGGCCGTTCGACCACGGCGCCTGGGTGCCGCTGTCGCTGATGTACCCGGATGCGAGCATTCCGGTGGTGCAGGTATCGCTGCCCAGCCGCATGGGGCCGGCGCTGCAGGTGAAGGTAGGCCAGGCGCTGGCGGGGCTGCGTGGCGAAGGTGTGCTGCTGATCGGGTCGGGCAGCATCACCCATAACCTGGGCGAGCTGGACTGGCACGCCGGGCCGGATGTGATCGAGCCCTGGGCGCTGGCATTCAGGGATTGGGTGGTGGAGCGGTTGCAGGCAGATGACCAGGCGGCGCTGATGGATTACCGGCAGCAGGCGCCGTATGCGGTGCGCAACCATCCCAGTGATGAGCATTTGCTGCCGTTGTTCTTTGCCCTTGGGGCTGGTGAGAGGTTTGGGGTGGTGCACCAGGGGTTCACCTTGGGGGCGCTGGGGATGGACATTTATCGGTTCGACTGACGGGCCCTATCGCCGGCAAGCCAGCTCCCACAATATTCGACGCTGTGGTACTCCTGTGGGAGCTGGCTTGCCGGCGATGAGGCCCTCACAGGCAAAAAAAATCCCCAGCCAAGGCCGGGGATTTTTTCATTGCGCCAGGATCAATCCTCGCGGTAGCGACGCAGCTTCAGCTGCTTGCCAGCCACGCGGGTGTCCTTGAGCTTGGACAGCAGCTTCTCCAAGCCATCTTCCGGCAGCTCGACCAGGCTGAAGCTGTCGCGCACCTGAATACGACCGATGGCGTCACGGGCCAGGCCACCTTCGTTGAGGATCGCGCCCAGCAGGTTCTTGGCAGCGATGCCGTCACGGGCACCCAGGGCAGTACGGCAACGCACACGGCCTTCGGCCAGCGGCATCGGCGCACGGCGCTCACGGTCGCCACGGTCTGGGCGCTCGCCACGCTCACCGCGCTCGGTACGCTCGCCACGCGGGGCAAAGCTAGGCACCAGCGGCTGCTCACGCTCTACCGCTGCCAGGTCCAGCGCCTGGCCATTGGTGGCCTTGCGCAGCAGGGCCGAAGCCAGGGCACGGGCACTGCAACCCAGGTCGGTGGTCAGGCGGTCGAACAGGTCGCCGTGGGTGGCTTCGGCTTCGGCTACCAGCGGCGCCAGGCTCGAAGTCAGCTTCTTGATGCGGGCATCCAGCACGGCCTGGGCATTCGGCAGGCGGGCTTCCGCTACCTTCTGACCGGTCACACGCTCGATCACCTGCAGCATGCGGCGCTCACGCGGAGTGACCAGCAGCAGCGCACGGCCATCGCGACCGGCACGGCCGGTACGACCGATACGGTGTACGTAGGACTCCGGGTCGTACGGCATGTCAACGTTGAACACGTGAGTGATGCGCGGTACGTCCAGACCACGTGCAGCGACGTCGGTGGCGACGACGATGTCCAGGCGGCCATCCTTGAGCGAGTCGATCACGCGCTCACGCTGGTTCTGGGCGATGTCGCCGTTCAGCGCGGCAGCCTTGTAGCCCTTGGCTTCCAGCGCGGCGGCCAGGTCCAGGGTGGCTTGCTTGGTGCGCACGAAGGCGATCAGCGCGTCGAACTCTTCCACTTCCAGCAGACGCAGCACAGCCGGGATCTTCTGGTCGGCGTGGACCATCAGGTGGGCCTGCTCGATCGCGGTAACGGTCTGGGTCTTGCTCTGGATCTTGACGTGCTTGGGCTCACGCAGGTGGCGCTCGGCGATCGAACGGATCGACGAAGGCAGGGTTGCGGAGAACAGTACGGTCTGACGGGTAGCCGGGATTGCGTCGAAGATCACTTCGAGGTCGTCCATGAAGCCCAGCTTCAGCATCTCGTCGGCTTCGTCCAGTACCAGGTACTGCACGGTCGACAGGACTTTTTCGTCACGACGCAGGTGGTCACACAGGCGGCCCGGGGTGGCCACCACGATTTGCGCGCCGTTGCGGATTGCACGCAGCTGTGGGCCCATCGGGGCACCACCGTACACGGCAACCACGTTCACGCCTGGCATCTGCTTGGCGTAGGTTTCGAAAGCGGTAGCAACTTGCAGCGCCAACTCACGGGTTGGCGCCAGGATCAGGGCTTGCGGTTCGCGCTTGCTCACATCGATCTTGTTGAGGATCGGCAGGGCGAAGGCAGCGGTCTTGCCGGTGCCCGTCTGCGCCTGGCCGATCATGTCGTGACCGGCGAGGATGATCGGGATCGATTGTTGCTGAATGGCGGACGGCTCTTCGTAGCCGGTCGCCAGAACGGCAGCAACAATATTCGGATTAAGATCGAGAGCGGCGAAGCCGCCGGTTTCCTGGGTCATGGGTCTGCCTCTAGGTGCATCCGCAAAGACCCATGCTCCAAAGCTGCACATGCCTTGAAAGACCGTCAGGTCACCCAGGCAGCTTTGGCGGCGGGGATTTGCGAAAACGATTGAAAAAGAAAACGTGGGAAGGTCCGCCTAGCGGACGTGCAGCCGAAGCTGGACTCGGAGGATTTGCACCACCTGATTTTGAGGTCCGCTAAAAGACCGGCGCGTACTATACCCGAAATCGTGCGGGGACGTGAGGAATATTTTCGCAGTGAAAGGCCATTGTCGGGCCATCAGTTAGCGGGAGCTGAATCGTTATTTCCCTGAAGACTGACGCGGTCAGGTAGCCGGCCGAATCTCGCGGATCAGCCCCTCAAGGCTATACCCCAACCGCGGTGCCAGCGCCTCGGCACGCGCCCGCAACCCTTCCAGGTCCAGCGATTGTTCCAGATCAGCCGGCACCAGCAAGATCACATTGCCCTCCTTCACCGGCAGCTCCCAGTAATGCCGGTGGTACAACCCACGCAGCAACGCCGCACCCAGCGGCTTGCCATCATCGGTGGCCCACTGGTTGATCACCAGCCAACCGCCCGGGTTCAGCTGCTGCTGGCAGTTCTCCAGGAAGTTCCACGCCAGGTGCCCCACGCCCGGCCCGTGGTCGGTGTACAGGTCGACGAACAGCAGGTCAGCCTTCTCCGCCGTGGGCAGCAACTCCAGGGCATCGCCGATGCGCACATACAGCCGAGGGTCGTCATCCAGCCCCAGGTACTCCATGGCCAGGCGCGGCACGTCCGGGCGCAGTTCGATGGCTTCGATGTCTTCCAGCGGCAGGAACTTCATGCAGGCCTGGGTCAGCGTGCCGGCACCCAGGCCAAGAAACAGCGCGCTCTCGGGCTGTTCGTGGCACAGCGCCCCCACCAGCATGGCGCGGGTGTAGTCGTACTCCAGCCAACTCGGGTCGGCCGTGAACACACAGCTTTGCTCGATGGCATCACCGAATTCCAGAAAGCGGTAGTCGTCTACTTCGTACACGCTGATGACGCCAAACGCGTCCTCTACCCGTGCCAGTAGCCGCTCTTCCCGTTCCGCCGTCATGCTTACCACCCGCCCGCGCAAAAACGCGCATTGTCCGTCAACACCCTCGATGCAACAAGCGCAGCGCCAACTGTTACCATGGCCCATAGCCTACAACCGACAAGACCGAGCCCGAGATGAACCAACCGTGGAGCCCTGACAGCTGGCGCGCCCTGCCGATCCAGCAGCAACCGACCTACCCCGACGCCGCGCACTTGCTGAAGGTTGAACAAACCCTGGCCAGCTATCCGCCGCTGGTGTTCGCGGGCGAGGCACGCGAGCTGCGCCGGCAGTTTGCCGAGGTGACCGAAGGGCGCGCCTTCCTGCTGCAGGGGGGCGACTGCGCCGAGAGCTTCGCCGAGTTCTCGGCGGCGAAAATCCGCGACACCTTCAAGGTGCTGCTGCAAATGGCAATCGTGATGACCTTTGCCGCCGGCTGCCCGGTGGTCAAGGTAGGCCGCATGGCCGGCCAGTTTGCCAAGCCGCGCTCCTCGGGCGATGAAACCATCGGCGATATCACCCTGCCCGCCTACCGTGGCGACATCGTCAACGGCATCGGTTTCGATGCCAAAAGCCGCATCCCCGACCCGGATCGCCTGCTGCAGGCCTACCACCAGGCCACCGCCAGCCTCAACCTGCTGCGCGCCTTTGCCCAGGGCGGCTTTGCCGACCTGCACCAGGTGCACAAGTGGAACCTGGACTTCATTGCCAACTCGGCGCTGGCAGACAAGTACCACCAGCTGGCCAACCGCATCGACGAAACCCTGGCGTTCATGCGCGCCTGTGGCCTGGACAGCGCGCCACAACTGCGTGAAACCAGCTTCTTCACGGCCCACGAAGCACTGCTGCTGAACTACGAAGAAGCCTTCGTGCGCCAGGACAGCCTGACCGGCGACTACTACGACTGCTCGGCGCACATGCTGTGGATCGGCGACCGCACCCGTCAACTGGACGGTGCCCATGTGGAGTTCCTGCGTGGGGTGCACAACCCGATCGGGGTCAAGGTCGGCCCCAGCATGAACCCTGAAGAGCTGATCCGCCTGATCGACACGCTCAACCCGGCCAACGACCCCGGGCGCCTGAACCTGATCGTGCGTATGGGCGCGAGCAAGGTTGGCGACCACCTGCCGGGGCTGATCCGCACCGTCGAACGCGAGGGGCGAAAGGTGCTGTGGAGCTCGGACCCGATGCACGGCAATACCATCAAGGCCAGCACCGGCTACAAGACCCGCGACTTTGCGCAGATCCTGGATGAAGTGAAGCAGTTCTTCCAGGTACACCAGGCCGAGGGCAGCCATGCCGGCGGCATTCATATCGAGATGACCGGGCAGAACGTCACCGAATGCATCGGCGGCGCCCGGCCGATCACTGAAGATGCGTTGTCTGACCGGTATCACACCCATTGTGACCCACGGATGAATGCCGATCAGTCGCTGGAGCTGGCATTCCTGATTGCCGAAACGCTCAAACAGGTGCGGCGCTGAGTAACGCCAGGCGCAACTGGCTGCCCTCCGTGCGCGGGCAGTTCAGTTGCACGCTCGCCAACCCGAGCCAGTTGGCAAGGCGCAGCAGGTTGCCGGCCAGGGCCTGGTAACCCTGCTCGTCCAGCCCCGGCGGCTCGACATGCACGGCATGCACCGCCAGCCGGCCCTGGGCACGCTCGGCGCGCAGGTCCACCCGCGCGGCGATGCGTTCGCGGTACAGAAACGGCAGCACGTAGTAGCCGTACACCCGCTTATGTACCGGGGTGTAGATTTCAAGGCGGTAGCGGAAGTCGAACAGGCGTTCGGTGCGGTTACGCTCCCAGACCAGTGAGTCGAACGGCGACAGCAGCGCGCTGGCTTCGATGCACCGGGGGATGCGCGGCGTGCCGGCGCAGTAAGCAGGTTGCTTCCACCCCTGCACCTCAACCGTTTGCAAACGGCCGTCGGCCACCAGTTCGGCCAGCGCCGCCTTGCCTTGCCCGGGTTCCAGGCGGAAGTAGTCACGCAGGTCGCGTTCGGTGGCCACACCCAGGGCAGCAGCTGCGTGCAGCATCAAACCCTGATGCGCCTCGGCCTCCCGGGGCAATGGTTGGTCAAGAACCGCCCGGGGCAGAACCTTGTCCGGTACATCGTAGAGCCGCTCGAAACCACGCCGGCCCGCCACGGTCACTTCGCCGGCAGCGAACAGCCACTCCAGCGCGTGCTTTTCCTCGCTCCAGTCCCACCATGGCCCGGCCCGTTCCTCACGGGTAGACAAGCTGCCTGCGCCAAGGGCGCCTTGCTCACGGACGGCGGCCAGCACACGGGCGATCACGTCCTGGCGTTCACGGCCAAACTGCGCCAGCTGGCGGTAGATGCCTCGGCCATCGGCGGCATGCGCCATGCGCCAGCGCAGCAGCGGGTACAGGCTCATCGGCAGCAATGACGCTTCGTGTCCCCAGTACTCGAACAACTGCCGCTGACGGCCTTGGCCCCAGGCGAGTTGATCGAGGGTCGCTGGCGAGTAGTCGCCCAGGCGCGAGAACAGAGGCAGGTAGTGCGAGCGGACCAGGGCGTTGACCGAATCGATCTGCAACACACCCAGGCGATGCAACATGCGCTTGAGGGCCGCCAGGCTCGGGGCGGCTTCCGGCGGCTTGCCGAAACCTTGGGCAGAAAGTGCCAGACGACGGGCCTGGTTGATGGACAGCTGGAGGGGCAAGCTTGAACTCCTTGTTGTTGCTGTTCCGGCCCTTTCGCGGACAAGCCCGCGAAAGGGCCAGTAAACCCACCGACAAACGTAGCCTATTTTCGCAGCGGGTCATCCCAGAAAGGCCGCTCGGCCTCTTGCTGGATATCCGCCCGGCTCAGCCCCAAATCATGCAAGGTAGCATCGCTGAGGGCGGCCAGTTCTCGCCGCTGGCGGTACAACTCCAGCCAGCGCACCGGCCGCTGCAGGGCCACATGCCACAGGTGGTTCAGGGAGAAGGCAGGTTGCTGGATGCTGCTGACATGACCTTTCATCGTGAAGCCCTCCGTGTTGGATGGCCTCAGTCTCGCGCCGGGCTTAAGATCAATCCAACGAATGTTTCTGATGCCATGCATCTCGGAGATTGATGCAATGTCCCAGTACCAGAGCCTCGATGCAGACGTGCTGCGCACCTTCGTCGCCATCGCCGAGCAAGGCGGTTTCACCCGCGCCGGTGAGGTGGTCAACCGCACCCAGTCGGCGGTGAGCATGCAAATGAAACGCCTGGAAGAAGACATTCTGCAGCGTCAGCTGTTCGAGCGTGACGGCCGCCAGGTCAGGCTCACCGCCGAAGGCCAGGTGTTGTTGGGCTATGCCCGGCGCATCCTCAAGCTGCATGGCGAGGTGTTCAACACCTTGCGCATGCCGCACATGGTCGGGCTGGTGCGCATCGGCACGCCAGACGACTACGCCATGCGTTTTTTGCCGACCATTCTGTCGAGCTTTGCCCAGGCCTACCCGCTGGTGCAGGTGGAAGTGCATTGCGACTCGTCCAAACAGCTGATGCTGCGCCAGGACCTGGACCTGACCATCGTCACGCGTGAGCCGGGCAACGAGGTTGGCCAGTTATTGCGCCAGGAACGCCTGGTGTGGGCCGCCGCCGAAGGCTTTTGCCCGCAAGAGCAGCGGCCGATGCCTGTGGCGCTGTTCAATACCGACTGCTTCTGCCGAGCCTGGACGTGCAATGCACTGCAAGCGCAGGGCATCGACTACCGCATCGCCTATACCAGCCCCAGCCTGGCGGCGATCTTTGCCATTGTCACGGCGGGCTTGGCGGTAACGGCGCAATTGCAGAGCCTGATTGGCGGGAACATCCGCATCCTGGGCGAACAGGACGGGTTGCCGCAGCTGCCCATGGCCAATGTGATGCTGTTGCGCAACACCCAGACCCAGTCCCCCATCACCGACTGCATGGCCGATTACATTGTCGAAGGGTTCAAGTAATTGGGGGCCGTTTTACGGCCCCACAATCTCAAAGTTCAAACCCGAGCATCACCGCGCACACCACCAAAAACACACAAAACATCGCCCGCAATACCCTCTCGGGCAGCGCATGGGCCAACTTCACCCCCCAGCTGATACTGAGCAAACCGCCCACCGCCAGTGGAATCCCCACGCCCCAATCAACACTATGGTGCACGCCATAGGTCACCAGCGTGACCAAGGTGCTCGGCGCCGCCAGCGCCAGCGACAACCCCTGAGCCACCACCTGGGTGGTGCCAAACACACTGGTCAGGATCGGCGTCGCCACCACCGCCCCGCCGACACCGAACAACCCGCCCATGGTGCCGGCAAAGCTGCCCAGCACGCCCAGCCACGGCCAGGCATAGCGCAGTTCGGCACTCGGCGGCGACACTTTCATGAACATCCGTGCCACGTTCCACACCGCCAGCGCTACCAGAAAGCCGACAAAACCCAGGCGCATGGAATGCGCATCCAGCCCCACTGCCCAGATCGACCCCAGCCAGGCAAACAGGAAGCTGCACGCCGACAGCGGCACGGCATGGCGCAGCTCGATGCGGTTGCGCTGGTGATACCGCCACAGCGCCAGCAGCACGTTCGGCACCACCATCACCAGCGCCGTCCCCTGCGCCAGTTGCTGGTCCAGGCCGAACAGCACGCCCAGCGCCGGAATGGCGATCAGCCCGCCGCCAATGCCGAACAGGCCCCCCATGGTGCCCAGGGCAGCGCCCAGCACGATATACAACAACCACTCGATCATCAGGGCCTCGTCCGCCTGTACAGATATTGCGAGCATGCTAACGATTGCGGGCTGGCGGGGAAACGCACAGCAGCGCACAATGGCTGTGCGCATTTCGCAAAAGCAAGGCAACCATGAGCCCCGATGCCCTCACCGACCAGCTGAGCCTGTTCCTCGATGTGCTGGAGACCGGCAGTTTTTCAGCCGCTGCCCGCCGCCATCCGCTGACCCCGTCTGCGGTGGCCCGACGCATCGACAACCTGGAAACCGCCGTGGGCAGCCGTCTGTTCACCCGCAGCACCCACGCCGTGCGCGCCACCCCTGCGGGCAATGCGTTTGCCGAACGGGCCAGGCGCATCATCGAGGAACTGCGCCTGGCCCGTGCCGAAGCGGTATCGCTGAGCAACGCCCCGGAAGGGCTGATCCGCATCGACGCCCCCGCCGCGTTCGGCCGCCGCCATCTTGCACCGGCCATCGCCGACTTCCTGGTGGCCTACCCTGGCCTGGACGTGCAACTGCGCCTGATCGACAGCTTCGTCGACCTGCATGGCAGCCACCTGGGCGAGGTCGACCTGGTACTGCGTGCCGGCCCCCTGGCCGACACCCGCCTGGTGGCTACGCCGCTGGCCTACATGGTACGCATTGCCTGCGCCAGCCCGGCTTATCTGGCCAGCCGAGGCATCCCTACCTGCCCCAGCGAACTGCCCGGGCACGACGGCCTGGACTGGGACGGCCTGGCACCGCCGTTCGCCTGGCGCTTCAACGTAGCCGGGCAAACCCGCCTGTACCGCCCGGCGCGCATGCGCATGGCCGCCAACAATGCCGAAACCCTGCTGTTCGGCGCCCTCGCCGGCCTGGGTGTTGCCCACCTGCCCACCTGGCTGATCAGCGAATACCTTTTGCGCGGCGAACTGGTCCCGCTGTTTTGCGATGGCGGCCTGCCCGAAGCCGAAACCAGCGGTATTTATGCGCTACGCCTGGAACACAAAACGAACTCTCGCAGCCGTTTGCTGCTCGAATTCCTCAAGAGCCGCTTCAGCCCGGTTCCCCCCTGGGACCTGGCCTTGCGCAGTGAACTGCGCGAGTAATGCGCGCACTAATGATCAGCGAGCCAGAATTCCCCATTATTGCCTTCAAGGACCTGCATGAACGCCGACACCCAAGCCTCCTGTGACGAGCTGCTGCTGGACAACCAGGTCTGCTTTGCCCTGCACTCCACCTCGTTGCTGATGACCAAGGTCTACAAACCGCTGCTGCAGGCCTTGGGCCTGACCTACCCACAGTACCTGGCCATGCTCGTGCTGTGGGAGCGCGACGGCCTGACCGTGGGCGAGATCAGCCAGCACCTGCTCACCGACCCGGGCTCGCTGACCCCGCTGCTCAAGCGCCTTGAAAGCGAAGGCCTTCTGCAACGCAACCGCAGCCGCGAGGACGAACGGGTGGTGATGGTGCAACTGACCGACAAGGGCCGTGCCCTGCAACAGCAGGCCAAAGAGGTGCCTCAGTGCATCCTCAAGGCCAGTGGGTACAGCCTGGCGCAGCTGCAACAACTGCAGGCCGACCTGCTGAACCTGCGCGAGAACCTGCAAAAAAACCTCTGAAAGCTATGCTGTGCAGTGGCCGTTCGGATGAGCGGTAACGATTTATCTTGCGCACAAACTAATTGCGCGTTAATTTAAATCCCACACCAACCCGCGCCCTCCTGCAAACGGGAGCGCACAGCACATTAGCGAGGCTCAAGATGCAAAAGGTCACTCCGCTGTACATCGCAGAAGCTACCTCTACCGGTGGGCGCGACGGCAAATCCAAGTCCAGCGACGGTAAGCTGGTCGTCAGCCTGAGCACCCCCAAGGAATTGGGCGGCGCCGGCGGTGACGGCACCAACCCCGAGCAGATGTTCGCCGCCGGTTACTCGGCCTGCTTCATTGGCGCCCTCAAATTTGTAGCCGGGCAAGAGAAAAAAGCCCTGCCGGCCGATGCATCGATCACCGCCAAGGTGGGTATCGGCCAGATCCCGGGTGGTTTCGGCCTGGACATCGACCTGCACATCAACCTGCCGGGCCTGGCCCAGGCCGACGCCGAAGGGCTGGTGGAAAAAGCGCACAAGGTGTGCCCGTACTCCAACGCTACCCGCGGCAATGTGGATGTACGCCTGCACGTGACCGTGTAAATCACAGGCACAAAAAAACCCGGCCAAGGCCGGGTTTTTGCGTTTCACAAGAAGAATTACTTCTTGGAGCGGCCTTTGAAGCTGTTGTCGCGAGTGTCGATGTCGATCCACTCGTCGATCTGGATGAAGTCGGCAACCTGGATCTCGGTACCGTTCTTCAGTTTGGCAGGCTTCATGACCTTGCCCGAGGTGTCGCCGCGAGCAGCGTTCTCGGTGTAGACAACCTGACGGCTGATGGTGGTCGGCAGTTCAACCGATACCAGGCGGCCTTCGAAGAACACGGCTTCGCAGATGTCTTCCATGCCTTCTTCGATGTACGGCAGAACGGCGTCGATGTCTTCGGCGTTCAGTTCGTACATGGTGTAGTCGGTGGTGTCCATGAAGGTGTACGAGTCACCGCTGATGAACGACAGGGTCGCTTCTTTGCGATCCAGGATCACGTCGTCCAGCTTGTCGTCCGCACCGTATACGGTTTCGGTCTTGTAGCCGGTCAGCAGGTTCTTCAGCTTGGTCTTCATGATCGCGCTGTTACGGCCCGACTTGGTGAACTCAGCTTTTTGAACCAGCCACGGGTCGTTGTCGATCCGCAGGACGGTACCGGGTTTCAGTTCTTTACCAGTTTTCATTACGAAGTATCCGAATCTGGATGGATTTATAAAAATCGAGGCCGCGTATCATAGCGAATTTCGGTAAAAGTGTACTAGCGCTGTGGCAAGGTCCGGCTGAGCGGCCTGTTGCGCAGCCCAACGCCGGGCATGCTGCTGCAGTTCTGGCCAATGCTGACGGGCCGCCCGCCAGGCCTGGCCCATGTCGAAATCCATGTTCCAGGCACGCCATAGGCCCAGCAGTGCGGCATCGGCATCGTCTGACAGGCCGCGTCGATAATGCCCGAGAAACGCTTCGAGCTTTTCCCAGTGGGCGTTTTCGTCCTGTACGTAGATGTGCCACAGCATCGGTTGCCCGGCCCACTGTGCACGCACGAACGAGTCTTCGCCGCGCACGGCGTTGAAATCACAGCTCCACAGCAGCCGGTCGTAGTCGTCCTGGCTGACGAAAGGCAGCACCTGCACGGTCAGTGCCCCTCGTTTGCGCACGCTGCCCACGGGTAGCGGCGCCTCGCCAAGCCACTGGCTGAGCCCCGCGACAACGCGCCCCTGCGGCACCAGCAGGTGACAAGGCTGCTCGCTTGTGGCCAGGGCATCAAGCCAGTTGCCCAGCTGCGGGTTTTCGTAGGCGAACAGCGAAACCAGCAACGCCCCTGCTTCGGGATTTACACCAAGCCCCTGCAAGAAGGCCTGCCTTGCCCCCTGCTGGAACGCGTCACGCCGCGCCAGCAGCGAGCCCTCGCGCAGCAGTCCACCCGTCTTCTCGGTAAAGCCGGGGAAGAAAAACACCTTGCGCAGGCCATTGGGCTGCGGCGACGGCAAGCCATGGCAGCCCTCCACCCAGTCCTCGGCACTGAGGTATTCCAGGTTCAGCCACAGCGGCGGCGTGGCGCAGGCACGCATGGCCTCCACATAAGGTGCCGGCAACTGGCAGGCAAATGCGCCGATCACCACATCAGCCGGATCCACCGGCAACCAGGCTGCCGGCCATTGGCGCACGTCCACACCCTGCTGCCACTGTTGCGTAGCAGTGGCATCGGCGCCGGGGCACATGGGCGTGAAGGCGTTCAGGTCATCCACCCACAGGCGCACCGCCAGGCCATGCTCAGCCACCAGCTGCCGAGCCAGGCGCCAGGTCACGCCAATATCGCCGTAGTTGTCGACGACACTGCAGAAGATGTCCCAGGTGGCTTTCATGCGCCCCTCCCGTACCGGTGCAAAAACCGCGAATTCTGCGCATAAATTGTCGCCGACAAAAGCACCTGCGCGGAAAAATGCCCAAGTGCATGCGACAATGCACCCCGACCGACCTTGCCAGGAGGCTGCCATGCCCCGCCAGCGTGAACTGAAAATCACCCTCAAGCCGTTGCCGTTGATCCTGTGCGTTGCCTTTGGCCTTTGGCTGGGCGCGGTGGCCATCGTGGCGAGCGCCTGGCTAGCCCTGTCGGTGTGGCCGCAGCAGGTACAGCCGCTGGCCCAGGCCCTGCCCCCCAGCGTCTACCCGCCAGCAGCGGCGCCGGCAGCAGCCCCGCCAGCGGATGCCCAGGCCGAGATGTTCGACCGCTACAAGGACATCCTGCACAAGCAGGAACAGCAACAGGCCGCCGAAGCCGCCCAAGGCAACCCGCGCAACCTCAACAGCCCCAAGTGCCAGTTCTGGCTGCAGCAGAACCGCACCGCCCCCACCGACAAAAGCCAGGCCAATGTGCTGGAGTTCTGTTACTGACCATGGACAAGCCCCACCTGCTGGCGCAGATCGTCGCCATCCTCACGCATGATCTGGACGTGCTGACCCGTGCGGCGCAAACCGCCTACGAGGCCGCCACCGCCGAAGAGAACATCGCCGAGAACAAGTACGACACCCTGGGCCTGGAAGCCTCGTACCTGGCCACAGGCCAGGCCCGGCGCAGTGCAGAGATTCGCCAGGCCCTGCTGATCTACCAGCAACTACTGCTGCGCGACTATGACCCCGCACGCGGTGTGCAGGTGAGCAACCTGGTGACACTGGAGGATGAGGATGGCGGGCAGCGGCGGGTGTTCATCGGCCCTGAAGCGGCAGGGCTGAAAATTGGCGAGGGGGATGGGTTGGTAACTGTAATTACCCCGCGCTCGCCGCTTGGGCAGCAACTGATGGGCAAGCGTGTGGATGATGAGGTGAGCGTGGGGGCGCAGACATTGTTCATTACGGGTATTGCCTGACCGGGCCCTATCGCCGGCAAGCCAGCTCCCACAGGATTACCACAGGCCTGAATGCTGTGCGGTCTCTGTGGGAGCTGGCTTGCCGGCGATAGGGCCAGTATGGGCAATACAAATCTAATGGTCTTGCAAGGCATCAAACCGCCCCGCCAACCCCTGCTCGGCAAACTTCTCCACCACAAAATCGATGAACGCCCGGGTCTTCCCCGGCAACAACTTGTGCTCGGCGAAATACAGGCTGATATGCCCGTCGTCCACATACCAGTCCGGCAACACCCGCCGCAGCCGCCCACCCTGCAGGTAGGGCACGGCAAACGGCAGGCTCACCAGGGCAATCCCCAGCCCCTGCTCGGCCACCGCGCACGCCGCATCCGAATCGCTCATGGTCATCGCCTGGCGCAGTTGCAACGGCTGTTGCGCCTGCCAGCGGCTGGTCAACGGCCACGAACGCACCCGCCCGGTCTGCGGTGAGCGGATCAGGATGCCGTCGTGCCGCTGCAGCACCTCTGGGTCTGCAATCGGCGCATGCCGTTCAAGATACACCGGCGCCGCCACCAACACCCGGTGCGCAGGCGTCAGCTTGCGCGCCACCACCCCCGGCGGCAGTTCAAAACCACCGCCGATCGCCGCATCGAACCCTTGGCCAATCAAGTCGACCTGGCGGTTGTCGAAATGCCAGTCCGGGGTAATGGCCGGGTAACGGCGCAAAAACTCACTCAGCAACGGCAACACGTACAAGCGCCCGAACACCGTACCCATACTTACCCGCAACAGCCCGGCCGGCTGGCCTTCGGCGCTGGCCAGGTTGGCCACGGCGTACTGGATAGTGCGGAAGCTGTCACTGACCTCACCGAGAAAACGCTGCCCCGCTTCGGTCAAAGTCAGCTTGCGGGTACTACGCTGGAACAACCGCACCCCCAGGCGCGCCTCCAGCTGGGCCACATGCTTGCCCACAGCGGCCGGGGTAATGCTCAGGCGCCTGGCAGCCTCGGCAAAGCTGCCGACCTCGGCACTGCGGATGAAGCACTCCAACGCGTTGAACGATTCCATGGCCATGATTGGCAACCAAAGGTTTACTCTGCTGATAGTGATTGCCATCTTATCAGCAGGTAATCGAGCGCCGATACTGCGCCCATCCAAGGCATTCCGGCCTGGCTTCCAGCAGGAGATCAGCATGTCCAAGCAACTTACACTCGAAGGCAAAGTGGCCCTGGTACAGGGCGGTTCCCGTGGCATTGGTGCGGCCATCGTGCGGCGCCTGGCCCGCGAGGGCGCACACGTGGCCTTTACCTATGTCAGCTCTGCCGGCCCGGCAGAAGCACTGGCCCAGGAAATTATCGAAAACGGCGGCAAGGCCCTGGCCCTGCGGGCCGACAGTGCCGATGCAGCAGCCGTGCAGCTGGCGGTGGATGACGCCGTGAAGGCCTTCGGCCGGCTGGATATCCTGGTCAACAATGCCGGCGTGCTGGCGGTGGCACCGGTAGCCGAATTCGACCTGGCCGACTTCGACCGCATGCTGGCGGTGAATGTACGCAGCGTGTTCGTCGCCAGCCAGGCCGCCGCACGCTACATGGGCCAGGGCGGGCGCATCATCAACATCGGTAGCACCAACGCCGAACGCATGCCGTTTGCCGGTGGCGCACCCTATGCCATGAGCAAGTCGGCGCTGGTTGGCCTGACCCGCGGCATGGCCCGCGACCTGGGGCCGCAAGGCATTACCGTGAACAACGTGCAGCCAGGGCCGGTGGACACCGACATGAACCCGGCCAGCGGCGAGTTTGCCGAGAGCCTGATCCCGCTGATGGCGATTGGGCGCTATGGCGAGGCGGATGAGATTGCCAGCTTTGTGGCTTACCTGGCGGGGCCGGAGGCGGGGTACATCACCGGGGCCAGTTTGACTGTGGATGGTGGGTTTGCTGCCTGATTGAAAGGTCGCCTGTGCCGGCCCCTTCGCGGGCTTGCCCGCTCCCACAGGGAAATCACAAGGCTTGAGGGCAGTGATATCCCTGTGGGAGCGGGCAAGCCCGCGAAGAGGCCGGCACAGGTTCAACCTATCTGCGCCCCTCTACACCGCACAATAGATTGATGTCATGCCCGACACTTCCCGATAATCCCCCTTTTCCTCTGCCCGCCGCGAGCCACGCATGACCTCCCCCACTCTCAGCCGCGCCCTGATCCTGCTGATGGCCACCGCCACCGGCCTGGCCGTGGCCAGCAATTACTACGCCCAACCGCTGCTGCACAGCATCGCCCAGCAGTTCGGCCTGAGCACTGCCAGCGCCGGTAGCATCGTCATTGCCGCACAGCTCAGTTATGGCGCCGGCCTGTTGTTGCTCGCGCCGCTGGGTGACCTGTTCGAGCAGCGCCGGCTGATCACCGTAATGACCGCTATTTCCACGCTGGGCCTTGTCATCAGCGCCTGTGCGCCGAGCCTTCCCTGGCTGATTCTGGGCACGGCGCTGACCGGGCTGTTCTCGGTGGTGGCGCAGATCCTGGTCCCCATGGCCGCGACCCTGAGCGAGCCACATCAGCGCGGCCGTGCGGTCGGCACGCTGATGAGCGGCCTGCTGCTGGGCATCCTGCTGGCGCGCACCGCAGCCGGCTTCATGGCCGAACTGGGCGGCTGGCGTAGCATCTATGTGCTGGCCGCCGTGCTGATGGCGATTACCGCCCTGGCCCTGTACCGCAGCTTGCCACAGCACCACAGCCATGCCGGGCTGAAGTACCCGGCGCTGATCGCTTCGGTGTTCCGCCTGTTCTTCGAAGAGCCCGTGCTGCGCCTGCGCTCACTGCTTGGGCTGCTGGCGTTCAGCCTGTTCGCACTGTTCTGGACACCGCTGGCGTTTCTGCTCGCACAAGGCCCCTACCACTATTCGGATGCCGTGATCGGCCTGTTCGGTCTGGCTGGTGCGGCGGGTGCGCTGTCGGCCAACTGGGCCGGGCGGCTGGCCGACCGTGGCAAAGGCTCGCTGGGTACCACTGTGGGCCTGGTCGTATTGCTGCTGTCGTGGGTGCCGCTGGGGTTTGCCCAGCAGTCGCTGCTGGCCTTGCTACTGGGCGTGTTGATGCTCGACCTGGCAGTGCAACTGGTGCACGTGAGCAACCAGAACGCAGTGATTGCCCTGCGGCCCGAGGCACGCACGCGGCTGAATGCCGGGTACATCACCTGCTACTTCATTGGCGGGGCGCTGGGGTCGCTGCTGGGCACACAGTTGTTCCAGCACCAGGGCTGGATGGGCATTGTGGTAGCAGGCCTGGTGATAGGCGGGCTGGCGCTGCTGGCGTGGGGACTGGCCAATCGAAAGGCCGCTTGATTGACACAGGGGCGACATCGCACCGCACTACCCTCCGTCGTATTGGCGTTGACTTGCCTGCCCGGGCAGCGCTCAGTAGGCGCTGGTCAATGCCCTTTCCCTGACAGGACGACTTTATGACAAGACTCACGGTGCAATCCGGCGATTTCTTGCAAGGTGAAGGCGAGTATCGCAACGGATCGCTCACACTCAAGACCCCGCGCAGCCCCTCCCCGGGCGAGCGGATTTCACTCGCGCGCATCAGCGACCTCAGGCTGGCCAGCCTGGAATCAAGCCGCAGCCTGGGCAGCGCCCTGGGCTGGGGTGTGGCCGGCGCTCTGGTGGCGGGCCCGGTAGGGTTGCTGGCCGGGCTGTGGCTGGGTGGCAAGGAGGAAGAAGCCACCTTCCTGGCCACCTTCAAGGATGGGCGCAAGCTCATGGCGATAACCGACGGCAAAACCTGGTCAAAGATCGATGACAGCTGGCGGCAGCACAAGCGGCCCGCCAACCAGGACTGAATATCGCGGGGCCCGGATCGTTTTATGCAGAAGGCGGCTGTTAAGATGCCACCTTTTTCATGGTCGGAGCCCCCGCATGCCACCGCGTCACCCCCGCCTGCCCCTGAGCCTGCTCAGCCTGGGCCTGGCCCTGCATTGCCCCCATGTGCTTGCCGAAGACAGCGTGGTGCTGGCGCCGCTGCAGGTGTCCGACACCTATGCCAACGATGGCTACCAGGCACGCCAGGCCGCAGTGGGTGGCTTGCAGCCCGCGCCCTTGCTCGATACGCCCGCCTCGGTCAGCGTATTCACCCAGCAACTGCTGGAAGACCGCCAGGTGCGCAAGCTCAGCGAAGTGCTGCAAAGTGACGCCTCGGTTGGCGACAGCTATGCCCCCATCGGCTACTACGAAAATTTCAATGTGCGCGGCTTCGAGCTGAATGCCGCCAGCAGCTACCGCATCAATGGCCAGACCATCGCCGGTGAGCAGAACGTGGCCCTGGAGAACAAGCAGCAGGTGGAGTTGCTCAAGGGCCTGTCAGGGCTGCAGAGCGGCGTGTCGGAGCCCGGCGGCTTGGTCAACTACGTGACCAAGCGTGCCGAAGACGTGCGCAGCGTCACGGTATCGACCAATGAGCAAGGCGAACGCTACCTGGCCACTGACCTGGGCGGCTGGTTCGGCAGCGAAAAACAGTTTGGCCTGCGCGCCAACCTGGCCCATGAAGACATCCGCGCCTACGTCGACCACGCTGACGGCAAGCGCGACTTCGCCTCGCTGGCGTTCGACTGGCAGATCAACCCGGATGCCACCCTGCAACTGGATGCCGAATACCAGCACCGCGAACAGCGCTCGGTGCCGGGTTACCAATTACTGGGCGGCACCGAAGTGCCCCACGGCATCGACCCGGATGACCGCCTGGCCTACCAGGATTGGGCCAAACCGGTGCAGAACGACTCGCTGAACCTGGGCGGGCGCTTCGAGTATCGCTTCAACGAGGCCTGGACCGGCACCTTGAGTGCCTCGCGCAGCAAGGTGGTGATCGACGACTACAGTTCGTTCGCCTGGGGTTCGAGCGAAGGCGCATTTTTCGGCAGCAATGGCGACTACGACATCTACGACTTCCGCAGCCCCGACGACACCCGCCGCACCGATGAGGCGCAGGCCATGCTCAATGGGCGGTTCGATGCGTTGGGCGTGGGTCATGAGCTGACCGTGGGGACCAGTGCGCAACGGCGTACGCTGGATCAGCGACCCAGCTATATGGAATGGGTCGGTACAGGCAACCTGTATACCGGTGCACCGGCTTTTGATCCATCCGATAAGTCCATCAGGTCAAGCGAGCGTCGCCTGGACAGCCGCCAGTATGGGCTGTTTTTCAGCGACCGAATCAGCTTCAACGAGCAATGGCAGACCGTGCTGGGTGCACGTGAAGTACGCCTGGACGAGAAAACCTGGAATGAAGACGGCGCAACTGGCCGCCACACCCGGCAGTACGAGTTGCTGCCTAACGCAGCGCTTATATACAAACCGCAGCCAGATACCACGGTATATGCCAGCTACTCCAAGGGTCTGTCCGCAGGCGGTACCGCACCGTGGTTCGCTGAAAACAAATTCGAAATCCTCGCGCCCACTACCTCCCACCAACTGGAACTGGGCCTGAAGCACGATTGGCAAGGTGTGAGCTTCAGCGCCGCGCTGTTCCAGATCCGCCAGGCCTACCAGTACGCACGCCCGGACGGCGCCGGTAACTTCACCTATGTGCAGCAAGGCCAGCAGAAAAACACTGGCCTGGAACTGGGCGCCAGCGGCTGGGTGACCCACAACCTGCAGGTGCAAGCCAGCGCTGCGGCCATTCGGGCGCGGGTGCAAAACAGCGGCACCGAGGCCTATGAAGGCCATCAGGCGATCAACGTGCCCAGGTTCCGGGCAGCGCTGCAGGCAGAATACACACTACCGGTGCCAGGCCTGGCGTTGCTGGGCGGGGCGCGCTACAGCGCCAGCAAGTCTGCGAGCCAGGCGGGGAACGTGGAGGTTGGCGGCTATGCGGTACTCGATCTTGGCAGCCGCTACCGGACGCGTATTGCCGGGTATGACACGGTGCTACGGCTGACCGTTGATAACGTGTTCGACAAACGCTACTGGCGTGATGTAGGGGATTACCTGGGGGATAACTACCTGTTCCAGGGGGCGCCACGTACGGCTCGGCTGTCGGCTTCGGTCAGCTTCTAGATTAGAAGCGCACCAAAGCCAACCTGCATCACCGAAGGCATCATTCCTGGCGGAAGGGCAACATCCCCCGTGCCTCCTCGGCATACCCCCTTACCCCTTCCCGCTCCTGCGCCAGGAAATCCTCCACCGCCCGCCGCAACCCGGGGTGCAGCAGGTAATGCCACGACCGCGTCAACACCGGCTCGAACCCGCGTATCAGCTTGTGCTCCCCCTGCGCCCCGGCATCGAAACGCTGGTAGCCCTCGGCAATGGCAAAGTCCATGCCCTGGTAGAAACACGTCTCGAAATGCAACCGGTCGAATTCATCCAGGCAGCCCCAGTAACGACCAAACAGGCTGTCGCCCCCCACCAGGCTCAGCGCCATCGCCACATCGCGCCCACCCTGACGCGCCATCACCACCCGCACAGCCTCGGGCATGCGCTCGGCCAGCAGGCTGAAAAATGCGCGGGTCAGGTAGGGGGCACGGCGGCGCACCGCATAGGTGTTGGCGTAGCACAGGAAGACGAAATCCCACTGCGCCTCGTCCAGCTCATCGCCACGGTACCAGCGAAAATCAATGCCCTGCCCGGCCACCTGCTCACGCTCCTTGCGCATCTGCTTGCGCTTGCGCGAACTCAGGCTGTCGAGAAAGTCCTGAAAGTCCCTGTAGCCCCGGTTGCGCCAATGGAACTGACAACCAAGGCGCTCCATCCAGCCCGGCAGGCCTGCCAGCTGTGTGTCCAGTGCCGGGTCGGTGAAGTTGATGTGCGCACCGGATAACCCGCCCTTGCCAAGGTACTCGGGCAGGGCCTGCAGCATCATCAAACCGTCGGCAGGGTCCGCCGCCAACAGGCGTGGGCCGCTGACCGGGCTGAACGGTACTGCCCCCAGCAGCTTGGGGTAGTAGGCAATACCTGCCCGTTCACAGGCATCGGCCCAGCCATGGTCGAAAACGTACTCGCCAAACGAATGCCACTTGCGGTAAGCCGGCAACAACGCCCTCACCTGCCCGTCACGCTCCAGCACCAGGTGCTCGGCAGCCCATCCCGTGCTGCGCTGCACGCTGCCGCTGTCCTCCATCGCACTGAGGAAGGCATGGCGCAGGAACGGTTGGCCTGCTGGCACCAGGGCGTCCCAGGTGGCCGCCGGAAGATCACGCAAATGGGCAAGGCTGTACAGGCTGGTCACGGTTTCGGCTCGCTGTGTGAAGGCCTTCAGTATCCTCAAGGAAGGCCCGGCACTCAAATGACGAACGCCGGGCTGATCCTTTTATTCTCAATTACTTAACCGCAGTGCCACTAATTAGACATTAATCTGTCATTGGCCCCCGCAATACTTGCGCCTGTTTTCCGGAACCTCAGAACCTGTCTAGTCAGGCCCTTTCCGAAGACATGCCAACGCAGGGGCAGGCGCTTGAGCCTCCCCCATTTTTTTCAGTAGGGAGAACCTTATGCGTCTTGTTTCTACACTTACCGGAGTGAGCCTCACCGGCATGATGCTGGCTCTGAGCGCCCCGGCCAGTGCTGCTGTCGACGCCAAGCTGCTCGAAATGCTCCGCGCCAACGGCTCGATCAACCAGGCGCAGTACAACGAACTGCAGGGCGACCTGGCAAAAGAAACCAAGGAAAGGGCCGACCAGAAAGCTCAATCTGAACGGATGAGCAACTTCGAACAGAAAGTGGCATGGGCCGCCAAGACCCAGATCAAGGGTGATGTGCGCCTGCGTTACGAAGACGTCAACGTTGACAACCCGATCTCCCGCAGCGGCAACCAGGACCGTGAGCGCGTGCGTGCCCGTGTCGGCTTCTACAGCGAGATCAACCCGCAGGTTGACGCTGGCGTGCGTGTGGCCACCGGCAGCAGCGCCGATGCCCGTTCGACCAACCAGAGCCTGGACAACTACTTCGAGAAGAAATCGCTGTGGGTCGACCTGGCCTACCTCGACTGGCACCCGACTGCCGTGCCTAACCTGCACCTGATTGGCGGCAAGATGATGCAGCCATGGGTGAGCATGGGCGACATCATCTGGGACAGCGACATCAACCCGGAAGGCGTGGCAGCTACCTACAAGACCAACCTCGGCCCGGCCGAAGTGTTCGGCAGCATCGGCCACTACAACCTGAAGGACAACGTCGACGGCGACGGCGTGCAGTTCAAGCACGACGCGCAACTGTACGCGGCCCAGCTGGGTACCAAGTTCAACGCGGCTGACACCGTCAAGGTTACCGTTGGCGGCAGCGTATACGGCTACGACAACGACAAGGCCTCGGCTGCTCTGCGCTCGCTGGGCAACACCACCGACGAGTTCAACCTGGTTGAAGGCTTCGGTCAGGTCGATTTCACCGGTTTCGCCATTCCACTGTCGGCTTACGGCCAGTTCGTCAAGAACACCGAAAGCACCGATGGCAAGGACAAGGCCTGGCTGGCTGGTTTGAAGAGCAAGATCGGCGCCTGGAGCCTGGACTACAACTACCGCGACGTACAGCGTAACGGTGTTGTCAGCCTGTTCACCGACTCCGACTTCGGTAACGGCTTTACCGGTTCCCGTGGCCACAAGTTCAAGGTGGGTTACGAAATCGACAAGAACTTCGCCCTGGGCGCGGCCTACATGATGGCCAAGACCGACTACTCCAACCTGCCGAACAGCGATGCTGATGTAGACACGCTGCAGGTGGACCTGGAAGCCAAGTTCTAAGCACCACCCTCCTCTGCTTCACCTGAAGCGGGAAATGCCGACCCCATCCGGCGTTTCCCGCTTTTTTTTTGCCTGTCAGCCTGTACCGGCCTCTTCGCAGGTAAACCCGCAAAGAGGCCGGTACAGGCTGACTGAGGATCAGCGCTTGCGCAGAATCACGCTACCAATCGAATACCCCGCACCAAACGAGCTCAATACGCCCAACGACCCCTTGGCCAGGTCATCCTGATACAGGTGGAAGGCAATCACCGACCCCGCCGAACTGGTGTTGGCGTAACGGTCCAGAATCACCGGTGCATCTTCCTCGGCCACTTCACGCCCCAGCAGCTTCTTGACGATCAGGTGGTTCATGCTGAGGTTGGCCTGGTGCAGCCAGAAGCGCTTCACATCGCTCGGTTGCAGGCCATTTTCCTGCAGGTGCTCACCGATCAGCTCGGCCACCTTCGGGCACACCTCACGGAACACCTTGCGGCCTTCCTGGATGAACAGCTTGTCTGCGGCGCCCTCGCCCTCTTCCGCTGCCCGGTTGAGGAAGCCGAAGTTGTTGCGGATGTTGTTGGAGAACTCGGTCCACAGCTTGGTGCTGACGATGTCGAACTGGTGCGCCGAGGTGGCCTTGTCGGCACGCTCAAGCAACACCGCGGTGGCGGCATCACCGAAAATGAAATGGCTGTCGCGGTCACGGAAGTTCAGGTGCCCGGTGCACACTTCCGGGTTGACCATCAGCACCGCACGCGCCTGGCCCAGGGCCACGCTGTTGGCGGCAGTCTGGATGCCGAAGGTGGCCGACGAGCAGGCCACGTTCATGTCGAAGGCAAAGCCCTGGATGCCCAGCGCCTGTTGCACTTCGATGGCGATGGCCGGGTACGGGCGCTGCAGGTTGGAGCAGGCGACGATCACGCCATCGACATCGGCAGCCGTGCGGCCGGCGCGCTCCAGGGCCTGGCGGGCAGCGGCCACGGCCATTTCGCAGAGCACCGAGGGCTCGTCGTTGGAACGCTCGGGCAGGCGTGGTTTCATGCGCTGCGGGTCGAGGATGCCAGCCTTGTCCATCACGAAGCGGCTCTTGATGCCCGAGGCCTTTTCGATAAAGGCCGCATCGGACAGCGGCGCTGCTTCAACTTCACCGCGCTCGATGGCAGCGGCGTTGTCCTGGTTGAACTGCTGCGACCAGGCGTTGAAGGAAGCCACCAGTTCTTCGTTGGAAATGCTCTGGGCCGGGGTGTACAGGCCGGTGCCGCTGATCACGACATTATGCACGGTCGTTCCTCTGGTCAAAGGCCATCGCCACAGGGCGCTGGCTGGGAATATGACAATTTAGTGGCACTTTAGTACCAATTCAGGGGCGTACGTGCCCCCTGTGGGAGCGGGTTCGCCCGCGAAGGGCCGCAACGCGGCCCCAAACTCCCTGAAGTTTGCCACAAATCGGGCAGGTTAGCCTTCCACCTGGCTCCACTGTTTGCTCAATCTTTTGTCGGAAATCGGCACCTTTGTGCCCAACTGCTGGGCAAACAGCGACACCCGGTATTCCTCCAGCCACCAGCGGTACAACGTCAGTTGCTCATCGCGCTTGCCTTCCTGGGCATGCTTGTCGGCACGGGCCTTGTACTGTGCCCACAAATTGGCCAGCTCACCGCTCCATACCCGGTCCTTCTGCACCTGCGAACCCAGCTTCTCCAGGCGCAGTTCCACCGCCTTGAGGTAACGCGGCAGCTCCTTGAACCAAACCCCGGGCGTTTCACGCACAAAGCCCGGGTACACGAGGTTGCCCAACTGTTGCTTGATGTCGTTCAGCGCCACCGCCTGGCTCAGGTCGATCTTGCCCTTGAAGCGCTTCTGCAGCCCATGCCACAGCTTCAGCACCTCCAGCGTCTGGCGCGCCAGCCGCTCGGCATGTTCGGCCCAGCTGCCGCGCTTGCGCTCAGCCAGCCCGGCCAAGGCCGCACCATCACGCGGCAACGGCTGTTCGCCTTCAAGGATGCAGCTGTCCAGGCTGGCCAGCAGGATGTCTTCGACCAGTGCCTCGACCCGGCCCATTTCACGGTACAGCAGGCCAAGCTCGGTCAGGCCCGGCAGCTTGCCGCGCAGGTACTTGGCCGGCTCGGCCAGTTGCTGCAACAACAGGCGCTGCAGGGCGCGGCGGTGCTGGAACTCGGCTTCGGCCTGGGTCGAGAAGCGCCCTTCGCGCACGCTACCGCCCTCTTCCACCAACGCCGGGTACACGGTCATCGACAGGCCGGCAATCTTCTGCTGGGCAGTCTGCTTCACTTCGCTGAAAGCCTTGGCCTGCACCGGCTGCTCGCTCTTTTCAGTGCGCGGCACCGCCAGGGCAGCCTGGCTGGCAGCAGCAAAGCGCGCGGTCAGCTCGGCCAGGTCGCGGCCTTCGCCAAGGAACTTGCCCTGGCCGTCGACCACTTCGATGTTCATGCGCAGGTGGCCCTCGACCAGCTGGACCGACTCGTCCCAGGCCTCGTCGGACACCCGCGCACCCGTCATGCGCAGCAACTCCTGACCCAAGGCCCGCGGCAGTGCGCCCTGACCAAAAGTCATGCGCGCCAGCGAAGCCTTGACGAAGTCCGGCACCGGCACGAAGTTCTTGCGCAGGGCCTTGGGCAGGTTGCGTATCAGCGCCACGCACTTGGCTTCCAGCAGGCCTGGCACCAGCCATTCCAGGCGCTCGCCGGGCAGGCTTGGCAGCAACGGTGCCGGCACCCGCACGGTCACGCCGTCACGCGGGTGGCCGGGTTCGAAGTGGTAGCTCAGCGGCAGGCGTAGCTCGCCGACCTGCATGCTGTCGGGGTACTGCGCGGCAGTGACTTCGCTAGCCTCGCGGGCCAGCACGTCTTCCTCACGCATGATCAGCAGGTTGGCGTCCTTCTGGCTGCCCATGCGGTACCAGCTGTCGAAGGTCGCGGTCTGGTGGATTTCCGCCGGCAGGCGCGCTTCGTAGAAGGCGTACAGCGTTTCCTCGTCAGCCAGGATGTCGCGCCGGCGGGCCTTGGCCTCCAGCTCGTCGAGTTCTTCGAGCAGGCGTTTGTTGGCCGCCAGGCACTTGGCCCTCGACTGTATTTCGCCTCCCACCAGGCCCTCGCGGATGAACAGCTCACGCGAAGTGACCGGGTCGATCGGGCCAAAGTGTACCGGGCGGCGGCCGACCAGGATCAGGCCGTACAGGGTGATCTGCTCATAAGCCACCACCTGCCCGCGCTTCTTCTCCCAGTGCGGTTCGAAGTGGTTTTTCTTGACCAGGTGGCCGGCCAGCGGCTCGATCCAGTCCGGCTCGATCTTGGCGACCATGCGCGCATACAGCTTGGTGGTCTCGACCAGTTCGGCGGCCATGACCCACTGCGGTCGCTTGCGCCCCAGGCCCGAAGACGGGTGCACCCAGAAACGCCGTTGACGCGCCCCCTGGTAGTCGCCCTCTTCGGTCTTCTGGCCGATCTGGCTGAGCAGGCCGCTGAGGATGGCCTTGTGCATCTTCTGGTAGTCGGACGGTTCCTTGTTCACCGTCAACTGCAGGTCACGGCAGATCAGCGCCAGCTGGCGGTGGGCATCGCGCCACTCACGCAGGCGCAAGTAGTTCAGGAAATTCTTGCGGCACCAGTTGCGCAGCGGGTTGGCCGTCAGCGCCTGGCGTTGCTCTTCAAAACCGCGCCACAGGTTGACCAGCGCGGCGAAGTCGGAGTCTACGTCCTTCCATTGTGCATGGGCCTGATCAGCCGCCTGCTGACGCTCTGGCGGGCGCTCGCGCGGGTCCTGCACCGACAGTGCGCTGGTAACGATCAGCACTTCCTGCAGGCTGCCCAGTCGGGCGCCTTCGAGCAGCATGCGGCCCAGCCGCGGGTCGATGGGCAGGCGCGCCAGTTGGCGGCCAATCGGCGTCAGCTGGTTTTCGCGGTTGACCGCCGACAGTTCCTGCAACAGGTTGAAGCCATCGCTGATGGCCTTGCCATCCGGCGGCTCGATGAACGGGAACGCATCGATCGCGCCCAGGCGCAGGTGCAACATCTGCAGGATCACCGCCGCCAGGTTGGTGCGCAGAATCTCCGGGTCGGTAAACGCCGGCCGGCTGTTGAAGTCCTCTTCGCTGTACAGGCGTACGCAAATGCCCGGCTCGACCCGGCCGCAACGGCCTTTACGCTGGTTGGCGCTGGCTTGGGACACAGCTTCGATGGGCAGGCGCTGCACTTTGGCGCGGTAGCTGTAGCGGCTGATGCGTGCGGTGCCGGTGTCGATCACGTAGCGGATGCCCGGCACGGTCAGCGAGGTTTCGGCCACGTTGGTGGCCAGCACCACACGGCGCCCGGTGTGCGGCTGGAAGATGCGCTGTTGCTCGGCCGGCGACAGGCGTGCGTACAGCGGCAAAATCTCGGTGTGGCGCAACTGCGCCTTGCGCAGGATTTCAGCGGCATCGCGGATTTCCCGCTCGCCGGGCAGGAAGATCAGCACATCGCCCGGGCCTTTGCCTTCGCTGCGTTCGTGGTGCGCCAGCTCATCCAGGGTGGCGAGGATAGCCTGGTCGACGGTGAGGTCGTCCTCGATCTGGTTGCCTTCCTCGTCCTGCTCGCTGGTGAGCGGGCGGTACCAGGTTTCCACCGGGAAAGTACGCCCGGACACCTCGATGATCGGCGCGCCATCGAAGTGTTTGGAAAAGCGTTCCAGGTCGATGGTGGCCGACGTGATGATCAGTTTCAGGTCCGGCCGGCGATGCAGCAGTGTCTTCAGGTAGCCGAGCAGGAAGTCGATGTTCAGGCTGCGTTCGTGGGCTTCGTCGACGATGATCGTGTCGTAGCGCTCAAGAAAGCGGTCGTGCTGGGTTTCGGCCAGCAGGATGCCATCGGTCATCAGTTTGACCAAGGTATTGGCATCGCTCTGGTCTTCGAAACGTACCTGGTAACCGACCAGCCCGCCCAGCGGAGTGCCCAGTTCTTCGGCAACCCGCGCTGCCACGCTGCGCGCGGCGATCCGGCGTGGCTGGGTGTGGGCGATCAGGCCATGGCTGCCACGGCCCAGTTCCAGGCAAATCTTCGGCAGCTGGGTGGTCTTGCCCGAACCGGTTTCGCCGGCGATCACCAGCACCTGGTTTTCGGCCAGGGCCTTCTTGATTTCGTCACGCTTGGCGGCGATCGGCAGGTTGTCGTCGTAGCGCACGGTCGGCACGCTCTGCTGACGTGCAGTGACCTGGGCGCAGGAGGCCTGGACCTTTTCCACCCACTGCGAAAGCTTCGCCTCGTCGGGGCGCTTGCGCAGTTCGTGCAGTTGCCGACGCAGACGATGGCGGTCGGCAATCATGGCGTGGTCGAGGTTTTGCAGCAGTTTGTCGATGGCGTGGTCAGTCATGGGGCTTTTTAGTGATGCAGGTGAGCCTGCTTTTTCATGATCGGCATTCGGAAAGTTGGGCGATTGTCGCAGATTTGCCGATTCTCTGCTGCTTGCACAATCCCTGTGGGAGCGGCCTTGTGTCGCGAAAGGGCCGCGCAGCGGCCCCAGCAATCTCTGCACTGAAGCTAATAACCTGGGGCCGCTTTGCGGCCCTTTCGCGACACAAGGCCGCTCCCACATTGAACGAGTTGCCTTCCGGATAATGTTTAGCCAACCGCGATGTAAAGGTTGCCATTCACTGCTTTAATCAACCTTACGCCGCATGTGAGTATCAAAAGCATGACTCCCGCCCAGCCCATCGCCCCACCGTCTTCCCGCCCTTCGCTACCGAAGGCCCGGAGCCGTGCCGGGGAAAATCCGCTGGTGCACATCATCCTCGCCTTCTGGGCACTGTGGCACTGCCGCCACGCGCGCCCACCGGACTGCTCGCTCACGCCTTTGTGACCAAACCCGGCCATCGTCTGGCCGTTTGACTCAACCGGACCGCGCTTTTTGCGCGAATGTCCTGTGCGCTTGTGAGCGAATTCATCATGCACTTTGCACCTGTAGAGCAGGCTACCCGTTTCCTGGCTGACAACCCCGATATCGAGTTGTTCGAGCTGTTCATCCTCGACGCCAACGGCGTACCACGCGGCAAGCTGCTGCACCGTGATGAACTGTTGGCCGTGTACCAGACCGGCCGGCCGCTGCCCAGCACTATCCTTGGCCTGACCCTGAACGGCGACGACGTGGAAAACTCGGGCCTGGTGTGGGACGTGGGCGACATCGACTGCCGCGCCTACCCACTCGAAGGCAGCCTGGTGCGCCTGCCCTGGCGCCGGGTGCCGACCGCCGCGGTACAGGTCAGCATGCACCCGAGCGAAGGCCTGCCAGCCAGCATCGCCGACCCGCGCCATGTGCTGCTACGCACCATCGAAGCGCTGAAAGCCGACGGCTACCACCCGGTGATGGCCTGCGAACTGGAGTTCTACCTGCTCGACCAGAAGCGTGACGCCCAGGGCCGCCCGCAACCGGCGCTGGACAATGATGGCGGCCGCCCGCGCAGCACCCAGGTCTATGGCCTGCGTGAACTGGAACAGATCGAACCGTTCCTCGCCGACCTGTACGCCGCCTGCAAGGCGCAGGGCATCCCGGCGCGCACTGCGATTTCCGAGTACGCCCCCGGCCAGGTGGAAATTACCCTCGAACACGGCGACGCCCTGCAGGCAATGGACCAGGCCGTGCGCTACAAGCGCCTGGTCAAGGGCGTGGCCCACGCCCACGGCATGCAGGCCTGCTTCATGGCCAAGCCGTTTGCCAACCTGGCCGGCACCGGCATGCACATGCACCTGAGCCTGGCCGGCAGCACGGGCAACAACCTGTTCGCCAGTGAAGAGAAGGCCGGCACCCCGCTGCTGCGCCAGGCCGTGGCGGGCATGCTGCGCCACCTGCGCGACTCGCTGCTGCTGTTTTGCCCCAATGCCAACTCGTTCCGCCGCTTCCAGGCCAACAGCTATGCGCCGCTGGCGCCGACCTGGGGCGTGGACAACCGCACCGTGAGCCTGCGCGTGCCCGGCGGCCCGGCCAACAGCCGGCATGTAGAGCACCGCATTTGCGGCGCCGACGCCAACCCTTACCTGGCTGCCGCAGCGATCCTCGCCGCCAGCCATCGCGGCATCCGCGAACAGCTGGACCCAGGCGCACCGGTGGAAGGCAACGGCTATGCCCAAGCCACCGAGCACCTGCCCACCGACTGGCTGACCGCCCTCGATGCCCTGCAGCATTCCCATTGGGCTCGCGAAGCCTTGGGCGACGACTTCCTTGGCGTGTACCTGAAGGTAAAGCGTGCCGAGTACCGCCAGTTCATGGCCGAAGTCAGCGAGCAGGACTGGCGCTGGTACCTGCACCAGGCCTGAGCCCCTACCTAACAAGGAACACCCATGAACGCAGCATTGAACAAAGGCCCGGCGCAGCGTGCGCCGTCCTATTACACCGCCTCCCTCAACGACCACACCGAGTACCCGCAGCTCAAGGGCACGGTGCAGGTGGATGTGGCCATCATCGGCGGCGGCTTTACCGGCGTGGCCACGGCGGTGGAGCTGGCCGAGCGTGGCCTGAAAGTGGCCATCGTCGAAACCAACCGCATCGGCTGGGGCGCCAGCGGGCGCAATGGCGGCCAGGTCACCGGCAGCCTGTCGGGTGATGAGGCCATGCGCTCGCAGATGCGCAACCACCTGGGTGGCGAAGTCGACGACTTCATCTGGCACCTGCGCTGGCGCGGTCACCAGGTGATCGAGCAGCGCGTGGCGCGCTATGGCATCGATTGCGACCTCAAGCGCGGCCACCTGCATGCGGCAATGAAACCTTCGCACATGGACGAACTGCGCGCCTTCGAGGCCGAGGCCCGCCGCCGTGGCATGGGCGAGCAGGTGCAATTGCTGGACCGTGCGGCAGTGGCGGAGCACCTGCAAAGCCCGCTGTACCTGGGCGCACTGAAAAACCTGCGCAACCTGCACCTGCACCCGCTCAACCTGTGCCTGGGTGAAGCCCGTGCAGCCCACAGCCTGGGTGCACTGATCTTCGAGAATTCCGAGGTGCTGGACATCGTTCACGGCCCGCGCCCGGCAGTGGTCACTGCCCATGGCCGGGTCGAAGCGCGCCAGGTAATGCTGGCCGGCGATGTGTATCACAAGCTGGAAAAGCGCCAGCTCAAGGGTAAGATCTTCCCGGCCATGGGCGGCATCGTCACCACCGCGCCGCTGGGTGAGCTGGCCGAGCAGATCAACCCGCAGGACCTGGCGGTATACGACTGCCGCTTCGTGCTCGACTACTACCGCCTGACCGCCGACAAACGCCTGCTGTTTGGTGGCGGCGCCAATTACTCGGGCAAGGACTCACGCGATATCGAAGGCGAACTGCGCCCGTGCATCGAACGCACCTTCCCGGCGCTCAAGGGCGTGCCGATCGAGTTCCAGTGGAGCTGTGCCATGGGCATCGTGGTCAACCGCATACCGCAGTTGGGCAAGCTGTCGGACAACGTGTGGTATTGCCAGGGTTACTCGGGGCATGGCATTGCCACCAGCCACATCATGGGCGAGATCATGGCCGAGGCGTTGACCGGGACGCTGGAGAAGTTCGACACCTTCGCGCAGTGCAAGCATGTGCGGGTGCCGATGGGGGACTTGCTGGGGAACCCGCTGCTGGCGGCGGGGATGTGGTACTACCAGATGCTTGAAAAGCTGCGCTGATTTCACTGGCCTCTTCGCGGGTTTAACCGCGAAGAGGCCAGTAAGGCCAGCATAGACTCAGAAGATCAGGCGATCTTCTTCAGGCCCTGCTTCTTCAGCTCTTCATCACGCAACTCGCGACGCAGGATCTTGCCCACGTTGGTAGTTGGCAACGAATCACGGAACTCGATCTGGCGCGGTACCTTGTAGCCGGTAACGTTGGCACGCATGTGCTCCATCACCTGCTCCTTAGTCAGGGTCATGCCCGGCTTGACCACGATAAACACCTTGATCACTTCACCCGACTTCTCGTCCGGCACGCCAATGGCAGCGCACTGCAACACGCCCGGCAAGGCCGCCAGCACATCTTCCAGTTCGTTGGGGTACACGTTGAAGCCCGAGACCAGGATCATGTCCTTCTTGCGGTCGACAATGCGCATGTAGCCGTCCGCCTGGATCAGGGCGATGTCACCGGTTTTCAGCCAGCCTTCGCTGTCGAGGATTTCGGCGGTGGCGTCTTCGCGCTGCCAGTAGCCCTTCATCACCTGCGGGCCCTTGACGCACAGCTCGCCCACTTCGCCCAACGGCAGCTCGTTGCCGGCGTCGTCGATGATCTTGCACAGGGTCGAAGGCACCGGAATACCGATGGTACCCACCTGGTTGGCCTCTGCCGGGTTCACCGCCGCCACCGGGCTGGTTTCGGTCATGCCGTAGCCTTCGCAAATGGCGCAGCCGGTAACGGCCTTCCAGCGTTCGGCCACGCTCAGTTGCAAGGCCATGCCGCCAGACAGGGTGATTTTCAGCGCCGAAAAGTCCAGGGCGCGGAACGCCTCGTTGTTGCACAGGGCAACGAACAGGGTGTTGAGGCCGACAAAGCCGCTGAACTTCCACTTGCCCAGTTCCTTGACCATGGCCGGCAGGTCACGCGGGTTGCTGATCAGCACGTTGTGGTTGCCGATCAGCATCATCGCCATGCAATGGAAGGTAAAGGCATAGATGTGGTACAGCGGCAGCGGCGTGATCAGGATTTCGCAGCCTTCGTGCAGGTTGGAGCCCATCAGCGCCCGGCACTGCAGCATGTTGGCCACCAGGTTGCGGTGGGTCAGCATCGCCCCCTTCGCCACGCCCGTGGTGCCGCCGGTGTACTGCAGCACCGCCACGTCGTTGGCCTGCGGGTTGGCCTCGGTTACCGGCTGGCCCTTGCCCAATGCCAACGCGTCGTTGAAGCGTATGGCACGCGGCAGGTTGTAGGCCGGTACCATCTTCTTCACGTACTTGATCACGCTGTTGATCAGCAAGCGCTTGAGCGGCGGCAGCAGGTCGGCCACTTCGGTGACGATAACGTGCTTGACCTGGGTCTTGGGCACCACCTTTTCAGCCAGGTGAGCCATGTTGGCCAGACACACCAGGGCCTTGGCGCCGGAGTCGTTGAACTGGTGTTCCATCTCCCGCACGGTGTACAGCGGGTTGGTGTTGACCACGATCAGCCCGGCACGCATGGCACCGAATACCGCGACCGGGTATTGCAGGACATTGGGCAGTTGCACGGCAATGCGGTCACCCGGCTTGAGGTCGGTATGCTGCTGCAGCCAGGCCGCAAACGCCCCCGACAGCGCATACAACTCGCCATAAGTGATAGTCTTGCCCAGGTTGCTAAAGGCCGGTTTGTCGGCAAAGCGTTGGCAGGATTGCTTGAGTACTGCCTGGATATTGGGGAATTCGTCAGGATTGATTTCCGCCGTAATCCCGGCTGGGTACTTATCCTTCCAAAAATGTTCGATCATGGAAGCCCACTCCTTCAGCAACAGCGAAGTTCGATTGGCGCGTCGATGCGCTTATTATTGATATGAGACGGCGGTTCGTTGCAAACCGGATCGTCTGAAAGCGGGCCGAGAGTAACAGCTTTGCCTGGGGTCGCCTAGAGGCCAAAACAGGCCTTACAGTCACAAAAATGACTCAATGAACAATACAAGTCATTTTTAGAGTTTTTAACCAAAATGTCGCAGATCAGGCTGTAACAAGCCTGTTAGAGCCGTTTAAAGGCCTTCGCGGGCAAGCCCGCGAAGAAGCCTCCGGTATCAAGCTATGTCGCGCAGCTCCCGCCGCAAGATCTTGCCCACCGGCGTCATCGGTAACGACTCGCGCAGCACGATGTGCTTGGGCACCTTGTAGCCGGTAAAGTTGGCCTTGCAGTAGGCCTTGAGCTCATCCACGCTCAGCCCCCCCTCACGCGGCACCACGAACAGCTTCACCGCCTCGCCGGAACGCTCGTCCGGCACACCGATGGCTGCACAGTTGGCGACCTTGGGGTGGCCCATCACCACATCCTCGATCTCGTTGGGGTAAACGTTGAAGCCCGAGACGATGATCATGTCCTTCTTGCGGTCGACAATGCGGGTAAAACCGTCCGGGTCGATCACCGCAATATCGCCGGTCTTGAACCAGCCGTCCGCATCCAGGGCCTGGGCCGTGGCGTCGGGCTGCTGCCAGTAGCCCTTCATCACTTGCGGGCCCTTGATGCACAACTCGCCCCGCTCGCCCAGCGGCATCTCGTTGCCGTCATCGTCGATCACCTTGAACGCGGTACCCGCCACCGGGATGCCCACCGTGCCCAGCCGGGCAAGCTTGCCATAGGGGTTGGTGCTCGCCACCGGCGAAGTTTCAGTCAGGCCGTAGCCTTCGACGATGCGGCAGCCGGTCAGGTCTTCCCAGCGTTCGGCGGTGGCCTTGACCAGCGCCGTGCCGCCGGAGTTGGTGACCTTCAGCGCCGAGAAGTCCAGCTGACGGAACCCCGGGTGATCCATCAGCGCAACGAACAAGGTATTCAGCCCCAGCAGTGCGGAGAAACGCCACTTGCCCAGCTCCTTGATGAAGCCCGGGATATCCCGTGGGTTGGTGATCAGCACGTTGTGGTTACCGGTGACCATCATGCACATGCAGTTCGCGGTAAAGGCATAGATGTGGTACAGCGGCAGCGGCGCGATCATCACCTCCTGCCCGTCCTTGAGCAGCTTCTGCCCGTCGGGGCCATGCTGCGAGAAGCAGGCCAGCACCTGCAGCATGTTGGCCACCAGGTTGCCGTGGGTGAGCATCGCGCCTTTGGCCAAGCCGGTAGTACCGCCGGTGTATTGCAGCACGGCGATGTCGTCCAGGCTCAGCGGCACCGGTTTGGGTGACAGCTCGCGCCCTTGGCGCAGCACCTGTTTGAACGATACCGCCTGGGGCAAGTGATAGGCCGGCACCATCTTCTTCACTTTGTCGACCACGGTGTTGATCAGCCAGCCTTTGGCGGTGGGCAGCAGGTCGCCCATCTTCGCCTCGATCAGGTATTCGATGCCGGTATCGGGCAACACCTCCTGCACACGCTTGCCAAACATGTTCAGGTACACCAGTGCGCGCGCGCCGCTGTCCTTGAACTGGTGGCGCATTTCGCGCTCGGTGTACAGCGGGTTGGTGTTGACCACGATCAGGCCGGCGCGCATGGCACCGAAGACGGCGATGGGATACTGCAGCACGTTGGGCATCTGCACTGCGATGCGGTCACCCGGTTTGAGGTCGGTGTGCTGCTGCAACCAGCCGGCGAAGGCGGCTGAATGGCGCTCCAGCTCGGCGTAGGTGAGGGTCACGCCCAGGTTGCTGAACGCCGGGCGGTCGGCAAAGCGCTTGCAAGAGCGCTCGAACACCTCGACGACCGAGGCGTAGGCATTGATGTCGATGGTGGAAGGCACGCCCGCCGGGCGCTTGTCATTCCAGAAGTCGGCTTGCATTTATTATTGTTCCTCTGCCTGGACCTGCACTGCGTCCTTTAGTCCATTACCTGATCGCCAGCCGGCGAAAAGGCGTTGATCCGACGTTAACAGGTAAGTCCAAGGTGGCATATACGCCAAGTGCCGCCATTAACATTGTGAATCTTATTTGTGCCCTTCCTGCAATCCGGCCGGTTGTGCATACACTGTTCGGGTACCTGTGCGCACAAGGACCCGCCATGCCTCACGACGCCTTCTGGCTACCCGCCAGCGAGCACTGCAGCCTGTATGTGCACCAATGGCTGCCGGCCAAACCGGTGAAAGCCGTGGTGCTGCTGGCCCATGGCATGGCCGAGCATGCCGGGCGCTACCAACGCCTGGGGCAGGCCTTGAGCGAGGCCGGCTTTGCCCTGTTCGCGGCCGACCAGCGCGGTCACGGGCGCACTGCCGAACAGGGCAGCCTCGGCCTGTTCGCCCGCCATCATGGCTGGAATGCCGTGGTCAACGACCTCGGCCGGGTGGCCCAGCACATCGGTCAGCAATACCCGTGCACGCCGCTGTTCCTGTTCGGCCACAGCATGGGCAGCTACATCGCCCAGGCCTACCTGCTGCACCACAGTGCCAGCCTGCACGGAGCCATCCTGAGTGGCTCCAACTACCAGCCGGCGACGCTTTACCGCGTGGCCCGGCAGATTGCCCGGCTGGAAGCCTGGCGTCAGGGGCCGCTGGGTAAAAGTGCACTGATCGAATGGTTGTCGTTCGGCTCGTTCAACAAGGCTTTCAAGCCCAACCGCACGGCGTTCGACTGGCTCAGCCGCGACCCGGCCGAAGTCGACCTGTACGTCAACGACCCGTTGTGCGGCTTTCGTTGCAGCAACCAGCTGTGGCTCGACCTGTTACAAGGCTTGGCGCAGATCAGCCAGCCGAGTAACCTCGCGCAGATCGATCCGAACCTGCCGATGCTGGTGATCGGTGGTGAATGTGATCCGGTCAGTGCCGGCAAGCGTCTCACTCATCTGGCCGACGCCCTGCGCGCGACCGGCAATCGACATGTACAGCTGCGCGTCTATCCTGAGGCGCGGCACGAAGTGCTCAACGAAACCAACCGTGACGAGGTCACCGCCGATATTCTCGGCTGGCTTGAACAGGCGCTGGCCCTTGGCCGCCCTGTGCGCAGTGAATGATAGCCGCCCTCGCCCACCGCTTAAGGAAGCCCCGATGTCCCAGGTCACCAACACGCCTTACGAAGCCCTCGAAGTCGGCCAGAAGGCCGAATACAAGAAGTCTGTTGAAGAGCGCGACATCCAGCTGTTCGCCGCCATGTCCGGCGACCACAACCCGGTGCACCTGGACGCCGAGTTCGCCGCCAAGAGCATGTTCCGCGAGCGTATTGCCCATGGCATGTTCAGCGGCGCATTGATCAGTGCTGCAGTGGCCTGCACCCTGCCCGGCCCTGGCACCATCTACCTGGGCCAGAAAATGAGCTTCCAGAAGCCGGTGAAAATTGGCGACACCCTGACCGTGCGCCTGGAAATTCTTGAGAAGCTGCCGAAGTTCAAGGTGCGTATCGCCACCAATGTGTACAACCAGAACGATGAGCTGGTGGTCGAGGGTGAGGCCGAAATTCTGGCACCGCGCAAACAGCAGACTGTCGAGCTGGTGTCGCCGCCGAACTTTGTGGCCAGCTGAAGATTGATTTAGCCAGTACCGGCCCTTTCGCCGGCAAGCCAGCTCCCACAGGATCACCACAATATTCAGGCCTGTGGTGATCCTGTGGGAGCTGGCTTGCCGGCGATAGGGCCGGTACTGTCACCATTACTCCAGAGCCTGTAACCGCCGCTCGATATGCCTGCGCTCCGGCGCCTGCCGAGTCAAAGCCAGCGCCTGCCGCCAAGCCACACGCGCCGCCTCCACCTGCCCTAACTGGTAGTGCAACTCCGCCCGTGCCACATGCGCCAGGTGATAGTCCAGCAGCTCCCCCCGCGCCAGAATCCCTTCCACCGCCCGCAAGCCAACCTCCGGCCCATCCCGCTTCGCCAGCGCCACCGCCCGGTTCAGCTCCACCACGGCTGAAGGCCAATGTCGCTGCAGCACGTCATAAAGCCCGACAATCTCCGCCCAGTCCGTCTCCGCTGCCGTCGATGCTTCGGCATGCACCGCAGCAATCGCCGCCTGCACGGTATAGGCGCCGAACGCCCGGCTTTGCAGCGCCTGGCGCACCAGCTCGCAGCCTTCGTCAATGCGTTGCCGGTCCCACAGGCTGCGGTCTTGCAGCTCCAGCACCACCAGGTTGCCCTGGGCATCGGTTCGCGCCTGCTGCCGCGACGCCTGCAGCAACATCAAGGCCAGCAGGCCGACCGCCTCCGGGTCGGGCAGTAACTGCACCAACAACCGCGCCAGGCGAATGGCTTCGTCACTCAAGTCCTGCTGCAGCAACGCCTCGCCCGATGACGCCGAATAGCCTTCGTTGAACACCAGGTAGATCACCCGCAACACGCTCTCCAGCCGTTCGGGCAGTTCGTTCAGCTCCGGCACCTGGTACGGAATGCCGGCATCACGGATCTTGGCTTTGGCGCGGACGATGCGCTGGGCAATGGTGGCCGGGTTTTGCAGGAAGGCGCGGGCAATCTGTTCAGTGGTCAGGTCGCAGACTTCGCGTAGGGTCAGCGGTACCTGGGCATCGGCGGACAGTGCCGGGTGGCAGCAGGTGAAGATCAGCCGCAAGCGGTCATCGGCCAGCAACTCTTCTTCGCTGGGGTCCTGTGCCTGCCCGTCGAGCAGCATGCTCAGGTCTGCCTGGGAGCAGTTAAAACGGGCGCGCCGGCGCAGCGCATCGATGGCCTTGAAGCGCCCGGTGGAAACCAGCCACGCCCTTGGGTTTTCGGGGATGCCGTCGCGCTGCCAACGCTCGACGGCGATGAAGAAGGCATCATGCATGGCCTCCTCGGCCAGGTCGAAATCACCCAGCAAGCGGATCAACGTTGCCAAAATGCGCCGCGACTCCCGCCGGTACACCGCCTCGACTTCGGTGCGCACTTGCGCCAGTGCCGCCATCAGTCGGGCATCCGCTGGGTCACCACCTCCACCAGGCGGTCCAGGCTTTCTCCCCAGCCCAGGTGAAAGCCCATCTCCTCATGGGCCCGGCAGTCGGCGGCATTCCAGTGCCAGGCGCGGGCGGTGTAGCGGGTTTTGCCTTGCTCCTCGTCAAAGCTGATCACGGCGGTCATGAAGGCCTTGTTCGAGGGCACCCAGCCGGGGCCGAAGGCATCGGTGAACACCAGCCGCCGTGGTGCGGCAATTTCCAGAAACACACCCTGGTTCGGGTACTCGCTGCCATCCGGCGCGCGCATCAGGGTGCGGAACAGGCCGCCGGCCCACAACTGCATCTCGCACTCCGGGGTGGTCATGCCGTGCGGCCCCCACCACTGCATCAGCCACTGGGGCTCGGTCCAAGCGCGGAACACCTTGGCCGGGGGCGCGTCGATCAAGCGGCTGATGGACAACTCGTGTTGGGCAGGTGCAGGTTGGGCAAGGCTCATTATTGTTGTGCTCCTTTGCTGTCAGGGTTGCAGTTGGCGCACGGGCCTTACCTCGACGCTACCGACCCGTGCGGCAGGAATACCCTTGGCGATGTTCAGCGCCTCGTTCAAGTCGCGGGCCTCCACCAGGTAAAAACCCGCCAGTTGCTCTTTGGTTTCGGCGAACGGGCCGTCGGTCAGGCTCATGTGCCCGTTGCGCACGCGTACCGTGGTGGCGGTCTGCACAGGCTTCAGCGCCTCGGCCGCCAGCATTCGCCCGGAGCCCTGGATGGCTTCGGCATACGCCATGCATTCGGCGTCTTCCGGGCTGTCGGGCAGGCTGTGCAGCAGCCCCTCGTCACAATAGACCAGGCACAGGTATTTCATGGTCGCCTCCAGGGCATTGGCAAAGTGCGTTTGGCGATAACGACTCAGGGCTTGAGATCGAACAGGGCTTTCTGGGTTTCCATGTCGAACGGCGCCGACCAGTGCTCATGGATCACCTGCCACTGGCCACCCTGACGACGATAGCCCACGGTGGCACGCATGAAGCCGCACTGGCTTTCGTCATCGCCCGGCCCGCAGCGGTTCAGCCAGTGGGCCAGGGCCAGGTCGCCAGCGGCGTGTACGGTGAGTTCGGCCAGTTCGAAGACCATGGGGCCGGTGCACATGCCCATGCACATTTCCCAGTGCGCGGTGTAGGCAGCCTTGCCCTTGAATTGCAGGGCCTGGATGGCATCGAAGGCGACGATGTCATCGGCATAAGGGGCGGTGATGTTGGGGATGTCGCGATCGCGCACGGCCTGCATCCAGCGCTCGATCAGTTGGCGGATCTCGGTTTCGGCTGCGGTGCTCATCGGGGGTTCCTCCGACAGGTCATGGGGGCACGGTGGTGCCTTCACCTATGGTCGAACGGAGAGCGGAGGAATCGACAGGCGTTGGAAATTATTCTATCGAGCAGTGGCTTTATAGCCTGTAGGAGCGGGCTTCCCCGCGATCCATCTACCGATGGTGGATGGCACCGGCTGTGCCGGTGTTCGCGGCTAAAGCCGCTCCTACAGGGATCGCCTCAGCTTCAACCTTGCTGGCAACCCTCACCCATGGCCCGGTACTGGATGGTATGCACCTGGCCTTGGTGGTCTTCATAGGTCATGGTGGCAGGTACCACTTCGCAGACATTGGGGATGGTCGACAGGTTGATCACCCGTTTGATGTCCAGGTTCATGGAGTAGTCATACTGCTGAGCCACAGGCTGGCTGGAGACGGGGGTAGCCTCATCGGCGAGGGCGAACGAGGACATACCGACCAATGCAAGAATCAGTAGTGGTTTCATGTGGGTTTGCCTTTTGAGCATTCAAGCTGATCGATTGACTTCTATTGCCGTGAACGGCGCGGAGAAGTTGCCATCTACGGTGAAGATGGCACGAAGTACCGATCCCGCTTCGTACTGCCAGGGGGGATGTGTAAAAGTCTACTCTCGCTTGGCAATAGTTGAACCCCGTAGTCGGATATTCACCCTTGCCGGATTTGCAACAATCTGCGTCAAATTGGCCGCAAAACATCAAGCCAGAGCCTCTGGCCAGCTTTCAGGGCAGGACTCGCCATTTCATTAAAATATCTTCACTGCTCGACGCTTTCAGACACAGAACGCCGGCTGCTGGACCATTTTTACCGTCAGCACGGCTCGCGCATGCGTGCTGCGAGCGATGCGCAACTGTGGGTGGCGAGGGCGCCGGGCATCATTGCAGGCTTGAGCCTGAGCCCCGTGGGCGATGGCTATTGGCTGACCGGGTTGTTCGTCGACCCGCAACAGCGCAACAAGGGGATGGCCGGACGCTTGATCGAGGCGGCGCTGGAGCAGGCCAATGGCCCAACCTGGCTGTTCTGCCACCCGGACCTGATGCCCTTCTATCAGCGCCTGGGTTTCCACATGGCCGGGCAACTGCCCGAAAGCCTGGCAAGCCGCCTGCTGCGCTACCAGCGCAGCAAACGCCTGGTAGCGCTGGAGCGGGCTCAGTCGTCGCTGACGTCGAGCCCCGGGAACAGCACCTCGGTGTAACCGAACTTGGCGAAGTCCTGAATGCGCGATGGGTACAAACGGCCGATCAGGTGATCGCACTCGTGCTGCACCACCCGTGCATGGAAGCCGTCGGCAAAGCGGTTGATCGGGTTGCCCTGGGGGTCGACCCCTTCGTAGCAGATGTGCTTGAAGCGCGGCACCACGCCACGCAGGCCAGGCACCGACAGGCAGCCTTCCCAGCCGTCCTCGACCTCGGTGGAGGTCGGTGTGATGACCGGGTTGAGCAAAATGGTCTGCGGCACCGCTTCGGCATCCGGGTAACGTTCGCTGCGCTCGAAGCCGAAGATCACCAACTGCAGGTCGACGCCAATCTGCGGCGCGGCCAGGCCGACACCGCCCACATGGCGCATGGTTTCGAACATGTCGTCGATCAGTTGCTGCAATTCGGCCGTACCGAACAGGTGCTCGGGCACGGGCGGGGCGATGCGCAGCAGGCGTTCGTCGCCCATCTTGAGAATGTCACGGATCATCTGGGGTTCGGCTCGGAGGGTTGGGGCTCGCTCGGTTGCGGGTGTTCGTGGCCCAGCACGGTAATGGTTTGCGGGGCCTTGTGCCCTTCAAAATCCTTCTCGCCAGGGTTCTTGCCCTCGCTCGACATGTGCTCGATCACCGCGTTCATTTCCGCGCCCAGCAGCAACACGGCGGCGGAAATATAGAAATACAGCAACAGCACGATGATTGCACCAATGCTGCCGTACATGGCGTTGTAGTCGGCAAAGGTTTTCACGTAGTACGCAAAGCCCAGCGAGGCCACGATCCACACCACCACCGCCAGCACCGAGCCGGGTGTGATGAAGCGAAACTTCTGCTTCACGTCGGGCATCACGTAGTAGATCACCGCCACGGCCACCATCAGCAGGATGATGATCGCCGGCCAGCGCAAGATGGTCCACAGCGTTACGATAAACTCCTGCATGCCCACCTGTGAGGCAATCCACTCCATCACCTGCGGCCCCAGCACCATCAGCGCCGCCGCCACCAGTAGCATGCCGGCCAGGCCCACGGTGTAGATGATGGAAAGCGGTATGCGCTTCCATACCGGTCGCCCTTCGGGCACGTCGTAGGCGGCGTTCATGGCGCTCATCATCAGGCGCACGCCCGCCGACGCGGTCCACAGGGCAATCACGATACCCACCGACAGCAGCCCGCCCTTGGACTGCTGGAGTTGGTCGATTACCGGGTTAACCTGCTCCAGTGCCTGGGGCGGCAGCACCAGCTCGGTTTGCAGGCGCAGCCAGGAGAAGAAGTCTGGCAGGTGCAGGAAACCGATCAGGGCAATCAGGAACAGCAAGAAGGGGAACAGCGAAAACAACGCCTGGTAAGCCAGCGCGGAGGCATAGGTGGACATCTCGTCGTCGAGGAATTCCTTGACGGTGCGTACCAGCACGCGGTGCAGGGGCAGACCGCGCAGGTCGGGGAAAATCATAGCGTCTCCTTTCGCCGCTTGATTCATCAGTACAGCGGGTAAGTCTAATAGACCCTGCGGTTGCTGTGCTGCTCCCCGCCATGCTTGAAGAATTTGCTTATACAGGTCCGGCCTCTTCGCGGGCTTGCCCGCGAAGAGGCCGGGTCAGGCTGCCTCGAATCAAGGCTTCTTCACCGCATCCTTCACATTGCCCTTGATCTGCTGCGCCTCGCCCTTCAGTTCCTGCGCCTTGCCCTCGGCCCGCAGCTTGTCGTTGTCGGTCACCTTGCCGACGCCCTGCTTGATGTTGCCGATCGCTTCGTTGGCCAGGCCTTTCGCTTTGTCTGTAGTACCGCTCATGGCAAAACTCCTGCAATGGGAGACACGTGAACCGTGTCGACAGTCGGTGGACCCAACGCCCTCGCCAGGAGTTTCAACGGATTTGTAACGCTTGAGCCAAGCGGTAAAACTGCGGGCGAATACCGCACCGAATCGCCCCTGCGCCTGCGCGATGCCATCAACCCTGCCCTAGAATCCTCCGCAAACGTCCGCCCAAAGCAGGCTGGCACTTCATAAAAACAATGTTTTCCGGATACCCGCACCCATGCGTCTGATGCCTGCGTTGGTGGCCTTGCTGCCACTGCTCCCCTTGCCCGCCCTGGCCGCCGCACCGGCCAACCCTGAAACCCTGCGTGTCGAGCATTACGCCGACGATGGCCAACCCGGCTCGCTGCGCTGGGCCATCGAAACCAGCAACCAGAACCCTGGCCATTACCGCATCGACATTGCGCCAGTGGGCAAGCCGCCCTACGTCATCCGCCCCAATAGCCCCCTGCCAGAAATCAAAGGCCCGGTGCGCATCACTGGCCTGCCCTGGGCACGCGATGGCCAATACATCGCCATCGACGGTTCGGCTTACATCAAGGACCAAGGCGTGCGCACCTGCCCCGGCGCCCTGCCCGGCCAGTTCGGCACCAACGTGCGCACCACCACCAACCCGGGGCTGGTGCTGCGCGATACCCAAGGCGTGCATTTGAGCGGCCTGGAGGTGCGCAACTTCTGCATCGGCATCCTGGTCAACCGCGCCAGCGGCAACGTGATCGAAGACAACCGCATCGTCGCCAACAAAGGCGGCGCGGGCATCATGCTGACCGGTGATGACGGCGCCGGTAATCCCACCGCCACCACCACGAACAACAACAAGGTGCTGCGCAACCAGCTGATCGACAATGGCGACGGCCTGGAGCTGACCCGTGGCGCGGCGTTCAACCTGGTGGCCGACAACCTGTTCCGCTCCACCGCTGCCAACCCTGAGCCCTCGCAAGGCATCGAGATTCTGCTGGGCAACGACAACAGCGTGGTGCGCAACCGCTTCGAGAACTACTCCGACGGCCTGCAGATCAACTGGGGCAAGCGCAATTACCTGGCAGCCAATACCTTCAGCGGCAACTCGATCGGGGTCAGCGTGACCGGCGAGAGCAACATCCTCGACGGCAACCTGATCCACGGCAACCGCATCGGCGTGGCCCTGCGCCCGGAGCCGGACACGACCGCCACGCGCCTGAGCGCCAACCGCATCTGGGGTAACAGCCAGGATATCCGCCGCTGCGAGGCGGGCGGCTCGTGCGTGCCTGACCAACGCACGGGCGCCATCGTGTTTGGCGTCCCGGCGCAGGCGCATGCGCTGTATGTGGGTTCGCGCGGGGTGGGGGCCGATTTGCCCAAGCAGGACCAGGCGATCATCTGTGATGCCAAAGGCGAGCCCAAGCCTTGCCAGCCGCTGCCTAACCACAACCAGCAGGCGCCACGGCTGATGGCGCTGGAAGGCAATGTATTGCGCGGCGAGGTGCAGGGGCCGGTGTCGAGCCTGTTGCGCGTGGAGTTCTTTGGTAATGCCCAAGCCGATGGCACCGAGGCGGAGCAGTACCTTGGAGACGTGCTGGTGAACAGTGACGAGCAGGGGCAGGCGCGGATTGCCCAGGTGCTGGAGAATATCGGCGGGTTGCGCAGCTTTACTGCGACGGTGACGACTGCTGATGGGGCTACTTCCGAGTTGAGCCTGCCGGTTCGGCGGTAAGGCTACTGGCCTCTTCGCGGGTTTAACCGCGAAGAGGCCGGCACAGGCACCGCAAATCACAAACCTTGCCCCGCCCCGTGCCACCCCTCACAATGCAGGCCTTCATAGCGTCAACCCGCAGGAACCTGCATGAAACTCGACAAACCCGCCGCCATCGCCCGGCGCAACGAAGCACTGGCCAAACCGGTGCTGAACAGCAACAACACGCTGTTCGCCATCCTGGACAACAAGCGCAACCTGTGGTGGTTCGAAGTACCCGTGAAGCTGCTGGGCAAAGGCCAGGCCGACTGGGTCAACCTGCTGTTGCACACGCCAGAAAGCGATGAGCTGCAGCACCTGAAGGTGCCCACCAATTTCCTCAAGGCTCACCTGGAGCAGATGGAAGTGCGCAAGCCCGGCAAGCGCCGCTCGACCATCAGCCTGGCCCTCAGCGCAGACCGCGACTCGCTGCTGCGCGACACCCGTCCGGGTGGCGAGCAGCTGGATTTTCGCAACTTCGTGCAGGCGTAAGGGCAGTCAGACCTTTTCGATACGGTCGTCATGGATGACGATCAGGCCCTGCTTGAACAACCCGCCAATGGCCTTCTTGAAGTTGCCTTTGCTGACGTTGAACAGCTTGCTGATCAGCGCCGGGTCGCTCTTGTCGCACACGCCCAACACCCCACCTTCAGCCTCCAGGCGTGCCATGATCTGCTCTTGCAGGCTGTCGGACAGGGCCGCGCCCACTGGCTGCAGGCTGAGGGCGATCTTGCCGTCGTGGCGCACTTCCTTGATGAAGCCCTTCTCGTGCATGCCCGAACGTAGGAACTTGAACACCTCGTTCTTGTGAATCAGGCCCCAGTGGCGGTTGTTGATGATGGCCTTGAAGCCCATCGGCGTTTCACCGGCCACCAGCAGCTCGACCGGTTGCCCGACCCTGTAGTCAGCCGGGGTGACGTCGAGGTAGCGGTCCAGGCGTGAAGTAGCGGTGATGCGGCGGGTGCGCTTGTCGAGGTAGACGTGCACCACGCAGTAGTCGCCGATCTTCAGCGGCCGCGCCTCTTCCGAGTACGGCATCAGCAGGTCCTTGGACAGGCCCCAGTCCAGGAAGATGCCGGCACCGTTGATGTCCTTGACCTTGAGGCTGGCGAATTCGCCGACCTGCACCTTGGGCTTTTCGGTGGTGGCGATCAGCTGGTCTTCGCTGTCCAGGTAGATGAACACGTTCAGCCAGTCATCGACTTCGGTTTCGGCGTTTTTCGGGATGTAGCGCCCGGGCAGCAGGATCTCGCCGTCGGCACCGCCGTCCAGGTACAGGCCGAAGTCCACGTGCTTCACGATTTGCAAACTGTTGTAACGCCCAAGCAGAGCCATTTCTGATGATCCTCAAGACAAGGGGGCTATTTTCCGGATAGACATGGGGTGGTGTCAAAGCTTCCGGACGGTTGCCCCTATGTGCTTGAGCTTTTGGGGCGCCGGATCAGAAATCGTAGCGCAGGTTCAGCGTCGCGTTTCTCGGCGCGCCATAGTGGCCATAGTTGCCGGCCAGGCCTGCGTAGTATTTCTTGTCGAAGATATTGTCCACGTTCAGTGTGGCCGCCAGGTTTTCGCTGATCTTGTAGCGGGCCATCAGGCTGGTCACTGCGTAGTCGTCCTGGGTGATACGGGTCTTGTAACTGGTGACCATGGATTGCTTGGAGTTCCAGTTCACGCCACCGCCTACGGTCAGGCGGTCCCACTCACCAGGCATGCGGAAGGTGGTCCACAGTCGGAAGGTGTCCAGAGGCAGCTGAGGGGTCTGGCGAGTGCCGCTGGAGTCCTCTGTGCGCGAATGGCTGTAGCCAGTATGCACTTCCAATCCTGGTGCTACTTCGCCGGACAGTTCAAGGTCGATACCTTTGGTCTCGGCACCACTTACCGCCTTGTAAGCCGACCACGTTTCTTCTGCCGGTGCCACGAAATCAGTGTCGAGCACGGCGAGGTTGTCACGCTTGATCAAGTAGATCGCCGCGTTGGCATTCAGGCGACCATTGTAAAATTCGCCTTTCCAGCCCATTTCATAGTTCTGGCCAATTACCGGGTCGAGGGTCTTGCGGTTGCGGTCGACGTTGGTCTGCGGCTTGAAGATATCGGTGTAACTGACGTAGACCGATTGCTCATCGTTCAGGTCGTAGATCAGGCCGGCATAGGGCGTTACCTCACCGCGTTCCTGCAGGTTCGATACATAAGGCGTGTTGGTGGTAAGTACGACTTGCTCGGAGTTGGAGCGGTAGCTGGTGGTACGGGCTCCCAGGATCATATGCAGGTCGTCGGTGAAGTTCAGGCGAGTGGCAATGAAGTAGCCGGTCTGGCGGATGTTCAGGTCGTAGTCCAGCAGGGGTGAATAACTGCCTGGTTGTGGAACACGGTTACCCCAAGTGTAAAAGTTGAAGTCGGCGGCGCCGGCCGTTCCGGTGAAGTGATTGTTCCTGTAGTCCATGTAGTCGAAGCCGGTAACCAGTTCGTGGGTTCGGCCAAACAGTTCGAAAGGACCTTGCAGTGTAATATTCGCACCGCGCTGAACCTGATGGGCGTCAACTTGCAGCAGGTCGAGCTTGGCATTGCCGGTGGCTTGATCAAGGGTGGATACCCCCGCACCGGTGCGGTAGAACGCTGACAGCGAGTCGCGATCCACATCCATGTAGTTGCTGGCTACTTTCAACTGCCAGCCATTGCCAAGCTCCTGGTCCAGGCCGAAGGAGTAGTTCCTGGTGACGTAGTCTTCATACATCCAGCGCGGGCCGGAGCTGGTCGAGCGGGAAAAGTTGGTGGGCTGGCCGTTACTGAAGAACAGCGGCACACCTGGCGCCCCGTTGGCGTCGTAGGTCTGGTAGTCCATGCCGAAGCGCACGGTGGTGGTATCGGTCAGGTCCGCTTCGAGCACGCCGTACACAAGATCACGGTCCTGGCTGTACCAGTCCATGAAGCTCTGGTTACTCTGCTTGGCGGCCACCAGGCGGCCACGCAGCTTGCCGCTTTCGATCAGCGGGCCAGAAACGTCCGCCTCTGCGCGGTAGTAGTCCCACGAGCCGACACCGGCCTGTACGTAAGACTGGAACTCACGGGTGGGGCGCTTGCGTACCATGTTGACAACGCCGTTGGGCTCACCCGCACCGGTCATCAGGCCAGTGGCGCCGCGCACGATTTCTATACGGTCGAACATGGCCATGTCCATCAAGGTGTTGGGCATGTTGCGTGTCAGGTAGTCCTGAGTGGTGTTCACGCCATCAAGCTGATAGGTACTGATTTCCGAACCGCGAGAATAAATGTGAAAACGCTCGCCGCCGTCCTGGGACATAGTGATGCCCGGGTTCTGTTTCAGCACGTCGGTGATGCTTGCCAAGTGCTGATCATCCATCTGTTGGCGGGTAATGACGCTGATGCTCTGCGGCGTTTCCCGAATAGACAGATTCATCTTCGTCGCCGTACTGGTCGACCCGGTCGTATAAGACCCTGTCCCTTCCGTCGTAGCCCCCAAACCTGCGGCATTGATGCTGGTCGCACCCAGTTCGAGCGCGCCATCCGTCGAGCGCGGCAGCAGCACGTAATTGCCATTGCTCGCGGCCATTACCTGCAGCTCACTCCCCGCCAGCAACCGGGCAAAACCTTGTTCAACGCTGTACGTCCCCTGCAACCCCGGGCTGTGCTTGCCCTGGGTCAACTTGGCTTCGAACGACAACACCACCCCCGCATCGCTGGCAAAGCGGCTGAGCACCGCGCCCAGTGGCCCGGCGGCGATGGCGTAGCTGCGTGCGGCTTCGGCAGCACTGGCCTGCCCGGCGGTACTCAGCGGATGAACCACACCCGCCTGCAACAGCAAGGCGGCGCTGAACATGGCAACGACAAGGGGTTTTCTGGGGTAGCTGTGTGGCGTAACGCGGCGATGCATGGGGGGCTCCTTCAAAGGCCTGTAGTGGCGGTTTGCAGGAGGGGTCGTGTGAAACCGGAAAACCGACAATGCAAACGAGAAATATTTTTAAAAAAACCCGATGCAGCATCAGCCCAAAGGCCGCACCCGTACCCAGAACCGTGTGCGGGTCTCGATACGCACGGGCAGCGCCTGGGCAATCGCCTCCAGCGCACGCGCCGTATCGTCCAGCGGGAAAGCGCCGGAAAGGCGCAGGTGCGCAACTTCCTTGGCGCATTCGATAAAGCCCGGGCGATAGCGCTGCAATTCATCCAGCACCCGAACCAACGGCCAGTTGTCGATCACCAGCCGGCCATTCACCCACTCGTCCCGATTAAGGTCGAGCACCTGGGGCGCAGGCAATGGCCCCGAACCAAAACGCAGGCTCATGCCCGCCTCCACCCGAAGCGGCTCGGCCTCTGGCCGGTTGCGCACGGCAACGGCATGTTCAAGCACATCCAGTTCAGTCTGCCCGTCCAGCTGGCGCACGACGAAGCGCGTACCCAACGCACGCATCTCACCCTGTTGGCTGCGCACGCTGAGTGGCCGTGCATCCTTGGCTGTCGTCACCATGATCTCCCCCGCGCGCAGGATGATCAGGCGTTGCAAGTGGTCATAGCGAATGTCCACGGCGCTGGCCGTGTTCAGCGTTAGTTGGGTGCCATCTTCCAGCCTCAGCTGGCGCCGCTCACCCGTCGCGGTGCGCACATCAGCCAGCCACAGCGGCGTCTGCCGATAGCCGGTCCAGGCCAGGCCGGACACACCAAGGCCCAGCACCAGGCCCTTGAGCACAGTACGCCTGCCTGCCAATGGAGGTTCCACCACCAGCGTCCGTTGCGCCACGGTCGCCGGCACACTGCGCAACTCGGCGTGAAAGGCCTCCAGACGCTGCCAAGCCCATTGATGAACCGGGTCGCCCTGATGCCAGGCCTGCCAACGCTGATACAGCGCCGGGTAGTCCGCCCCGGCACTCAAACGGGCATGCCACTGCGCCGCATCACGCAGCGCCTGCCTTTGCTGCGCCGGGCTCACAGCTCGGCATCCAGCGCGAACAACAGGCACTGCTCAGTGGCCTTGGCGATGTATTTGGTCACCGAACTGACAGACACACCCAGGCGTTCGGCAATTTCGGCGTAGCTCAAGCCTTCGAAGTGTGAAAGAAACAGCGCCTGGCGCACCTTGTGGTTCAGGCCGTCCAGCATGGCATCGAGTTGCAGCAACGTTTCCAGCAGCACGACCCGATGTTCCGGTGACGCCTCCACCAGTTCCGGCTCCAGGGCCATGGCTTGCAGATAGGCCTGCTCCAATGACCGCCTGCGCAGGTGGTCAACCATCACCCGCTTGGCCACCGTCGCCAGAAAATTGCGCGGCTCGCGCAACGGGTGGGCCACCGTGCTGGCGATCAGGCGCACGAAGGTGTCCTGGGTCAGGTCCGCCGCCCGCTCCCGGTCGCCCAGGCGCCGGCGCAGCCAGCCTTGCAGCCAGCCGCTGTGGTCGCGGTACAGGCAGTGCATGTCATCGTGCGGTGCAGGCGGGACCTTGTACACGCAATCATCCTTGTAACGATGCGGATAAGAATTAGTCGCAATAATAGTGAGATTGCCGATGGAAGGAAACCGCCATTACCGCGATGCAATGGAACCCTGCGGCTACCCTTACCTCTACCGATTGGCCGTCACTGCAAGGAACAGCACATGCCTGTCCGCCTGCCCAAAGCCCTGCTTGTCGCAATCGGCTTCGCCCTGGCCCTGGCCGCCTGCAGCCGTATCGACCTGGCCTACCGCAACCTCGATCGCCTGGTGCCGTGGTCGCTGGGCGATTACCTGGACATGAACCGCGAGCAGAAGGCCATGCTCGACGACCGCTTGCGCGAGCACCTGGCCTGGCATTGCAAGACCCAACTGCCCGGTTACCTCGACTGGCTGGACCGGGTACGCGGCATGGTCGCTGACGACCAGGTGACCGACCAGGCCCTGCAGCAACGTACCCATGAGGCCCGCGAGGCGATTGGCCGGGTGGCAGAAGCAATCACCCCGTCGGCCACTGAACTGCTGCGTGGCATGAGCGACACCCAAGTGGCGGAAATGCGCGATGCCTTCCGCGACGACATCAGCGAACGGCAGAAGCAGTATGTGGATACACCGCTGGCCAAACAGATCGCCCGCCGTACCGAGCGCATGGAAAAACGCCTGACGCCATGGCTGGGGGAACTGACGCCAGTGCAAAAGCAGCGGGTGCAGGCCTGGTCGCAGGCGCTGGGTGACCAGAACCGCGAATGGATCGCCAACCGCGCCCACTGGCAGCAGCAATTGCTGCTGGCGATGAACCAGCGCAATGACGCGAGTTTCGAGCCGCGGCTGGCGACGTTGCTGCAGCGCAAGGAGAGTTTGTGGACGCCGGCGTATCGTGCGGCGTTTCAGAATACCGAGCGGCAGGCGCGCAGTTTACTGGTGGACCTGGTGCAGCAAAGCACGCCGCAGCAGCGGCGGTTTTTGCAGGATCGGTTGGGCAAGGTGCGGACGGATTTCAGTGAGTTGAAGTGTTTGAAGGGGTGAGTGCCAATCACCGTCCCTTGCGCCGGTACGGAAACACATCAATCACCTTCCCCTCTCGAATCGCCGCCTGCAGCCCCTTCCAGTAATCCGCGTCATACAACTCCCCATGCAAGCGGCTGAACAACCGCCGCTGGCCGATATCGGCAAACAGAAACGGCGGAAACTCTTCGGGAAACACATCATGCGGGCCGATCGAGTACCACGGTTCGCCCGACATTTCGTCTTCCGGGTAACGCGGCGGCGGGATATGGCGGAAATTCACTTCGGTCAAAAAGCTGATTTCGTCATAGTCGTAGAACACCACCCGGCCATGACGCGTCACCCCAAAGTTCTTCAACAACATGTCACCCGGGAAGATGTTCGCCGCCGCCAACTGCTTGATGGCCAGGCCATAGTCTTCCAGCGCCTCATGCACCTGGCCTTCGCTGGCATGCTCCAGGTACAGGTTCAGCGGCGTCATGCGCCGCTCGGTCCAGCAGTGGCGGATCAGCACCGTGTCACCCTCCAGCGCCACGGTCGATGGCGCCACCTCCAGCAGCTCGGCCAGGCACTCTGGCTCGAATTTGTCACGCGGGAAGCGAAAGTCTGCAAATTCCTGGGTATCGGCCAAACGCCCGACACGGTCGACACTTTTCACCAGTCTGTACTTGTCGATCACCGTAGCGCGGTCAACGGTTTTCGAGGGCGAAAAACGGTCCTTGATGATCTTGAACACCGTATTGAAGCCCGGCAGGGTAAACACGCTCATGACCATGCCACGCACGCCGGGTGCCATGACGAAGCGGTCGTCGCTGCTCGCCAGGTGGTTGATCAGCGCCCGGTAGAACTCCGACTTGCCGTGTTTGTAGAAACCGATTGAAGTGTACAGCTCGGCAATGTGCTTGCCGGGCAAGATGCGCTTGAGGAAGTTGACGAACTCGGCCGGCACCGGCACATCGACCATGAAGTACGAGCGGGTGAAGGAAAAGATGATCGACACCTCGGCCTCGTCGGTAATCAGCGCATCGGCCTCTACGCCATGCCCCTCACGGTGCAACAGCGGAATCACCAGTGGCCACTGCTCGTCGCTGTTGTAAAGCCGGCCGACCAGGTAGGCCCCCTTGTTGCGGTACAACACCGGTGAAAACAGCTCCACCGCCAGCGTCGGGTCCTTGCAGACCCAGTCCGGCAGGCACTCGCGCAGCTGTTCCTCAAGGCGTGACAGGTCGCTTTCAAGGTCGCCATAGACGAATGCGTAGTCGGCGAAGATCGCCCGCAACAGGCCCTTGAGGCTGCCATCGGGGCGATAGGTACGGGTTTGCGCAGCACGCTGGTGGCTGCGGATCGACGGTCGGGTGGTGTGGATGAACATGCAGCCGTCGCTGATCTGGTCATGGCTGAACAGGCTGCAGAACAGCGAGTTGTACCAGGTTTCCGACAGTTCATCGTCCAGGCGCGGGTCGATCAGGCCTATGTAGGCACTTTTCACCAAGGGCCACTGACCGACCTCCAGCAGCACCTCGTCATCGAACGCATCCCGCAACCAGCCGTTGACCTCGCCGACCTTCTGTTCATACAGGTTGATCCGTGCGGCGGCGGCGCGCTGGCACGCTTGCCAGCGCGCCTGTTCGAAACGCTCACGGGCACCGAGGGTGATGCGGCGAAAATGCTCGCGATAGTCGTCAAAGCCATCGAGGATCATCCGGGCGATCTCGCCGGCAGGCCAGTGCTGGGTCATGCGGGACACCTCGGTGCGGGGTGAGATAGACAGCTTAGCCGCACAGGATTACACCGCAAGAAAGCACAAGAATCTCCCCGCCCCCTCGCGTAAACTCGCGCCCCTGCCCTGCCTCCGGAGACCGTTGTGAGCCCCATCGCCCTAGCCCGCCTGCTAACCCTTGCCGCCGTCTGGGGGGCGAGTTTCCTGTTCATGCGCATCATCGCCCCGGAGCTGGGCACGGTGCCGACCGCGTTCTTCCGCGTGTCCATCGCTTGCCTGGGCCTGGTCGCCATCGTCGCCGCCGCCCGCGTACGCTGGGACTTCCAGGGCAAGCTCGGCGCCTGCCTGGTGCTGGGCATGATCAACTCTGGCATCCCCGCCACCTTCTATTCCGTAGCGGCCCAGGTGTTGCCGGCCGGCTATTCGGCCATTTTCAACGCTACCACGCCACTGATGGGCGTACTGATCGGCGTGCTGTTCTTCCGCGAACCCATGACCCCGCCCAAGCTTTGCGGCATTTTCCTGGGCCTGTTCGGGGTCGGCATCCTCAGCGGCGCCGGCCCGGTGGCACTGGACATGGCCTTGGTGCAAGGCGCCCTCGCCTGCCTGGCGGCCACCACCTGCTACGGCTTTGCCGGGTTCCTCGCCCGCCGCTGGGTCAGTGGCCTGGACAGCCGCCTGTCAGCACTGGGCAGCATGCTCGGTGCCACCCTCATGTTGAGCCCGCTGTTCGGCTGGAGCGCACTCACCCAACCGCCCGCCAGCTGGGGCGGTTGGCAGGTTTGGCTGTCGCTGCTGGGCCTGGGCCTGCTGTGCACCGCATTCGCCTACATCCTGTACTTCCGCCTGCTGGAAGAAATCGGCCCGGTAAAAGCCAGCACCGTAACCTTCCTGATCCCGGCATTCGGCGTATTGTGGGGGGCGTGGTTGCTGGACGAGCCGCTGTCGATGGCACACCTGTACGGTGGCTTGCTGATTGGCGTGGCACTGTGGCTGGTGCTGCGCCCGGCGCGCAACTGAAGCGGGGTACACGATGAACAGCGCGTACAAAAAGGTCCTGTTCCGCCTGGAACAGGACGAAACCGGCTACCCACCGGCCTCGGTCGAGGGCCTGTGGGCAAAAGCCGTGGAAGGTGGCTATGCCGTCGACAATATTCCCTTCCACGTTTACGGCATCGCACCGGGCGACGTCATCGGCACCCATGAAGAAGCCGGCGAGACCTGGTTCGCCGAACTGCGCCAGCGCAGCGGCAGCTCGGTGTTTCGGGTGGTGGTCAAACCGCCGGAAACCCTGGACCAGGTACGCGCAGCCTTGCAGGACTTCGGCTGCAACTGCGAAACCGAGCAGGCCGTGAAGATGCTGGCTGTCGAGGTGCCATCGCAGCGGTCGCTCGATACCCTGCTCTACTACCTGCTCACCCAGCGTGAAGCCGGCCTGCTGGACTTCGAGGAAGGCGTGCTGCGCCACACCATCCCCGAAGAGTTCCGCTAAGGCTTACGCCTCGGCCAACCGCGCAACGGGTTTGCGAAACACGAACAGCAGGCCCACCACGATCAGCCCCATGCCCAGCAGGCTAAGTGGTGCCAGGCGGTTACCGAAGATCAGGAAGTCCATCACCGCAGTGACTGCCGGCACCAGGTAGAACAGGCTGGTGACATTGACCAGGTTGCCTTTGGCGATCAGCCGGTACAGCAGCAAGGTTGCCAGCAGCGAGACGACCAGGCCCATCCACAGCAGCGCGCCGACAAAGCCGCCCGTCCACTGCACATGCAGCGGCTGCAACGGCGCAAACAGCGCGCACATGGCAAAGCCGGCCAGGTACTGCAGCGGCAGCGTGCCCATGGGGTTGTCGGTGATGCGCTTCTGCAGGATCGAGCCCAAGGTCATGCTGACCAGCGCCAGCAAGGCGAACAGCATCCCCGCCAGCGAAACGCCGCCCAGGTTGATGCCCTGGTAAACCACCATGATCAAGCCACCCAACCCCAACCCAAGGCCGAACAGACGGCTCCAGGAACGCTGACGCTCCATCAGCACCACGGTCAGGATAGGTTGAACCCCCATCACCGTGGCCATCACGCCGGGGGTGACATGGGTGTTGAGCGCCAGCAAGTAGAAGATCTGGTACGCGCCCAGCAGCACACACCCGGTACCCAGTGCCCGCAGGATAGCCCCACGGCTGCGCGGCCAGCGCAGCCCCAGCAGCGGGCCGATCAGCAGCAGGCCGGCCAGGGCCAGCGCCGAGCGCAACAGCAGGAAGGCAAACGGGCTGGCATGCGCCAGGCCCAGCTTGGAGACGATCGCCCCGCTGCTCCACAGCAGGACGAACAGGCTGGTAGTGGCCGCCGAGGCCACGGAAGTTTTGGAAAAGACAGACATGTATGCACCTGTATTCGGGCAAATAAGCCGAACGGTGGGCGTAGACTTCAGCAGGGGAAGTAGCCGACCGTGTTCAGTAGGTTGCGTGTGCGAAAGGGTTCGGCCAGAAGCCGATCAGCCCAGCACGACCACGCAAGGAGGCGGAGCTACGCCGCCTACAACGCCACTGACAGGTGGTGGGTAGTGACTGATCATGGCCGGCTGCTGGCTGCCACGCACGAACATGCCCGCGACTGGCGCGATGGCAAAGCTTGTGATGGAAGGGCTGGCTGGCATGTTCAGGTCTTCAGGGAAGATATGTGTTTCGGAATATAGCGGTGAATGCCGGATTGGGCAACAACCTGAGCCGGCCAATTCGCGGCTGAAACCGCAAAGAGGCCGGCCCAGCCGGTCAGAACAACCAACGATAAAGCAAATAGGCCACCACCACCGCCAGCACCGGCCGCAGCACGCGGTAGGCCTTGGGGTTGGCGCGCTTGAACTGCTTCACATGGCCACTGATCTTGTTGCTGAAGCGCTTGCTCCAGGCATACGCCTGGTTGATTCCGCCCACGCGCTCGTCATCGGTATTCTGCGGCGCGGTGGCGCGACCGAGGAAGGCACTGACCTGGCGGTTGATGCGGGTCATCAGCGGGCTGCTCAGCGGGCGTTCGATGTCGCAGAACAGAATGACGCGGGTAACGTCGGTCTCGTTCTTGACCCAATGCACGTAGGTTTCGTCGAACATCACGTCCTCGCCATCACGCCAAGCGTACGCCTGGCCGTCGACGTAAATACGGCAGGCATCGGAGTTGGGCGTGGACAGGCCCAGGTGGTAGCGCAAGGACCCTGCGAACGGGTCACGGTGCGGGTTCAGGTGGCTGCCGCCAGGCAGCAGGGCAAACATCGCACCCTTGACGTTGGGGATGCTGCTGACCAGCTCGACGGTGCGCGGGCACAGCGTTTCGGCCGAAGGCAGAGGTTTGTCGTACCACTTCAGGTAAAAACGCTTCCAGCCTTTCTTGAAGAACGAGCCGAAACCGGCGTCATTGTCCTTCTCGGCGGCGCGGATGTAGCCCTCGTCGAACAGGCGCATGGCCTCTTCGCGGATTTCCTGCCAGTTGTCTTTCAACACGTCCAGTTCAGGGAAGCGCTGACGGTCCAGGTAGGGCTTGGACGGCACGCCGGAGAACAGGTACATCAAAGCGTTGTACGGGGCGAACAGCGCCGAATGGTTGACGAACTGGCGCAACACCGGCAGGCGGGCCTTGCCGCGCAGGTGCACGAACAGCACGCTGCCGAAAAACACCAGCAAGACACCCGCCTTGGCTGCAAAGGAAAAGGTCATGCTTTCACTCCTTGGGGAAGAGCCAGGGCTGCGCGTCCTGCTCTCCTGAAAATCATCCTGCCATCATAAACCGATCCCGCCGAGGTAAAAACAACCCGGGCGGGATCGCATTCATGAAGATTTTGCAATAAACCAGGCCGCCGATTGTTGCGCCGGGTCAGCGGCAAGGCCGATTACTGCTGGTTTTCCTGCTCGCTGAACATGTCGCTGAACAACATGCTCGACAGGTAACGCTCGCCCGAATCCGGCAGGACTACGACGATGGTCTTACCTTGCATTTCCGGCTTTTCGGCCAGGCGCACGGCGGCAGCCATGGCTGCGCCACAGGAAATGCCGCAGAGGATGCCTTCTTCCTGCATCAGGCGGATGGCCATGGCCTTGGACTCTTCATCGGTTACCGTTTCCACCTGGTCGACGATGGACAGGTCGAGGTTTTTTGGCACGAAACCGGCGCCGATGCCCTGGATCTTGTGCGGGCTGGGCTTGAGTTCTTCGCCTGCCAGGGTCTGGGTGATCAGCGGCGACGAAGCGGGCTCGACGGCCACCGACAGAATGGCCTTGCCCTGGGTGTGCTTGATGTAGCGCGATACACCTGTGATGGTGCCGCCGGTGCCCACACCCGCCACCAGTACGTCGACTGCGCCGTCGGTGTCGTTCCAGATTTCCGGGCCGGTGGTTTTTTCATGGATGGCCGGGTTGGCCGGGTTTTCGAACTGGCCCGGCAGGAAGTACTGGGCCGGGTCGGACGCGACGATTTCGTTGGCCTTCTCGATGGCGCCCTTCATGCCCTTGGCCGGGTCGGTCAGTACCAGTTCGGCGCCCAGTGCCTTCAGTACCTTGCGGCGCTCCAGGCTCATGGAAGCGGGCATGGTCAGCATCAGTTTGTAACCACGGGCAGCGGCGACGAAGGCCAGGCCGATACCGGTGTTGCCCGAGGTGGGCTCGACGATGGTCATGCCCGGCTTGAGCTTGCCGCTGCTCTCGGCGTCCCAGACCATGTTCGCACCAATGCGGCACTTGACCGAGTAGCCCGGGTTGCGCCCTTCGATCTTGGCCAGGATGGTCACGCCGCGCGGGGCGATGCGGTTGATCTGCACCAGCGGCGTGTTACCGATGGAGTGGGCGTTGTCTGCAAAGATACGGCTCATGGCAGGGGTCCTTGGCATGAAAAAGAGCAGGGAAAGACCTCAAGGGTAAGCCTGCCCCCGAGGCCCGTAAAGCCTGCAGATGTGACGGGGCATTCAGAGACTGAATACCCGGTCTGCGTTTTCAGTTGCCGAACCCCGCGTTATAGTCGGTGACAAATCGAAAACAGATGTTGGGGCCTTCGCGGGCACGCCCGCTCCCACAGGTACCCACAAATCCAGAAGTTTGTGCAGTACCTGTGGGAGCGGGCGTGCCCGCGAAGAGGCCCTGACAGGCATACGGCAGAGGACAAACCCATGAAGTTCGAAGGCACCCGTGACTACGTCGCCACAGACGACCTGAAACTGGCGGTGAACGCGGCCATCACCCTCGAACGCCCGCTGCTGGTCAAGGGCGAGCCCGGCACCGGCAAGACCATGCTCGCCGAGCAGCTGGCTGCCTCGTTCGGCGCGCGCCTGATCACCTGGCACATCAAGTCCACCACCAAGGCCCATCAGGGGTTGTACGAGTACGACGCGGTGAGCCGCCTGCGTGACTCGCAGCTGGGCGTGGACAAGGTGCACGATGTGCGCAACTACCTGAAAAAGGGCAAGCTGTGGGAAGCCTTCGAGGCCGAAGAACGGGTCATCCTGCTGATCGACGAAATCGACAAGGCCGACATCGAGTTCCCCAACGACCTGCTGCAAGAGCTGGACAAGATGGAGTTCTACGTCTACGAAATCGACGAGACCATCAAGGCCAAACAGCGTCCGATCATCATCATTACATCCAACAATGAAAAGGAGCTGCCGGACGCCTTCCTGCGCCGCTGCTTCTTCCACTACATCGCCTTCCCCGACCGCACTACCCTGCAGCAGATCGTCGACGTGCACTATCCGAACATCAGCCAGTCGCTGGTCAGCGAGGCGCTGGATGTGTTCTTCGACGTGCGCAAGGTACCGGGCCTGAAGAAAAAGCCGTCCACCTCCGAGCTGGTCGACTGGCTGAAGCTGCTGATGGCCGACAACATCGGTGAAGCGGTGCTGCGCGAGCGCGACCCGACCAAGGCCATCCCGCCCTTGGCCGGTGCGCTGGTGAAGAACGAGCAGGACGTGCAACTGCTGGAGCGCCTGGCCTTCATGAGCCGGCGCGGCAACCGCTGACAGGAGCCGGGCCATGCTGCTCAACCTGTTCAATGAAATGCGCGCGGCCAAGGTGCCGGTGTCGGTACGCGAGTTGCTGGACCTGCACCAGGCACTGCAAAAGCGCGTGGTGTTCGCCGACATGGACGAATTCTACTACCTCGCCCGCGCCATTCTGGTGAAGGACGAACGCCATTTCGACAAGTTCGACCGGGCGTTTGCCGCCTACTTCAAGGGCCTGGAAAACCTCGACCGGCACATCGAGGCACTGATCCCCGAAGACTGGCTGCGCAAGGAATTCGAGCGCTCGCTCACGGACGAAGAACGTGCACAGATCCAGTCCCTTGGCGGCCTGGACAAGCTGATCGAAGCATTCAAGAAACGCCTTGAAGAGCAGAAGGAGCGCCACGCCGGTGGCAACAAGTGGATCGGCACTGGCGGTACCAGCCCGTTCGGCTCAGGCGGCTTCAACCCCGAGGGTATCCGCGTGGGCGAAGCCGGCAAGCGCCAGGGCAAGGCAGTAAAAGTGTGGGACCAGCGCGAGTACAAGAACCTGGACGACCAGGTGGAACTGGGCACGCGCAACATCAAGCTGGCCCTGCGCCGGCTGCGCAAGTTCGCCCGTGAGGGTGCTGCCGAAGAGCTGGACATCGACGGCACCATCGACCACACCGCGCGTGATGCCGGGTTGCTGAACATCCAGATGCGCCCTGAGCGGCGCAACACGGTGAAGCTGCTGTTGCTGTTCGACATCGGCGGCTCGATGGACGCGCACATCAAGGTCTGCGAAGAGCTGTTTTCGGCGTGCAAGACCGAGTTCAAGCACCTGGAGTACTACTACTTCCACAATTTCGTGTACGAGTCGGTGTGGAAGAACAACCTGCGCCGCACTTCGGAGCGGTATTCCACCTTCGACCTGCTGCACAAGTATGGCGACGACTACAAGGTGGTGTTCGTGGGTGACGCGGCCATGGCGCCCTACGAAATCACCCAGCCGGGGGGTAGCGTGGAGCACTGGAACGAAGAGGCCGGGTATGTGTGGATGCAGCGCTTCATGGAAAAATTCAGGAAGATCATCTGGATCAACCCGTATCCGAAGCAGGCCTGGGACTACACGGCTTCGACCCATCTGGTGCGGGATTTGATCGAAGACAAGATGTATCCGCTGACCTTGCAGGGGTTGGAGGAAGGGATGCGGTACCTGTCCAAGTGAGTATGGGGCCGCTTTGCGGCCCCAAAAATCTCAAAGCCAACGCACTCCAAAAGCCTGATGCTCCCGCCAGGCCTCATCCTGCACCACCGCCCTGAACCGCACCACTGCCCCCGGCATGCACTGCGCCAGTTGCGCCAACGCCAGCGGCGTCAACGCCCCCAGCCTCGGATAACCACCAATGGTCTGCCGGTCATTGAGCAACACGATCGGCTGCCCATCCGGCGGCACCTGCACCGCCCCCAGCGGTATACCTTCGGAAATCATCGGCGCGCCCTGATAGACCAGTTGCGGCCCCAGCAGGCGAATGCCCATGCGGTCTGCGCGGCTGTCCAGCGTCCAGTCACTGTTGAACGCCTCGAAAAGGCTGGTACCACTGAAATCACCGATCTGCGCGCCCATGACCAGGTCGAGCACAGGTTTTTGCACGTACTCCGGGCGCAACGCATGTGGCACCTCGCGCAGGGTTGCATCGCTACCGCTAAATACCAGTGCCTGGCCTTTGGCGAGTGCAGCGCCTTGACCGTCGATACCTCCCAGCTCTTCCCGCACGACCGTAGCGCAACTGCCGAGTACGTATTCAGCCTGGAACCCGCCCGGCGCGGCCAGGTAAGCTCGCACGCCTTGCTTCGGTTGCTTCAGGGTCAAACGCTGCCCCTTGCCCAGGGCAAAGCTGCGCCAAGGCGCAACCGGCTGATCATCAACCCGCGCATCCAGGTCGGCACCGGCCAACGCCAGCACACACGCCTGTTCGGCCACCACGCAGAACCCGCCCAGCGCTACCTCGACCACCGGCGCACCTAGTGGGTTGCCCAGCAGCCAGTTGGCCCAGTGCATCGCCACCCAGTCCAGCGCGCCGCCCTGGGTTACGCCCAAGTGGCGCACGCCAAAGCGCCCGGCGTCCTGCAACTGGCACAACGGCGTACTGGCCTCGATCTTCAACTGCTTCATGCCTGCGCCTCCACATCACCACCCAAGGCCAGGAATTCGCTGCGCGAAACCGGCACGAAGCGCACTCGGTCACCGGGTTGCAGCAGGCTGTAGCCCTCGCGATCCCGGTCGAACAGGCGCACCGGGGTACGGCCAATCAGGTTCCAGCCGCCCGGCGATACCGCCGGATACGCTGCCGTCTGCCGCTCGGCAATGCCCACGCTACCCGCCGCCACCCGCTTGCGCGGGGTGCTCAGGCGCGGGCTGGCCAGGCGCTCGTCCACCAGGCCCATAAAGCCGAAGCCAGGGGCGAAGCCCAATGCAAATACCGGATAGTCGCGCTCGCTGTGCAAGCGGATGACATCGTCTTCACTCAAGCCGCTGCGGGCCGCCAGCACAGGCAGCTCAGGGCCGACGCTGGTGTCATACCAGACTGGAATCTCATGACGCCGACCGCCGCTGCCGGTGTCTGGCTGCAAACCGTCCAGCGCCTGGGAGATCAGCGCCCTCGCCTCACCCGGCGGCAAGTCGAACTGCACCATCAGCGTGGTATAGGACGGCACCAGATCCAGCAAGTGCTTACCGAACGCGGCGCTCAGGCGCTGGCTGGCGGCGAGCATCCACGGCATGTTCGCCTCGTCGATACGGTCGAACAGGCGCACCATCAGGCTGTCGATGGCCACCACTTCGATGCGCGGCTTCATCGTGCCTCCAGGGCATCCAGGGCCTGGCGTATCTGCCGCACCGCTGCCACCGAACTGTCGTTGTCGCCATGCACGCAGAGGGTGCTGGCCTGCAGGCGCAAGGCACTGCCATCGTCTGCCACCAGGGTGTCGCCCCGAGCCAGGCGCAGGGCCTGTTCAACGACCAGTGCCGGGTCGTGATGCACCGCACCGGGCAGGCGCCGCGACACCAGGTGGCCGCTGGCGGTGTAGGCGCGGTCGGCGAATGCTTCGAACCACAGCGGCACGCCGACTTCATCGCCCAGAGCCTGGGCCGCACGGTTGTCGGCAGTGGCCATGAGCATCAGCGGCAGGTTGCTGTCGTAGGCTGCCACGGCCTCCAGCACGGTGCGCAGCTTGAGCGGGTCGGCCATCATGTCGTTGTACAACGCGCCATGAGGCTTCACATAGGCCACGCGGCCCCCCAGCACTTTGCAGATACCCTCCAGCGCACCGATCTGGTAGTGCAGCAGGTCGCGGATTTCTTCCGGGCTGCACGCCATGGAGCGGCGGCCGAAGCCGACCAGGTCCGGGTAAGCGGGGTGCGCGCCGATGGTCACACCATGCTCCAGCGCCAGGGCCACGGTGCGGCGCATGATGCCGGGGTCACCCGCGTGGTAGCCACAGGCGATGTTGGCGCAATCGATGTAGGGCATCACCTCGGCGTCCAGGCCCATGCGCCAGCTGCCGAAGCTCTCGCCCATGTCGCAATTGAGTAGCAGGCGTTCCACCACGCGGTCTCCCTTGTTGTTGTCCATAGCCCTACCTTACCGCGCCTTGAGCTGTTTGCCGCGGGTTTCCGGCAGGCTCAAGGCCGCCACGATCACAATCCCGTAGGACACCGCAGAAAACACACCGATACCCAGGCCCAGCGGCACATTTTGGCCAAGCATGCCGATCAGCAACGGGAACAGTGCCGCAATGACCTTGCCGATGTTGTAGCAAAAGCCCTGCCCCGAACCGCGAATGCGCGTAGGGAACAGTTCGGTAAGAAACGCCCCCATGCCGCTGAAGATGCCCGACGCGAAGAAGCCCAGCGGGAAGCCCAGCCACAGCATCACGCCATCGCTGACTGGCATCTGCGTGTACAGCAGCACGATGACGAACGAGCCCACGGCGAACAGGATGAAGTTCTTCTTGCGCCCCAGCAGGTCGGACAGGTAAGCGCTGACCACATAGCCCACGTAGGAGCCGACGATCACCATGGCCAGGTAGCCACCCGTGCCCAGCACGCTCAGGCCGCGCTCGTTCTTGAGGAAGGTTGGCAGCCACGAGGTGATGGCGTAGTAGCCGCCCAGTGCACCGGTGGTCAGCAGGGACGCACGTACAGTGGTCCAGAGCATGCCCGGGGCGAAGATCTCGTAGAAGTGCGAAGGTGCCTCGGCGTTTTCCACCGCCTTGGCCTCGCGGTATACCTCAGGGTCCTTGACCAGGCGGCGGACGAAGATCACGAAGACAGCCGGCACCAGCCCCAGCAGGAACAGCGCACGCCAGGCCTGCTCTGGCGGCAGCCAGGAGAACAGCAGCGCGTAGAGAATCGCCGTAAGGCCCCAGCCGATGGCCCAGCCGGATTGCACCATGCCCACCGCCTTGCCACGGTCCTGGGCGCGGATGACCTCGCCGATCAATACCGCGCCAGCAGTCCATTCACCGCCGAAGCCAAAGCCCATCAGCGTCCGGGCGATCAGCAACTGTTCGTAGTTCTGGGCGAAGCCGCACAGGAAGGTGAAGAAGGCGAACCACAGCACCGTCAATTGCAGGGTGCGTACGCGGCCGATGCGGTCGGAGAGGATGCCGGCGACCCAGCCGCCTACCGCCGAGGCGATCAGCGTGCTGGTGTGGATCAACCCGGCTTCGGTGGTGGTGATACCCCACAGCATGATCAGCGTAGGGATGACGAAGCTGAGCATCTGCGTATCCATGCCGTCCAGGCCGTAGCCGATCTTGCAGCTCCAGAACGTGCGCCGTTGCTGTTTGTCGATATCGCGGTACCAGGCGAAAGGCCCGGACGAAGGTGGGGAACTGACCTGCTGCTGCACGCCGGTGGGGTTCATGGATGCCTCGGCTTGTTGGTATTGTTTTATGGGCGACATAAAGCGTCGCGGCCTGGGCACCATTGTTCAGAGGCCACGCCGCCTGCGTCCAACGAGAAAAACCGCCGGTCTGGAACAAGAAAAACTGATCATGAACCTTCGCTTCCTCGAAACCTTCGTCTGGGTCGCCCGGCTCAAAAGCTTCCGCCTGACCGCAGAAAAGCTGTTCACCACTCAAGCCTCGGTGTCCAGCCGCATTGCCGCGCTGGAGGCAGACCTTGGCGTAAAGCTGTTGCTGCGCGACTCACGCGGGGTCAGCCTGACGCCGGAAGGCGGCAAGGTGCTGGAATATGCCGAACGCATGCTGGAAACCGCCAAGGCCATGAAACAGTCGCTGGACAGCGACCGGGCCAAGGTTGGGCGCATTCGTATCGGGGTGATGGACACGGTGATCCACACCTGGATGAGCGCACTGGTGGCGGAGCTGACCGAGCGCTACCCACAGGTGGAAATCGAACTGGTGGCCGACACCGCGCTGAACCTGCGCGAGCAGCTGCAGAAGGGTTTTCTGGACGTGATCCTGCAGACCGACCTGCTGCGCGAGCAGTCGATCCGCAGCCTGGACCTGGCGCGTTACCCGATGGGCTGGGTGGTAGCCGCAGGCTCGCACCAGCACCGGGACTATGCCTCGCTGGCCGAGCTTGGGCGCGAGCGCATCATCACCTTTTCGAAAAATTCGCGGCCACACCAGGAGGTGCTGAGCTTGCTGCAAGCTGCGGGGGCTGAGGCACCGCGGCTGAACTGCGTGAACTCGGTGGCGGCGATTACCCGGCTGTTACGCGATGGGTTTGGTATTGGCGCGTTGCCGCCAGCGTTGGTGGATGCCGAGTTGGGCCGGGGTGAGTTGGTGTTGCTGGAAGGGCTACAACCCCCGCCCAGCCTGGAGCTGGTGGTGGCCTGGCAGACCGGGGTGGCGCTGGTGGATGAAGTGGTCGGGGTTTGCCGGCAGGTGCTGGAGGGGTATGCGCGGGATGTGGGGGGGCAGCGGATTGTGTTGGTCTAAAAGATTACCTTTGCCTGTACTGGCCTCTTCGCGGGCGAGCCCGCGAAGAGGCCGGCACAGGCAAAACAGAAATCAACGCCAGCTCTCTTTCACGGCCCTGCGCCGCCCGCCCAGGATCACCCAGCCAATCCCCAGCAACAGGCTTTCAACCACAAAGGCCAGCACAAACCCGGCCCCTACACCCCAGCCGACCGCCTCGGGCACCAGCAGAATCTGGTAGCTGTAGCCATTCAGCGTTTCTTCCCGCAACTGCGGGTCAGCCTGCACCAGCACATGCCAGGTACGCTGCGCCCACGGCCCTTGCAACGCTTGCCATTCGTTTTCCAGCAGTTCGTTGCGGATCATCAGGCTTTCGATGCTGTTGGCATCACTGTTGAACACCGGGTCGTCACTGCTGCGGTAATGCTGCAGCAGCGCCTGCAAGTCGCCCTTGAAAAAGCGCTCGGCCGTTTGCCGGAAGCCATCCAGCGCCTCGCGTGATTCGAACAGGTGCGCCTCGACCCGCTGGCTGTAGTCCTTGACCAGCCCCGGAACCTGAATACCGGCCAGCAGGCCGAAAGTGAACAGCAGCAACCGCAGGTAACTTCTGAACATGCAGCGTCCTTAGCTCTGGCCGTGCGCCACGCACTCGCCGTGCCGCCACACGGCCCACTGACCCGGCTCGTAGCGCTGCCAGGTCTCATTTTCGGTCAGGGCCTCGGTGGCGATCACCGTGACCACGTCGTTGGGGGTGGTTTCGGTATGGAAATCGACGATCAGGTCGACATCCTTCAACCGCGCGGCACCGAAAGGCGCACGCCGGGTAATGTGTACCAGCTTGGTCGAGCAGAAGCAGAACAGCCAGTCGCCGTCACTGAGCATGCAGTTGAACACGCCCTGGCCACGGTAGCCGGCACAGGCTTCGACCAGCACCGGCAGCAGCTGTTCCACCGGCACCGGCTCGGGGAACGCACTGCGGATGCGGTTGAGCAGGTCGCAGAAGGCCGCTTCGCTGTCGGTATCGCCCACTGGTCGATAAAAACTGGCCAGGCCTTTGAAATCACCCAGCTGGCCGTTGTGCGCGAAGCACCAGTTGCGGCCCCACATTTCCCGCACGAACGGGTGGGTGTTGGACAAGCACACCCGGCCAACGTTGGCCTGGCGGATATGGCCGATCACCACTTCGCTCTTGATCGGGTATCGCTGCACCAGGTTGGCCACTTCCGATTCGCTGCTGGCTGCCGGGTCCTGGAACAGGCGCAGACCACGGCCTTCGTAAAAGCCGATGCCCCAGCCGTCACGGTGCGGGCCAGTACGCCCGCCGCGCTGCATCAGGCCGGTGAAGCTGAAAACGATATCGGTGGGGACGTTGGCACTCATGCCCAGCAGTTCGCACATAGGCGTGTCTCCTGCGCTTACAGACGGGGCTCGACCCGGCCATTGCCGCGCGGTGCGGCAGGGCGTGGGTCGTCGCGGTAACGGTCGCCGCGTTCGGCAGCCAAGGGCGCCTGGGCGGAGAGCTGGTCATCTTCGGCCGCCTGGCGCTGGGCAGCCGCCTCGGCTTGCGCACGGCGCTCACGGGCGCGCTTTTCCAGCGGCCAGCGCAGCAGCACGAAGAGGAAATACAGGCCAAAGGCAATCATGCCGTACATGGCGAAGTCGGACACCGCACGCCAGGCGTTGTTGCCGACCTTGAACGCGACATCCAGGGCCGTGATGGCGATGGCCGGGGCGAAGCTGTCCTTGACCGGATCGACCACGGTCGGGGTCAGCAGCAGCACCGCCAGCACCACCCGCAGCGGTTCGCGCAGCCAGCGCCACATCCAGCCGGTGAGCTTGAAGCCCACCAGCAGGCAGCCCAAAGCGGCCACAGCGTACAGGCCCCAGGCGAAGGTGTAGTCGTTCTCGGTCATGGTGTTCGTGCAAGCCAGGCAAAGAGACGCCTATGATAAACACTTTTCCGGGCGCAGACAGTGTTTGCCTGTCCCTAGCCAAGAGATCGCCAATGCCCAACAAGCCCCAGCCGCCCATCGCCCACGCCGACAACACCACCGACCCGTACGCCTGGCTGCAACAGCGCGACACCCCCGAGGTGCTTGCCTACCTGCAAGCCGAAAACGCCTACCAGGAAGCCTGCCTGGCTGACCAGGCCCCCTTGCGCGAGCAACTGTTCGAAGAGATCAAGGGCCGCATCCAGGAAACCGACCTGTCGCTGCCGTCTCCGTGGGGCCCTTACCTCTACTACACCCGCACCACCGCTGGTGACGAATACCCACGCCATTACCGCTGCCCTCGTCCGGCCGACGACGCCAATACCGTCGATGAAAGCCAGGAGCAACTGCTGCTCGACCCCAACGCCCTGGCAAAGGGTGGTTTCCTGTCGCTGGGCGCCTTCAACGTCAGCCCCGACCACCGCCTGCTGGCCTACAGCCTCGACACCAGCGGCGACGAAATCTACACCCTGTACATCAAAGACCTGGCCAACGGCAACGTCACTGCCCTGCCCTTCGACGACTGCGACGGCAGCCTGACCTGGGCCAACGACAGCCAGACGCTGTTCTTCGCCGAACTGGATGACACCCACCGGCCATGGCGCCTGCGCCGCCACACCCTGGGCAGCGACGGTGCTCAGACCGTGTTCGAAGAGCCCGACGGGCGCTTTTTCCTGCACTGCTACCGCACCAGCTCCGAGCGCCAGCTGGTGCTGCTGCTGAACAGCAAAACCACCAGCGAAGCCTGGGTACTGGACGCCGAAACCCCACAGGCGCCGTTTACCTGCCTGGCCCCGCGTGTCGAAGGCCACGAGTACTTCCCCGACCACGGTCAGCTCGATGGCGAATGGCGCTGGTTTATCCGCACCAACCAGGACGGCATCAACTTTGCCCTGTACCACGCACCGGCCACGCCCGTACCAGGCCGTGAGCAATGGCAGGTGCTGGTGGCGCACCGCGACACGATCATGCTCGAAGGCCTCAGCCTGAATGCCGGCGCCCTCACCCTGAGCCTGCGCGAAGGCGGCCTGCCGATCATCGAAGTCCGCCCGCAGGCTCTGCCGGCCTATCGCGTCGAACTGCCAGACGCGGCCTACAGCCTGTACGTGCAGGACAGCCTGGAGTTCGCCAGCACCCGCGTACGCCTGCGCTACGAGGCACTCAACCGCCCGGCCCAGGTGCGCCAGCTGGAGCTGGCCACAGGCGCACAGGCCGTGCTCAAACAAACCCCTGTACTGGGTGCGTTCGATGCCGATGACTATGTGAGTGAGCGCCTGTGGGCCAGCGCGGCAGACGGCACCCGGGTGCCGATCAGCCTGGTGCGTCGCCGCCAGGACCTGGGCAAGACCGTGCCGCTCTACCTGTACGGTTACGGTGCCTATGGCGAAAGCCTCGACCCGTGGTTCTCCCATGCACGTCTGAGCCTGCTGGAGCGCGGCGTGGCGTTTGCCATCGCCCATGTGCGTGGCGGCGGTGAACTGGGTGAGGCCTGGTACCGCGCCGGCAAGCAGGAGCACAAACACAACACCTTCAGCGACTTCATCGCCTGTGCGGAGCACCTGATTGCCGAGGGCGTGACCGCCTCTGACCGGCTGGCCATCAGTGGCGGCAGTGCCGGTGGCCTGCTGATGGGCGCGGTGCTCAACCTGCGCCCCGAGCTGTTCCGCTGTGCAATTGCCGAAGTGCCGTTCGTCGACGTGCTCAACACCATGCTCGACCCCGAACTGCCGCTGACCGTGACCGAGTACGACGAATGGGGCAACCCTGAAGAGCCCGAGGTGTATGAGCGGATCAAGGCGTATGCGCCGTATGAGAACGTGAAAGCCCAGGCCTACCCGGCGATGCTGGTGGTGGCGGGTTACAACGACAGCCGCGTGCAGTACTGGGAAGCGGCCAAGTGGGTGGCGCGGTTGCGTACCCGCAAGACCGACAGCAACCTGCTGCTGCTCAAGACCGAGATGGGGGCTGGGCATGGGGGCATGAGCGGCCGGTACCAGGGGCTCAAGGATGTGGCGCTGGAATATGCGTTCGTGTTTGGCGAGCTGGGTATTGTTTGAGATAGCCGGGGGCGCTTTGCGCCCCTTTCGCGACACAAGGCCGCTCCCACATTGATCGGCGTTCGCAGGACCTTGTGGGAGCGGCCTTGCGTCGCGATGGGCTGCAACGCAGCCCCAAAAGTTCCACAGCCACGCACATCGCTCAGTCAATCGTCCTCGACTACCGGCTTCTGCGGCTCTGGCCGCAGCCCGGGTAATGGCTGGTCCTTCGGCGGCCCGGGCACCGGCATGGGCGGTAGCAAGGGCGCCCCCGGCTGGCTGTCATAAGCCTTGGGCGGCGTACTCGGGGTAACCTGCGGATATGGCGTGGGCGTCGGCGTGCCCGGCGCACCAGGCACAGGCGTCGTCAACCGGGGTGGCGTGCTTGCCGCTTCGGCCAGCGGCAAGCCAGCCAACAACAGCGCGGTGAGGATCGCGTGAAACATCTGCAACCTCCTGTCGGGAACCTTCCTACAGGCTACGCCTAAATCAAAGCTTTCGCCTGTCCGCCCGCCCCGCAAGCGCGCTAGACTCAATGACATAACCGTCATTTGCCTGATCAGAACAAAGGAAACACCATGAGCTCCACCTCTTCCGCCGCCGCCACCGCGCGCCTCGACCGCATCCTGGCCGATGCCAAGCGCGACAAGGAAATGGGCTACCGCGACAAGGCCCTGAGAATGTACCCGCACGTGTGCGGCCGCTGCGCCCGCGAGTTCGCTGGCAAGCGCCTGAGCGAGCTGACCGTGCACCACCGCGACCACAACCACGACAACAACCCGCAGGACGGCTCCAACTGGGAGCTGCTGTGCCTGTACTGCCACGACAACGAGCACTCGCGCTACACCGACCAGCAGTACTTCAGCGAAGGCTCCACCAGCACCCCGAGCATCGCCAAGGCCACCCACAACCCGTTCGCCGGGCTGGCGGGCATGCTGAAGAAAGACTGACCATCGATTCGCCCCCCGCTGCTGCCGGGCAGCCCGTATAATCGCGCTTTTTTCGTGAAGGGCCCCGGTACGTGGCAAACAAACGATACAGCTGCATCGGCCTGTTCAACCCCAAGTCGCCAGAAAACGTCGGCTCGGTGATGCGCGCTGCGGGCTGCTACGGCGTCAATTCGGTGTTCTACACCGGCAAACGCTACGAACGCGCGCGTGACTTTGTCACCGACACCAAGCGCGTGCATTACGACATTCCGCTGATCGGCATCGACGACCTGCAACGCATCATCCCGCTGGGCTGCACGCCGGTGGCGGTGGAGCTGGTGGAAGGGGCGCGGCCATTGCCGGAATACACCCACCCGGACCGTGCCATCTACATCTTCGGGCCAGAGGACGGCTCGTTGAGCGAGGATGTGCGGGGCTGGTGTGAAGAGACCATCTACATACCGACCGAAGGTTGCATGAACCTGGCGGCGACGGTGAATGTGGTGCTGTACGACCGCATGGCCAAGGGGCTGAATACCCGCTCAGGGCCGAAGTTCAAGTAATAAAAAGGCCGCCACTGCAAAAGCAGGGCGGCCAGGTGCCGAACTCCGTCAGAACAGCACCGGTCTTGCTCAGATCACGAAGCGTTGATCCAGATGGTCTTCAGCTCCGTGTATTGGTCATGGGCCCAGATGGACTTGTCGCGCCCACCAAAGCCAGACTCCTTGTAGCCGCCGAACGGCGTGGTGACATCACCTTCGCCGAAGCAGTTGACCGTCACCACACCCGCACGGATTTCCCGCGACAGGCGCAGCGCATTGCGCAGGCTGCCGGTGTAGACCGAAGCGGCCAGGCCGTAAACGGTGTCGTTGGCCAGTTCGATGGCCTCGTCGATAGTCTCGAAGCTGGTCACGCTCAGCACCGGGCCAAAGATTTCTTCGACGAACAATTTGTTGTCGCGGCCCACGTTGTCGACGATGGTCGGCTGCACGAACACGCCTTCTTCGGTCTCGCCACCCTGGACGATACTGAGCTTCTGCTCGGCAGCGTATTCCAGGTACGACTTGACCTTCTCGAAGTGCGACTTGCTGACCATGGCGCCCAGGCGGTTGTCCGGGTCCAGCGGGTCGCCCAGTTTCCAGTCCTTCAGGTGCTTGGCGATCAGGCCCAGCAACTCGTCCTTCACGTCCTTGTGGACGATCAGACGCGAAGAAGCCGAGCAGTTTTCGCCCATGTTCCAGAACGCACCGGCGGTAACGAACTGGGCCACTTCGTCCAGGTCTTCGCAGTCGTTCATGACCACGGCCGGGTTCTTGCCACCCAGCTCCAGCACGATGCGCTTGAGGTTGGATTCGGCGGCGTACTTCAGGAACAGGCGGCCGGTGTCGGTGGAGCCGGTGAAGCTCACCATCGGGATGTCCATGTGGCGGCCGATGGCCTCGCCCACTTCACGGCCACCACCAGGCACCAGGTTGAACACACCGGCCGGGATGCCAGCCTCATGGGCCAGCTCGGCCACGCGCAGGGCGCTGAGGGTGGTTTCCTTGGCGGGTTTGACCACGATCGAGCAACCGGCAGCCAGCGACGGGGCGATCTTCCAGGCCAGCATCAGCAGCGGGAAGTTCCACGGCAGCACCAGGCCAACCACGCCGATGGCCTCACGCACCACCATGGTCACGGCAGCGTTGCCGGTCGGCGCAGTGGCGTCGTAGATCTTGTCGATCAGCTCGGCGTGCCAGCGGATGGTGTGGATGGTTTCCGGCACGTCGACGTTCTGGCACTCGCTGACCGGCTTGCCGCTGTCCAGCGCTTCCAGCACGGCCAGTTCATGGGCGTTGTCTTCCAGCAACTGGGCGAACTTCTGCAGCACATGCTTGCGGTCGTTCGGCTGCATCTTCGACCAGGTGCCCTCTTCGAACACGCGCTTGGCAGCTGCAACGGCCACGTTGACGTCGTTGACGTCGCAGGCCGCCACTTCGGCCAGTTGCTGGCCGGTGGCCGGGTTGGTGGTGACGAAGGTCTTGCCCGAGATGGCATCGCGGAACTCACCGTCGATGAAGGCCTTGGTCCGCAGTTGCAGTTCGGCGGCGATGGCCGCGTATTGTTCCTTGCTCAGCAATTCAGCCATTTTTCCAGCCTCCTTATTTGATCTGGGCGATGGTGGCCTTGAGTTCGGTGACCACGCGCTTGAGTTCTGCTTTCTCGGCGTCATCCAGGTCGTACAGCGGCTTGCGCACGCCGCCGGTCTTCAGGCCGTTCAGGGCCACGCCGTTCTTGATGGCCTGGACGAACTTGCCACCTTCGAGGAAGTCCATCAGTGGCATCATGGCGGCCATGATCTTGCGGCCCTTGTCGAAGTTCTTCTCGATCACGCAGGCCTCGTACAGGGCCACGTGCTCGCGCGGGATGAAGTTGGAGCCGGCGCAGACCCAGCTCTTGGCGCCCCAGGCGAAGAATTCCAGGGCCTGGTCGTCCCAGCCGCACGACAGCTGGATGTTCGGGCGATGGATGGCCAGGCGGTGCAGCTGGGCCATGTCGCCGGAGCTTTCCTTGATGGCGACGATGTTTTTCACATCGGCAACAGCATCGAAGAATTCTTCGCCCATGCTGACGCTCATGCGGCCTGGGTAGTTGTAGAGCATGATCGGCAGGCCGGCAGCGGCGTCGACCGCTTTGACGTGCAGGGCGATTTCCTGCTGGGTTGGCAGCGCGTATGGCGGGGTGCCCACCAGCAGTGCGTCGGCCTTGATTTCCTTGGCGTGCTGGGCGAAAGCCACGGCGTCTTCGGTGCGGATGCCACCGGTGCCGACGATCAGCGGCAGGCGGCCGTTGAGCACGTCCTTGGCCTGGGCGGCCAGCTCGATGCGCTCCTGGGTGGTGTGGGCGTAGTACTCGCCGGTGGAGCCACCAATGATGACGCCGTGGATTTTCGACTCGACCAGGTATTCGAGGACCTCGGCAAACGCTGCCTTGTCGATCGAGCCGTCCGCAGCCAGCGGAGTGATTGCCGGGGTGTAGATGCCTTCGAATTTCACGGTAGGTTCTCCAGTGCGTTGCTCAGTGTTGTAAAGACCACCGCGCAACGACGCGGCGGCAGGTTGTAAGGGTTCAGCCAAGCGAAGCCGCTTGTTGCAGGTTCAGCGAACGGGTTTCCGGGGCCAGGGCAACCGAGAAGGCCAGGCCGACAAAGGTCACGGCGGCGGCGGCATACATGGTGGCGCCGATGCCATAGCTGTCGAGGGCGATGGGCACCAGCCAGGTGCCGACGGCGGCACCGACCCGCGACATGGAGGTGCCGACGCCTACAGCGCCAGCGCGGATTTCGGTAGGGAACAGTTCGTTGGGGTACACCAGCTGCAGCACCTGGGCGCCACCGATAAACAAAGCGTAGGCCCCGAACAGCACCAGGATGAGCATCTCGTTGCCATTGCTGAAGGCGCCCAGGCCCAACAGCGCCAGCCCCGACCAGAAGAAGCTGTGCAGCAGTGTGGTGCGTCGGCCGAGGGTGTTGAGCAGGCGGGTGCCGACGATGCAGCCGACCACGAACAGGAAGGTGATGGCGATGGAGCCGATCGAGGCCCAGTCACCTTTCAGGTTCAGCGCGCCCAGCACTTTCGGGGCGAACGCATACACGGCAAACACCGGGATCACCGAGCAGGTCCAGAACATAGTGACGAACAACATGCGCTTGCCGTAGCCCGAGTGCAGCAGGCTGAGGAACGACAGCTTGCGGGTCTTGGGCTCTTCCGGCAGGTTCTTCAGCGAGAAGCCGTTGCCATAGACGCGCTTGATCACCTGCTCGGCCTCGGCCGAGCGGCCTTTGCTGATCAGCCAGCGTGGCGACTCCGGGGTACCCAGGCGAATGGCGAACAGCAATGCACCGATGACCGCCGCACTGGCCAGCACCAGGCGCCAGGCATCGTCGCCACCGTGGCGCAGGATGGCCTCACCGGCCAGATAGGCGGTGGCGGCACCGGCGAACCACAACACCGTCAAGGTGGCCAGGCGCGGGCCGCGGTTTTTCTTGGGCAAGAACTCCACCAACAGCGAGGTGGCAACCGGGTATTCGATGCCCACGGCGATACCGATGGCGAACCGCAGCAGGAACAACGCCAGCGCCGATTCGACCCAGAACTGCGCGACCGAGGCCAGGATGAACAGGGTCGGGCCAACGAAGAACACGCGCTTGCGGCCAAAGCGGTCAGTCAGCCAACCGCCGAAGAAGCCGCCGAAGAAAATGCCGATCAACGCCGAGGCGGCAATCATGCCCTGCCAGAAGCTGGTGAGGCCCAGGCCTGCGGACATCTGCACCATGGCCACACCGATGATGCTCAGTACATAGCCATCGACGAACGAACCACCACCGGAACGCAAGGTCAGCAACTGGTGAAAGTTGTTGATCGGTACATCTTCAATCGAAACATTCGGACTTGTCATTGTTGTTCCTACCACGTCTGCTACATGCACATTTTCAAGGCGAGCGCGTCCGCGAAACTGAAAACCACACTCAGCCCCGGGTGACCGGACAACGCATCTCGATCATCAAATTCGGGCAAGCCGCGCCCGTGCCGGCCAACTTACGCCGACGAAAAATGTTCTATGGCCTAACTCAGGTAACGATCAGCTCTCTTTGCCAGCGCGGAACTGCCCCCACATCAGGTTGGCGTTCAAGCCCAGGGAAACCAGGGGCTGCGGCGGGTTTGCACAAGGCCCGGGGGCATTGAGCAAGAATTCGATCAGTTCGTTCTTGTCGCCGGCCAGCCAGTCGGCCAGCAACTTGCCGGTGACGGTGCCACGGGTTACACCCAGGCCGTTACAACACAGTGCACCCACCACATTGGGTGCCAACTTGCCGAAGAAGCCCATGTGATTGCGTGACAGTGCCAGTGCACCGCCCCAGGTATATTCGAAGTTCACACCAGGCAACATCGGGAAGCGCCGGGCGAACGAATCGCGGTGGCGCTCGACAAAGCGCTCCAGGTATTTGCGGTTACTGCGGCCGTCGGGGTTGTAGCTGAAGCTGTTGCGGATCAGCAGGCGGTTGTCGACGGTGCGGCGCATGGTAGTGCCGAACGGGTCGGCAGGGATGACGCCCCAGTAGGGTTTGCCGCCCAGGCGCGCCTGCTCTTCTTCAGTCAGCGGGCGGGTGATGCTGCCGTAGGTGAACACGGGCAGCATACGGCCCTTGAGGAAACCGAAGCTCATGCCGAAGGCGTTGGTGGTGAGCACCAGCTTGTCGGCCGTGATCGAGCCGTTGGCGTGGCGCAACACCACCTTGTCGCCGTACTCGACGTCGGTAATGGGTGTGCGCTCGTACAGCGAAACGTTACTTGGCAAGCTGTCGGCCAGGCCTTTGACCAACGCCGAGGGTTGCAGCAAGGCCGTGCCTGGGGTGAACAGGCCCTTGCGGTAGAAATGGGTGCCGATGTGATCGGGCAGGTCGCGGCCTTCGATCACTTCGTACGGCTGGCCAAGCTTGTCCAGGCCCCGGCGGTAGGCATCCAGCACGGCGATGCCGCGGTCTTCGATGGCAGCCTGGTATTTGCCGCAATGGCGAAACTGGCACTCGATGTCGTAGCGCTCGATCAGGTCCTTGAGGTACTGCTGGCCACCCAGGTTGAGCTTGAGGACGGTCTTGGCGATGTCGATGTCGCCGATGTAGTCCTCGGCACCGATGTCGTGCGGCAGGTCGATGGCAAAGCCGGCATTGCGCCCGGAGGTACCAAAGCCGACCTCCTGGGCTTCGACCAGCACGATCTCGTCATGCGGAAAGTTCGTTGCCAACTGCCGCGCGGCAGCCAGGCCGGTAAAGCCGGCGCCGACCACCACCCAGCGTGCCTGGCTGTGGCCTGTGTGGGCCGGCCTTGGCGTGCGGGGCTTGCTCAGGTGATACCAACCACAGGTGGCATCATCGGCAGGTAACGAACTTATTCTTGTCATGTCACTAACCTGGTTCTTGTTGTCGACGGGTGGTCAGCGCCAGCGGGCTGACCTGTGTAACTCATATCTGAATCGGCACATCCAGCCCTTGCGGTGCGGCGTACTCGGCCATGCGGCGGCGCGACAGCTCGAAGTGCTCGCGCACCAGCTGACCGGCGGTTTGCGGGTCGCGGCGCTCGATGGCCTGGATCATCTGATCGTGCTGTTCGCAGGCGATTTCGAGGTCGCGCTGCATGTCGTCGGTGGTCGGGTGGCGGTAGAAGATCTTGCCCAGGCGGGTGTGGTCGATCAGCAGGCGGCGCAGGCTAGGCAACAGGTAGTCGTTGTGCGCCATCTTGCCGATTTCCAGGTGGAAGGCGTCGTTGTAGAGCACGCGGTTTTCCACGTCGCGCTCTTCAATGGCCTGGCGGAACTGGGCCTGGATGCCTTTGAGCACTTCGATTTCTTCAGCGCTGGCGTAGGTGGCGGCCAACTGGGTGGTGGCCACGTAGATGAGCGGTGCGGCAACGTAGAAGCTGTGCAGCGACTCGTGGTTCATGGCGGCAACGCGTGGTGCGCGGTTGGCTTCCAGCTCGATGTAACCTTCGGCGGCGATCTGGCGCAGCAGTTCACGGACCGGGGGGCGCGACAGGCCAAATTCGTCGCACAGGGCCAGTTCGTCCACCACTGCGCCCGGGGCCAGTTCCATGCTGAGGATCCGGCGGCGCAGCGCTTCGGCCAGGACGGCTTTGCGGTCCTGCGGCACTTCTGCGGCGAGTGGTTGGACGGTGGCTTTCATGGCGGCCTTCTTTGTTGTCATAGAGCTATGTCTACTATTTGTATAACGACTATAGGGCACTGTTAGACAATGTGTCTACAGCATTTTCGATGAACGGTGAAATCTGTTTAGGCCCCTGTTTTAAAGGGTTCTAGCGGGTTACAGGGGTGGAATTAAACACCCTTGAGGCTGCATTGCCAAACCAGACAGGAAATTCACCAAACAAGACAAGCTCCCTATATTTCACCGCCTGCTCGGGCCCTATCGCCGGCAAGCCAGCTCCCACAGGGACCCCACAGCACTCTGGGCCTGTGCAGTACCTGTGGGAGCTGGCTTGCCGGCGATAGGGCCAGCAGCACAAATCAAAAAGCCACCTGCAGGCAGGTGGCTTCCTTTTTCATTCACACAAATCTGATCAAGCAGTTGCCAGCGCCTCCCGCCGCGCATGCCGCTTGCTGGTAATCACGCCCAACACCAGGATCACCAGTGCCAATGCCAAGGTCAGCGACACTTCCATACGGTGCTTGGGCATGACGAACATGGTACCCAAGGCAAAGATGATGAAGCCGATCACCGCATAGGTCAGCCACGGGTACAACCACATACGGAAGGCGATCTCGACGTTCTGCTTCTGCAGGATGGCCCGCATGCGCAGTTGCGAGAAGGCAATCGCCAGGTACACCAGCAGGGCAATCGACCCGGAGCTGGCCAGCAGGAAGGCAAACACCTCGGCCGGGGCGAAGTAGTTGACGATGGTCGCCAGCATGCCGATCAACGTGCTGCCGATGACCGCCGCGCGCGGCACGCCCACTTTCGAGGTGCGCTGGATGAAGCCCGGTGCATCACCGCGCTTGCTCAACGAGTAGAGCATGCGCGAGGAAATGTAGATCGACGAGTTCAGGCAGCTGGCCACCGCCACCAGCACGACGATGTCCACCAGTTGCTTGGCATACGGGATGTTCATGATTTCCAGGGCCCGCTGATACGAGCCTTGCACCGGCAGCAGCGGGTCGTTCCATGCCACCACCGAGATGATCACGAAAATCGACAGCAGGTAGAACACACTGATACGCCAGATGACCGAGCGCGTGGCCTTGGCGATGTTGCGCGCCGGGTCTTTCGATTCGGAGGCGGCAATGGTCACCGCTTCGGTACCCAGGTAGCTGAACATGGTGGTCAGCAAGGCGCCGATGATTGCCGTCCAGCCATTGGGCATGAAGCCGCCCTGCTGCTCCAGCAACAGTGGCAGGCCACTGACTTCACGGCCCGGCAACACGCCGGCCAGGGCCGCAGCACCGAGGGCAATGAAGGCAACGATGGCAATGACCTTGAGCATGGCGAACCAGAACTCGAACTCGCCGTACTTGGCCACGCTGAACAGGTTGGTGGCGGTCAGCAGCACGGTCATGCTCAGGGCGAAGAACCAGGCATCGATGTGCGGGAACCAGTTGTTGAGGACCACGCCAGCGGCAATGGCTTCAATAGGAATTACCAGCACCCAGAACCACCAGTACAGCCAACCGATGGTAAAGCCGGCCCAGCGGCCAATGGCGCGGTCGGCATAGGTGGAGAACGAACCGGTATCGGGGCTGGCAACGGCCATTTCCCCGAGCATGCGCATCACCAGCACCACCAGCGCACCGGCCAGTGCATAGGCGACGATGGCCGAGGGGCCGGCTGCCGCGATGGCGTGCCCGGAGCCGATGAACAACCCGGCACCGATCACCCCGGCGATGGAGAGCATGGTCACATGGCGTTGCTTGAAGCCTTGCGCCAGCTGATTGCCGGCGCCACTCGCGCTTGTCATTGTCATCCTGATCCCTGCTTTTGTTTTCTTTGTGGGGGGGACGTGAAGCTCCTGGATCGAAACCCAGCGTGGATGAGCTTCGCGCCCGGTCACGGTACGCCAGCGAGGGGTTGGTCAAGTTGCCTGAATCCGCCACGGACTTGACCATAGATGACATCGAACACGTTTAAACAGGCAAGATAGAGCTATCGCGGCCTAGCGCAACGCCTTGCTTTGCAACACCTCGGACTTGCGCCCCAGCACGTTCTCGCTGATTTGCACGAAGTCTTCGGTGCTCACGCTGGGCAGGCGCATCAGCCCGCGTACCACATCGTCCAAGGAACGCTTGGCCTGGGTATGAATACGGATTTCCTTGTCCAGTGCCTGCAACAGCATCACCCCGCGCGCCACCTGGGCAGGGCTGGCGCGTTCACCCTTGAGCCGGGTGACCTTGGCGCCCTGTTTGCTCAGGCGTGCCTGCCAGGCCTGGTAACGGTCATCGCTCACCCCGCCCGAGCGGCGCAGCAACTCGCTGGCGTAATAGTCGGTCAGGCTCTCTACCAACCAGTCACTGCCGTCACGCCCATGGATCTGTGCAAACAGCTGCACCACTTCGCGCAGCAACGGGCTGCTGCCATTCTCGCTTACCATCGGCCGGGCGCTGTGCAGGTACAGCGAACCCTGTGCTGCCATTGCCCCACGCCACATGCCGTCACGGGCACCGACCAGCAGCAGCTTCGGCGGATTGCGCGGGAACACCGCCTGCAACTGCGGCCATACGAAGGTCAGCAGGGTCAGGCTGTCCATACGCCGCATACCCTGCCCCACCGGCGCAGCCACGGTGACCTCGGTATCACCCAGGCGAGCACGGCGGCTGCCAAGATCGCCAGCCAGCATCCAGCCAGTGGGGCGGTCGAACAGGCGCGAAACGTTGTCGATGCGGAACTTGTCCTTGCCGATGCGCGGCCAGGAGGTCTCGATACTCTTCCAGCCCTCGGGCAGGTCGAACGCCAGGCGTGCCACCAGCTCGGTGCCATCCTGCTGGTCGAGGCGCGCGGGCGGCACCAGCTGGTCACCAAGGAACAACGCCCAGTGCGGAGTAACACGCGAGGAATAGGCACCGCTGGCGAGCTTCTGGTCCAACTGCACGCGGTAGCTGAGGCTGGTCTTGCCGGCCGCCGGCTGCCACACACCGCGCTGCCCCTGCAGTTGCCATTGGCCATCGGCCTGGAAGCCGCTGTAGGCCCCGGCCTTGCCCAGGTCGAAGTCCAGGCTGCGCACGGCGCTGCCTTCGGCCAATGTGAGGCGGACTTCAGCCTGGCCACTGGCAGGCAACAAACGCACCTGGTAGTCGAGGTCGACCTTTTTCGCCCAGGCCGGCGAACTGGCCATCAGGCCCAACAACAGCAACAGCTGGCAACGCATACAGAAACTCCTTGTTTCCCCGTGGCAGCGGGCCGCGCCGGTCAGCTGGCGCGGAAGATCAGGTGGTCTTCCCAGTCGTCTTCGTGCACATCGTGTTCACTGAGCATACGCCCCGACTGGGAAATGCGCTGTTCATGGACTTGCTGGCGGTCGCCGCAGACCAGGTGATGCCAGGCGGGCAAGTCCTTGCCCTCGCTGACCAGGCGGTAACCGCAGGTACTCGGCAGCCACTTGAACTGGTCGGCCTTGCCCGGAGTGAGCTGGATGCAGTCCGGCACGTGGTCGAAGCGGTTGGGGTAGTCGCTGCACTGGCAGGTGTGCAGGTCCAGCAGCTTGCAGGCGATGCGCGTGTAATAGACGCTGTTGTCGTCCTCGTCCTCAAGCTTTTGCAGGCAGCACAGGCCGCAGCCGTCGCACAGCGACTCCCACTCTGGCGGGCTGAGTTGTTCGAGGGTCTTGCGCCGCCAGAACGGCGCGTTTTCAGCGATCATCACACGGTTTCCTGCATTCATCATTGGGCCACGGCGCGCGGCGGCGCCAGTCTAGAGCCTGACCTTGCGCAAAGCCAGACCGCTTGTCAGTCGCGACGGGACGCAGTAGCGTGCGGGTTTCCCGTCCTTTTGCAGGAGCTGTCATGAGCGCCAACCCTCGCATTGCCGATTACGCCATCAACGAGCAGTTCATCAACCGCTGGTCGCCGCGTGCTTTCACCGCCGAGCCGATCAGCGAAGAAACGCTGTTGAGCTTCCTGGAAGCCGCCCGTTGGGCTCCGTCGGCGTACAACTCGCAGCCTTGGCGCTTCCTGTATGCCCGCCGCGACACGCCAAACTGGGAGCGTTACCTGAACCTGCTGGTGCCGTTCAACCGCAGCTGGGCACAACAGGCCTCGGCACTGGTGCTGATCATTTCCAAGACCACCTTCGCCGCCCCGGGCGCCACGGAGGAAAAGCCGGCGCTGTGGCATACCTTCGACACCGGTTCCGCTTGGGGGCACCTGGCCCTGCAGGCCAGCATCAGCGGCTGGCACACCCATGGCATGGCCGGCTTCGACCAGGACCTGGCGCGTCAGGAGCTGAAGGTTCCTGAAGGTTATGTGCTGCATGCCATGGTGGCGATCGGCAAACTGGGTGACAAGGCCAGCCTGGATGAGGCGTTGCAGGCACGTGAAGTACCGAGCCCGCGCAAGCCGCTGAGCGAGCTGGCTGCCGAGGGTGATTTCAGCCTGTAAGCCTTGTGTAGCCTGTACCGGCCCAATCGCCGGCAAGCCAGCTCCCACAAGTACCCCACAGTTTTCAGATTCTGTGCAGTACCTGTGGGAGCTGGCTTGCCGGCGATTGGGCCAGTGCAGGCACTACAAATCAGTAGCCCTTGGCAAAGTCCACTTCACCCCGCAAACCCTGCCCCGCTTCATACGCCTGCATATTCTCGACAAACAGCCGCACCATCGCCGCCGGCGAGGTGGGTGCCGAGCTGTGTCCGGTCAGCAGCAAGCCCCAGGCGGTCCAGAACGGGTGCTGTTTAGGCAGTGGTTCCTGGCGGCACACATCGATCACCGCACCGGCCAGATGCCCTTCCTTCAGCGCCTCGACCAGGTCCGCATCCACCACCGCCGCACCTCGCCCGGCATTGATGAACAGCGTGCTCGGCTGGAAGCACTTGAACAGCGCCGCGTCATACAGGTCATGGGTCGCCGGGGTGTCCGGCAGCAGGTTGAGCACGTAGTCGACCTGGCCAACCATGCGCGGCAAGTCGGCCAGCGCCGCCACCTCGACGAACGGTGCCTGCTCCCGGGCACTGCTGGCGACCCCGTACAGCACCACACCAAACGGCTGCAGGAACTCGGCCACGCGCTGGCCAATGTCGCCGGTGCCCACGATCAGCACCTTGCGCCCTTCCAGCGTACGTCCTGGGCGATCGTCCCAGCGCCGCTCCACCTGGCTGACCAGGCGCGACAGCACCTCGCGTTCGTGGCCGAGCATGTAGGTAAGCATGTACTCGGCCATCACCTGGCCGAAGATGCCTACCGCACGGGTCAGGCGATAGTCACGCGGCAAGCCATCGGCCAGCAACGGCGTGATACCCGCCCAGGTCGACTGCATCCAGTCCGGCTTGTGGCCTTGGCGCAGCAAGCTCGCCAGCAGGTCCGGCTGGCCCAGCCACACCTTGCACTGTGGTGCCTGGCGGGCCAGTTCGGCGGAATCACCGCTGGTCAGTACTTCCACTTCAGGCGCAGCTTCGCGCAAAAGCGCGGCGTAACGAGCATGATCATGCTCAGCAATCAGTACGCGCATGGTCAGACCGGGTCGTTTCGGCGCAGCAGCTCTTCAGGCAGGTGCTCGATGTACTCGTCTTCCGCTGGCGGCATCTGCAGGTGGTAGCCCTGGTTGTCGAGGTTTTCCAGCACCTTGGCGATGTCCTCGCGGGCCAGCTTGCGCTCGGGGGTGAGCACCAGGTCGAAGGCATGCACAGGGGTGCCGAAGAACGGCAGCAGGCCTTCCGGCACGCGCTCCAGGCCCTCGGCCTTGAGCACATACAGGTACATTTCGTTCTTGCGGGGGCTCTTGTAGATCGAGCAAATGCGTTTCATCGGGTCTCTCCGGCACCTGCAAGGCTGTCCAGCAGGGCCTGGCCCATACGCTCACGGCGCCAGCCGCGCAGCGAATCGGGCAGTTGATAAGGGCCATTGGGGTAGCCGCTCTTGAGCAGCGCTTCCAGGGCTTTTTTGCGCAGCATCAGCTCGGGGGCGATCCCCAGGCGTTCGCCTTCGGCCTGGCCGATGGCTCTCAGCTGCTTGAGGATGCCGGCGGCCTCGATCGGCAGCGGCTCGGGCAAAGGCGCTGGCCACTGCTCGGCAGGCAGGCTGGCGGCGCGCTGGATCAGCTTGATCAGGAACTCACCGTCCTGACGAATGGTGCGCGGGTGCATCTCGTCGATCCTGGCCAGCGCCGACAGGTTGTTCGGCTGGCTCTTGGCCATGGGCCACAGCGAGTGCTCCTTGAGGATGCGGTTGCGCGGCACATCGCGGCTACGGGCTTCACGCTCGCGCCAGGCGCACAGCTCTCGCAACACCGCCAGTTGCTGGGGGGCCAGCTTCCAGGCGAGCTTGACGTCGCGGTACAGGGTTTCGGGCTCGACCTCACGGCGCAACGCAGCCACCAGCTCGGCGCCGTCTTCCAGCACCCAGGCGTACTTGTCGTCGCTCAGGCGCGGGCGCAAGGCGGTGAACAGCTCGGCCAGGTGCACAGCATCTTCGGCGGCATAGCTGACCTGCGTGTCGGAGAGCGGGCGCTGCAGCCAGTCGGAGCGGGTTTCGCCCTTGGGCAGCTCGATACCCAGCACCTCCTGCACCAGGCGCGAATAGCCCATGGAGAAGCCCAGGTTCAGGTAGCCGGCTGCCAACTGGGTGTCGAACAGCGGCTGCGGCAGCTTGCCGGTCAGGCGCAACAGCACTTCGAGGTCTTCGCTGCAGGCGTGCAGCACCTTGACCACACCGCTGTCTTCGAGCAAGTCGGCCAAGGGTTGCCAGTTACCGATCAGCAACGGGTCGATCAGGTAGGCCCGCTGGCCGTCGCCGATCTGGATCAGCCCGGCTTTCGGGTAGAAGGTGTCAACCCGCATGAATTCGGTGTCGACAGCGACAAAAGGCAGTTGGTGCCAGTCGCGGCAGTGTTCGGCCAGGCTCTGGTCGTCACGGATCCAGTGAATTTCGATGGCCACAAGGCTCTCCCACTAACATTGGCGCGCAGTATATACGGCGCGGGCACTGCTGGTGAAACCCGGGCCATCCTTGATATCGATAAGTGGTGGTGTTGTGTGGGTCAGCGTTTGGCCGCCAACCACGGGCGGCAGCTGGCGAACATGTCCAGCGACTGCTGATACACCTCGGTGCGCACCTGCAACAGGCCGAGCATGGAGTGGAACAGGTTGTCCTGCGACAGCGGCGCATCGCTGAGCTTGGCCAGGCAGTCGGTGTCGATGCCGAAGTCCTCCTTGTAGCTGTCGGAGAACCAGGTCAGCAATGGCACATGCTTCTGCTGCTCCGGGGCGATGGCGTAAGGCGTGCCGTGCAGGAACAGGTTGTACTCACCCAGCGACTCGCCATGGTCGGACAGGTAGATCATCGCGGTGTCGACCTTGTCCTGTTTGCTGCGCAGGGTGTCGATCAGCGACGCCAGCACTTTGTCGGTGTAGGCCAGGGTGTTGTCGTAACCGTTGATGATGTCCTGCTCGCTGCACTGGTTCAGCGCGTTGCTCTGGCACACCGGCGTGAAGCGCTCACTGTCACTTGGGTAGCGCTTGAAATATTCCGGGCCGTGGCTGCCCATCTGGTGCAGCACCAGCACGGTGTCCTTGTCGAGGTTGTCGATCAGCGCGTCCAGCCCTTGCAGCAGGATCTGGTCATGGCATTCGCCATTGGCACACAGCTGCGGGTCGTTGAGGTTGCTGACATCGATGAACTGCACACGGTCGCAGGTACCTTTGCAGCCCGACTGGTTGTCGCGCCACTGCACGGCCAGGCCGGCACGCTGGAGGATATCCAGCAGCCCTTCGCGGTTCTTGGCCACGCGGGCATCGTATTCCTTGCGGGTCATACCCGAGAACATGCACGGCACCGAGACAGCCGTTTCCGTACCGCACGAATGCACATCGGAAAACGCCACCAGGCCCTGCTCCTTGGCCAGGTTCGGAGTGGTATCGCGGTCATAGCCCAACACGCCAAAGTGGTCGGCCCGCGCACTTTCACCCACCACCAGCACGGTCAACGACTTGCGTTCATGCTTCTGCCAGGCGGCATCACGCTTGGCATCTTCGCCATAGTGCTGGAAAGGACGCGATGCCGTACCAACGCGTTCGCTGACATAGCCAATGGAGGCACCGACGATATTGCTGGGGGTCAGCATCAGGCGCAATTCGTGGTGGTTGCGAAACAGCGACGACAAGCCTTGGTAGTTGACCAGCGCCACCGAACCCAGTGCCACCACGCAGGCACCACTGACCACCAGCTTGCCCAGCAACTCACGGTGCCAGGCACGGTAGGCAATGGGCGCCTTCCACAGCAGCACCGAAGGCAGCACGCCCAGCCCCAGGATGTACAAGGCAAACTTCAGCGAAAGCAGGTCGCGCACTTCGGCTACGTTGGTTTCTGCAATATTGCGGAACATACCCGCATCAATAAGTACGCCGTATTGATTCATGAAGTAAGCCACACCCGCGCCACTCATGAACAACACGATAAGTACCGGCTTCAATACATATCGGAAGGCAAACAACGTGAGGATGAGATTGAAAGCGAACAACATCAGCACGGCAAACGCCAGGCTCAGCCACAGCCCGGACAGGCCGGCAGGCACCACCTCTTGCAAGTGCCCCCAAAGGAACATATTCAAGCCAATCAGCAGGTAAAGGCTGGCCAGCAGCGTGACCCATTCAGTCCGCAGGGATTTGAAGTTGAGCATTAGCGTTCGCAATCAAGAGTGATTATCAACCCCCAGGCCGGGTGGCACCGTGGGAAAGTTGGGCGAACTCTAGAAAGCGCGTCATCAATTTTTTGTGAAAAAGTTGGTAACAATTTCGTGAGGGCGCGTCTTTCAGTGATTATCTGTGCTTCATTCAGCTGCCATTCAGGCTGGCCGACATCACCGGCCTGCGCAAAGGCGGCTATCCTCAGAGGTCAGGACCTTACCGACAACCCTGACAGAGGTGAAGAAATGCCAGTTCCGCATGATCTGCTCGCTGACCTGCACGTTACCGCTGATGCATTCCAGGCGCTCATTGACAAGGACCAGACGCTGCACTCACTGCACAAGGAATACAACGCCAAGGACAAGGAGGTGGTTGCCGCCGAAGGCAACGGCACCAACGACGACACCGTCAACCGCCTGCGCAAGGAACGGTTGCTGATCAAGGACAAGATCGAACGGATTATTCATCCGCCGAAATCCTGACTGAATATCTTCTTTGAATTTACCGGCCCTATCGCCGGCAAGCCAGCTCCCACAGGGTCTCCACAGATTTCGAACCTGTGCTGCACCTGTGGGAGCTGGCTTGCCGGCGATAGGGCCAGCAGCCCTTACACGGCAACCAGAGCCTTGAGCGCGCCATCCAGATCCTCGATCAGATCACGATAATCCTCGATCCCCATCGACAACCGCAGCAGGTTCTCGCTGATCCCCATCACCCCTTTCTGCTCCGGGCTCAGCGAGCAGTGCGACATGGTCCACGAGTGGTTGATCATGCTCTCCACCCCACCCAGCGAGTCGGCCAGCACAAAGATCTGCAGCGCCTCCACCAGGCGGTTGAGCGCGGCGCGGTCGCCCTTGACCTTCATGGCCACCACCGCCCCGCCACTGCGCATCTGGCGTTTGCACAATTCGTGTTGCGGGTGGCTTTTCAGCCCCGGGTAATACACCTGCTCGATCTGCGGGTGGTTTTCGAGGAAGCGCGCCACCTGCAGGGCATTGGCACACTGGCGCTCCATGCGCACATCCAGGGTTTTCAGGCCACGCAGGGCCAGGTAGCAGTCGAACGGCCCCTGCACCGCGCCAATTGCCATGCTGATGCGGCGAAGGCGCGCCAGCAGTGCATCGTTGGCCGCCACCACCACACCACCGGTGAGGTCGGAGTGGCCACCGATGTACTTGCTGGCCGAGTGCATCACCAGGTCCACGCCCAAGGTGATCGGGCGCTGGTTCCACGGCGAGCAGAAGGTATTGTCGATGCAGGTGAGGATGCCGCGGGCCTTGGCCAGGTCGCACACGGCCTTGATGTCGACCAGGTGCAGCAGCGGGTTGGTCGGCGATTCGATCCAGATCAGCTGGGTTTGGGGCTTGATGGCGGCGGCCACGGCCTCCAGGTCGTTGAGGTCGACATAGGTGGTGGTCAGGCCCGAGGTGCGGCTGCGGTAGTCTTCCAGGATACGGAAAGTGCCGCCGTACACGCCGTTCATCACCACGACATGGGCATCCTTGGGCAGCAGCTCCAGCACCGTCGCCGTGGCGTTCACGCCCGAGGCACAGGCAACCGCGCCCACGCCCTCTTCCAGCGCGGCGACACAGGTTTCGTAGGCATGCCGGGTGGGGTTGCCAACGCGGCTGTAGGAGTATTCCGGTTTGTCGTCCAGGCTGCGTTTGGTGAACGAGCTGGCGGTGACGATGGCCGGGAAAATGGCGTTTTCAGCGACGCTGAACTGCTCGCCAGCGTGAATGGTGCGGGTGGCGAAATTGCGCGGCTTGTCGGACATGGTCAGGCCCATTGGCAGAGTTAAGGCTGCAACTATCGCACAACCCAAATGTTCTGGCCTTGGGGTAATCTGTGAAAAATTTTCTTAACGGCCCGCGCGCGATATGGACAGTTTCGACCAGCACATTCTTACCCTGCTTCAGCGCGATGCCTCGATATCGCTCAAGGACTTGGCCGAGGCCGTCAACCTGTCCACCACGCCGTGCTGGAAGCGGGTGAAGCGCCTGGAGGAAGAAGGCTACATTCTTGGCCGCGTCGCCCTGCTCGACCCAGAGCGGTTGGGCTTGGGGCTAACGGTGTTCGTCCAGCTCAAGACCCAGCGCCACGACAGCGCCTGGCTTGAGCAGTTTGCCGCGACCGTGACCGGGTTCGAGGAAGTGATGGAGTTCTACCGCATGTCCGGCGACTGGGATTACATGCTGCGGGTAGTGGTGGGGGATATTGCGGCGTATGACCGGTTCTACAAAAAGCTGATTACCCGTACCGATGGGCTATCGAACATTACGTCCAGTTTTGCCATGGAGCAGATGAAGTACACCACGGCGTACCCGGTGCATCGATCCTGAATCGGCGTTGGATTCTTCGCGGGCAAGCCCGCTCCCACAGGATCACCACAAACTCAAGAGCTGTGGCGTCCCTGTGGGAGCGGGTTCACCCGCGAAGAGGCCGGTACAGGCAACCCATCAATCCGAAGCAAGCACTGCCGCAATCCGGTTCCCCGCCTTGGCTTTCTCGACCTTGATCGCCACAAACTTCGACGTCGGCGTATAGGTCCCCACGCCATAACTCTCCAGAGGCACCAGCGGATTGGTCTCCGGGTAATACGCCGCCGCCTGCCCTTCAGGCACGTCATACGCCACCAGGCGGAACCCCGACACCCGCCGCTCTACGCCATCCTCCCACAGCGACACCAGGTCCACATGCTCACCCGGCTCGAAGCCCAGGCGGCGAATATCGGCCTCGTTCACGAACACCACTTCACGCAGGCCGAACACGCCGCGGTAGCGGTCGTCCAGGCCATACAGCGTGGTGTTGTACTGGTCGTGCGAGCGCAGGGTCTGCAGGATCAGGTCGGGCTTGTCACCCCGCGCCAGCACTTTGGCGTTGATCAACTCCTCCGGCAGCGCGTGGGGCATGAACCGGGCCTTGCCCGTGGCCGTGCGGAAGTTGCGATCGGCTGCATTGTTGCCCAGGTGGAAACCGCCCGGGCTGTGCAGGCGTTCGTTGAAGCCGGTGAAACCAGGGATCACGTCGGCAATCATGTCACGAATGCGGTTGTAGTCGGCCACCGCATATTCCCAGTCGATCGGCTGGTTGCCCAGCGTGGCCTTGGCCATGCCAGCGATGATCCACGGCTCCGAGCGCATGTGCGGTGAGCGCGGGCGCAACTGGCCGTTGGAGATGTGCACCATGCTGAAGGTGTCTTCCACGGTCACGCCTTGCGGCCCTTCGGCCTGCAGGTCGATTTCGGTCCGGCCCAGGCAGGGCAGGATCAACGCATCGCGGCCAGTGACCAGGTGCGAGCGGTTGAGTTTGGTGGAAATCTGCACGGTCAACGCGCAGTTCTGCAGCGCCGCGTGGGTGCGCGGGGTGTCCGGGGTGGCTTGGGCAAAGTTGCCGCCCAGGGCGACGAACACCTTGGCCCGCCCCTCTTCCATGGCCTTGATCGCCAGCACCGCGTTGTGCCCATGGGCACGCGGCACACGGAACTGGAAGCGTTTTTCGATGGCATCGAGCAGCGCCGGCCTGGGCTTTTCGTCGATGCCCATGGTGCGGTCGCCCTGCACGTTGCTGTGGCCACGTACCGGCGACAGGCCAGCGCCGGGTTTGCCGACGTTGCCGCGCAGCAGTTGCAGGTTGACGATTTCCTGCACGGTAGGCACCGAATGGCGGTGCTGGGTGACGCCCATGGCCCAGCACATGATCACCCGTTCTGCCTTGCGGTACATGCGTGCCGCCAGTTCGATCTCGGCCAGGGTCAAACCGGACTGCTTGACGATGTGCTCCCACGAGGTGGCGTCCACTGCCGCCAAATAGTCATCGACGCCGCTGGTGTGTTCGGCAATGAAGGCATGGTCGAACACCGCCGGCTCACCGTTGGCCTGGGCTTCGCGCTCCCACTGCAACAGGAATTTGGCAATGCCACGCATGGCCGCCATGTCGCCGCCCAAGGCCGGGCGGAAGTAGGCGCTGGACGTCGGCTCGGAGCCGTTGCTGAGCATTTCGAACGGGTGCTGCGGGTGCTGGAAGCGCTCCAGGCCACGCTCTTTCAGCGGGTTGAAGCACACCACCTGAGCCCCGCGCTTGACCGCCTCACGCAGCGGCTCGAGCATGCGCGGGTGGTTGGTGCCTGGGTTCTGACCGATGACGAAGATCGCGTCAGCCAGCTCCAGGTCGTGAAACACGACAGTGCCTTTGCCCACCCCGAGGGTTTCCGACATGCCTGCCCCGCTGGCTTCGTGGCACATGTTCGAGCAATCGGGGAAGTTGTTGGTGCCGTAAGCGCGCACGAACAGCTGGTAGAGGAACGCCGCCTCGTTGCTGGCCCGGCCCGACGTGTAGAACTCGGCCTCATCGGGCGACTGCAGTGCACGCAGGTGTCTGGCGACCAGCTCGAAGGCCTCCTGCCAGGTGGTTTCGACATAGTGGTCGGTGGCAGCGTCGTAGCGCATCGGGTGCGTGAGGCGGCCCTGGTATTCGAGCCAGTAGTCAGTCTGGTCCTTCAGCGCGCTGACGCTGTATTTGGCGAAGAACGCCGGGTCAACCGAGCGGCCGGTGGCTTCCCAGTTGACCGCCTTGGCGCCGTTTTCGCAGAACTTGACCATGTCGCTTTCCGGCGACTCACCCCAGGCACAGCCGGGGCAGTCGAAGCCGCCATTCTGGTTGGTCTTGAGCATGGCCCGCAGGTTCTTGAAGGCATTTTCGCTGCCCAGCCAGCTTTTGGTCACGCTCTTGAGCGCTCCCCAGCCGGCGGCTGCGCCCTTGTAGTCCCTGATATGTTCGTCCTGGCTCATGCGATGAATCCTCACGCTTCGATGCTTTTTTCCAGCCTATTGAGCGTGGGGGTGGGGCGTCCAATCGAAAGATCTTACGGCGTGATAAGCGGTTTCGATCATGGGCTGGAAGCTTTGAGGCATCGGGCCTGCAGCCGTGATAGAAACCATCGATCAACCAGTCGGGCAAAGCAATTTGACGGCCCTGCGGCCAGGTTATAGCTTGGAGTGAACCCACCCCATTCGAGCGCGAACGTGGAACAGAACAGCCGGGCCCTGATCGACGGCTTCAACCGGAAAATCGACTACCTGCGGATGTCGGTCACCGACCGCTGTGACTTCCGTTGCGTGTACTGCATGGCCGAAGACATGCAGTTTTTGCCGCGCCAGCAGATCCTCAGCCTCGAAGAACTGTTCCAGGTGGCCGAGCGCTTCGTCGCCCTGGGCACCCGCAAGATCCGCCTGACCGGCGGCGAGCCGCTGGTACGCCAGGGTATCGTCGAGCTGTGCAGGCGGATTGCCGCCCTGCCCGGCCTGCGCGAGCTGTGCATGACCAGCAACGGCTCGCAACTCGGGCGCCTGGCACAGCCACTGTTCGACGCCGGGCTGTCGCGCCTGAACATCAGCCTCGACAGCCTGGATACCGAACGCTTCAAGCAGCTGACCCGTACCGGCGACCTGCACCAGGTCATCGCCGGTATCGACGCCGCACGCCAGGCCGGCTTCAGGCGCATCAAGCTCAACTGTGTGGTACTCAAAGGCCGCAACGACCACGAACTGGTCGACCTGGTGCGCTTTGCCATCGATCGCGAGCTGGACATCACCTTCATCGAAGAAATGCCGCTGGGGGTAATCAGTGAACACGAACGTGGCGAGTCGTTCTGCTCCAGCGACGAAGTACGCGAGCGCCTGGCAGAACAGTTCACCCTGGTGGAGTCCACCGAATCATCACAGGGCCCTGCCCGCTACTGGCGCCTGGCCGAAGCCGCCAACACCCGGGTCGGTTTCATCTCGCCGCACAGCCACAACTTTTGCGCCACCTGCAACCGCGTGCGCCTGACGGTCGAAGGCCGCCTGTTGCTGTGCCTGGGCAACGAACACTCGGTAGACCTGAAGCACGTGCTGCGTGCTCACCCAGGCAACCGCGAGCGCCTGGAAAAGGCCATCCGCGACTCCCTGCACCTCAAGCCCTACCGCCACCACTTCGAAGTGGGTGGCGATGTGCAGATCCTGCGCTTCATGAACATGACCGGCGGCTGAACGGCCGTCTCTGGATTTCCATGATTGTCCACCCAAACCCCGATGTACTGCGTGTGCTGTTCACCCTCAAGGGGTCGATCGTCAAGCGCATCGCCCTGCGCTGCCTGATGGTGACCCTGCTGGCCGCGCTGATCGTGCTGGTCGAGCGCCATTTCCCCGCGTTTTTCTACCCGGTCAGTGCCACGCCGTTTACCTTGCTGGGCCTGTCGCTGTCGATTTTCATGAGCTTTCGCAACAACGCCTGCTACGACCGCTGGTGGGAGGGCCGTAAGGCCTGGGGCAAGCTGATTATCGAAACCCGCTCGTTCGTGCGCGAAAGCGTGGTGATTGCTGACGAGGCGCTGCGCGCAGAGCTGCTGCGCAGCCTGTGTGGCTATGCCCACGCGCTGAATGCCCGCCTGCGTAACGAGGACGACCTGGCGGCCGCCCGGCCCTGGCTGGCCCGGCCGGAGGCGATCAGCCCGCATAACGTGTGCGACGGCATCCTGCGCGACATTGGCCAGCATTGCTCGCGGCTGGCGGAACAACAGCACATCAGCGATTGGCGCTACAGCCTGCTGGAACAGCGGCTGGTAGGCCTGACCGAGGTGCAGGCCACCTGTGAGCGGATCAAGTTCACACCTTTGCCCTTCCCCTACACGCTGTTGCTGCACCGCACCATCTACATCTTCTGCCTGCTGCTGCCGTTTGCCCTGGCCGAGCCGCTGGGCTGGCTGGCACCGCTGTTCACCACCATCGTGGGGTACACGTTCTTCGGGCTGGATGCGATTGGCAACGAGCTGGAGGACCCGTTCGGGCGGGATGAGAACGACCTGCCGACCGATGCCATGGTGCGGACGGTGGAGCGGGATGTGCTCGCGGGGCTGGGGGAGACGCAGTTGCCGCCAGCGTTGTTGCCGGTGGGGTATGTGTTGAGCTGAGGCAGCATGCACGGTGGATGTGGGAGCGGCCTTGCGTCGCGAAAGGGCTGCGGTAGCAGCCCCAGGATCTCAACCATGATGCAAAGATTGCCGGGGCCGCTTTGCGGCCCTTTCGCGACGCAAGGCCGCTCCCACATTGACCGCGCCGGCCTGCGAGCTTCTAATCACCCCCGGCTGGCACAAGCCTCGATCGGCAACAGGTGTTTAACGAAATTGCACGGCCGGTGCCGGGCATCCAGCTGCTCCGCCAGAATTCCTTCCCACGCCGTACGGCAGGCGCCGGTGGAACCCGGCAAGCAGCACACCAACGTGCGGTTGGACAACCCGGCCAGCGCTCGGCTCTGCACGGTAGAACTGCCGATATCCAGAATCGACAGCGCCCGGAACAGCTCGCCAAAGCCATCGATGCGCTTGTCCAGCAGGCACTCGACCGCCTCCGGTGTGCTGTCACGCCCGGTAAATCCGGTACCGCCGGTTATCAGCACCACCTGCACCTGCTCGTCGGCAATCCAGGTGGCGACCTGGGCGCGGATCTTGTACAGGTCGTCCTTGAGCAACTCCCGCGCCACCAGCCGGTGGCCGACCTCCACCGAACGGCTGGCCAGCAGCTCGCCGGAGGTATCGTTGTCGTAGGTACGGGTGTCGCTGACGGTCAGCACGGCGATGTTGAGCGGTACGAAGACCGCATCGGGTTGGACGCGCACGGTAAAAGCTCCTTGAATGGCATTGTCACCACGCTAGAGGCGTGGCTCGGGGGCGTCCAATCGTTATGGCTTACCGGCCGATCAATGACATCTATCGCAGACGTGGGTTATGGTCTGCACAACCATACGCCAGGCACTTTCATGGACATCAAGCAGCTCAAGTTCCTTATCGCCCTCGACCAGACGCGCCACTTCGGCCAGGCGGCGGCGCTGTGCCATATCACTCAGCCGACGCTGTCCATGCGCCTGCGCAACCTGGAGGACGAGCTGGACCTAGTGCTGGTCAAGCGCGGCCAGCGCTTCGAAGGTTTCACCGAGGCCGGCGAGCGTATTCTGGCCTGGGCCCGCACCCTGCTCGCCGCCCACGACGGCCTGCAGGCCGAGGCCGCCAGTTGCCGGGGCCAGGTGGTCGGCAGCCTGCGGCTGGGCACAGTGCCGCTGGCCAGCTTCAACCCCATGCACCTGCTGCTGCCGCTGCGCGAAAAATACCCCGAACTGCACTTCCAGCTCAGCTCGCTGAGCTCGGAGCAAGTCATCGACGGACTGAGCCGCAACCAGCTCGACCTGGGTATCTGCTACCTGGACCAGGTCAACACCAGCTTCTTCGAAGTACTGGAGCTGGGCACCACCACCATGGGCCTGCTGCACGACACCCGGCACTTCCAGTTTGACAGCGACACCCTGCGCTGGGACGCGCTCAGCGACATACCGCTGGGCCTGTTGAGCAAGGGTATGCACTACCGACAGTCGCTGGACCTGAGCTTCCGCAGCCGTGGCCTGGAACCGCATGCGGTACTGGAAAGCGACTCGACCTTCCAGCTGATCCAGGCCATCAACACCGGCATGTGCTGCGCGATCATGCCGTTGGACTGCGGCCTCGAAGACCTCAGCGAGCACCTGCGCATTCTGCCGGTGGCCGACGCAGCCATCCACAGCCCGGTCGGCCTGTTGCTGCGCCGCAGCGAGCCGCGCTCAGCCATTGCCGAGCAGTGTTTTGCCGAGGCGCGCGGCTTGTTTGCCAACGCTTGAAGTTCATGCTTCGCGAACAATAAGGAAATTTCCCACAATCAACTCGGAAGTTTCACTAACGACATGTCAGCTTGAGCACTTTTATTATCGTCACCTTATCGGACCCGCCGGCCTGATGCAGACACAAGGCCCGCTTACTTCGCTCAAGGAGCTGACATGACGACTTCCACCAACCTGGCCTCCTCATTCTGGAGCATAGAAACGCTCGCCCCATTGGGCGGTATCGGTGTGGCGATACTGTTGGGGATGGAGTTATGGTTCATCTACAACCGGGCCGGCTCGCTGTATTTTCTTCGAGACCTCATTTGGCGCAGCTTTGGAGGCACCACCGAGTTCGACAGCCACTCGCAGTTGAATACCCTGCGCAAGGAACTGCGGGAGATCGAATTCTTCCGTTATGAGTTCAACATCCCGGCCAATAACCTGGACGAGGCCAGCCAGGCGCACCGCTGGATCGTCGACAACGGCTTTGCGCCCGGCGACCTGAGCCGCAACCGCGCCTACATCGACTGGACTGACTTCAGCGCCCCCAAGTTCGCTACAGCGCGGTTCTCCCCGCGGCGTTTCAAGGGGTTCATTGCCTTGCTGGCCGTACTTGGCATGATGATGGCCCCTCTACCCATGGCGAGCCAGTCGGAATACTTGATGGTATCGCTCAAAAATGACCCGGACTCCCCCTTTTTCTATCTGTCACCGCAGGACATCAAGTTTGAAATGTGGTTTCCGGATGAAAAACTGACGCTCGACCAATGCCGCTCTTCAGAAAGCCTCGCGCCCTTCACCCGGTACATGCCGGAAGAGAAACTCGACACGATCTGCTCGTTCTTCCTGGCATCCGACTACGGCGCACAAGTAGAAAACGGGGTAAAGGGGCAACGTGGCATTCTGGCGGGGTTGTCCGCGATCCTCATGCTCGGACTGGTGCTGGTTGTGCTGAAACTGTCACGCATGGAACGCGCGCAAAAGGTCTATAACCGCTGGCAGGCCAATATCGCGACGCCTGCGACCACTGCGCCTACAGCGCCGTAGCCTGGCGGTACTGCCTCGGTGTAAAGCCGGTCAGTTGCTTGAACTGGCGGCTGAAGGCGCTGTGGTCGGTGTAGCCGCAGCGCATCGCCACGTCGGTGATCGGCAGGTCCGAATGCAGCAGGCGGTGGGCGTGCTCCAGGCGCGCCTTGTGGATCATCTGTCGGGGCGTGAGGTGAAATACCCGCTTGCAGTAGCGCTCCAGCTGAGCCACGGAAATGCCGGCGATTCGGGTCAGCTCGCCCATGCTGATCGGCTGGTGAAAGTGCTGGCGGATGTGCTCGTCCACTGCGGCCAGGCGCTGGTAGGCCGGGTGAGTGTCGGCGGCTGATTGCAGGTCGACCGAAATGCCCACCAGGCCGATGATCTCGCCCGTCTGGTTGTACAGCGGGCGCTTGTGGGTCAGGCACCAGCCGGGCTCGCGGCTGCCGTACAGGTGCAGCTCCAGCTGGTCTTCCAGCACCAGGCCTTCCTTGAGTACGCGGCGGTCCTGCTCGGTGTAGCCGGGGCCCAGCTGCGCCGGGAACACTTCGGCACTGGTCTTGCCCAGCAACGGCTGCAAGCGCTTGAGGCCACAGCGCTGGACCAGGGTGTGGTTGGCCAGCACGTAGCGGGCGGCCGGGTCCTTGATGAAGATGGCGGCGTTGGGGATGGCGTCGAGGATGGGCAATAGCAGCGATACACCGGCCAGCAGGGCTTCGAGGGTGGCGGGGCGGTGCTGGTCCAGAGATTGGTAAAGCGTTGCCAGGGGATTGTCTGTCATCTGTCGGTTCTCTGCTGGCTGTGCCGGCCTCTTCGCGGGCTCGCCCGCTCCCACAGGTCCTCTACACATACCGAATCGTGCGCTGTACCTGTGGGAGCGGGCATGCCCGCGAAGAGGCCAGCATTACCAACACATCTCTACAGCCCTTATTCGCTAAGGCCTACAGCCTATCCAGCACCCCACCCTCGCCGCCAGCATTTTTTGCAACTGTGCCGATTTCGTCATCCCCCTTGCAGAAAACCATCAAGAACCGCCGCCCCGACCGGTTCACTCTATGCCCCACGCAAGCCGCCCAAGTCCTACAAGAGCGCGGCCCAAAAAGCCGCATCTCGTGACATCAGACCTGCCTATCCAATAACCAACAAAAAGGCGAACCCATGTCAGGCAAATTCAAGAAACAGTTGTCATTGCTGGACCTCACCTTCATCGGCCTGGGGGCCATCTTCGGCTCCGGCTGGCTGTTCGCCGCCAGCCACGTCTCGGCCATCGCCGGCCCGGCCGGCATCCTGTCCTGGTTCCTCGGCGGGTTCGCCGTACTGCTGCTGGGCATCGTCTACTGCGAACTGGGCGCCGCCCTGCCCCGCGCCGGTGGCGTGGTGCGCTACCCGGTTTACTCACACGGCCCGCTGCTGGGCTACCTGATGGGTTTCATCACCCTGATCGCCTTTTCCAGCCTGATCGCCATCGAAGTGGTCGCCTCGCGCCAGTACGCCGCCGCTTGGTTTCCCGGGCTGACCGAAAACGGTTCAAGCGACCCGACCGTGCTTGGCTGGCTTGTGCAGTTCGCGCTGTTGGGGCTGTTCTTCTTCCTCAATTACCGCAGCGTGAAAACCTTCGCCAAGGCCAACAACCTGGTCAGCGTGTTCAAGTTCATCGTGCCGCTGCTGGTAATTGGCGTGCTGTTCACCTTCTTCAAGCCAGAAAACTTCGAGGTCCACGGTTTCGCCCCGTTCGGCCTGTCCGGGGTGGAAATGGCCGTGTCGGCGGGCGGCATCATCTTCGCCTACCTGGGCCTGACACCGATCATTTCGGTGGCCAGCGAAGTGAAGAACCCGCAGCGCACCATCCCGATTGCGCTGATTCTTTCGGTGCTGCTGTCCACCGCCATCTACGCCCTGCTGCAACTGGCCTTCCTCGGCAGCGTACCGACCGAAATGCTCACCAACGGCTGGGCTGCGGTCACCAAGGAACTGGCCCTGCCCTACCGTGACATCGCCCTTGCCCTGGGTGTGGGTTGGCTGGCCTACCTGGTGGTGGCCGACGCGGTAATCTCGCCCAGCGGCTGCGGCAACATCTACATGAACGCCACCCCGCGTGTGATCTATGGCTGGGCGCAGACCGGCACCTTCTTCAAGTACTTCACCCGCATAGATGCAGAGTCCGGCATCCCGCGCCCGGCCCTGTGGCTGACGTTTGGCCTGTCGGTGTTCTGGACCCTGCCCTTCCCGTCGTGGGAAGCACTGATCAACGTGGTATCCGCTGCCCTGGTACTGAGCTACGCCGTGGCCCCGGTCACCGTCGCCGCCCTGCGCCGCAATGCGCCAGACATGCCGCGCCCGTTCCGGGTCAAGGGCATGGGCGTGCTCGGGCCGCTGTCGTTCATCATCGCCGCGCTGATCGTGTACTGGTCCGGCTGGAATACCGTGTCGTGGCTACTGGCCCTGCAAATCGTGATGTTCGTGCTGTACCTGCTGTGCGGTCGCTTCGTGCCCACCCAGCACCTGTCGCTGGCCCAGCAAGTGCGCTCGTCGGCATGGCTGATCGGCTTCTACGCGGTAACCATCCTGCTGTCGTGGCTGGGCAGCTTCGGCGGCCTGGGGGTCATCGGCCACCCGCTCGACACCGTAGCCGTGGCGGCTTGTGCCCTGGGCATCTACTACTGGGGAGCGGCCACTGGCGTGCCTGCACACCTGGTGCGCCTGGAAGGCGAGGACGAAAGCGAAACCACCGCTGACACCTATGCCGGCCGCCCTGCCGCCGTCGCCTCCTGATCTTTTACGCAAGGGACAAGCCCATGAAACAGATTCACGTCATCGACTCCCACACTGGCGGCGAACCGACCCGCCTGGTGATGAAGGGCTTCCCGCAACTGCATGGCCGCAGCATGGCCGAACAGCGCGACGAACTGCGCGAGCTGCACGACCACTGGCGCCGTGCCTGCCTGCTGGAGCCACGCGGCAACGATGTGCTGGTGGGCGCGCTGTACTGCCCACCGGTGTCGGCCGACGCCACCTGCGGGGTGATTTTCTTCAACAACGCCGGCTATCTGAACATGTGCGGCCACGGCACCATCGGCCTGGTCGCCTCGTTGCAGCACCTGGGCCTGATCGCGCCCGGCGTGCACAAGATCGACACCCCGGTCGGCCAGGTCAGCGCCACCCTGCATGACGACGGGGCCATCACCGTCGGCAACGTGCCCTCTTACCGCTACCGCCAGCAGGTGGCGGTGGATGTGCCCGGGCACGGCGTCGTGCACGGCGACATTGCCTGGGGCGGCAACTGGTTCTTCCTGGTTTCCGAACACGGCCAGCGCATCGAGCTGGGCAACCGGGAAGCGCTCACCGAGTACACCTGGGCCATGCTCAAGGCCCTCGAAGCCCAGGGTATCACCGGTGAAAACGGCGCCCCCATCGACCACGTCGAGTTGTTCGCCAACGACGCCAACGCCGACAGCCGCAACTTCGTGATGTGCCCAGGCAAGGCCTACGACCGTTCGCCCTGCGGCACCGGCACCAGCGCCAAGCTGGCCTGCCTGGCCGCCGACGGCAAGCTTGCCGAAGGCCAGACCTGGGTGCAGGCCAGCATCACCGGCAGCCAGTTCCACGGCCGCTACGAGCGCGACGGCGAACACATTCGCCCGTTCATCACCGGCCGCGCCTACATGACCGCCGACAGCACCCTGCTGATCGACGAACAAGACCCGTTCGCCTGGGGCATCTGACCCCGGCTTTTTCCGACTGAACATTGCGAGGAGTGACAACAATGACTGACAACATCTTCACCGGCACCATGCCCGCCCTGATGACCCCATGCACCGCCGAGCGCAAGCCGGACTTCGACGCCCTGGTGCGCAAGGGCCGAGAGCTGATCGAGGCCGGCATGAGCGCCGTGGTGTACTGCGGCTCGATGGGTGACTGGCCGCTGCTGACCGAAGCCGAGCGCCAGGAAGGCGTGGCGCGCCTGGTGGCCGCCGGCATTCCGACCATTGTCGGCACGGGTGCGGTGAACACCCGCGAAGCGGTTTCCCACGCTGCCCATGCCGCCAAGGTCGGTGCCGCCGGCCTTATGGTCATCCCCCGCGTGCTTAGCCGTGGTGCCTCGCTGATCGCCCAGAAACACCACTTCTCGGCCATCCTGGCTGCCGCGCCGAAGCTGCCGGCAGTCATCTACAACAGCCCCTACTACGGCTTCGCCACCCGCGCCGACCTGTTCTTCGAACTGCGCCGCGAATTCTCCAACCTGATCGGCTTCAAGGAATTCGGCGGTGGCGCCGACCTGCGCTACGCCGCCGAGCACATCACCTCCAAGGACGACGATGTGACCCTGATGGTCGGCGTGGATACCCAGGTGGTGCACGGCTTCGTCAACTGCAACGCCACCGGTGCCATCACCGGCATCGGCAACGCCCTGCCGCGTGAAGTGCTGCACCTGGTAAGCCTGAGCAAGCAGGCGGCCAAGGGCGATGCGAAGGCCCGCCGCCTGGCGCGTGAACTGGAGGCGGCACTGGCGGTGCTGTCGTCGTTCGATGAGGGTTGCGACCTGGTGCTGTACTACAAGCACCTGATGGTGCTGAACGGTGACAGCGAGTACAGCCTGCACTTCAACGAGACCGACGTGCTGACCGATGCCCAGCGCAACTATGCCGAGCAGCAGTACGCGCTGTTCCGTAGCTGGTATGCCAACTGGTCGGCTGAGCAGAACGTCGCCTGACTTTAGTCCTGCGCGGACTCTTGTAGGAGCGGCCTTGTGTCGCGAATGGGCTGCGAAGCAGCCCCGGGATTTCCGCGCAAATGCACAAATTGCTGGGGCTGCTTCGCAGCCCATTCCGACCGGTCCGGCGCCCCGGCAAGGCCGCTCCTACAGGGGCTGCGGTTTCCCTTGATACCCGTATTTGATTCCAAGGAGGCTACATGCCCCTCACAGGCAACCTGCTGATCGGCCAGACGCCGGTAACCGGCAGCCGCGAAGCCATCCGCGCCATCAACCCGGCTACAGGCCAAACGCTGGAGCCGGCCTACCTCGGCGGCACCGGCGAACACGTGGCCCAGGCCTGCGCCCTGGCCTGGGCGGCATTCGACGCCTACCGCGAAACCTCGCTCGAACAACGGGCACAATTTCTCGAAGCCATCGCCGCGCAGATCGAAGCCCTCGGCGATGCCCTGATCGACCGCGCCATGGCCGAAACCGGCCTGCCCAAAGCGCGCATCCAGGGCGAACGTGGCCGCACCTGCACCCAGTTGCGCACCTTCGCCCGGGTGGTACGGGCCGGTGAATGGCTGGATGTGCGGGTCGACAATGCCCAGCCCGAACGCCAGCCCCTGCCCCGCGCCGACCTGCGTCAGCGCCAGGTGGCCCTGGGGCCGGTGGCCGTGTTCGGCGCCAGCAATTTTCCGCTGGCATTTTCGGTGGCCGGTGGCGACACCGCGTCGGCATTGGCCGCTGGCTGCCCGGTGGTGGTCAAGGCCCACAGCGCCCACCCTGGCACCAGCGAACTGGTCGGCCAGGCCGTGGCGCAAGCGGTGAAGCTGTGCGGTTTGTCGGCCGGCGTGTTCTCGCTGTTGTACGGCTCTGGCCGAGAAGTGGGCATCGCCCTGGTCAGCGACCCGCGTATCAAGGCAGTAGGTTTTACCGGCTCGCGCAGCGGTGGTGTCGCACTGTGCCAGGCCGCTCAGGCACGCCCGGAGCCGATCCCGGTGTACGCCGAAATGAGCTCGATCAACCCGGTATTCCTCTTCAAGGGCGCTCTAGAGGCCCGCGCCGAATCGCTGGCGCAAGGCTTCGTTACGTCGTTGACCCAAGGTGCTGGCCAGTTCTGCACCAACCCCGGCCTGGTGATCGCCCGGCAAGGGCCCGCGTTGCAGCGCTTCATCGCTGCCGCCAGCGAACACGTACAACAGGCCGCCGCGCAGACCATGCTCACCCCGGGCATCTTCAGTGCTTACCAGGCCGGTGTCGGTGCCCTGGCGGAAAACGCCAATGCCGAGGCGGCAGCCAGTGGCCAGGCCGGGCAAGGCCCCAACCAATGCCAGGCACAGCTGTTCGTGACACAGGCCGAAGCTTTCCTGGCAGACCCGGCGTTGCAGGCCGAAGTGTTCGGTGCTGCATCGTTGGTCGTGGCCTGCGCGAGCGATGAACAGGTACGCCAGGTGGCCGAGCATCTGGAAGGCCAGTTGACTGCTACGTTGCAACTGGACGATGCCGACATCGCCAGCGCCCGCGCCCTGCTGCCAACCCTTGAACGCAAGGCCGGGCGCATTCTGGTCAATGGCTGGCCGACCGGCGTCGAGGTGTGCGATGCGATGGTCCACGGCGGACCGTTCCCGGCCACCTCCGATGCCCGCACCACCTCGGTGGGCACGGCGGCGATCCTGCGCTTCCTGCGACCGGTGTGCTACCAGGACTTCCCCGAAGCCTTGCTGCCGTCGGCGTTGCAGCACGGTAACCCGCTGCAACTGCGGCGCCTGCTTGACGGTAAACGGGAAGGCTGAGCATGCTCGAAACCGCTGAAACCGATATCGCGGTGGTTGGCGCCGGCATTGTCGGCGTCGCTTGCGCCCTGCAACTGGCCCGTCAGGGCCGCCGAGTGCTGCTGGTCGACCGTCAGGCGCCCGGCCAGGGCGCATCCTATGGCAATGCCGGGCACCTGGCGACCGAGCAGGTGTTCCCGATTGCCGACCTGTCCATCCTCAAGCGCCTGCCGCGCATGCTGCTGGACCCGATGGGCCCCCTGCGCCTGGACTGGAAGTACCTGCCCAGGGCCATGCCCTGGTTCACCCGCCTGCTGCTCAATCTGCGCCCGGCACCGTTCCAGCGCAGCGTGACCGGCATCCGCACACTGAACGAAGGCAGCCTGGGTGCCTGGCAGCGCCTACTGGGCTCAATCGGGTGCAGCGAGCTGTTCCAGGAAGATGGCTCACTGCTGGTGTTCGAGAAGCCTGAATCACGCCAGGCGCTGGAGGCCTTGCGCGCACGCATGCAACAGCAGGCGGTGCCGGTGGACTTCTGGTCGGCCGAGGCCGTCCACGAAGCGGCACCTCAGTTGAACCCGTCATTGCTGGGCGGGCTGTTCTTTCCCAAGACCGGTCATTTCATCGATCCATACAGGGTGGTGTGCGAGCTGTTCGAAGCGGCCAAAGCCAGTGGCGTACGGTTTGCCCAGGCGCAGGTCGAGGGTGGCCGGTTGCACAGTGGCGGGGTCACCCTGGTCAGCAACCATGGCACGTTCAATTCCCGTCAAGTGCTGATCAGCTGTGGTGCGCACTCTGCGAAACTGACCGCCGCACTGACGGGCAAAAGGGTGCCGCTGGACACGGAGCGCGGTTACCACCTGATGCTGCCGAGCGAACATCAGCGCCTGCCGTTTGCAGTCACTTCGCTGGAACGCAAGTTCATCATGACGCCCATGGCCGACGGCTTGCGCCTGGCCGGCACGGTGGAATTCGCCGGGCTGGAGGCACCGCCGAGCATGCAGCGCGCCTGGCAGTTGCACCATTTGAGCAAGGGGTTGTTCCGGCAAGACTTGAGTGCCGAAGGGGCTACGCCGTGGATGGGCTTCAGGCCTTCGTTGCCAGACTCGTTGCCGGTGATCGACAGGGTGTGTGACGGGCGGGTGCTGTTGGCGTTTGGGCATCAGCATTTGGGGCTGACCCAGGCAGCGGTGACGGCGGAGTGGGTGGGAAGGTTGGCTGAGCAGGCCAGTGGGCCTGAGATGGGGGCCTACCGGCTAGATCGGTTTTAGATTCGGGGGCCGCTGTGCGGCCCCTCTAAGCCTCAGCGATAACGCTCAAGCCAATGCGCATATGGGGCTGGCAAGGTCCAGGAAGCTTTCTCCACTCCCAGCTCTTTGGCCGCAAAGTACGCCCAGTGCGGATCAGCCAAATGCGCACGCCCTACCGACACCAGGTCCAGCTGGTTGGCCTGCAACGCGGCCTCAGCCAGTTGCGGCGTACCAAAGCCCCACGCCGAAGTCACCGGCAGCTTCGCCTCACGGCGCACACGTTCGGCAATCGGCCCCATGAATGCCGGTCCCCACGGAATGTTGGTTTCAGGGATGGTGAAACCGACGCTCACGCTCAGCAGGTCCAGGCCACCGGCCTTGAAGCGGCGCGCCAACTCGATCGACTCTTCCAGGGTCTGCTCATCGCGGCCATCGTACTCCAGCACACCAAAACGCGCGGTCAACGGCAGGTTCTCCGGCCACACTTCACGCACTGCAGCCAGGGTTTCCAGCAGGAAACGGCTGCGGTTGTCGAAGCTGCCGCCGTAGGCATCGGTACGCTTGTTGGCGTGCTCGGAGAAGAAGCTCTGGCCCAGATAGCCGTGGGCAAAGTGCAGTTCGATCCACTCAAAGCCGGCATCACGCGCACGGCGGGCGGCATCGACGAAGTCCTGCTTGACCCGGGCGATGTCGTCCAGGGTCATTGCGCGCGGCACGTTTGGCAGGTGCGCGCCAAAGGCAATGGCGGACGGGGCGATGGTTTCCCAGCCACGTGCGTCATCAGCACCAATGTGGTCGTCCCCCTCCCACGGGCGGTTGGCGCTGGCCTTGCGGCCGGCGTGCGCAATCTGGATGCCCGGCACCGAACCGGCCGCCTTGATGGCCTGCACCACCGGCACGAAAGCCTGGGCGTGGGCATCGCTCCAGATACCGGCGCAACCGGGGGTAATGCGCCCTTCCGGTGCCACCGCCGTGGCTTCGACCACCAGCAGGCCGGCACCGCCACGGGCCATGCTGGCGTAATGCACCTGGTGCCAGTCGTTGATCAGGCCATCCTCGGCCATGTACTGGCACATGGGCGGAATGGCGATGCGGTTGCGCAGGGTGACGTCCTTGAGGGCGTAGGGTTCGAACAGTGCGGACATGGGAAACTCCGGTTCATCTGAATACTGTTGTTCGATCATAATCGAACTATGGCAATTAATGAAACCCCCGTTATCATGTGAGCCATGCGAGCCTACAAACACCCCACCGCTGAAGACCTGATCCTTGAACGCCTGCTCTATGCGCTGAGCGACCCTGTGCGCCTGGAAATCGTCCGTCACCTGGCCGGGGTTACCGAAGCCAGTTGCGGCGAGCTGGATGGCGGGCGGCCGAAGTCGAGCATGTCCCACCACTTCCGTGTGTTGCGCGATGCGGGGTTGGTGCATACCCGCAATGTGGGGACAACCCATATGAATTCGCTGCGTAGCGAAATGCTGGGTGAGCGGTTTCCCGGGTTGCTGGAGTGCATCCTGCGGCAAGTCTGACTTTTCGCGCCGTGCGCAGTCCCTGTGGGAGCGGCCTTGTGTCGCGAAAGGGTCGCAAAGCGACCCCGGCAATTTGTGTGGCGAAGCTGAAATCTGGGGCCGCTACGCGCCCCTTTCGCGACACAAGGCCGCTCCCACAAAGGCCGTGTCAGCCTGCCGGTTTTGTACGGGCCAGCGCAAACCGGCACACCTGCCCTCCCCTGAGCATGCATTCCTCATGGCTGACTTCAGCCCCACCCAAGGCCCCGATCAGCGCCAGGTCCAGCTCGCAGACCACCGGATGCGCCTTGGCCAAATGATGAAACACGCAATTGTGCGCGACGATCTCGGGCTCACCTGACGAGCGAAAGAACACCTGCGCCTCATACCCGGCAGTGTTCATGTGATCGACGATGCGCGCTTGATCCACTACCTCGTGCTCCAGATCCGCCGCCAGCCTGCGCCCCAGTTGGCGCATCAGCGCCTGCAGTGCTTCCGGCCCAAGCAAACCAGCCACTTCACCAATCAGCAGGTTGGCCAGCAAGGGGTACTGGCGGGGAAACTGTTCGCGGGCGAGATCGGTCAGCTCGTGCAGCTGTTCCGGCCGACGCCCGGTAGGCCGAGTAGCGCCGCGCTTGACCAGGCCATCACGCTCCAGCGCGGCCAGGTGCTGGCGCACGGCCGTGCGGGTGATGGCCAGGGCCTGCGCCAGGTCGTCGATGCTCATGCCGGCTGGCTGGTGCAGCAACGCGTGGAGCAGGTCCTGTTGGGTACGGCCCAGGCCTTCAAGCATCAGAACTTGTCCGGGAATTGTTTGACCAACGCTGCGGCCAGGGCATCCGACAAGGTCAGGATATGCTCACGCATCATGCCCCATGTGCGCGCCTCGGTCGCGTAGTCACCGGCCGCCAGCTGATCGATCTGCGCCACATGGTGGCCGCCATGGGCGCTGAGCAACGTCAGCAGAGTCGGTTCGGGCAGGTTCGGGTTGGCCTTGGCCAGGAACGCGGCGATGGCCTTGGCATTGCGGGTCAGCTCATCGACGGCGGCTTGTTGACCCTTCTTGTCCTTGGCCACAGTGGCATCGCTGTAGTGCTTGATCGCGCCCCAGTGGCCGGCCAGCAGTTTCAACAACTGGTCAGCAGCGGGCTGGCCGTACAGCGGCGCGATGCTGTTGGCGATGCGGGTAGCGTCGCTGACCACTTCATTGGCGGCGACTTCAGCTTGTTTGGCGTTGCCGGCCTGGTTGGCTACGGCATAGTTGCGAACCCAGAAAATGTGCTCGACCCACAGGTCGCGCAGGGCCATGCGCGTGGTCAATGCAGCGGATTCTGCCGGTTCGGCGGCGGGGGGCGGGGTTGCGTAGCTCTGGCTCCATGCCGGCTGGGCGCACAGGGCAAGCAGCAGTAAGGCGGCAATCTTGATGTTCATGACGGCACCCTCCTGGAGGGGATCGACTGACAAGATTAATTTAAGCATCAAAATATGTTTTTATTGGTCTCTCATCGGGTTTCCGATCAGTGGTTCTCCTACGCCGGCAACAAAAAAGCCACGAGGTCTCCCCCGTGGCTTTCCTGTCACAACAATGGCCAGTTACAGCGCCATGTCGTTCTCCGGCTTGCTCTCAACCGGCTTGCTCACATCGCCACCGAAGTCGACGCTGGCGTCGATCACCGGCGGTTTCTCCAGTTGCAGCACTTCAGCGGTGTAGTTCCACTCTTTCTGGGTGGCCGCCGCCGAATCGTTCAGCTTGGTGCCGTAGCTTGGCACGATTTCCTTGATCTTGGCCTGCCACTCAGGGGTAGCGACCTTCTCCTTGAACACGGTTTCCAGCACGTTCAGCATGATCGGTGCAGCCGTCGAGGCGCCTGGCGATGCACCCAGCAGGCCAGCGATGGTGCGGTCTTCGGAGGCTACCACTTCGGTACCCAGCTTCAGCACGCCGCCCTTCTCGGCATCACGCTTGATGATCTGCACACGCTGGCCGGCCTGCCACAGGCGCCAGTCTTCTTTCTTGGCGTTCGGGAAGTAGGTGCGCAGGGCTTCGAAGCGGTCGTCATCCGACAGCATCAGCTGGCCAGCAAGGTACTCGACCAGCGGGTACTGCTCGATACCCACCTTGGTCATCGGCCACACGTTGTGGGTGGTGGTGCTGCTCAGCAGGTCCAGGTACGAGCCGTTCTTCAGGAACTTGGTCGAGAAGGTGGCGAACGGGCCAAACAGGATCACGCGCTTGCCGTCCAGCACGCGGGTGTCCAGGTGCGGTACCGACATGGGTGGTGCGCCAGTCGAGGCGATGCCGTAGGCCTTGGCCATGTGCTGCATGGCCACGGTCGGGTTCTCGGTCACCAGGAACGAGCCGCCCACCGGGAAGCCTGCGTATTCCTTGGCTTCAGGAATGCCCGATTTTTGCAGCAGCTTCAGTGCGCCGCCGCCGGCACCGATGAACAGGAACTTGGCGTCGGTGGCCGATTCGGTACCGTCCTTCAGGTTCTTGTACTCGACGTGCCAGGAGCCGTCCTTGTTGCGGGAGATGTCCTGCACTTCGCTGGACAGCTTCAGGTCGAAGCCTTTCTGGGTTTGCAGGTGGCCAACGAACTGGCGGGTGATCTCGCCGAAGTTCACGTCGGTGCCGATCGGCGTCCAGGTCACGGCCAGCTTCTGGTTCGGGTCGCGCCCTTCCATCATCAACGGGACCCACTTGGCGATCTGCGCGTGGTCCTCGGAGTACTGCATCGGGCGGAACAGCGGGCTGGCCTGCAGCGCGTCGTAGCGTTTCTTAAGGAACTTGATGTTGTCATCGCCCCACACGAAGCTCATGTGCGGGGTGGTGTTGATGAACGAGTGTGGGTTCTTCAACACGCCCTGGCGTACCTGCCACGACCAGAACTGGCGGGAAATCTGGAAGGCTTCGTTGATTTCGATGGCCTTGGAGATGTTGACGTTGCCGTCTTTGTCTTCCGGGGTGTAGTTCAGCTCGGCCAGCGCGGAGTGGCCGGTACCGGCGTTGTTCCAGCCGTTGGAGCTTTCTTCGGCCACGCCGTCCAGGCGCTCGACCATTTCCATCGACCAGCTTGGCTCCAGCTCATGCAGCCACACGGCCAGGGTGGAGCTCATGATGCCGCCGCCGACCAGCAGCACGTCTACTTTCTTGGTTTCTGCGGCGTGCGCTTGCATGAAGCTTGCAGCGACAGCCAGACCCAGCAAGGTCTTGCCAGCTTTCTTGAACATTGATCAATTCCAGTCAGGAGAACAGAGGGCGGGCCTGTGGCTGGCCCAGGTAAAGCGTGTTCTTCAGCGCAGGCTTGTTGTTGATCATTGTTCAGCAGCCAGAGAACCAGAAAACGACCCGGCCTTTTGTCGAATTGACCGACAACGCTGAATCGTTTTTCTGATTGTATATGAAATGCCAGCACAAACAAATTGCCCGCCCTCGCGTCAAGGTGACGGGTTGTCCCAGGGGATAACAGCAAGCATTACGACGATTGCAGTATTTTTCTGGCACCCCTACTATCGCGATCACTTCTCATTTACACCAGTATGCGCTCGCGCCGGATGCCGCCGTGGTTTCGATCCCAGAGTTGAACACCTCGCTCCATACCCTGTACCACAGCCATTCACGCTGGTTGCTGGGTTTTCTGTACCGTCGGCTGGGCAGCCGTTGCGATGCTGCCGACCTGGTGCAGGACACGTTCGTGCGCATCCTCAACCGCCCGAGGCAGTTCGACGGTGAACGCGGCGAGCGCTCGTACCTGGCCACCATCGCCCGCGGCCTGTGCGTGGACCACTGGCGGCGGCAGAAGCTGGAACAGGCCTGGTTGCAGCAGCTGGCCTTGCAGCCCGAGGCATTGCAGCCCTCCCCCGAACAGCGCGCAATCATTGTCGAAACCCTGCACGAGGTGGACGCGATGTTGCTGCGTTTGCCCGGCAAGGTGCGCCAGGCATTCCTGCTGGCGCAGATCGATGGCCTGGCCTACCGCGATATTGCCGCGCATATCGGCGTGAGCGAACGCATGATCAAGAAGTACCTGGCCCAGGCGTTTCTGCATTGCGCCATTCTTGAAGCCGAGCTCGACGGGTTGCTGGTGGAGTGACGCCATGACCTCATCCGCACAAAAGCTCAGCCATGCCAGCCTGCAACAAGCCGCGCAGTGGTATGTGCAGTTGCAGGACGATAACGTCAGCCCTCACCTACGCGCACAGTGGCAACATTGGCTGGGCCAGCACAGTGACCATCAGGCGGCCTGGCACTATGTGCAGCGTGTCGGCCAGCGTTTTACCCCCTTGCTGGGCGAAGGTGCGGCGGCGGGCCGGGCACTGCGTGAGCACGACGCACACCGCTTCAGACGGCGCACCGGGCTCAAGTCGCTGCTGGTGCTGGGTGCCAGCTCGCTACTGGGCTGGCGGGCCTGGCATGGTGCCCCCTTGTCGGGTTTGGGCGCCGATATGGCCACGGGCATTGGGGAAATCCGCGAGACGCGCCTGGCCGATGGCAGCCAGCTGTGGCTGGGCGCACAGAGTGCCGTGGACATGGAGTTCTCCACCTTCAGCCGGGTACTGAAACTGCGTTTTGGCGAACTGCTGGTGGAAACCGCCCACGACCCGCGTCGCCCCTTCTTCGTCGACACCGCGCAAGGGCGCATGCAGGCGCTGGGAACCCGCTTTGCGGTGTGCCAGCAGGGCGAGAACACCCGGCTGGACGTGTATGCAGGCGCCGTGGAGGTGTGCACCGCGCTCAGCGGTGAGCGCTGCATCGTGCAGGCTGGCCAGCAGGTGGACTTCAGTGCCGAAGGTATCGGCAGCACCCGCCCGGCACAAAGCGCAGGTGAGTCGTGGATTCACCACCGCCTGAATGCCGAAGACATGCCCTTGGCGCATTTGCTGCAAACGCTCGGGCGCTATCGCCATGGGCATCTGGGCTGGCACCCGGAGGTGGCGAATTTGTCAGTGATGGGGGCGTTTCCGCTCAACGATACCGATCGTGCGCTGGAATTGCTGCAAGCGGCACTGCCAGTGCGGGTGCAGCGGCTGACGCCGTGGTGGGTCACAGTTGAGCCGGCTTGATACCTGAACACCTTTGAAACCAACGCCTTGCACCGCGCTGGATTCTTCGCGGGCATGCCCGCTCCCACAGAGACAGCGTGAACTCGAAGCCGGCGCAGTACCTGTGGGAGCGGGCGAGCCCGCGAAGCAGGCGACGCGGTGTTCATCAGTTATGAAAATTAATGCCAAGCCAGTTCCCTTTTTCCAATCTCGATCGGTTAACCCGGCATAGCCCGTCCAACTCACCTTACCGACTCCAGAGACCCGCATGCCGACGCCCTTCCACCCCGCGCTTCGCCTGGCGCTTGCCGCCCCGCTTTCACTGTGTGCCGCCACACCGCTGATTTTGTCAGCAAGCCTGGCCCACGCCGAACAGGCGGCCAGCGCCGAAGCCAGCTTCAACATCGCCCCCGGCTCGCTCACCAGCGCACTCAACCAGTTCAGCAGCCAGGCCGGCATCTACCTGGCCGGCAGTAACGAACTGGCCGCCGGCAAGACCAGCCCTGGGCTGCAAGGCCGCTACAGCGTCGCCCAAGGCCTGGCCCGGCTGCTGCAAGGCAGCGGCCTGCAAGCCGTGCCGCAAGGTAGCGCCGGCTACGTGCTGCAACCCCTTGCCGATGGCACGGCGCTGCAACTGGACGCCACCTCGATCAACGCCGCAGCCCTGCTCGCCAGCAACGGCCAGGGCGATAGCGGCTACCGCGCGGTATCCAGCGCCACCGCCAGCAAGACCAGCAGCGCCCTGGCTGACACCCCGCGCTCGGTTTCGGTAGTCACCCGCCAACGCATGGACGACCAGCAATCGCAAACCCTCACCGAGGTGCTGGGCTACGTCCCAGGCATTTTCTCCCCGCCCTTTGCTGGCGGTGATGGCCAGGCGGGTGATCTGTTCTTCATCCGTGGCTTCAACGCCACTGACTATGGCTACGGCCTGTTGCGCGATGGCCTGCGGGTGCAGGGCAACCGCTACGACACCAGCAGTGAACCTTACGGCCTGGAGCGGGTAGAAGTATTCCGTGGCCCGACGTCGATCCTGTATGGCGAAAACGCCCCCGGTGGCGTGGTCAACCTGGTCAGCAAGCGGCCTACTGCCGAAGCGCGCGGCGAAGTGCAACTGAGCTACGGCTCGCATAACCGCCGCCAGTTGGGCGTGGATGTGTCCGGCCCGCTCACCGATGAGGGCAATGTGCTTGGCCGGCTGGTGATGATGGGCCGCAAGTCCGATACCCAGGTTGACCATCAACCTGATGATCGCCTTTACCTTGCGCCGTCCTTGACCCTGAACTTCGACGATTTCAACAGCCTGACGGTGCTGGCCACCTACCAGCGCGACCGCACCTTGATGGAGCTTGGTTACCCGGCCGCCGGTACCCTGCTGCACAACCCCAACGGCAAGATCGACAAGGACCAGTTGTCCGGCAACCCGGACTGGGACAACTTCGAACGCGAAACCTGGAGCCTGGGCTACGAGTTCAGCCACCGTTTCAACGACACCTGGCAGTTCCGCCAGAACTCGCGCTACATGCAATCGCGTATCGACCGCCAGGAAATGTGGCCAGGCAGCCTGAATAACGGCGGCTTCGGTACCACCCTGAGCAACACGGCCTACGACCGCTACAACAAGTCCATCGCCTACTCGCTGGACAACCAGTTCGAGGGCCACTTCACCCAAGGTGCGTTCGACCACACCTTCCTGATGGGGGCAAGCCTGGACCGCACCTCGTTCAACCAGGACTGGGACGCGGGCAACGGTGGCACCATCAACGTGTTCGACCCGGTGTGGAACGGCAAGCCAAGCACGCCCGTGCATGTGCAGAACGCCCTGCTTGAACAGACCATGTACGGGCTTTACAGCCAGCTGCAAACCAAGGTCGACAACTGGGTATTGCTGCTGGGTGGGCGCCTGGACCGGGTCAACAGTCAGTTCCGCAACAAGGTCGGCAACCCGCCAGTCGACATGGACAGCTGGGACAGCAAGTTCACCTGGCAGACCGGGGTGATGTACCAGTTCGAAAACGGCCTGTCGCCATACTTCAGCTACTCCACCGCCTTTGCCCCGACGCAGCAAACCGAAAGCAAGAACGGCCCGCTGGACCCGACCACCAGCGAGCAGTACGAGGTGGGTATCAAGTACGAACCCAAAGGGTGGAATACCGCCTTCACCGCGTCGGTGTACGACCTGCGCAAGAAGGACGACGTGATCTACGAGTCCGGCGACTACCGCCAGATCGGCGCCAGCCGAGCCAAGGGATTAGAGCTTGAGTTGAACAGCGACCTGAGCGAAAACCTCAACGTTACTGCCGCGTATACCTACACCGATTCGCGCATTACCAAGGATTTTGCCGGGTCGCTGTATGAAGACCACCAGATGACCGGCGTGCCACGCAACCAGGCATCGATATGGAGCACTTACCGCTTCCGGGACGGCCTGCTCAAAGGCCTGCAGATCGGCGGCGGCGTGCGCCACTTCGACAGCACCTTCGCTTACACCCCGGCAAGCCTGTACGGCAAGCTGGATACCGGCGATGTCACGCTGGTGGATGCCAAGGTCGGCTATGACATCGACGAGAACTGGTCGGTCGAGGTCAATGCCCGCAACCTGTTCGACAAAGAGTATGTGGCAGGCTGCAACAACGCCGGTCGTTGCTACTGGGGTGAAGAGCGCACCCTGCTGGGAACAGTGTCGCTGCGCTGGTAAGTGGCCCACCAACAAAAACCCCCGGCCATGTACATGACCGGGGGCCTTGGATCACGCCGCAAGCGTCGCGATCAGGGTACCGCCAAGATTACTGCTGCTGAGGCAGTTTATCGATCGGGCCGCAGCCACCGATGATCTTGGAGATGGAAACCGAAGGGTGGAACAGGTAGTCGTAGGTGCAGTTTTTCGGCTGGTTGTAAACCTGGCCAGTGCAACCCGACAGCAGGGCAACACCCGAAACTACAGCAACGGCTACGGTGGCCTTGAACAGCTTTTTCATTACTAAGTCCTTTAAATGAATCATCTTCGACCATCGTCTGATGGCGGCGGGATGATACAGAAAACAGGCATTGGATCCAAGTCGCGCTTGGCAATGATGGATTGCGAATGTGCAACAACAGGTTGTAAAGCACGCGGTTGGCGACGATAGTCATGACTCTGCCTTTGCACTGCTCTACAGGAGTTCACCATGCTCGGCGTCACCGACTACGGCGCATTCGTCATCGCCTTCATCATTCTTCTGGCCATCCCGGGCCCGGGCAATTTTGCCCTGATCACTGCCACCGGCAAGGGCGGCATCAAGGCAGGCCTGGCCGCGACCTGTGGGGTGATCGTTGGTGACCAGGTCCTGTTGTGGCTGGCGGTAGCTGGCGTCGCCACCTTGCTGGCCACCTACCCTGCGGCCTTCCACATCGTGCAATGGGCCGGCGCCGCGTACCTCGCCTACCTGGGCCTGCGCATGCTGTTGAGCAAACCGGGTGACGCGCCGCGCACCAGCCGCATGGACAACGGCCAATACCTGCGCCAGACCATGCTGATCACCCTGCTCAACCCCAAGGCGATCATGTTCTACATGGCGTTTTTCCCACTGTTCATCGACCCGGTGAAGCATCAGGGGTTGGTGACGTTCGGCTTCATGGCGGCAACGGTGGCGGTGATCACGTTCCTGTACGGGTTGATCGCCGTGGTGCTGACCCACCGGCTGGCCGAACGCATGCGCGCCAACCCGCGCATTACCAATATGTTCGAGCGGCTGGCGGGGGCTTGCCTGGTAGGGTTCGGCATCAAGCTGGCGGCGATGCGCTGAAACCTCTGACTCGCAGAATTGAAAAAGCCCCCGACAACTCATCGTTGCCGGGGGCTTTGTTTATCAGCGATCAACCGGTCAATTGGTTTCCAGCTCATACGCCTTGCTCACGAACAACGCCGCAAACAGGCTTTTGCCTTCCTTGAAGGTGTACTGCTCTTCAAACTTGCCATCCTCGACCAGCTTCTGCCCGATGGCACACTCCGAGTCGCTGTGGTTCTTGCCCTTGGCACCGAAATCACTGCTCCACGTCGACAACCCGACCTGTTCACAGAAGGCGGCGAACTTCGCCTTCGGTACATTCTGCTGGTAGTCGCTGTAAGCCTCTTTCAGCGGTTTGAAGCCGCTGTAGCTCACGCTGTAGTTCTCCACCTTGGCCTTGCGCGCAAAAGCACTCACGGCCTCGGCCAATACCGCCTGGCCGCTGTACGAGCTGTACGCGCCAATCAGCATGGCGCTCAACGCACTCTTGAGCTGGGTTTCGACATCGTCGAGCTCCGGCAGCGACTGGAAGTCGGCCTTGCGCACGATCTCACCCACCTTGGAGCCATCGTTACGGTGGGTCACGACGAACGCCATCGAGCCTTCACCGTCGCTGGAACGCTTGAGGGTGAAGTCCACGTCAATCGTGGTGCCAAAATCGCCGGTGCTGCTGACCAGGAATGCGCCGGTCATTGGCTGACGCACCGCCATGTTGCTACCCCAGTCGAAGTTTGACTGGGTGGCACGGCCATTGGCGGCCAGTTCGGCACGCGGCTGGATCTCGTCGCTGACATCAGACACCAGCACCACTTCAGCGCCCTTGCTGGCAACGAAAGGGTTGCCCATCTGCATCCCAAGCAGCTGGATGTGGATCGTGCCGTCCTTGCTGTCACCCTCGTGCGCCAGCTTCAGCGCATCGGCCTTCAGGTAGACGCCTGCAACGTTGCCGCTGGCGTTGAGCTGGTACTTGGCCCAACCGGCCAGGCCCTCTTCCGCCGAGCTACCGCGAACCGACTCCATCAGGCCCGAAAGGCCGCGCATGAACTGCTGGGCACCGTTGGTCTGCGCGGCCGCCACGCGGATCTCGGGGTCGGCGACAGTCAGGTTGCCAGAGAACGCCGAGTAGGAAATATCACCTTCAGACAGCACGTCCTCAAGGAAGTAGCGCTCCTTGAAGTCGTCGTAGTAGGCCATCGCAGCCTTCTTGCCCGAGCTGGACAGCATCGCGTAACCACCGCCGAGCACCAGCACCGCTGCGGCCACACCGCCAATCAGCAGCTGCTTCTTGTTCATCTGTTTGATCATGGTGTTTGCCTCACTGGACCATGGCGGAAGCGTTGTTCCAGTCGTTCACGTACTTTTGGGAGACCTCTGGGGTCCAGCTGAAATCGATACCGGCGTTAGGGAATTCCTTGGCCAGCACGGCGCCGAACGACACGAGGTCGGCACACTTGTCCTGCTTGCATGCCTGGGGCTCGCCCGCGTTGTAGGCACGGTAAGTGGGCACGGCGCGGCCATCGTCCAGCGGGTAGTACGGCGTGGCGTTGGCCACTTGGGCCACGTACCAGCCTTCGCTGTATTCCTCGTCCGCTACCAGGCGGCCCTTGCTTGGGAAGTCGATGGCGTAGAAGTCGCCCTGCTTGCCGGTGACGTGGACCATCATCGGCGCCACGCGGGCCGAAGTTGCCGGGTTTTGCTGTTCCAGCGGCGAAGCGAAGCGCACCTTGATGCCGGCCATCTGTGCCAGGGCTTCGGTTTCGCGCCCTTTGAACTCGCTCATGCCGTCTTGCAACTGCTGGTAACGCTCCAGTACGCGGGTGTGGACGCTGGCCAGTTCCTGTTGACGCCGGCGCGCCTCACGCACGCGCTGCTCCTCACGCTGAACAGCCCAGTTCGCGCCATCGCGCACATCGAAGAACAGGCCTTGGCGATTGATGCCGATGCGGTTGCGGGTGATCTTTTGCGCGTCGTTACCCCACATGTTGTTCGTGATCGCCGAAATATCTTTGACGATGAGCAGATTGGCCACATCGGTGGTGGTCGGCGAGGTGGTCTTGATCAGGTCAAAGATTTCCAGCGCAGCTTCCTTGTACTTGGCTGCGTCCAGGGCGAACGACTCGTCCGGGGTTACTGCCACGTAGTAAGGGTCGCTGCCGAACGGGCGCAGCACGCCGTAGCTGCTGCGGGTGAAGGTGAGGTACACCTTCATCTGCCGACTGGGGATCTCACCCACCAGGAATGCGGCCTGGTCAGCTTCTGCCGTGAGGTAGGAAACGGCCTTGTTCTGGACCGCAGGCTCGAAGACCTTGTTGAAGATCAAACCGCTCGGGTGAACGTATACGCGGTTCCAGTTATCCCCACGGTAGGTGCCCACGGCCTTCCAGCTGAATTTTTCGAAGTTGCCTTCGCCAAAACCGGACGCTGGGCAAGGCATGGCCGGGGTGGTGCCGAACGACAGGGTGTCACCGTTGCTGATGATCTCGCGGCTGAGCACCCATTTGCAGCCCGCACCGTCCGTTACCTGCATCAGTTTGCGGTTTTCCAGGACCACGGTGCGGCCGAAGTCCGAGGTGGGGGCAGCAGCGACCGCGGCGGCCGGGGCCGGCACTGGCGGAGCGACTGGCGCTTGCGCTGGGGCTGGGGTTTCAGCAGCCGGTGCTGGCGCGGGTTCTGCGGCAACAGCTGGTGCCGGGGCCGGGGCTGCTTCCACTACCGCAGGTGCAGGCTCGGCAGCTGGGGCGGGGGTTGGAGCAACGGCCGCCGGAGCTTCTGCCGGCGCAGGTGCAACAGGTGCAACAGGTGCAGCTGGGGCCGGGGCCGGGGCAGCAGCGACCGGCGCCGGAACTGCAGGAGCAGCAGCCGGAGCAGCCGCCAGGGTCACCAGGCCCAGGTTGGTGGCATTGCCCGAACCACTGGCGTACAGGCTGCCTTTGGCATCAACGGCTTTCCAGCTTACCTTGGCCGTCGAACAGTCCTTGGCGAACACAAACGGCAGCTTGGTCAGCAGGCCCGACAGCAGCTCCTGGTTGTCCCAGGCCGGACGGGTGATGGTCAGCTCGACCTCGGGTTTGCACCAGGTGGTGGCGTCCCCAGGTACTTCGACCTTGATATTTTCTTTCTTCGAGAAGGCCAGCTCATGGGCGAACGCCTGCGGTACCAGACCACAAGCGCCGATCACAGCCAGCGCGAGCGCGTGCTTTTTCATGGAGTTCCTCAGATCAGTTCCCAGGTGCCGTTGGCTTGTTTGCAGAAGGTGTTCTGCTCTTGCTCGGTCTTGCCGCTTTGCGACTTCAGGTTGACCGTGACCGGGCGGCAGGCGGCTTCGGCAGCGACGGTTTCGGTCGGCAGCGACTGCACCGAATCCAGGTCGAAGCCTTGGGTTTCCTTGCTGGCGGCTACATCAAGCTCGTCCAGGTTCACCGCCGGGGTTACGCGCTTGGCAACTGCCTGCGCCTTCGGTTCGACATAGTTCTTGTGCACATAGCCAACAGTCACGCCCTTGCGGCCGACCAGGATCCAGTCACCCGTGGAGCCGACGGCGGTGAACTCGGTGTGGTTCTTCAGGCTGCCGACCTTTTCACCGTTCTGGTTAGGCGCGGCACGCACGTTCAGGTTGTCGCTGATGGTCACGTACGGTTCGTTGATCAGCTTCATGGACGGCACCGCCTGGATCTTCGGCGCGCGCTTGACCTCAACCTTCTTGGTCTGGGTGTATTCCTTGCCCGGCACGATTTGCGCGGTGGCGCCCGAGTGGTCGGAGGTCCAGGTCACCGGCTGGGCGCTGGCGGTGGTCTGCTGTTGGCTCAACACTTCCTGGGTGCGCAGCGCCAGGGCCTGCTGGTCCTTCTCATCCAGCATGTGGCCGATGCGGTTGCCCACGTAGGCACCGATGCCACCTGCAATCAGGGCCGCGGCAATCTTGCCGTTGCCGCTGCCCATGGTCGAGCCGATGGCCACACCGGCCAGGCCACCGATCACGGTGCCCGCTTGCTCTTTGCTGATCCCGAGCTGTGCACAGGCCGTGGTAGAGGCGATGGCGACCGCCAAGAGGGATGCGACGAATTTCTTACGCAAGTGGAGCACTCCATTTTCGGTGGGGCGCACAGCCGCGTACCGCAGCCAGGGTCTGGCGGCAGCATTCGACGTTGTGCGGGGATTTCAGAGAGGGCGCAGCACTGGCCGCAGACGACAATTCAGCCGTCCAGCGAAGGGCGTAGAGGGAGACCAGTACGGCGCGAAGCATCCAACGAATCCATGTCAGAAAAAGGTCATCGCCCAGCGCGCGTAATCATTACGGCGTTTGGCCTGGGCGTGAGTGGCGTATTAGAGGAGCGCATTGTAGCGCAAGGTGCCAATGGCAGTTCAAGACAAAATGTTGCGGAAAACTGCTCTACCTCAGGGCTGCCACGCTCCCACTAAAATCGCTCCGCTGCCAAAGCGGGGGCGACGCCACGAGGGCCGTCACGCCGAAAGCAAAAAAGGCACCATAGGTGCCTTTCGGGAAATCATGAGGGCTGGTAGTCGAAGCGCTTGCTTAGCACGTCCAGAAACACATTCGGAAGGGGTCGGAAGCTAACCACTGTTGCCGGTTACCGCTACCGTACGAGTGGCGACTCGCACAATCCACACTGACCCGCCAATATCGCCATGAACCGGATCAGCCCTGCTCTTATTGAGCCCTCGCGAAGGATTGTGGGCGAAGCTGGTACGTCCGGCAACCGTTTTCCACCCTCCGATCAAGACGAAGCAGTCTCGAAACGTCCATTGGACAAGATCCATCGGAATCTGCCGAATTTCGTAAGCGGCCCTGCCCTACACCAAAAAGCTCGGAATAATCCCCTTCCTTGTAGGCCGTTTCCCAAACATACTGCCAAACTGCTCAAACGCTTGCGACGGATTATGTCGCGATCTAGTCTCGGCTTGTCGTTACCAACCAACGACCGGCTTTGACAGGCCGACTACTCAAGTTTCCGTTGCAGCGCTTAATGGCAGCTGTGCATGGGGCACATTCGTGTGCGCCGGGTCCTTGGGTACCGGTCTGTCAACCCATGTATAGCTGCCTCCATTCGTTTGACAGCGTTGCCAGGCGGCTCCACTACCCAAGGAGCTTACATGCGCAAGATGGTACCCGATCCACCCTACTCCCTCGATACCACCCAGGCACTGCAAGACACCCTGGTCCAGTCCTCAGAGTACGTACTCTGCGCCCTGTCAGTGGCCCGCCAATCCGTGCAACTCAAACCCACTGCCCCGAGTTCGATCGTGATGCAGGCCGTGATCCATGAAATGGAGGCGGTACAGGGGCTGGTCGAGTCGGCATTGATGCAATTGCAGATGCGGCCGCATTTGCCTAGCGAGCCGTACACCTTGCACTAGCAGTGCCCGGCCTCTTCGCGGGCTCGCCCGCTCCCACAGGGTATTCACTGCCCTCAAGCACTGCACAGTACCTGTGGGAGCGGGCATGCCCGCGAAGAGGCCAGCCCAGACAACCAAGATTTCAGGGAGTAAAAAACAATGCCCACCGACAACACCAAAGAACCCACCACAGTCGGCAAAACCTGCTTCTACCAAGGCGAAAACAGCACCCACCCGCTGTTCCGCATCGAACCCGGCATCCCCTGCCAGGACGCCCGCGAGCAAGCATCCGAACTGATGGGCTACGTCCGCGACCTGATCATCACCGGCCTGATGGACGGCGACCAGAAACTGATCTGGGCTTCGCATTACCTGAGCGCAATGGCCAAGGCGCTGCTGGATGATGCTGAATTGGGGATGATGAAGAAATGAGCGACGATATGCCGATTCTCAATCTGGATCTAAGCAACACGAAACGCTTCGAAGCATCTCGTTTTCTCGATAGCCCCGAAACGGTCAGTGTATTCCCGCGCGAAGCCTTGAAGACCGACGATGCTCAGGCTCTGAAACACGCGCAGGGAGAAGCTACAAACGCAACACGCGTGAAGTAGCAGATCATTTTTCTGCCCCAGAACGAAAAAGCCCCGCAGACCTAAATCTGCGGGGCTTCTCGATGTATGGCGGAGAGATAGGGATTTGAACCCTAGGTACTGTTGCCAGTACAACGGATTTCGAATCCGTCCCGTTCGACCACTCCGGCATCTCTCCAATGCCGCGCATCTTACCAGCGTTTTTTGAAAACGCAAATCTTTTTTTCAAAAAAATCGCGTGGTATCAGGCGCTTGCGTGAATGCGCCGCTTACAGCGGCACGCCCAGGCGCTTGGCAACTTCTTCGTAGGCTTCGATCACGTCGCCCAGGCCCTGGCGGAAGCGGTCCTTGTCCATCTTCTTGCGGGTTTCTTTGTCCCACAGGCGGCAGCCGTCCGGGCTGAACTCGTCGCCCAGCACGATCTGGCCGTGGAAGACACCGAACTCCAGCTTGAAGTCGACCAGCAGCAGGCCGGCGTCATCAAACAGCTTGCTCAGCACTTCGTTGACTTTCAGCGACAGCTTTTTCATTTCCACCAGCTGCTCGGCGGTGCCCCAGCCGAACGCGACAACGTGGGATTCGTTGATGAAGGGGTCGCCCTTCTCGTCGTTCTTCAGGAACAGCTCGAAGGTGGACGGCTCCAGCTTGATGCCCTCCTCCACGCCCAGGCGCTTGACCAGGCTGCCGGCGGCGTAGTTACGCACTACGCATTCGACCGGGATCATGTCCAGCTTCTTCACCAGGCACTCGTTGTCGCCCAGCAGCTTGTCGAACTGGGTCGGCACGCCGGCTTCTTCCAGTTTCTGCATGATGAAGGCGTTGAACTTGTTGTTCACCATGCCTTTGCGGTCGAGTTGTTCGATGCGCTTGCCGTCGAACGCCGAAGTGTCGTTACGGAACAGCAGGATCAAGCGGTCGGCGTCGTCGGTCTTGTAAACCGATTTGGCCTTGCCGCGGTAGAGTTCGTCGCGTTTTTCCATGATTGGGCTCCGCTTGCTTGAGGTGTTGGGCTAGGCGATTTCGCGCCAGTCGAGCCCGTGTTCCTGATTCGCCACCTGGAGCCAGTCCGGGTCGCACCCAAGGGTGTCGACGAAGCACTGGCGGGCCAAGTGTGGCAGGTTGTTCTTGCTGCTGAGGTGGGCCAGCACCAGGTGTTGCAGGTTGTTCCAGCCCAACTCATGCACCAGGCGCGCGGCCTGGTGATTGTTCAAATGCCCTTGCATGCCCCCTACCCGCTGCTTCAAGAAGGCCGGGTAGTGACCGCGTGCCAGCAGGTCGCGGCAGTGGTTAGCCTCGATCAGCAATGCATCCAGACCCTGGTAACGCTCCAGCAGCAGCGCGTCGTACGAGCCCAAGTCGGTCAACATGCCGAAGCGCCGCTGGCCGTCGCTGATCACGTATTGCAGCGGCTCGTAGGCGTCGTGCTCAACCCGCGCTGCGGTCACTTCCAGGCTGCCGATACGCAGGCTTTGGCCACAAGCGAGAAAACCGGCCACCTCCACCGGCTTGCGCATGCCGCGCAACGTGCCCTGGCTGAGGTAGACCGGTACATTGTAGCGCCGTGACAGCAAGCCCACCCCATGCACGTGGTCGGCATGTTCGTGGGTGACCAATATTGCGCTGAGCTGAGCCGCCGACACACCGAGCAGCGCCAGGCGCCGCTCGGTTTCACGCAGGGAAAAGCCGCAATCGACCAGGATGAACGTGTCACCACTGGCGATCAGCGTGCCGTTCCCTTGGCTGCCGCTTCCGAGTACCGCGAAGCGCACTTAGCCCAGGTGGTCCTGAATGGCGCTCAGCACGCGGCGGGCAACATCGGCCGGGGCCACGGTGTTGATGTTTTTCTCGACCGTGACCTGCACGCTATCACCCACCTTGCTCAGGCGAACCTGGTAGCGCTCGGCACGGGCTTCACGCTCTTCCTTGGTCGGCTCGCTGCCGAACATACGGCCGAAGAAGCCAGGCTGGTTCTGCTTGTCGTCCGGTTTTTCCGACAGGTTGATGTAGTACAGGCCCAGGCTGCGGTTGATGTCTTCAACACGCCACTCGCCACCCTGCTCCAGGGCACGGCCTACGCCAGACCAGGCACGGTCCAGGTCGGAACCCAGGTACAGCACCGGGTTGCCGCTGCCGTCTTCGCTCAGGCTGACGCGGCTTGGCGCGTCGAAATCGCGCGCGGCCAACAGCGACACCGAACCGCCTTTCTCGGCGCTGCGGTTCATGCTGGCAAGCATTTCGTCAACCAGCAGGGCATCGGCACCCGTGTTGCTGGAGGTGGACGGGAAGCCAGGCTCGGCGGTGCTGCCGGCCGGGCGCTCGACGCTGACCACATACACCTCGGAGGTGTTGCGCTGCACGCCCGGCTCCATGCGCACACGTACGCGCACTTCGCTGTCACCGCTGCTAGCGGTGCTCGCCAGGCGCTGGCCAAGCGATGCCGACAACTCGTCGAAACGCTGCCAGGTGGTGTTGAACTCACCGGTCTGCGGGCGCTCTTCAGCGATGCGGAAGCCGTTGTCCTCGAAGAACTGGCGAGCCACCGGCCACACTTCGGCTGGCGAGTGCTGGGCCAGCACCCAACGGCTGCTGCCGCTGCGTTGCAGGCTGTAGTCGGTGACCTGGGCGGCACCGCCGGTCAGGGGTTGCGGGCGCGGCACTTCGAACTCGCCCGTGACGTGATCGTCGGCGACGTTACGCGGAATGGGCAGCAGCGGGTCAAGGCGCTTGACGTTGCTGGCGTCCGGCGGCAGCTGCATCGGCGCAGTCGGGTGCGCCTGCAGGTAGTCGCTGCCGCGGTCGCGGAAATAGCCATCCTCGCCCCACAGCCAGCCACACCCACTGGTGCTGGAGATAATCAGGGCAAGGGCGGAAAGACCAGCCAGTCGCTTCATGCGGTGTACTTCCTCTTAAACCAGTACGCCGGACTGGCGCAAGGCAGTACGGACTTTTTCGTGGCAGCCTTCGCTCAGCCAGGTCAGTGGCAGGCGAATGCCCTTTTGCATCAGGCCCATTTCGACGAGCGCCCATTTCACCGGGATCGGGTTGGCCTCGCAGAACAGGTCTTTGTGCAGCGGCATGAGTTTTTCGTTGATGGCGCGGGCCTTCTCGGCATTGCCCTCAAGGGCGGCCTCGCACAGATCGGCCATTTCGCGCGGAGCGACGTTGGCGGTAACAGAAATGTTGCCCTTGCCGCCCATCAGGATCAGCTCGACGGCAGTCGGGTCATCGCCGGACAGGACGATGAAGTCTTTGCTGACGCCATCGAGGATGGCCTTGGCGCGGACCAGGTCGCCGGTGGCTTCCTTGATGCCGATGATGTTCGGCACGGTCGACAGGCGGATCACGGTCTCGGCCTGCATGTCGCAGGAGGTGCGGCCGGGTACGTTGTAGAGGATCTGCGGAATGTCGACGGCTTCGGCAATGTGCTTGAAGTGCTGGTACAGGCCTTCTTGCGTCGGCTTGTTGTAGTACGGCACCACCAGCAGGCAGGCATCGGCACCGGCGCTCTTGGCGTTCTGGGTCAGGTGCACGGCTTCGGCAGTGGCGTTGGCACCGGTACCGGCAATGACCGGAACGCGGCGGCTGCTGCGCTTGACGCGCTCGACCACGTGCTTGATGACCAGGATGTGTTCTTCGACATCCAGCGTGGCGGACTCACCAGTGGTGCCGACAGCGACGATCGCATGGGTGCCGTTTTCCAGGTGGAAGTCTACAAGTTTGTCGAGGCTGCCCCAGTCCACACGCCCTTGTGCATCCATGGGTGTGACCAATGCCACCATACTGCCCGCAATCATGTAACTGCTCCTGCCGGAAAAAGAGAGCCGTAATGGTACTGGGGGCATCGGCCTTGCACAAGCGAAGCAGGCAGGCGGAGCATTCCCCTCGGCGCCTTATTTCGCTACCCTTGATCCTTTGATCGGTGCAGCGCGGCCCGCCGGGCCGTCGACCTTGCTCCCCGCCAGCGTCCACGACCTCGCATGCGAGCCCCGGGCCCTGCCGACAGGAGGCTTTCGCCCGTCCTGTACCGACCGCTCATCGCTTTAGGAACGCTGCATGTCCACCCCCACCGTCCGCGAACAATTCCTTGTCATCAGTGCCTTGGGCCCGAACCCCATGGAACTGGCCAACGTCCTCAGCCGCGCCGCTTTCGAAAACCGCTGCGCGGTGGTCACCTCGCGCCTGAGCCGCCACGGCGAGACCAGCGCCCTGGTGCTGCAAGTGGGCGGCAGCTGGGACGCCCTGGCGCGCCTGGAGTCCACCCTGCCGGGCCTGGGCAAAAAACATGGCCTGACCCTGGACGTGGTGCGCAGCGCCGACCAGGAAGTGCGCCCGCAGGCCCTGCCGTACGTGGCCTACGTCAGCGCCGCCTACCGCCCGGACATCATCAACGAGCTGTGCCAGTTCTTCCTCGACCACCGCGTCGAGCTGGAAGCCATGACCTGCGACACCTACCTGGCTCCGCAAACCGGCAGCAGCATGCTCAACGCCCAGTTCACCGTGATCCTGCCGGCCGGCACGCAAATCAGCTGGTTGCGTGACCAGTTCCTGGACTTTGCCGATGCCCTGAACCTGGACGCGCTGATCGAACCTTGGCGCCCACAGAACCCCATGTAAGGAAACCACCATGGCTGTAGCACTCGACCAACCTGTTGCCGACTTCCAGGCCCAGGCCACCAGCGGGCAAACCGTCAGCCTGGCCGAACTCAAGGGCCAGCAAGTGGTGGTTTACTTCTACCCGAAGGACAGCACGCCGGGCTGCACCACCGAAGGCCAGGGGTTCCGCGACCAGCATGACGCCTTTGCCGCCGCCAACACCGTGGTGTTCGGCGTGTCGCGCGATGGCATCAAGTCGCACGAGAACTTCAAGGCCAAGCAAGGCTTCCCGTTCGAGCTGATCAGCGACAAGGACGAAGCCCTGTGCCAGCTGTTCGACGTGATCAAGCTGAAGAAGCTGTACGGCAAGGAATACATGGGCGTTGACCGCAGCACCTTCCTGATCGACAAGAAGGGTGTACTGCGCCAGGAATGGCGTGGGGTGAAGGTGCCTGGGCATGTGGATGCCGTGTTGGCAGCAGCACAAGCGCTGAACAAGGCTTGAGATCGTTTGGGGCCGCAACGCGGCCCCAATCACATCAAAGCATCGGTGAAACGCTAGGCTCCTGCCGCGGCCAGGCATCCAGCACGGCCTTGATCAGGGTCGCCAGTGGGATGGCGAAGAAAATCCCCCAGAACCCCCACAACCCGCCGAACAGCAGTACCGCGCAAATGATCGCCACCGGGTGCAGGCTTACCGCCTCGGAGAACAGCAGCGGTACCAGCACGTTGCCATCCAGCGCCTGGATGATCGCGTACACCGTCATCAGGTAGATGAACTGGTCGCCCCAGCCCCACTGGAACAGCGCAATCAGCGTCACCGGCACCGTCACCACCACCGCCCCCACGTAGGGCACCACCACCGACAGCCCCACCAGCAGCGCCAGCAGTGCGGCGTAGTTGAGCCCCAGGCTGATGAAGGCAATGTAGGTGGCAATGCCGCAGATCAGAATTTCGATACCCTTGCCACGGATGTAGTTGGCGATCTGCCGGTTCATCTCGCTGCCCACCCGGTTCAGCAGGGTGCGCTGGCGCGGCAGATAGCCGCTCACCCAGCGCCCGATCAGTTCGCGGTCCTTGAGGAAGAAGAACACCAGGATCGGCACCAGCACCAGGTAGATCATGGCATTGACCAGCAACGGCAGGCTCGACAGCGAGAAGGTCAGCGCCCACTGGCCAAACTTGCCGATTTCGCCTCGTACCGATTCGATGGCATGCAGCACCTGCTCGTCCGATACCAGATGCGGGTAGCGCTCGGGCAGCAGCAGCAACAGCGACTGCCACTTGCCGAGCATGCCCGGCAGCTCGTTGAACAGGGTAATAAGCTGGTGCCACAGCAGCGGCACCAGCACCAGCATGAACAGCGCCAGCGCGCCCATGAACAGGGCGAACACCAACATTACCGCCAGCCGCGTCGGTACCCGCACGCGCTCCAGGGCGTTGACCAGGCCCTGCATCAAGAACGCCAGTACCATACCCGCCAGCACGGGCGCGAGCATGCCGCCCAAGGTGAGAACGGCCGTGAAAGCCAGAAACAGAAGGACCGCCAGCACCACTGCTTCTTCATCGGAGAAGTAGCGCTGCATCCAGTCGCGAAGCACTTTGAACATTGACGATCCTTGGTAAAGACTCAGGCCTTGCGCAGCCAGTAAGTGTAGGTGCCGGCCTCGGCCGTTTCCCGCAGCAGGGTATGACCGGCCAACTGGGCGAAAGTGCGGAAGTCACGCTGCGACCCGGCATCCGTGGCGATCACCTTGAGTACCGCGCCACTGGCAAGGCGGTTGAGCTCCATCTTGGCTTTGAGCAGCGGCAAAGGGCAATTCAGCCCGCTGGCGTCCAGTTCGGCATCGCAGGTCAGGGTGTCACTCATCGCAGGGTCTCCAAAGGCGTTGCCAGACTGCTTGCTGACAGGGTCGGCTAGGATAGCGCCACTGGTCGCCAACGTGTGAGCCCGCTACAGTAGGTATCTTTGACCGACGCGAGCTTCATGCATGAATCTACTGCGCCCTACCCTGCTGACGCTGGCCTGCCTGATGGCCCTTCCCGGCCATGCTGACGACCTGCCATCACTGGGTGACGCCAGTTCCGCGATCGTTTCGCCGCAACAGGAGCACCAGCTGGGCCGCGCCTGGCTGAGCCTGCTGCGTGGCCAGGTCAATCAGCTGAACGACCCACAGCTCAAAGACTATGTCGAAACCAGCGTGTACAAACTGGCCGAAACCAGCCAGCTGCAGGACCGACGCCTGGAATTCATCCTGATCGACAGCCGCGAGCTGAACGCCTTTGCCGCCCCGGGTGGCATTGTCGGGGTCAACGGCGGGCTGTTCCTCAACGCCCAGACCGAAGGCGAGTACGCCTCGGTACTGGCGCACGAACTGGCGCACTTGTCGCAGCGCCACTTCGCCCGAGGCGTCGAGGCGCAGCAGCGCATGCAGCTGCCGATGATGGCGGCGTTGCTGGCCGGTATCGTGCTGGCCGCCGGTGGCGCCGGCGATGCGGGCATCGGCATGATTGCCGGTACCCAGGCGGCGGCCATCCAGGAACAGCGCCGCTTCTCGCGCCAGAACGAACAGGAAGCCGACCGTATCGGTATCCAGAACCTGGAAAAGGCCGGCTACGACCCGCGCAACATGCCGACCATGTTCGAGCGCCTGGCACGCCAGTACCGCTATGACGCCAAGCCGCCTGAATTCCTGCTGACCCACCCGGTGACCGAATCCCGTATCGCCGATACCCGCAACCGGGCCGACCAGGCGCCCAAGGGCGGCATTGAAGACAGCATGCGCTACCAGCTGATTCGCGCCCGGGTGGCGCTGACCTACGAAGGTACACCGGGGCTTGCGGCCAAGCGCTTCCGTGCCCAGCTGGACGAAGACCCGAAACTGGACGCCGCGCGTTACGGCCTGGCCTTGGCTCAGATCAAAGGCGGGCAACTGAACGAAGCACGTGAAATGCTCAAACCGCTACTGGCCAAGGCACCCAACGACATCACCTACAACCTGGCGCAGATCGACCTGGACATCACCAACAACCGCCTGGCCGACGCCCAGCAGCGGGCCGAGCGGATGCAGGGGCTGTACCCGGGCAACTACCCGCTGAAACAGGTTCGGGCCGATTTGCTGGTGAAGCAGAACAAGCCTGCCGAAGCGGAGAAGGTGCTGAACGAACTGGTCAAGAGCCGGCCGGATGACCCGGACGTGTGGTACGACATGGCTGAAGTGCGGGGCTTGTCGGGCAATACCATTGGCCTGCACCGCGCACGGGCCGAGTATTTCACCCTGGTGGGGGACTTTGACCAGGCGATCCAGCAACTGGATTACGCCAAGCGCCGGTCGGGCAGCAACTTCCCGCTGGCTTCGCAGATTGACCAGCGCCAACGCGAGATCATGGAGCAGCAGCGCATGGTTCGGGAAATGATGGGGCGCTGATATTCTGGGGGCGCTTTGCGCCCCAATCGCGACGCAAGGCCGCTCCCACAGGGTCCTGCGTACGCCGACCATTGTGGGAGCGGCCTTGCGTCGCGATTGGGCCGCAAAGCGGCCCCAGAAATCTTAAGCGTTACCGGACAGTTTCAGGCGCGCCGCCTGGGTAAAGTCCAGCATGCGGTTCAGCGGCTTGATCGCCTTGGGCACCAGCGCCGGGTCGACAAAAATCTCGTCACCGCCATTACGCAAGCAGTGCAGCACGCGCTCCAGGGTATTCATCGCCATCCACGGGCAGTGCGCGCAGCTGCGGCAGGCCGCGCCATTGCCGGCTGTAGGCGCTTCGACGAATTCCTTGTCCGGGCACAGCTGCTGCATCTTGTAGAAGATGCCGCGATCGGTGGCGACGATGAAGGTCTTGTTCGGCAGGGTCTGCGCTGCCTTGATCAGCTGGCTGGTAGAACCCACTGCGTCGGCCAGTTCGATCACCGCTTCCGGCGACTCAGGGTGCACCAGGATCGCGGCGTCCGGGTACAGCGCCTTCATGTCGGCCAGCTGACGCGATTTGAACTCTTCGTGAACGATGCAGGCACCGTCCCACAGCAGCATGTCGGCACCGGTCTGCTTCTGGATATAACGGCCCAGATGCTGGTCCGGCCCCCAGATGATGGTCTCGCCGTTATCCATCAGGCTTTCGACAATTTCCAGCGCGCAGCTTGAGGTCACGACCCAGTCGGCACGGGCCTTTACGGCAGCGGATGTGTTGGCGTAAACCACCACGGTGCGTTCAGGGTGCTGGTCGCAGAACGCAGAAAACTCTTCCACCGGGCAACCCAGGTCGAGCGAGCAGGTCGCCTCCAGGGTCGGCATCAGCACGCGCTTTTCCGGGGTGAGGATTTTTGCCGTTTCGCCCATGAAACGCACGCCAGCCACGATCACGGTCTCGGCCGGATGGTTCTTGCCGAAGCGGGCCATTTCCAGCGAGTCGGACACGCAGCCGCCGGTTTCTTCAGCCAGCGCCTGGATAACCGGGTCGCAGTAATAGTGGGCAACCAGCACTGCGTTCTGGGCCTTGAGCTCGGCAGCGATGGCCGCACGGTATTCGGCCTCCTGCTCGGCTGTCAGCGGGTTGGGCTGCTTGGCGTCGAGGTGGGCCTGAACCAACAGGCGTTCGGAAATCTGGGTCATGATCGCTGGACCTGCAGGCGCGCGTGCGCGTCAAATCGAGTGTATCACCCGGCCCTGGCAGATCGGCTAAGGGTGCCGGACGGCATACTGCCCGCCACGGCCCTCTGCGGGCACGGATTATTATCGGAGGCCGAAGGCTACAGACAATCCAGCGATTTCTAAAGTGGTTTTTGTATTGCCTGTGCCGACGACAAGGCCAGCACAGGCAGAACCAATCAACCCTGCGGCGACAACGCAGCCAGGTGCGCCGCCATCAGCATGGCGAACTCTTCCACGGTCATTTTCCTGCCGTTGAAGTCAACCATGCCATCGGCATAGTGCAGGCTGCTCACCACATCATTACCTTCGACAGTCGCCATGCCACTCTGCAGCGCCATCATGCCAACCATCTCCCCCGCCTGGCTCGACTGCATGGCAATCGCCTGAGCGTCAGTCTGACCCTCCAGCAGGGCCTGCAAGGTCGCCAGGTCACCCATCATCGGCTTGGACAACGAGAGCTTGCTCTTCACCTCGGTGATCATCTGCTTGCTCAACTGGTCCGGCGGCAGGTCGAAGCTGGACGGGGCGGCAAAGTCCATCGACAGGTTGAAGCGGCTCTCGCCGTTGGCGGTCTTGAACGACAGGTTTTCAATCGCCACCTTGGGCCTGGCGGCGAGCAGCTTCTGCAAGTCACCCTGGAAACGGGCCTTCTCGGCGTCGTCCATCTGGATTTGCGGCACCGGCTGGCCGGCGGCTGCCGCGGCCTCGAACTCCGCCAGATGCGCCTGGTACCACTTCGACAATGCCTGCAGCGCCGGTGCGTTGACCGAGGTAATGCTCACCGCCATCTGTGCCTTACCCACTGCACGGCCATCCCAGGTGATGTCGCCAACCTTGTACTCCACGCGACCGCCCACGGTATCCGGGCCATCAAGGGTTTGCAGGGCATTTTGCTCAAAGCCCTTGATCAGCAGTACCTGCTGTTTGGGCCCGAGGGTGACCTTGGTTTCAGCCAGCGCCAGGTCGGCATTACCGACATAGATGGCGTCGTGCGCGGTGGCTGCCAGGTTACCGCCAAGCTTCAGGCCTTTGAGCTCGAACGTGGCAGGCGGCTGGTCGTCATGCACCAGTTTCATCACAAAGCGGTCGGCCTGGCCGTGGAATCTGGATGCCTTGCCTTCCTTGTCGCCACTGACCTCCAGCTGCATGCCCGAGAAGTCGAGGCTGTTGCCGTCCGCTTCGTCGAGCTTGACCGGCGCCAGCCGCACCTGGCTGACCACATTACCGCCGTAGCCAAGGCTGGTTTGGGCACTGACCGGCGCCTGCTCACCCGCTGCGGCAAACCACGGTGCGGTGGCTTCGTCCTTTTGCAAACTACTGTTGCTGACCGCCAGCACCGGCATCAGCTTGAACGCCTTGACCCGCGACCAGGGGAACGGGCCGTGCTCGATCTGGTCGGTCACGCCCACGTCGAAACTCAACACCTCGCCGTCACCCACGTTGATGTCGCGTGCTTTCAGGCGGTACTGGGCGGTACTGCTGAAGAAATGCTGCTCCAGCGACAGCCGCTCGATGCTCATGCTGCCACCGGTGGTCACCAGGGCTTTCTTCAGCTCGGCGTTACTGCGGGCAAGGGCATTGTCCAGCTCGGCCGGCAGCTGCTTGCCGGTGTACCAGGCGCCAGCGGTGGTTGCGACGGCAATGGCGATAGCCAGGCCGGAAAGGATGCCAACTGATTTCTTCATGAATAGAACCGAATGCTGTCCGTAAGGGCTTGTTGGGCGACCAAAGGCCACGCAGCGAAGATTACCACTGCAACAGGTGACACAGGCGGGTGCGGATCGAGAAATGGCATTTTTGGGAAGCGTCTGACACCCAGCCCAACGACGTTGCCCAGTCGTTAATTTTTACGAACATTTAAATTGATCAAAATCGCAAAAAACCGCGCAAAAACCGAACAAAACAGCCTTTAAATCGATAAATGTTTCAATTCAGTAACATCTTGTCATGTTTAACTTGACACCCACCTACCCATCGTTTTTTATTTTCACCACTTTGCGCGTCCCCCCGCGCCTTCCGCTGCTCCAACATAAAAGGTGAACAACATGGAGCCCACCCGCTCGCCCTTGCCGCATGCGCAATACACCGTGCCCGTCGTTTACGCCCAGCAGCAGGAGCCATGCCAGCATGCAGCATGACCACAGCGCTACCGGCAACGGCCAACTTCGCAAAACCCTGCGTCTCTGGCATGTGATCATCATCGGCCTGGCCTACCTGACGCCGATGACCGTGTTCGACACCTTCGGCATCGTCAGCGGGATTACCGCCGGCCACGTACCCAGCGCCTACATCCTGGCGCTGGCCGGCATCCTGTTCACCGCCGTGAGCTACGGCACTCTGGTAAAGCGCTTCCCGCAGTCGGGCTCGGCCTACACCTACACCCAACGCGCCATCAACCCTCATGTAGGCTTCCTGGTCGGCTGGTCGTCGCTGCTGGATTACCTGCTGCTGCCGATGGTCAACGCGTTGCTGGCCAAGCTTTACCTCTCGGCCATGTTCCCGGAAGTACCAGAGTGGATGTGGGTGGCCGGCTTCGTCACCCTGATCAGCCTGATCAACATGCGCAGCGTGAACCTGGTGGCACACTTCAACCTGTTGTTCGTGGGCGTGCAGGTAGCGATCATCGCGGTGTTCATCTACCTGTGCGTGCGCGGCCTGGACCAAGGTGAAGGGCTGGGTACCGCCTGGAGCCTGGTTCCCTTCGGCGACAGCCAGACCCAGTTCAGCGCCTTGGCCGCTGGCGCGACCATCCTGTGCTTCTCGTTCCTGGGGTTTGACGCGGTTACCTGCCTGTCCGAGGAAACCCGCGACCCGAGCAAGACCATCCCTCGTGCCATTTTCCTCACTGCGCTGATCGGCGGCGTGGTGTTCATCACCGTGTCGTACTTCATCCAGGCTTATTTCCCGACCATGGCGCGCTTCCACGACCATGAAGCGGCCCTGCCGGAAATCGCCCTGTACGTGGGTGGCAAACTGTTCCAGTCGATTTTCATCGCCTGCACCGTGATCAACACCATCGCCTCTGGCCTGGCCTCGCAAACCAGCGTGTCGCGCCTGCTGTACGTGATGGGCCGCGACAACGTGATCCCGGCCAGCGTCTTCGCCCGCCTGCATTCACGCTACAAGACACCCGTGCTGAACATTGCGGTAGTGGGGCTGATTTCGCTGTCGGCAATCTTCTTCGACCTGGTGACCGCCACCTCGATCATCAACTTCGGCGCCCTGGTCGCGTTCAGCTTCGTCAACCTGTCGGTGATCAACCACTGCTACCTGCGCGAAGGCAACCGCAAAGGCCTGGCCAACCAGCTGAAGTACCTGGTACTGCCTACCGTCGGCTTCTGCATCATCGTCTCGCTGTGGCTGGACCTGAATGCGCACTCGCTGATGTTTGGCGGCATCTGGGCTGCGCTCGGGCTCATCTACCTGGGCTGGCTGACCAAAGCCTTCCGGTCGGCACCGCCCAACTACGTCGCCGAATGACCCACGCTGCCAACAACGCCCGCGCCTGACCGCGGGCGTTGTACTTGCTCGAAAAGGAAAGCCCTCATGCCGCTGCGTCGCCTCTCCATCCAATGGAAGATCACCCTGCTCGCCGGCTTGTGCCTGCTGGCCATCGTCGCCTTGCTGGTGGCCACTTCGCTGACCCAGGCACAACGCAGTGCCGCGCTGGTCAACCAGGCCAACACCGCCATGCTCGACAGCAGCGCCCGCCAGCGCCTGCAGGCCCACGCCGAAACCCAGGCCCTGCGTATCCAGCGCTACTTCATGGACGCTTACCAGTACGGCAATGGCTTTGCCCGCCTGGTACAAGTCCTGAAGGCCCGTGGCGGCAGCGACCTGCGCGCCGAGCTGACCCGCCAGGCGCGTGCCAGCCTGGCCGGCAACCCGGACGTGATAGGCCTGTACCTCGTGTTCCAGCCCAACGCGCTGGACCAGCAGGACAGCCAGTTCGTCGGCCAGGATGCCGCAGGCAGCAACGACAGCGGGCGCTTCTCGCTGTACTGGTCACAGCCCAGCCCCGGCGCACTGGAACGTGAGGCCATGCCGGAATCGATGCTCGGCGATGCCAGCATCGGCAGCAACGGCGCGGCGAAGAACCGCTGGCTGACCTGCCCGCAGGACACCGCCAAAACGTGCATGCTCGAGCCGTATCTGGACGACGTCAACGGCCGCCAGGTGCTGATGACCAGCATCGCCCTGCCGCTGCTGGAGCACGGCAAGGTGATCGGCGTGGTAGGCCTGGACATTGGCCTTGCCAACCTCCAGCAACTGAGCGTGGATGGCCGCCGCGAACTGTTCGATGGCCAGGGCCAGGTGAGTATCGCCAGCGCTGCCGGCCTGCTGGCAGGCAACAGCCGCGACGACAGCGCGCTCGGCCAGCCCATGGACAAGGCGGTAGCCGACGGCCTGCTGCGCGTGGCCCACCCCTTCACGCCAATCCCTGACGCCGCGCCGTGGCAGGTTTTGCTGGAGTTGCCAGAAAGCGTGCTGCAGGCACCCGCCGTGGCCCTCAATCAACGCCTGGACGCACACAACCAGAGCGCCAACCTCACCAGCCTGCTGATCGGCCTTGGCGCGGCGGTGGTGGGTTTGCTGCTGGTATGGCTGACCGCACGCGGCGTTACCCGGCCCATCCTGGCCGTGGCTGCGCGCCTGAAAGACATCGCCAGCGGCGAAGGCGACCTGACCCGCCGCCTGGAATACGCCCGCGACGACGAACTGGGCCAGCTCACGGGGTGGTTCAATCGCTTCCTCGACAAGCTGCAGCCGATCATCGCCCAGGTCAAAGGCTCGTTGCAGGAAGCCCGCAGCACCGCCGACCAGTCAGCCGCCATCGCCAGCCAGACCAGCAACGGCATGCAACAGCAGCACCGGGAAATCGAGCAGGTGGCCACGGCTGCCAACGAGATGAGCGCCACCGCCCTGGATGTCGCCCACAACGCCTCGCAGGCGGCTCAGGCCGCGCGCGCCGCCGACCAGGCCAGCCGCGAAGGCCTGCAGCTGATCGACAGCACCCGCCAGGGCATCGACCGCCTGGCTGCCGGCATGGACACCGCCATGGACGAGGCGCGTGCCCTGGAAGACCGCAGCGGGCAGATCGGCTCGGTGCTGGAAGTGATCCGCACCATCGCCGAGCAGACCAACCTGCTGGCGCTGAATGCCGCCATCGAAGCGGCCCGTGCTGGCGAGGCCGGGCGCGGTTTTGCCGTGGTCGCCGATGAAGTACGCGGGCTGGCCCAGCGCACGCAGGTGTCGGTGGAGGAGATTCGCCAGGTCATCGAAGGCTTGCAGCAAGGCACCCAGGATGTCGTGGGCGCCATGCACGACGGCCAGCGCCAGGCACAGGACAGCGCAGCGCGCATGGAACAGGCACTGCCGGCACTGCAGCGCATTGGCGAGGCGGTGACCGTAATCAGCGACATGAACCTGCAGATTGCCTCGGCCGCGGAAGAACAGAGCGCCGTGGCTGAGGAAGTGAACCGCAACGTAGCCGGTATTCGGGATGTGACCGAGTCGCTGGCGGGCCAGGCCGACGAATCGGCACGCATCAGCCAGGCGCTGAACCGGTTGGCCAATCAACAACAGGCGCTGATGGAGCAATTCCGCGTCTAGTCTGTGAGGGCCAATGCGCCTTCTTCGCGGGCTCGCCCGCTCCCACAGGATTTGCACAGACCTTGAAGTCAGCAGCGGACCTGTGGGAGCGGGCAAGCCCGCGAAGAGGCAACCACAGACTCCACAGCATTATCGTTTTTACTGAGCACAATTCATGCAAACCGCAACCCGATCCACCTTTTTCGACATCACCAGCGAACAGGGCCTGTTACGCACCTCGATTGCCGTCACCCTGTTCATCGCCAGCATCGGTATCGCCTTCGGCGTGGCCTCCGGCTCCTACTCCATCGTCTTCGACGGCGTCTATTCGCTGGTCGATGCCAGCATGAGTGGCCTGTCGCTTGTTGTGGTCAAACTGATCACTTCGCACACCACCAGCGTGCAGATGTCGCGCAAGCTGCGCGAACGCTTCACCATGGGTTTCTGGCACCTGGAACCCATGGTGCTGGCTCTGAACGGCATTCTGCTCAGCGGCGTGGCCATCTACGCACTGATCAACGCCGTCAGCAGCCTGCTGCAAGGCGGCCGTCACCTCGAATTCGGCATTGCCATGATCTATGCGGTGCTGACCGTGATCACCTGCGTGACCATCGCCGTGGTCGAAGCCCGCGCCAACCGCAAGCTGAAATCAGACTTCGTGCGCATGGACGTCAAGGGCTGGGTGATGTCGGCCAGCATCACCGCCGCGCTGCTGATTGCGTTCTGCTTTGGTTACGCGGTGCAGGGCACGTCGCTGGAGTGGGTATCACCGTACATCGACCCGGCCGTACTGGCGCTGGTGTGCCTGGTAATCGTGCCGTTGCCGATGTCGGTGGTGCGTCAGGCACTGTCAGAAATATTTCTGGTCACCCCCGGCGACCTCAAGCTGCATGTGGATGAGGTGGCCAAGGCCTTCGTTGCCCGCCACGGGCTGCAGTCATACCGCGCCTATGTGGCCAAGGTCGGGCGCTCGCGGGAGATCGAGCTGTACTTCATCGTGCCAAAGGCCATGGCGGCGAAGACCATCGATGAATGGGACGCATGGCGCAACGAGATTGGTGATGCCGTCGGTGGCGAAGGGCCGGACCGCTGGCTGACGGTGGTGTTCACCGGGGATCCGGAGTGGGCTGAGTAAGCTGGGCGCAATTCAGGTAGTCTGTGGCCTTGTGCTTCAAATGCTGCCTATAAGGATGTTCGCCATTTCCACCTTCAGCCTCAGCCGCCGCAGCCTGCTCTGCCTGCTGGCCACCGCGCCCCTCGTGGCCAGCCTGCCAGGCTGCAGCCGCAGCACCGGTTTGCAGGGCAGCTTCCTGCAACTGTGGCAAAGCCACAACGACCTGACCCCGGGGCAATGGCGCCAGCGCCTGGCGGCCATGGCTGACATGGGCTGCCAAAGCGTGACGCTGCAGTGGGTCGGCCTGATCGGCGGCGCCTCACCGTGGATGATGCCCGAGGACACGCTGCGCACCGTGTTCGATATCGCACATGACCAAGGCATGCAGGTGCAGGTCGGCCTGCCCTACGACAACGCCTGGTGGCAGGCGCTGTCGGCAGATGCGCAGGGGCAAGGCCAGTTCTTCGCCAAGTCCCTGGCCGACGCCCGGCATTACCTGGCCACTGCCCCATGGCCGCAGCATCGAGCTTTTGCCGGCTGGTACATCCCCTACGAGCTGGAGCAGTACCACTGGGCCAGCGCCGACAGCCAGCAACGTCTGGCGCTCTGGCTGGGCGACATGTCGAACCTGACCCGTCAGCACAGTGATCAGGTGCCAGCCATTTCCACCTACTACAGCGTGCTGCCGAGCCAAGGCTCGCTGGTACAGCTGTGGCGCACGCTGCTCGACAGCACCGCGCTGCGCCCGGTGGTGCAGGACGGCGTCGGCGTAGCCGGTTGGGCCAACCTGCAGGCCATCGAGCCGCTACTGCTGGAGCTGCGCCGCCGGCAGGTGCCGTTCGATGTGGTGGTGGAGTTGTTTGAACAGCTGCCCTCGGAAAAGAACGACGGCAGCGACTTCAAGGCACGCTCGGCCGACTACACCCGGGTGCGTCGCCAACTGGAGTGGGCACGCACCACGGGCGCCGAGCACGTGGTGGCATTCGCCCTCGACCCGTGGGCACTGGGCGACGAGCCGCAGGCCCGCCGCCTGCATCAGGACTGGCTACGCGGCTAGCCCCTGACGGGCCACTCAAGGCAGGCTGCGGCCAATGATCTCGCGCATGATCTCGCTGGTGCCGCCGAAAATCCGCAGCGCCCTGGCATCGGCCCAAGCGCGGCCGATTCCGTATTCGCTGCTGTAACCGTAGCCACCGTGCAGTTGCAGCAACTGGTCAAGCACCTCGCCTTGAAGCTCGCTGGCATTGAGCTTGGCCATCGCTGCCAGCACCGGGTCCAGGCTGCCTTCGATCAACTGACGGGCACAATCATCGAGAAACACCCGCAACATGGTCAGCCGCGCGTGGGCATCGGCCAGGATGAAGCGGTTGTGCTGGTGATCGCTGACGCGCTTGCCAAACACCTTGCGTTCGCGGGTGTACGCCAGTGTCTGTTCGAGCATGCCTTCAGCATGGGCGGCAGCGCGCAAGGCAATGGCCAGGCGCTCACGCGCCAATTCGCGGCTCATGTACTCGAACGCGGCATTTTCTTCACCTAGCAGGCAGTCGGCTGGCACACGCAATTCGTCAAAGAACAGTTCGCAAGTGTCCTGTGCATGCTGGCCGATCTTGCTCATGGCCGGCCCCTTGCTGAAGCCTGGCAAGCCGGCTTCGACGCAGAACAGTGACAGCCCACGAGCGCCCAGATCGGGTTCGGTGCTGGCCACCACGATGACCAGCCCTGCATTGACGCCGTTGGTGATGAAGGTCTTCTGGCCGCTAAGCACAAAGTGGTCACCCTCGCGCCGAGCTCGGCAACGTACCGCTTTGAGGTCGCTGCCTGCACCGGGCTCGGTCATGGCAATGGCACCGATCAGCTCGCCCGCCGCCATGGCCGGCAGCCAACGGTCCTTCTGTGCCGGTGTGCCAAGGTTGTACAGGTAAGGCGCAACCATGTCGGAATGGATCGAAAACCCGATCCCCAGGCAGTTGGCCCGCGCCAACGCCTCGATCACGACCAAGGCATGGCCAAAGTCTCCGCCTGGGCCATACGGGGCTGGCAGCGCGCAACACAACAGGCCCTGCTCACCGGCCTCGCGCCACAAGGCTGCCGGGGTCAGGCCATCGCGCTCCCAGTCGGCATAGAACGGCTGGATTCGCGCGTCGATAAAACGCCGAACTTGGTCACGAAACAGCAGGTGGTCATCACGTAAGAATGTGCGCATGGTCGCTTACCGGGTGAAGGGCGCGGTGCTGCCGAGCTCGCCGCGCAGTACCGGCTGGCTGGCATCGCCCGTGAGAAACAGCGCGTAGTGATCGCCTGGCTGCAGTGGCGGCAACGCCAGTGCCTTGGCCTGGGTTGCGCCGCAACCTGCAGTCAGGCTCGCACTGACCGGGTTTATCGCCCGTGCCTTGCTGGAACGTGCAGCCACCTCGGTGAACAGGGTGGGGCCACCCTGGACCTGCAACTGGCCGGCAGGGCAATTGCCGGCCAGGTTGTAGAAACGTAACTCGGCCTTCAAGGCATCCTCGCTGGCGGCACCATCGTCCAGCACCAGCAACGTGCCTTGGTGCAGCACCAGGCTTTGGTAGGTGTCGGCGGCCACGGTCAAGGTGCCAACTGCTTTACCCGCCATGCGCACGGTAAAGGGCTCTCCCCCTTTGACCACGTTGTAGCCGCTGGCCAACTTGCCCGCCCCCACCTGCTGGGACGGGTTCTGCCCAACCTGCACGTCGATTGCGTTGTCGGCAGGCTGCAACACCCGCACGAACGCTGAGCCGGCTGGCGGGCGCGGCGCATAAAGCTGGGCCAGTTTGCCCTCGGCCTGGGCCGCGCACGGCAATGCACCACCCGCCAGCAACGTGGCAAGCAGCAAAATACGGGCTTTCATACAGTCTCCTTGGAGCGTTTCACACGGGCCTGCTGGTACAGCGCAGCCAGGTGCTTGCGGTCGACTTTGTCGCTCAACGTTGTCGGGAAGCGACCACAGGCCAGCAGTTCGGAAGGGATCATATAGCCAGGCAGGAAACTGGCCAGCCGCTGCTTCCAGTCAGCCAGCACTGACGGCAGCGGGCCCAGGGTAGACGCCGGCAATTGGTCGGCCAGCTCGATAAAGCCGACCATGCGCATCAGGGTGCCGTCGGGGCGGCGCAAGGCAACCGTAGCGGCAGCATTCACACCTGGCAGCCTGGCCAGGCCGGCATCCACCTCGCCCAACTCGATACGGTAGCCATGCAACTTGATCTGGTCATCACGCCGGCCATGGAAGTACACCTTGCCCCGCGCATCGATTTCAGCCAGGTCACCGCTGCGATAGGCACGCTTGCCATTGTGCCGGAACAGCACCGCCTGGGTCAGGTCCGGGCGGTTCAGGTAACCACGCATCACATGGTCACCGGCAATGCACAGCTCGCCGTCTTCGAGGAACACTTCGGCGTAGGGCTTGGCCCGGCCTATCGACAGCGGCTGGGCACCTGGTTCAAGCGGCGGCACGATCTCGATCCAGGTGGTGGAGCACGTCGCTTCGGTGGGGCCATAGGAATTGATGATGCGGGCGCCAGGGAAACGCTGCCACAACGCGTTGGCCAAGGTCGGTGTCAGCGACTCGGCGCCAAACACGAACACCTGCAAGGCCGGCAGATGCTGGCTGTCGAAACGGTCGTTGAGCAGTTGCTGACGCACGAATGACGGGGTCGACGCCCACACCTGCACCTGGCTGTCGGCCAGGTAGCCAATAAAGCCGTCGGGGTCGCCAATCACGTCGCGCGGGCACAACACACACTGGCCACCCAGCGCCAGCGCACCACACAGGTCGAACAACGAAAAGTCGAAACTGAACAGCATCTGGTTCATGAACGTCGGCTTTGCGCCCAAGGCCAGGCAATCGCGGATCCAGCCCGCGAACAGCGCCAAGCTGTCACGGCCGATCTGCACGCCCTTGGGGTCACCAGTGCTGCCCGAGGTGAACATGATGTAGGCCAGGCCCTCTTCCGGCAGCGGCGTGGCCACCGCAAGCCCAGCCAGAAACTGGTCGGCCTGCGCATCGTAGCAGTGCCCGGCGCCGACTAGCTCGATAATGCGCTGCAAGCGCTGGGGCGGGTTGATGCTGTCCAGCGGCACATAGGTAACGCCCATGCGCAGGCAGCCGAGCATGGCCACCACGAACTCGATCTGCTTGTGGCCGCTGAGCACCAGCGCCGTACCCGGGCTGATGCCAGCCTCACCGGCACGCACTACCCAGGCTTCGACAGCGGCCTGCAGCCCCGCCCAGTCCAGTACCCGACGGGCGTCACGCAAGGCTGGGGCGTCGGTGCCCTGACTGCAGTCGGCAAACACACAGTGGTCGAAATCGAAGTGCATCAGGCGCCCTCCTCCTTGTGTGCCCAGGCAGGCTCAGCGGTTGTTCTGAACGAACAGGGCCAGGGTATCGACCGACTCCAGGTGCTCATCGATTTCAGTCGCCGGTACCTTGCAACCAAAGTGGGTCTTCACCGCCATGACGATGTCCACGGCAGTCATCGAGTCGACCAGGCCAGACTCGATCAGCAGGTCGTCGTGCGCCACGGCAGTACCGATCACGTTCTCGATGATGTCGGCCAGTTGTTGCTTGAGGGTCATATCATTCATGTCGTTCACTCCGGTCAGAATTGGAAGTACAGGAAGCGCGCTTCCTTGTGCAGGTTCATCAGGCACAGCGCTAGCAGCAGCAACATGATCACCAGCCATTTCAGGCTGGGTGCCCAGCGCAAGGCCGCCGGGCCGTCGAGTTGCGCGCGGGCCAGGGATGGCGAGAAGCCGCCCATGATCTGTTGCGAATTGGGCAGGCACCAGGCCACGGCCAGCACCGCCAGTACATGCAGCGCCTCCAGGTGGCGGCCGACCAGCAGCCGCCAGGCGTCGCCCCAGGCGATACCGGCCGGGTACAGGATGTCGGGCAGGCTGCCCAGGCCACGCAAGCCGAACATGCCCTCGACCAGCAGCACAGCATCGTGCGTTGATTCGGCGCGGAAAAATGCCTGGGCGACAATCACCGCCGCGAAGGTCAGCAATACACAGGCCGCCACTTTCAGCGGGTGCTGCTTGCCCTTGGGCGCGCGGCCGACCACAAAGATGCGCCAGGCGTGGTTGATCGACAGGTAGGCGGCATGCAGCAGCCCGAAGATCAGGAACTGCAGGCCCGCCCCGTGCCAGATGCCAGCCAGGCCCATGGTGAAGGTGGTCGGCAGGATGATTGCCGCTGCAAAGCCGCCAGCGGTCGCCGCCCCTTGAGTCCCCACTGGCAGGCCACGCTTGCCACGCCACTCCGACACAGCCATGGCCACCGGGTAATACAGGTAGGCCGTCAGGTAACGGGTCAGGGTCATGTGCCAGCGGGCCCAGAAGTCGATGATGTTGCTGGCCTTGTAAGGCGAGTTGAAATTCAACGGGAAGCGAATGCCGAACATCTTGGCCAGGCCCAGGGCCATATCCGAATAACCGGAAAAGTCAAAATACAGCTGCAGCGCGTAGGCGATGCCGGTCCCCCACGCGGCCCACAAGCCAAGCGTACCTGGCTCGGCAAAACCGGCGTCGGCATAGGGTGCAATCGGGTCGGCCAACAACACTTTCTTGGCCAGGCCAATGACGAACAGCATGCTGCCGACGCTGAGGTTCTCGGCACGGAAACGGTAGTTATCCGGCTGGGCGAACTGCGGCATCATTTCCTTGTGGTGCAGGATCGGCCCGGCAATCAGGTGCGGGAAAAAGGTCACGAACAGCACATAGCTGAGCAGGCTGCGTTCCTTGACGATACCGGCACGGCAGTCGAGCAGGTAGCCGATCTGGGTAAAGGTGAAGAACGAAATGCCCAACGGCAGGATGATGTCGTCCATGCGAGTGCCGGCAAGCCCCCAGTCCTGGGCGAAGTTCACCAGCGTGACGAAATACTTGTAATGGAACAGCAGCGCCAGGTCGGCAGCAACACCCAGCGTGGTCACCAGCAATTGCAGACGTGACCTTCCTGCACAGCCAAGAATGGCCAGGCTGACCAGGTAGTTGAAGGCGATCGATCCGATCAGCAGCAGCACGAACTGCGGGTTCCACCAGCCGTAGAAGACAATCGACGTCACGCACAGCCACAGCGCCGCACCACGCAAGCTGCGCGCCGCGATCAGGTAGTGCGCCGCCAGCGTCAGTGGCAAAAACAGCAACAAGAACAGATACGAGTTAAAGAGCATGGGCGGCCTGTCCTTCGGCGAGCGCTGCCAGCGCGGTTCGTTCATCGGCAGTCAAGGGCAACGACAGGGCGCTTTCGGAAAACTCCCAGATCACCAGCTTCAGGCTACCTGGCCAACGTTCACGGCGGGCCAGCGCAGCCAGCAACGCACCACTGAACTGGCCACCGTCCAGGCTCTGGTTCCACACCTGCTGCCCAAGGTTGCGTCCCAGGCGTTCGGCAAAGGCACTGCGCCTGCCGTTGGAGCTGCCGGCCAGTAGCACTTCTACTGGCGGCGTCTCGTCGAGCAGGCCACCGCTGCGCTGCACCTGAATGTGCTCGGGGCGCTCACGTTCCAGCGCCGGGCGCCAGGCCGTGGCCGCATGCTCCAGGCCGGCGAGCACAATCAGGTCGCCCATGCGCGGCTGCGCGGGGCCAGGTGGGCTGCCGGCAAACAACTGGTCGCGCTTGCCGGCCAGCAGCGGCAAGGCCCCTGCGGCCACCGCATCGGCGGCCAATTGAGCACCGTGGGCATTGAGGTGCACATCCGTACGGAAGAACCTCGGCGCGGCGTGTGGGCCTGCGGCCAACGCGTGGGCGAGGTCGACATAAGGCACACCCAGACCGGCCAGGGCGGCTTGCCAATGCCCCAGCCGTGCCTGCAACGAGGGTGCCTGGCGAAGGCCACAGAGGGCCTGGGTTTCGACACGCGATTTATCCGGCACAGCCACCAGCAACACCTGCAAGCCCTGCCCCCGCAACTGCGCAAACCAGTGCCGCATCAATTGCAGGCGTGCTTCATAGGCCCCGTTCACCCCTGGCTGAGCGCGTAACCCGTCGCGGTAGAACAACCAGCCGGGGCAGCCCTGCACCACCTGGTCGCCAAGGTCACCCAGCAGCCGATAGCGTACGGCAGCGCTGAGGGTGTCGGCATCCTGTTGCAGTTGCGGTTGCAGCGCATCGCCCAACGCCTTGCCGGCACTGCCGTCAAGCCAGGCCTGCGGGCGCAGTTGCGCGGCATCGAGCTCGCTGTTGAACAGCATCCACAGGCCGCAGGCCTGGGCAACAAGCAGCAGGGTGACGACCGCAGCGGTGTAGCCACGGTGCGACTTGGTCACGGTGGAAGCCTGTTCAGCCATGGGTCATTGTCCGGTGGCAGCGCGCAGGCGTTGGCGCCAACTGTCAGCGCTCATGATCGACGCGTTGTCCCACAGGCCGCTGGCCTGGGGGCCCTGCGCGTAGGTAGGCTCGAACATCTGCCACACCAGCACCTGCGGCGGGTTGCGCTTGAAGTCGGCAGACTCCAGGTACTCCAGCAACATGATCCATTGGCCGACATTGCCCGGTTTCCAGTTCACCGATACCGGGCGGTCGATGCTGTTGGACAGCTTCTGCGGGAAGCCGAAGTACGGCTGCACCATGCTGTGGCCAGTCACATGCAGCGGCGCCGGGGCGTCATCCAGCAGGCCGCCAGTGGCGGCCTGGCGGCGCACGGTAAAGGTTTCGCGGCCAGTCTGCTTGCGTTGCTCGGGGGTAAGGAAGCGTTCGGCCAGGTCGCCGTAACGGCGTTCCTTGAATTCGCTGCCCAGCGCCATGCCACTGCCGGCATTCCCCTTCAGCGCCGGCGTATCCTGGCGAACCTGCGCAGCAGTGGCCTGTGCCGTGGCATCCGCAGCTGCCTGGGTCCAGTGCTGGTCGGTGCGGTAGAACACCTCCTGGCCACTGTCTTTGACCTGGCGCAGCACGGCTTCATCGTCGACAGCACTGATGCCAGCCTTGTGCAGGCTGGCAAGAATGGTCTGGTAACGTTGCTGCACTGGTGTACTCAGCGCTTTGCCGGCTGGCAGCTTGTCCTGGTAGAAGCGGGTCTTGTCAGGCAGCACCAGCACATGCAGTTGAACGCCACGCGCGGCCAGGGCCTGCCGGGCTTCCTTGATCAGCGCGGTAGAGGCTTCGATGCCACGGCTGTCGACTTCGGTAAGGCTGCCCCAACCCGGGAACAGCCAGCCGTCGTTACCGCGCAGCACGATCGACGAATCGTCGGCGTAAGCAGCGGGCAATGCCAGGCCGGCCAGCAACAGGCCGGTGGCGAGGTGTTTGATGGAACGGTTGAACAGAGAAGACATGTGCAGGGTCCTCAATACGACAGGGTCAGGTTCATGAACAGCCCTTCGGCCCGCTCGCGGGCACCGCCGCCGATGGCGAAGCGGTACTGGGCTGTCCAGTCGAGGTAGGAGCGTGGCGCGTGGTAATGGTCTTCACGGAAGTAGTAACGCAGGGCCACGCCTGGCCCCACGCCCATCGACCAGGTGCCCTGATCACGGGTCAGGGAGTAGCTGCCGCCATCAAGCTGATCGGCGAACAGGCCACTTTTTCCCTTCAGTTGCCTGGCTTCATCCTTTTGCCAAATCACGTCGGCAGCGCCCACAACGTGCGGAAAAACAACCAGGTTCGACGACAGCCCGGGTAACCGGAAGCTGCGACCAAGGCGAATTTCATTGCTGAGGAACAATTGCTGGCGTTTGAGGCGGCCCGAGGCCTCTGCCAGCTTGTCCGTACGCGAGCCTTCGCTATCGACGTCATACAGGCTGAAGGTGGCGGCATTGTCTTCCAGCGAATAACCCAGCTGCGAATAGGCATCCACCGTCCACCAACTGCGCTCCATGCGCAGCTCCGTGCCCCGGTAGAAGCCGTAAGTCGCATAGGCCAACCAGCCGCCGGCACTGTCTTTGAGCTTGTATGCCATCAGCGCACCGTTGATACGCTCGGTCGGTGCACGGTTCTGGTTTTCTGTCGCGATGGCTTCCTGGATCTCGCAACGCACGCTGTTCTTTGCCGGGTTTGCAGTCCCTTCGCGGGTTGCCGAACCCAGCAGAAAGCGACGTTCCAGGCCAAAGGTGAAGCCCGTATCAGCGAGCATGTAACGCACACCCAACGACCCGATCGTGCTGGGGAAACCACTGACAGACTGCGAATCACTGACACCGTCATCGTCCACGGACGCTTTGCTGCAAGGATCGATCGCGCCCTGCGACTTGAAGCGCCCTCCCTCATCCCAGAGGGTATTGCTCAGGCGCCCGTACACCTCCAACACACCACGCTGGTCATTGAACTGGCTCGGCCGCCAGTACAGTTCTGCGGTGCTGAACACCGAATCCCCCGCCGAACTCTGCCCGGCGTTGGCAATGGTGGTGGTCGGCCTGGCACCACGGTAGCTCGTGGTGACGGTAGCGCCCCATTCACGATCGAAACCGCTGATGGCACTGCGGGTGTTGTGCCGCTGCTCGGCGTCGAGGTCGAGGGTGCCGTAGTCGTCCATGTCGATGGCGTGCTTGAGCTGCTGCACCGCCGCCGGTTTGTCCCCCATTGCCGAGAGGGCATAGGCCTCGTCGAGGATGGCGGTTTTCGGCGCCTTGCCGCTGTCGCGGGCGGCGCGGAAGTCTTCACGGGCGCGCGCTGGCTGGGCAGTGCGCATGCGCAGGTAACCACGCTGCATCAGCAGGTCGCCATCGGTGGGCGTGTTGGCAATGGCATCGCTCAGGCGCTGTTCGGCTTCAGCAGCCTGCTGCTCGTTGCCCGCGGCCAGAGCGGTGGTCAACAGGCGCTGGAACGCCAGGTTGTCCGGCTCCTGCTCTGTGGCACGGCGCGCCTGGCGAATGGCCGTCTGGTAATCCTGCCTGGCGTAGGCGGCATAGGCCTCGCCAGCCGGCCCCGCCGCGCCACCGCCGTCGGCCGGCAGCAGTTCGCACTGGGTGCCGTAGGGGGTGTCCTGGCACGACTGGCGTGGCGCCGGGTAATTGGCCAGGCTCAATGCACCCGCCGGCTCACGCAGGGCGGACAGCGCCTCATGGCGTCGGGCAACGGCTTCATCCTGCGCATCCAGCGGTGCCAACAACGTGGCAGCTCGGGCCTTGTCACCCCCCGCAAGCGCGGCATCGGTGGCGATCAGGCGCACATTGCGCAGCTGTTCTTCATCCAGCCAGTCCTGTGACAGCGCACTGTCGAAGTCGGCATCCGCCGCCGGCGCATTACCCTGCAACTGACGCAGGTAGCCGCGCATCACGATCATCACCGTGCTTTCGTCGTCGACCTCGATCGCTTCGCTGGCCGCCTGTTCCGCAGCGCCTGGCTGATTATCGAGCAGCAGAACGGTGACCAATAACAGACGATGGCTGGCAATATCAGGCGCCAGGTGCACTGCCTCTCGGGCCAGCGGCACGGCATCACCCGGCCGGTTACCGATCAGCGCCTGATAGGCCTGCTCTGCAGGGCGTACGGCCATACGGCGGTTCAGGGTTTGCCGGCGCGCTTCGAGATCGGCAGTGTTGGGCGCGCCAAGACTGATCGCAGTCGCTGCCGCCGCAACCGCCTCGGGCCAACGCTGTCGGGCCTCCAGGCTATCGAGCCAGAGCAACGCCCAGGCCCCTTGGCTTGGGTCGGTGCGGAACGCGCGTTCGGCATCGCGCTCGGCGCTTGCCATGTCGCCGGCGTTGTAGGCCGCATAGGCCTTGGTCGCCAGTGGAAAGCCGCGCTGATAGGCCGCCGTGGGCGCAGGGCCACTGGCAGTCGACTGACCTTGCAGGTTACTCACTGCCGCCAGCAGGCCCGGGTCGCGCACGCCACGCTTGAGCGCACCTTGCGCAGCCTGCCGTGCTTCATTGCGCCGGCCCAGCTTCTGCAAGGTGTAGACCTTGAGCAGGTTCAGCCGAGCCACTTCGGGGCGCAGCTTGAGCGCGGTGTCCACCTGCTGAAGCGCATCGCGGTAGCGCCCCTGTTGGTAACTGCGGTAGGCAAGGTCGGCCTGTTCCCAGGCGACGCCTTGCAGTGGTGCCTCGGCAGCCAGGGCGGCAGGCAGGCTGGCGCAGCCAAGCACCACGCCGATCAACAAAGTGGCGGGACGAATGAGCATCATGACAGTGCGGCAACCTGTTTCTTCTTCACCGCCGAAGCGGCTGCGGGAGCGGGGGTGACATCGTCGTTCTCTTGCTGGAACAGGATCGCCTCGTTGAGCGTTTCGGCATCCAGGAAGCCGTAGTCGAGCAGGATTTCACCCAACGGTTTGTGTGCCTCGGCCTGCGCGTCCAGTGCCTTGGCCAACGTGCCTTCATCAATGGCTCGCCACGACACCAGCAACTCGCCAAGGCGCAGCCGCTGCTGCTGCAACTGGTCGGCGGACGGAAAGTCATGCATGGTCTTGTCCCAGACCAACGGCTTGCCCAGGAACAGGTAGCCCAGGTACAGACGCCACGCCCGGGCCGCCGCCATGGCATTGATAAAGTTGCCAATGATCATGCGTGGCCCTGACAGCAAGGCATGCTCCCAGCCGTACAGACGCCCGACAAAGTACGCACGCTGCAGAATGCGCAGGCTCAATGCCACGGTGTTGGCCCACATCAAATCGAGCAGCCAGCTGTTGGGGCCGAATGCCGACGGGAAGAACAGGCTCCAGTGGCCGGTGACGCTGATAGCCAGGAACAGCAGATGTTGGGCCAGCAACACATAGGCAAGGATGGCGATGAACGACGTGATCAAACCCTTGCGATCGCGGAACAGCAGATACTTGGTTGCCAGCGAGCCTGCCCAGCCTACCTGGCTCCAGCCTTGCAGGCCGATGCCCAGGGTCCAGCGGGCTTTTTGCCGGTAGGCGGTGCGGAAGGTATCCGGGAAGTACTCGCGCACGCCCAACGGCATATGCACGGCCACCATCTTTTCCTTGCCCATGCCGAACCAGGTGCTGCGCCGGGCCACATAGTCGACCGGGAACTTGCCGAAAATCTGCTTCATGCCGCGCCGCGCAAGTCGCGCACCGATGTCGTAGTCCTCGGTGAGGGTGTCGGTGTTGAACGGCTGGTTGTTGGTCTCGGCGGAAAGCTCCAGCAGCGCCCTGCGCGAAAAACAGGTGCCCACGCCGGCTGACGGCACCATGCGCGACATGCTCTCGCGCACCACCAGGTCCTTGGTGTGCCATTCGGCAAATTCGTCCATGTAGGTACCCGCCACCAGTTCGTACCAGTCACGTTCCAGCGAGGTGACCGGCAACTGAATGAAGTCGATGCGCGGCAACAGATAGTTGAAGTAATGCAACTCCAGGCGGTGCAGTACATCTTCGCTGTCGTGCAGGATCACCCCGGCAAAGGGCTCAGGCATGCGTGCGTCCTGAGCAAAAATGGCCTGGATGATCCAGTTCAGGCAGTCGGCCTTGCAGGTTGGGCCTTCGTGAGGCACCTCTACCCGCACCAGCTGCTTGTAGCGCCGACGCATGCGTTCAACTTCATCGATCGTGCGCTGGTCGTTGCAGTAAGTCCCCACGAAGATGTAGTAGTTCTTGTAGTCCAGTGAACCGACCATGTTCTCCAGCATCGGAGCGATCACGTCGTATTCCAGCCACGCCGGGATCATGATCGCCAGCGGCTGTTCAGGCTTGCCACGCAACTGCTCTACCGTCAGCGCCTGGTAGCGTTTACGACGGATGAGCAGCTTGCGATACGCCTGACGCACCCAGTACCAAAGGTCGATAAACAGGTCATCGAGGCTCGATAGCAGGATCAGCACGCCAACACAGGCAGTGACGATTTCCAGCACGCGGTAGTAGTCCGCCAGCAGGTATGGCCAATAGAGGGAAGACATGCTCGCCGCGCCTTACTTGCCTTTGTTCTTCAAGCGCAGCCGGCGGGCAATCACGCCCAGCAGCAACAGCAGCAGTACCACGCCAGACAACGTCGGCAACGCCCATACCAGTTGCTTGCGCCACTGATGGAACGGCGTGCCTGCAAGGTTAAGCTCAGGGTCTGTGGTGTCGACCCAGGTGAGCGGGCCCTGCTCGCCCACTACAACGGCATTGCCCTGGGACAGCAGGAACGGCACTTGCGGCACCATGTCGGGATTACCCAGGCTGTTCCATAGCACGCCGCTCTGGCCATTGGCGCTGACCACCGACACTGTGCCCAGGCCCTGCGGCCCTTGCAGGTCAAGCGCAAGGGCCTGATTACCCTGAGCCTGCAGGCGCTGCAACTCGGCTACACCCAGCAAAGGCCGGGCCCCCGTCAGCGGAACATCCAGCGCCAGGAAAGGCCGCGACGGGGCTGCATCAGCCTTGCCTGTAGCCAACACCAGCTCGGCGTTGACCGGCGATAGCGCGGCGGCACTGGCCAGACGGATCAACTTACCCAGGCTTGCAACCGGCGCCTGCAACGCGGCCTTGTCGACAAACACTTGTGGCTTGTTGGCCAGCAGCGGCAGCAAGCCGACGAAGGTGCCATCAGGCTCGGCATCTGCCGAAATCAGGTAGCTGCTAGGTAGCACGTTGACTGGATAGGCCTGCGGTACCTCGGCACAATCGGGTGAACTCGGCTGGCGCTGGAAGCGTACTTGCACGGTATTGGTCACCCCCAGGGCGTAGCCGGGAATACGCGCCTTGAGCCGCTCAGGGTGGCCGTCGGCATCCAGTTGCGCCGCGCTCAGCAACACATTGTTCCAGATGACCGATGCCACCGGCCGGGTGCTCGAGGCGCCGGGTGCGGCAGCAACATCCAGGTTGAGTTCGCCCGGTATCAGGCCGTTGACCGATACCGCACTCAGCGGGAATGTGGCCGTCCACTCGCCGCGGCTGACCACATCGAAGGTACCGAAGTTGCCACCCAGGCTGCTCAGGCGCAAATGACCGTGCTCGTTGCGCAGCGCCTCACCTACGGCCTTCACCTCGGCCTGGTGCGATACCAGCACGTTACGCCAGTGTGCATCGAGCACACCTGCCGCCTTGGCCCCCGCATCAGCCGCAATAGCCACCAACACCTGACGGCCAAGGCTACGCAATTGCAACTGCTGACCGGGTACGGGCTCCAGCGCCAGGCTTGCCCGTTGCTGGCGCCACTGGCCCAGCGCGGCAAATGCCTCCGGGTCACCCTGCAACTGATGGCCCAGTGCATCCAGGGCTGTGTTGAGCTGAGCGATCAGTGCGCTGTCGGCAATGGCCAATTCAGCGCGCGTCGCTGGCGTATCGAGCATCAGCAGTGCCCCCAGCTCCGCCGGGTTGGCCAGCGTGTGGCGCTGCTGCCCGGCCAATGCGGCAAACGCCGGCACCGTGGTCAATGCGGCCGGTACTTCAACACCTGCCAACTGCACGCTATCGCCCACTTGGGGCAGCGCCCGCACCTGGGCACGGCGCGCACTGCGCTCCAGGGCTACACCCAAGCGCCAGGCACTGTCGAAACTGGCACCCTCAAGCGCGCCAGCGGCAACCAGGATAGACGGCTCGGCAGACAGGCTGCCCCATGCATCGGTCAGGCTGGCCAATGCCGACATCGAATAGCGGTAATCGAGCCGTGTTTCTGGCGACAACGTCAACACATTGGCAGTAGCGCGCGGTGGCGCACAGAAGTCTTCAGAAACCGGCGAGCTCCAGTCCAGGGCAAAATTGACGAAGCCACTGGCGTGTTTGCCACTGTCTACCGGCAACGTGCGGGACAGAGTGCCGCGCGCCTGATTGATGCGTTCGGCCACACGAGGCAGGCCATCCACCGCCAGGCGCAGTGTGGCCGGCTGCTCTTCACCTTTGATGAACTCGCCCTCGAGCGCGATATGCGCATCGCGGATCGCTACGCCCTTGGGCACTGGCAGGAAGAACACCTGGCGGTTATCAGCCTGGTCGAGCACTACCGGGTTGGTAATGCCGAGGTCCTTGAGCGAGACGCTGCGCGCCACCCAATCCTGGGCAGCCAGTGCTTGCAAGGCATCACTGGCCGGTGTGGCGCACGCGAAAAGCGGAGCAGTCAGAACAGTACTCAGAACGGCGAACTGCAAACGGTAAGACGAAAGGCTCAACGATCTAGTCCTTGCAAAGGTTGAGTGGCATCGCAGCCACAGCGGGCGTGCAGACGAATGCGCCGACAGGCGCATCAGGGCGCACGTCTTCGCTCGGGGACTGGGGAAACGGCAGAATGGAATCGACATCAATCCGTTATTCCAGTGCGATGCCGCTTCCAGGCGACAACGGGGGCGTACTCTCTAGGATCAAAGTGCCAATGTCAATATTTTGATTAAAAACCATAAGAAAAATGCGTGAGATACAAAAAAGACGTTTTTTTGACTATTCAAATGAATGTATGAGGCAGGCCTTGCACTGCCAGGCGGCACCCTGGCGCCACGATGCAAAATGCGAAGGATCCGTGACACCCGGCAGAAACGAAAAAGCCCGCGACCGTTGCCGGTAGCGGGCTTTGACGTACTGAGTATGGTGGGTCGTGTAGGATTCGAACCTACGACCAATTGGTTAAAAGCCAACTGCTCTACCAACTGAGCTAACGACCCGTTGGATGGCGCGTATAATACTGATTTCTAACGGGAAATCAACACTCCATCAAAGGTTTTTTGTCAAACATACCGTGTCGGGTCTTCGACACCGGCTGCCTTGAAGCCGTCTGCACGCAGGCGGCAGCTGTCACATTTGCCACAGGCACGGCCGTCATCGTCGGCCTGATAGCAGGAAACAGTCAAACTGTAGTCCACACCGCGGGCGATACCAGCCTGCACGATCTGCGCCTTGCTCATGTTCTGCAGCGGCGCCTGAATGCGGAAGCCCTGCCCCTCTACACCCGCCTTGGTCGCCAGGTTGGCCATACGCTCGAAGGCCTCGACGAACTCGGGGCGGCAATCCGGGTAACCGGAGTAATCCACGGCATTGACGCCGATAAAGATATCCCGCGCCTCCAGCACTTCGGCCCAACCCAGCGCCAGTGACAGAAACACCGTGTTGCGGGCCGGCACGTAGGTGACCGGGATACCTTCACTGGGGGCTTCCGGCACGTCAATGCTGCTGTCGGTCAACGCCGAACCACCAATACCGTCGAGGTTAAGGCCAATCACCTTGTGCTCGACCGCACCCAGGTCGCGGGCCACGCGTGCGGCAGCGTTCAGCTCGGCGCGGTGGCGCTGGCCGTAGTCGAAGCTCATGGTGTAGCAGCTATAGCCTTCTGCTTTGGCCAAGGCGACCACAGTGGCGGAGTCCAGGCCGCCGGACAACAGGATTACTGCGCGCTTTTCTGTCATGTGTACTTGCTCCTCAATCAACGTCCGGGTTCGTCGTTCCACAGCAGCTTGTGCAGCTGCAACTGGAAGCGCACGGGCAGGTTGTCGGCAACGATCCAGTCCGCCAGGTCACTGGCTTTTACCTGATGATGGCTTGGCGAGAACAACACCTCGCCAGCACGCTCGGCCAGGTTGTACTGGATCAGCTTGGACACGGCCCAGTCGTAGTCCTCACGGGAACAGATGACAAACTTGACCTGGTCGTTGCGGGTCAGGTGCTCGATGTTCTCGTAACGGTTACGGTGCGACTCTTCGGAACCCGGGGTCTTCAGGTCGACCACGCGACTGACGCGGGTGTCGGTGCCAGAGATATCGAGTGCGCCACTGGTCTCTAATGATACTTCGTAACCGGCGTCACACAGGCGCTGCAGCAACGGCAAGGCATTCGGCTGGGCCAACGGCTCGCCGCCGGTGACACAGACATAACGGGGCTTGAAGCCGGCTACCTGCTCAAGGATCGAATCAAGGGTACGAATGGTACCGCCGGTGAAGGCATAGGCACTGTCGCAGTACTGGCAGCGCAAGGGGCAACCGGTGAGGCGCACGAAAACCGTGGGCAGCCCAGCCGTTCGCGTTTCACCCTGCAAAGAGTAAAAGACTTCGGTGATGCGTAGTGTGTCTTGCATGCTCGCCACGGGCGTGACAGCTAAACAGGCTGTCCGCCTCCGTCAGGCACTGTCGCGGACTCGACATAGCGTTATCCGCGGCAGCGTGTTTACGAAAAAAGGGCAGTGATTCTAACGAAAAAACCCGCGACTGGCGCGGGTTTCTTTCGAAAGGTACAGCTACAGCGCTTAGAGCTTCTGCAGGTCACGCTGAGCCAGTTGCGCGGCGGAGGTGCCGGGGTACTGGGTGATGACCTGTTGCAGGATGCCCTTGACCTTGTCGGTGTGGCCCATGCGGCGCTCGACATCGGCCAGCTTATAGAGCGAATCCGGCACTTTGCTGTGTTTCGGGTACTTCTGGCTGACCTGGGCAAAGGCCTGGCTGGCACCTTGCAGGTCGCCCTTGGCCAGGTTCACTTCACCCAACCAGTACTGGGCATTGCCGGCGTACTGGCTGTTGGGGTACTTGCGCAGGAAGGCATTGAACGCCTGGCTGGCCTTGTCGAAGTCTTTCTGCTTGATCAGGTCGAAAGCGGCATCGTAGTAGAGCTTTTCTTTCGCCGGATCACCGGGCTCGCTACTGGCGGCCGGTTGTTGCGCAGCAGCACCTGCTGCTGCATCGGGGGCGGCATTGGAAGCACCACCACCGGAGGAATTGTCAGGGGTTGCGGCAGGCGCAGCGCCACTGTTGATGCGACGGTCCAGGTCCTGGTATCGCTCCAGGTTTTCCTGCTTCATGCGCGACACATCGTTTTGCAGTTCTTCGATGATGCCTTGCTGGCGGGAAAGCTGGTCCTGCATCTGTTGCAGCTGCATGAACAGCTGGCCCTGTGCAGAGGCAGGGGCCGAAGCCCCCGACCCGGCATAGGCGCCGCTCGTGCCATAACCCGCAGGCGGATAACTGCCTGCGTTGTCATCTACTACAGGGACCTCAGCCCAGGCCGCGAGCGGCAGGCTGAGTGCGAGGACGGTTACTACACGGCGGCACATACGCATAAGAACTTACTTACGCAGTTCTACGCGACGGTTCTGAGCCCAGGACTGCTCGTCGTTGCCGGTGGCAACTGGACGCTCTTCGCCGTAGGAAACCAGTTCCAGCTGAGCAGGGGAAACGCCCTGCAGAACCAGGTAGCGCTGAACGGCTTTCGCACGACGCTCACCCAGAGCCATGTTGTACTCGCGGGTGCCGCGCTCGTCAGTGTTGCCTTCCAGAACAACGCGGTTGCCGTTGGACTTCAGGTCCTTGGCGTGAACGTCCAGAGCGCGCATGGCTTCTGGCTTCAGGTCCGAGCTGTCGTATTCGAAGTAGAAGGTGGTGATTGCGCGCAGGGCAGCTTCTTCGCTCAGGGAGCCGTCAACTGCGCCAGTGTTGGCACCGTAGCCAGCGTTCGGGTCTACAGCAGCGCCTTCGCCTGCGTTGTCACCGCCCTTCGAGGAGCAACCTACAGCTACGGCCATGGCCAGAGCCAGCGCAGCAAATTTACCAAACTTCAGCATTTCCATCGTGAAACTCCTAATGAAACCCCAGTGTGTTAAGCAAAACGTATTACGCCGCAATCAGTTCAGGTAAGGGGACCAGGACGGTTCTCTGACTTCGCCTTGAGCGGTAGGAAGTGGGAGCCTCACGCGGCCATTAAGCGACACGAGCATCAAGACTCCCCGGCCCTGCTGGCGGGTGGCGTAGATTAGCATGGTGCCGTTAGGCGCAACAGTGGGAGACTCATCAAGACTTGTTTCAGACAGAATCTTTACACTTCCGCGCTGCAAGTCCTGTGCCGCCACTTTAAAGTTGGTAAAGCCCTGTTGGCGATGGATCATCACCAGGGTTTTTTCGTCCGCCGAAAGTTTCGGGTTGGCGTTGTAGTTACCCACGAAGGTTACGCGCTCGGCACCACCGCCACCGACCGACTGTTTGTAGATCTGCGGTTTGCCGCCACGGTCGGAAGTGAAGTAAAGCGTGTTGCCGTCTTTACCCCAGAATGGTTCGGTATTGATACCTGGGCCTGCGGTAACACGGCTGATCTGGCGCGAAGCCACGTTCATCACGTAGATGTCCGGGTTGCCGTCTTTCGACAATACGAACGCCAGGCGCGAACCGTCCGGCGACCAGGCTGGCGCACCGTTCAGGCCTTCGAAGTTGGTCACCTGCTCGCGGCGGCCGGTATCGATGTTCTGGATGAAGATGCGCGGGCGCTTCTGCTCGAACGACACATAGGCGATTCGCTTGCCATCCGGTGCAAAGCGCGGCGACAGGATCGGCTCACGCGATTGCAGCAGGGTAACTGCACGCGCACCGTCGTAGTCCGAACGCTGCAGGGTATAGCGGGTGTTGTTGGTGGAGAAACGCTCGGCCGTCACGTACAGCATGCGGGTGGAGAACGCACCCTTGATGCCGGTGAGTTTCTCGAACGACTGGTCGGCAATGTAGTGCGCCATGTCGCGCAACTGGTCGGTGCTACCCGCGACGCTGCCGGTCAGCACTTGCTGCTCGGTAGCGACGTTGAACAGCGCGTACTGCACCTGCAGGCGACCGCCTGCCGGCACGATGCTGCCCACCATCACGTACTGTGCACCCAGCGCTTTCCAGTCACGGAAGATCACTTCGCTGGCCTGCGACGGCTGGCTGATCATGTTCTGCCGCGGAATTGGCGAGTAGTAGCCAGAGTTGCGCAGGTCGTTACCGATGATATCGGCAATGTCTTCTGGCAACACGCTGCCGCCCTGCAGACCGAACGGCACTACCGCGATGGGCGTTGCCCGGTCGCTGCCGCTGGTGACCAGGATGTTCTTTTCCTCTGCCACGGCCATGCCTGCCACGCAGCACAGCATGACCAGCAGCCCTCTAAGACGTTTAATCACAACGCTAGATCCTCAGGTGTAAATGTCATCTTGAACGAACGATATTGGTTGAAATCGCTCGGCTTCATACCCTGCATCTCGGTCAAACGACCAATGTTCTTCACCGCAGCCACCGCCGAACTGTCGTACGGGCCGTCACCACTGGAACGGGCCACGCTGACACTGGTGATGGTACCGTCCGGCAACATGTTGATCTGCAGGACCACCGTCATGCCCTTGCGCGCGGAAGGCGGACGCGCCCAGCCTTCGGCCGCGCGCATGCGGATCAGGTCGTCGAAGTCGCCGGCCACCTGGTCACCCTGCTCGTCGGCCAGCGCCTGCTGCCGCTCGGTGGTGTCGGACAACAGCTCGGCCAGGGCCTGGGCTTTCTTGTCTTCTGCCGCCTTGCGGGCCGCTTCCTGTGCCTTTTTCTTCTGGGCGTCTGCAGCGGCCTTTTTCTTGGCCTCTTCAGCTGCCTTCTTCTTCGCGTCCTCGGCCGCCGCTTTCTTCTTGGCGTCCTCGGCTGCTTTCTTCTTGGCCTCCTCGGCTGCCTTTTTCTTGGCGTCCTCGGCGGCTTGTTTCTTCGCCTCTTCAGCGGCCTCTTTCTTGGCCTCTTCTTCGGCTTTTTTCTTGGCTTCTTCCTCGGCCTTCTTCTTGGCGATGTCGGCTTGCTGCTTCTCGGCGGCCTTCTTCGCCTCGTCGGCCTTCTTGGCTTCGGCGGCTTTCTTGGCCTCGGCAGCCTTGGCGGCTTCGGCGGCCTTGGCAGCGTCCTCGGCTTTTTTCGCCTCGGCGGCTTCGCGGGCCTCTTCGGCCTTTTGAGCAGCGTCGGCTTTCTTTTGTTCCGCGGCCTTCACGGCTTCCTGCTCGACCTTCTTCTGCTCCAGCTGCTCGACCTCGGTCTGGCGCGAAGCCGTTTTCTTCGCTTCCCCGGCAATCTTCTGATTGGTCTGGGTAGTCGCCTGGCTCTTGGACTTGAGCTGGTACAGGGTAGCCTGAACAATCGGCTTGGATGGCGGCAGCTCAGGCGTCATGGCAAAACTGACGAACAGCAGGGCGAACACCAACACATGCAGGCCGATGGCCCAGACACTGGGCCAGAAGTAGCTTTCCGAGGCGGATGGCTCTCGCTGTTGCATCAGGGCGCCTCGGTAATCAGGCCAACGTTACCGACACCGGCCTTCTGCAACCCGCCCATGGCACCCATGACCGCGCCATAGTCGACAGCCTTGTCGCCACGAATGAACACCTGGGTCTGCTTGCCCTGGTCACGGCCGGCAGCAATGATCTTGGTCACGGCGTCGGTCATGGCGGGCAAGGTCATGGCCTTGTCCATCTGCTTGTCGGTATCGACTTCGCTGCCGAGGTTCCAGTAATAGGTTTTATCGGCCTTGATGGAGATGGTGAGGATCTGGACGTTGTTGTCCTGCGGCAAGGCTTCGCTGGAAACCTTGGGCAGGTCGACCTTCACGCCCTGGTTGAGCATGGGCGCCGTCACCATGAAGATGACCAGCAGCACCAGCATCACGTCGATGTAGGGCACCACGTTCATCTCGGCGACGGGCTTGCGTTTGTGGCGAACTCGGGCCATGGGCTTCTACCTGATTACTCTTCGCTGGTGTGCACTTTGCGGTGCAGGATCGCCTGGAACTCGTCGGCGAAGGTGTAGTAACGACCGATCAGCACTTCACTGCGCGCGGCGAAACGGTTGTAGGCGATGACCGCCGGGATTGCCGCAAACAGGCCGATGGCGGTGGCGATCAGCGCTTCGGCGATACCCGGGGCAACGGTGGCCAGGGTGGCCTGCTGGGCGCTGGCCAGTCCACGGAAGGAGTTCATGATGCCCCATACGGTACCGAACAGGCCGATGTACGGGCTGGTCGAACCAACCGTGGCCAGGAATGGCAGGCTCTGTTCGAGTTTTTCTTCCTCGCGCGAAATGGCCACGCGCATGGCACGGCCAACGCCTTCCATGACCGCATCCGGGTCAACGCCCGGCTGCTGGCGCAGGCGCGAGAACTCCTTGAAGCCGGCACGGAATACCTGCTCTACACCGGAGTCCGGGTCTGGGTTGCTGCCTGCCTGGCGGTACAGCTTGGACAGATCGATGCCCGACCAGAAGCGCTCCTCGAAGGCATCCAGCGCACGACGACCGGCGCGCAGCATGGTGCTGCGCTGGAAGATCATGATCCATGAAGTGACCGAGGCGGCCACCAGGGTCAGCATTACCAGCTGTACCACCACGCTGGCATTGCTGACCAGACTCCACATGGAGGTATGGTCGACGACGTTAGCTTCCACGCTTATTCTCCTGCATTCGATTGATTACCCGAGCCGTCCGCCGCAAAGGCGTCGCGCAGCTGGGGGGGTATGGCTCGGGGTTTGAAAGTGTCGGCGCGCACGGCGGCCACCAGGAACTGCCCTTCGCAAAGCAGCGTTTCATCCTTTTCCCGCCAGACCTGCTGCACGAAACGCAGGCTGGCACGATTGAGTTCAAGTACTTGCGCGGTTACCCGCAATTCGTCATCCAGCCGCGCCGGCGCGTGATAGCGCGCTTCGCTGGAATGGACCACGAACAGCAGGTTGTCTTCGGCCAGTTGCGACTGGGAAAAGCCCAGGTGCCGCAGGCGTTCGGTGCGCGCGCGCTCCATGAATTTCAGGTAGTTGACGTAATACACCACGCCGCCCGCATCGGTGTCTTCGTAATAGACGCGACAACGGTGTGCGAACGGTTCGAGCTGATTTTGCGCGCGCATACTCTAGTGCTTACTCCTCAGCTTGCCAATCCGCTGTGGCAACTGTTTTTTCTTCATTAATGTCTTATTGCCAGCGCACCCTGGGCATGCCAGCGGTAGGACCACGAAAAGTCGCATTCGATCTGTCATTCATCGCCTGGTTCTGAAAAATCACCGCCCTCCCCCAGGCGCCCGGGAATATTCAGGCCAAAGTGCAGGTAGGCATGCCGGGTAACCACGCGGCCGCGTGGCGTGCGCATGATATAGCCTTGCTGGATCAGGTACGGCTCAAGCACATCCTCGATGGTGTGGCGCTCTTCGCTGATCGCCGCCGCCAGGTTGTCCACGCCTACCGGGCCACCATCGAACTTCTCGATCATGGTCAACAGCAGACGGCGGTCGGAATGGTCGAAACCGCGCTCGTCGACGTCCAGCAGGTTCAGCGCCATGTCGGCCACGGCCTTGGTGATCTGGCCCTTGCCGCGCACCTCGGCGTAGTCGCGCACGCGGCGCAGCAGGCGGTTGGCGATACGCGGCGTGCCACGGGCACGGCGGGCAATTTCGTAGGCGCCCTGATCTTCGATGACCAGGCCAAGGATGTTGGCCGAACGGCTGACGATGGTGGCCAGGTCCTTGTCGCTGTAGAACTCCAGGCGCTGGACGATACCGAAGCGGTCCCGCAACGGGTTGGTGAGCATGCCGGCACGGGTGGTGGCACCCACCAGGGTGAACGGTGGCAGGTCGAGCTTGATCGAACGGGCGGCCGGGCCTTCGCCGATCATGATGTCGAGCTGGAAGTCCTCCATGGCCGGGTACAGCACCTCCTCGACAACCGGTGACAACCGGTGGATCTCGTCGATGAACAGGACGTCGTGCGGTTCGAGGTTGGTCAGCATGGCCGCCAGGTCACCTGGACGCTCAAGGATCGGGCCCGAGGTGCTTTTGACCGAAACGCCCATTTCCTGGGCGATGATGTTGGCCAACGTGGTCTTGCCCAACCCGGGCGGCCCGAAGATCAGCGTGTGGTCGAGCGACTCGTTGCGCCCACGGGCGGCCTGGATGAACAGGGCCATCTGCTCGCGCACGACCGGCTGGCCGATGTACTCGTCAAGGCGCAGCGGACGAATCGCCCGGTCCTGGACTTCTTCACGGTCGCGGCCACTGGCGGCGATCAGGCGGTCGGCTTCGATCACTTGGTAATCATCCCTTTCAGGCTGCGGCGGATCAGCTCTTCACTGCTCAGGCCGGCCTTGTCCTTGATCGCGGCGATTGCCTTGCTGGCTTCCTGCGGCTTGTAGCCCAGCGAGACCAGTGCGCTGACCGCATCGGCCTCGGCAGTGGACTCGCTGGCGACCGGCAACGGCCCATCGGACACCAGGGTAAACATGGCGGGCGAGGTTTCCCAGGCCTTGAAGCGGTCTTTTAGCTCGACCAGCAAGCGTTCGGCGGTTTTTTTGCCGACACCAGGCACGCGCACCAACGCCGAAGTATCCTGGGCTTGCACGCAACGCACCAGTTCGTCGACCTCCAGGCCGGACATCAGCGCCAACGCCAGCTTCGGGCCCACGCCGTTGAGGCGGATAAGCTCCCGGAACAGCTCGCGTTCGCGTTTTTCGGCAAAGCCGTATAGCAAGTGCGCATCTTCGCGCACCACCAGATGAGTGTGCACGGTAACGCTTTCGCCCACCTTGGGCAGACGGTACAGCGTGGTCATGGGAACTTCCAGTTCGTACCCCACGCCGTTGACGTCGATAATCAGGTGCGGCGGCTGTTTTTCCGCCAAGGTGCCGCGCAAACGTCCAATCACGTTCCGATCCTTCCTCTCGGGGAGCCGGTCAAAGACCGCTCAACCCTATCAGCAAATGCAGCGGGTGAACGCATCACCCGAACAAAATGTGTATCAGCGCATGAAGCGCCTACAGACGCAAGCGCCCGCCGCGTCGCCGTGCCGTGCTCAGGCCGTGCGGCACCAGGCTTGAACGGGTATGGGCATGGCACAAGGCGATGGCCAGCGCGTCGGAGGCGTCGATCTGCGGCTTCTGCGTCAATTTCAGCAGGTGCATGACCATCATCATCACCTGCTCCTTGTTGGCCCCGCCCGTGCCGGCTACTGCCTGCTTGACCTGGGTGGCGCTGTATTCGGCGATTTCCAGGCCGGCTTCGGCGGCCGCGACGATGGCCGCACCGCGGGCCTGGCCGAGCTTGAGCGCCGAGTCGGCGTTACGGGCCATGAACACCCGCTCGATGCCCATGGTCACCGGGCCGTGCTGGGCGATGATTTCACTGACACCACGAAAAACAATCTGCAGCCGCTCGTGCAGCTCGCCGCTGCCGGTGCGGATACAGCCCGACGCCACGTACTCGCACCCACGGGCGGTCTGGCGTACCACGCCATAGCCAGTGATGCGCGAGCCGGGGTCGATACCAAGAATCAGAGTCATAGTGCCTGTCGAAAAATACTAACGTTTCAAGACCATTGGGGCCGCTGCGCGACCCATCGCCGGCAAGCCAGCTCCCACAGATACAGCACAAGCCTATAGAAATGCGCTGTACCTGTGGGAGCTGGCTTGCCGGCGATGGGCTGCGCAGCAGCCCCAATTGCAGCCCTGACTCGAAGGTTCAGAAAATCCTTAGCCGAGGTTTTCCATGATCTCATCGGAAATCTGGGCATTGGAGTAGACGTTCTGCACGTCATCCAGGTCTTCGAGCATGTCGATCAGCTTGAGCACCTTTTCGGCACCCTCCTGGTCAAGCTCGGCGCTGGTGGTCGGCTGCATGACGATTTCGGCGTCAGCGGCCTTGAAACCCGCCTCTTCCAGGGCGTTGCGCACGGCATAGAAGCTGTTGAACGAAGTGAACACGTCGAACGAGCCGTCGTCATTGGCCACAACGTCGTCGGCATCAGCCTCCATCGCCGCTTCCATCAACGCGTCTTCGTCCACGCCCGGCGCAAAGCTGATCTGGCCTTTGCGCTCGAACAGGTAGGCCACCGAACCGTCGGTACCCAGGTTGCCACCACACTTGGTGAAGGCATGACGCACGGCGGCGGCAGTACGGTTGCGGTTGTCGGTCATGGCTTCGACCATGATCGCCACGCCGCCCGGGCCGTAACCTTCATAGCTGAGCTCTTCGACGTTGTCGCTTTCGTTGGTGCCGGCACCACGGGCCACGGCGCGATCGATGATGTCGCGGCTCATGTTGGCGCCCAAGGCCTTGTCCAGCGCCAGGCGCAGGCGCGGGTTGGATGCCGGGTCAGCACCGCCTTGCTTGGCCGCAACGGTCAGCTCGCGGATCCACTTGGTGAAGATCTTGCCTCTCTTGGCATCCTGGCGCTCTTTGCGGTGCTTGATGTTCGCCCACTTGGAATGACCAGCCATAACGACTCCGAATCCTTTGTTTCACAAACAGCCCCGCCCCTGTACGGGGCGGGACGGAAAAATACCTGCGCCGAAACGCAAAGGCGCATCCATGTGGATGCGCCCGGGACTGCTTACTCGACCTTGGTCTGTTCGCGCAGTCGGATGTGCAGCTCGCGCAGGGCCTTGGCGTCGACCATGCCAGGGGCCTGGGTCATGACGCATGCAGCGCTCTGGGTTTTCGGGAAGGCGATCACTTCACGGATCGACTGGGCGCCGGTCATCAGCATGACCAAGCGGTCCAGGCCGAAGGCCAGACCACCGTGAGGCGGTGCACCGAACTTCAGGGCGTCGAGCAGGAAGCCGAACTTCTCTTCCTGTTCTTCTGCCTCGATACCCAGCAGGCGGAATACCGCCTGTTGCATCTCTTTGCGGTGAATACGGATCGAACCGCCACCCAGCTCGGTACCGTTCAGAACCATATCGTAGGCACGCGACAGGGCTTTGGCCGGGTTGGCCTCGAGCTCTTCCGGGGTGCACTTCGGCGCGGTGAACGGGTGGTGCAGCGCGGTGAAGCTGCCGTCTTCGTTTTCTTCGAACATCGGGAAGTCGACGACCCACATCGGCGCCCACTCGCAGGTCAGCAGCTCGAAGTCGTGACCCAGGCGGATACGCAGCGCGCCCAAGGCTTCGCTGACCACCTTGAACTTGTCGGCACCGAAGAACACGATGTCGCCGTCTACGGCGCCGACGCGGTCGAGGATGGTGTTGAGGTTGGCCTCAGGGATGTTCTTGACGATCGGCGACTGCAGGCCTTCGACGCCCTTGGCGCGCTCGTTGACCTTGATGTAGGCCAGGCCCTTGGCACCGTAGATGCCAACGAACTTGGTGTACTCGTCGATCTTGCTGCGCGGCATGCTGGCACCGCCAGGCAGGCGCAAGGCGGTCACACGGCACTTCGGATCGTTGGCCGGGCCGGCGAAGACCTTGAAGTCGACGTCTTTCAGCTGGTCGGCAACGTCAACCAGTTCCAGCGGGTTACGCAGGTCCGGCTTGTCGGAACCGTAGCGGCGCATGGCTTCTTCGAAGGTCATGTGCGGGAATTCGCCGAATTCCAGGTCCAGCACTTCCTTGAACAACTTGCGGATCATGCTTTCGGTCAGGCCCATGATCTCGCTTTCATCGAGGAAGCTGGTCTCGATGTCGATCTGGGTGAACTCCGGCTGACGGTCGGCACGCAGGTCTTCGTCACGGAAGCACTTGGCGATCTGGTAGTAGCGGTCGAAGCCGGCCACCATCAGCAGCTGCTTGAACAGCTGGGGCGACTGCGGCAGGGCGAAGAAGCTACCGGCGTGGGTACGGCTTGGCACCAGGTAGTCACGCGCACCTTCCGGCGTGGCACGGGTGAGGATCGGGGTTTCGACGTCGAGGAAGCCGTTTTCGTCGAGGAAGCGGCGGATGCTGCTGGTGATGCGCGAACGCAGGCGCAGCTTGTCGGCCATTTCCGGGCGACGCAGGTCGATGAAGCGGTAGCGCAGGCGGGTTTCCTCGCCAACGTCGGAGTACTCGTTCAGCGGGAACGGCGGGGTTTCCGCTTCGTTGAGCACGTTCAGCTGGTAGCCGAGGATCTCGATGGCGCCGGAGGCCATGTTGGCGTTCACCGCACCGTCTGGGCGCTTGCGCACTTTGCCGGTGATCTGCACGACGTATTCGCTGCGCACGCGGTCGGCGGCGGCGAAGGTTTCGGCGCGATCAGGGTCGAACACGACCTGGGCCATGCCTTCGCGGTCACGGATGTCGAGGAAGATCACCCCGCCGTGGTCGCGGCGACGATGGACCCAGCCGCAAAGGGTGACTTCCTGGCCGTCCAGGCTCTCGTTCAGTTGGCCGCAATAATGGCTGCGCATCATGATGGTGGTTTCGCTTCTCGTGATTCGTGTATTCGGTGGAGGCCTTGGCCGCCCGGAGGGCTAATACTGCAAGACCCGGTCACAGCATTCAACTCAGTCGGCCTTGTCGCCGCCTGCCAGATTCTTTTTTGCCCCGGTCTTGAAGTCGGTTTCGTACCAACCATTACCGCTCAGGCGGAAGCCTGGCACCGACAGCAGCTTTTTCAGCGCTGGGGCCTGACAGGCCGGGCAATCGGTCAGCGGCGCGGCGCTGATCTTCTGCAGCACTTCCATGCGGTGCTCGCAGGATGCACATTGATAGTCATAAAGGGGCATGGGTGTCTCTCGTCAACCACAACGCTGGCTGCCGGGGCAGCAAAAAGCGGGATTATATATGGTTAACAGGCACTGCGCAGCCCGCCCGGCGATCAGCGCACACTTGGCGGGTTTTGCAGCCAGGCGACGCAGATGACCCGGATCAGCCCACTGAAGTTACGCACCCCACCCTGGCGCAAGTGCACTTCGCGGTCTACGTAGGACAACACCGCACTGACCGAACAGCGGTTAGCAGCGGCGATACGCTCCAGGATGCCCCAGTAGACGGCCTCCAGGCGCAAGCAGGTGGAAAACCCGTTCAACCGCACCGAGCGCGACACCGGCTGGATCTGCAACATGTCGAAATCAGCCTTGAACGGATCCATGCACTGCTTTGCCGGCCAGCTCCCCTGCCCCGCCATACGCTTGTTCGCTTGCATCATGCGCCACACTTCCTCGTCACAGGTACCAGGTGACGTATGAAGCGCTGATAGGCGGGTTTAGAGCAGCGGCAAAATCTTCCTGCACAAAATCTGAAAGCTGACGCGATCACTGTAGGAGCGGCTTTAGCCGCGAACACCGGCAAGGCCGGTGCCATGCACCGCGGTGCCTGCTTCGCGGCTAAAGCCGCTCCTACAGGGTCATGCGTGAGTCTTGGGCAACTTTTATTTGCCGTCGAGCAGCACCCGCAGCATCCAGGCCGTTTTTTCGTGCACCTGCATGCGCTGGGTCAGCAAGTCGGCGGTCGGCTCGTCACTGACCTTGTCCACCACGGGGAAAATGCTGCGCGCCGTGCGCACCACGGCCTCCTGCCCCTGCACCAGCTGGCGGATCATCTCGTCCGCCGGGGGTACACCTTCCTCCTCCTTGATAGACGAGTGCCGCGCATAGAATGCATACGACCCCGGCGCCGGGAAGCCCAAGGCCCGGATACGCTCGGCGATGGAGTCGACCGCCAGCGCCAGCTCGTTGTACTGCTCTTCGAACATCAGGTGCAGGGTGCGGAACGACGGGCCGGTGACGTTCCAGTGAAAGTTATGGGTTTTCAGATACAACACGTAAGTATCCGACAACAGGCGGGACAGCCCATCGACGATGGACTTGCGATCTTCTTCGCTGATACCGATATCGATTGCCATGAAGCTCCCCTTTCCATAAGGCTTGAGACTCAAGCGGACGTGGACCACTGTAGCAACACTTCCCCCCTGCCGCATGTGACATGGCGCAACACATTGCCCGCCGGGCGGCCTGCGGTTTGAGTAGCCTGCGGCTTTACTGTTAAATAGGCACCGTGCCACCCGTGCGGACTGTCATTGCCGGGTGCATAGGCTGGCCTGCCACGTGTTCGCGCTCTACACCTCATGCGCACCGTGCTGCCCGCTCTTCCTGTGATCGGCCTTATCAACTGTGAGCCAACCCCATGTTCAAGATCGTCCATCTGGTGACGGGCGTGGCAGCCTTGCTGCTATCGCTCATACCCAGCCTGAAAACCGACGCGACACCCTTCCTGCAACAACCTGACGCGGTCTACCTGACACTCCTCGGCCTGCTCAATCTGGTCCTGGCCCCGGTCGTGCCCCTGTACTACCGCGGCGCGCGGCAGCAGTTGCAGCACCTTGCCTGCGCCCTGCTGGTGGTGGCGGTGGTGCTGCAAACCCTGACATTGCTGGCCCGCCCGGAAATGGGCAACCTCGCGGCACTGGTCTGCGCGGCACTGGCAGTGGCGCTGCACCTGGCCGTGGGTTTTGCCCGCAGCCCGCGCAGGGCACGCAACAGCCAGCATGCCGCTCAGGATGCCGGCAACCGCGATACCGGCACCGTCAAGTGGTTCAACACGTCGAAAGGCTTTGGCTTCATTTCCCGCGATTCGGGTGATGACATCTTCGTGCACTTTCGCGCCATTCGCGGCGAAGGCCATCGCATTCTGGTCGAAGGCCAGCGCGTTGAGTTTTCGGTAATGCACCGCGACAAAGGCCTGCAGGCCGAAGATGTGGTTGCGGTCACCCGCCGCTGATTGCCGCTTCATCCAGAGGCATATTTACCGGCATGCCGGTGAATATGCCTCTGCGACGCATCAATAATGAGGCGGTGGCGCCTCCTCCCCTTCGCTGCCGTACTGGCCGACCATCTCTTCATAACGCTTGATCAGCTCGGCCATCTGCGACTGCAGCCGCTCGATCACCCGCGCCTGCTCGACCACCACGTCATTCAACGCCTGGATAGTGTCATCCTGGAACGCCTGGCGGGTTTCCAGTTCGACAATACGTAACTCCAGCGACATCTCAGGCCTCCTGATAACCAGCAAGTTGCAGCCCACGCAGGCGTTGGCGAATGGCATTCAACTGATCGTCGCTGTAGGCCACCGCCGGGCACTTGCCCCACACCGGTGCCGGCCAGGCAGCGTCGTCACGCTGGCGCACAATCACGTGCATATGCAACTGGCTGACCACGTTACCCAAGGTGGCCACGTTCATCTTGTCGGCGCTGTAGCTGGCTTTCAGCGCCTCAGCCAACAGGGTTGTTTCCTGCCACAACTGCTGCTGCTCCGCCGCTTCCAGCTCGAACAGTTCGCTGATGCCGGCGCGCTTGGGCACCAGGATAAACCATGGGTAGTTGGCATCCTTGCTCAGCAGCAACTGGCACAGTGCAAACTCCCCCAGCACCAGGGAATCCTGCTGCAAACGCGAATCGAGGACGAACACGGCATATCTCCTTCAGGCAAAACCAACCCGCTTCAAGCGGAAATCAGGCCTGCAAGGATACCTTGCACACTCCCGGTAACACAGCGCTACTTTTCGCACCAAAATGAGGCCTTCTGTCCACGCTCTCCACACCTGTCACCCCACAAATGACTCTGGATGAACAAGTTGCGGTAACACATTGACTTTAATGGCAGCTTTTTAAATTTTAATGATTCTCGACTCCAACCTGTGCGCGAGCCGGCCTCACCCCGTGTTTACGGGACTTTCCGACCCTCGGTAGCAGGTTTTGTGAAAATTTCATGAAGTGTTGCGAATTTTGAGCATGCTTGTTGCATTCCCTTCACGCCAAGTCGGCACGACATCTGCAATGGCAGGTGAACGCGACAAATAACAACAGCGGCATTGGTTACCAGGGAGTTCCCCTAACCGGAACCGGTAGTTACAGGTTTGTTACGGTGACAGGAACAGCGCTGGCGTTGTACGGCCCTTAAACCGGGGCGTGATTTGCGACATGGAAATACCTAAAAGCGACAGGGTGAAAAAGTTCCGAAAAGAGTGCTTATAGCCATATCGCCAACAACAGTCAGCGTGCTATACATTTTCGCCGACATAACAAGAAAGAGCTGCTCCATATAACTAAAACACATGGATGCAGCGGTACTCTTCCTAAAAACCAAAGGAGCAAATCACGATGCGCGTGATGAAGTGGAGCATGATCGCCCTGGCCGTTGCGGCAGGGACCTCGCAGTTGGCAATGGCCTCGGCACAAGACGAGTCCAAAGGTTTCCTCGAAGACAGCAAGCTGAACGTAAAAACCCGCATGCTGTACTTCAGCCGTGACTTCCGTAACAACGACAGCGGCAAGAGCCGCGTCGAAGAAACCGGCCTGGGCTTCCTGGGTACCTTCGAGTCGGGCTTCACCCAAGGCACCGTGGGCTTCGGCGTTGACGCCATCGGCATGCTGGGCCTGAAACTGGACAGCGGCAAAGGCCGCGCCGGCACCGGCCTGTTCCCGACCGGTTCCGACGGCCGTTCGCAAGATGATTACTCCGAAGGCGGCGGTGCGGTAAAACTGCGCGTCTCCAACACCGTGCTGAAGTTCGGTGACCAATTCACCGCCCTGCCGGTATTCGCCACCGACGACAGCCGACTGCTGCCTGAAGTTGCTGAAGGTGGCCTGATCACCAGCAACGAAATCGATGGCCTGACCCTGCACGCCGGTCACTTCACTGCCCTGAACGCGCAGGCCCAGACTTACCACGACAGCCTGCGCCTGACCGAGGCCAACGTTTTCGGTGGCACCTATGCCATCAACGAAAACCTCAGCACCAGCGTCTACTACTCGCGCGTCGAAGATCACTTCCGCAAGTGGTACGGCAACATCAACTGGGCGCTGCCGATCAGCGACAAGCAAGGCCTGGTGTTCGACTTCAACATCTATGACACCAAGTCCATCGGCGACAACCTGACCGGCGCCTTCGTCAGCAAGGCTGACGGCAGCAACGAACTGGACAACATCGCAGCCAGCCTCTCGGCCGCCTACAACATTGGCGCCCACACCTTCACCCTGGCTTACCAGAAAGTCAGCGGCGACGGCGACTACGCCTACGGCGTCGACGGTGGCGGCACCATCTTCCTGGCCAACTCCGTTGCCCGCTCCGACTTCAACGCCGAAGACGAGAAGTCCTGGCAGGCTCGCTACGACCTGAACTTCGCCGAATACGGCGTACCTGGCCTGACCTTCATGACCCGCTATGTGCGCGGTTCCGGTGCCACTACCGAAAGCACTAACAACGGCAAGGAATGGGAACGCGACGTAGACGTCAAGTACGTGCTGCAAAGCGGCCCGGCCAAAGACCTGAGCTTCCGCGTACGTCAGGCCACCTACCGTTCCGCAGACGGCGTTTACTACGGTTCGAGCTCGATCGACGAACTGCGCCTGATCGTGGAGTACCCGCTGAGCATCCTGTAAGCCTGGCTTGCAGTGCCCCGCACCTGAAAAAGCCCGGCGATCACGCCGGGCTTTTTCTTGGCTGACAAGCGTCACGCCCTGGGGCATCCTGTACGCCTTCGTTTCACCCCCGTACAATGCGGGGCTATTTCAACGTCTTAGGCAATCGACACGGCTAACCATGCGCACCAGTCAATATTTGCTCGCCACCCAGAAAGAAACCCCTGCCGACGCAGTGGTCATCAGCCATCAGCTCATGCTGCGCGCCGGCATGATCCGCAAACTGGCCTCCGGCCTGTACACCTGGCTGCCGATGGGCCTGCGGGTAATGCGCAAGGTCGAGGCCGTGGTACGCGAGGAAATGAACGCCGCCGGCGCCCTGGAAGTGCTGATGCCAAGCATTCAGCCCGCCGAGTTGTGGCAGGAGTCCGGCCGCTGGGAACAGTACGGCCCTGAGCTGCTGCGCCTGAAGGACCGCCACCAGCGTGATTTCTGCGTTGGCCCGACCCACGAAGAAGTCATCACCGACCTGGCCCGTAACGAGCTGTCCAGCTATAAACAGCTGCCGCTCAACATGTACCAGATCCAGACCAAATTCCGTGACGAGATCCGCCCGCGCTTCGGCCTGATGCGTGGCCGCGAGTTCATCATGAAGGACGCCTACTCGTTCCATGCCGACCAGGCTTCCCTGCAGGAAACCTACGACCGCATGCACCAGGCGTACAGCAACGTGTTCACCCGCCTGGGCCTGGACTTCCGCCCAGTGCAGGCCGACACCGGCTCGATCGGTGGCAGCTATTCGCACGAATTCCACGTACTGGCCGAGTCCGGCGAAGACGACGTGATCTTCAGCGACAGCTCCGACTACGCCGCCAACATCGAGAAGGCCGAGGCCATCCCGCGTGAAACCGTGCGCCCTGCCCCTACCGAGGAGCTGCGCCTGGTCGACACGCCAAACGCCAAAACCATCGCCCAGCTGGTGGAAAACTTCGGCCTGGCCATCGAAAAAACCGTCAAGACCCTGATCGTGCGCGGCGCCGAAGAAGGCAAGCTGATTGCCCTGGTCGTTCGTGGTGACCACGAGCTGAACGAAATCAAGGCCACCAAGCTGGAACAGGTTGCCGACCCGCTGGTCATGGCCACCGAAGCCGAACTGCGCGACGCCATTGGCGCCGGTGCCGGCTCGCTCGGCCCGCTGAACCTGCCGCTGGAATGCATCATCGACCGTTCGGTTGCCCTGATGAGCGACTTCGGCATCGGCGCCAACATCGACGACAAGCACTACTTCGGCGTCAACTGGGAGCGCGACCTGCCAGTTCCACAAGTTGCCGACCTGCGCAACGTGGTCGAAGGCGACCCAAGCCCGGACGGCCAGGGTACCCTGGTGATCAAGCGCGGCATCGAAGTGGGCCACATCTTCCAGCTGGGCACCAAGTACAGCGAAGCGCTGAAGTGCCAGGTACTGGGCGAGAACGGCAAGCCGGTAACCCTGTCCATGGGCTGCTACGGCATCGGCGTGTCCCGCGTGGTCGCCGCTGCCATCGAGCAGAGCTATGACGACAAAGGCATCATCTGGAACGACGCCCTGGCTCCGTTCCAGATCGCCCTGGTACCGCTGCGCTACGAAACCGACGTGGTCCGCGAGGCAACCGACAAGCTGTATACCGAACTGACCGCCGCCGGCTTTGAAGTGCTGCTGGACGACCGCGACAAGAAAACCAGCCCAGGCATCAAGTTTGCCGACATGGAGCTGATCGGCATCCCGCACCGCATCGTCGTCAGCGATCGCGGCCTGGCCGAAGGCAACCTTGAGTACAAGCACCGCACCGAGCAGGACGCCCAGGCGTTGCCGCTCAATGAAGTGCTGAGCTTCCTGCAGGCCCGCGTTCGCCGCTGATAACCAATGCACGAGTGATCATGTTCAAGCGAAGTACCTTTACCCTGGGGGGCGCCGCACTGTGCGGTGCCCTGCTCGTCAGCGGCTGCGCCAACCAGATGTCCCAGCGCAGCGACCATGAGGAGCGCGTCGAGCGCAAATTGCTCGAGCACACCCTGCAGATCGATGTCGGCGAGCCGAAGGTGATGGAGCTTCCGCAACGACGTGTGCGTGTGCATGAGCAGAAGCGCTTCGAAGTCACCGAGTTCGAAGTTACCCGTCGTTACGACCGCTACACGCCGTACCAGCCCTGGCGGGAGATCTACGAGATCCCGCTGGGTGCAGTGGCCGTGGTGGCGGGCGTCGGGGCCAACGTGGTCAACGTCTTCGCCTTGGGCAACCTGCCGGAAAGCATCACTCACGACTGGCTCAGCTACGGCGTGGACGGGCTCAACCCGTTCATGAACGTGCCGTCCAACGGCCGCGCCCAGCAGAACCTGGCCGGGATCAGCGAGGTGCAGAAAGGCAAACGCGAAGAATCGACCAGCGTGCCCTGGAGCGAACGCCTGGTCGAGGTCAAGGCTGGCAAGATGACCCACGAACTGACTACCGACAGGAACGGCGTGCTGCGCCTGAACCTGCTCGACAGCCCGTTCTCGGAGCAGAACCTCAACCACATCGGCACCCTGCACCTGCAGGTACTCGACGAGGACAACGCGGTGCGTGGCGATGCCAGCCTGCTGGTCAGCGCCACCCTGCGCAACAAGCTGCTCGAAGCCCATGAGCTGATCTTCGATGACCTCGAAGATGACGATGTCGGCCAATGGGTCCACCGGGTCAAGCGCCTGTCCGAGCTGGGCCTTGAAGAAGAAGCCAGTGAAATGGAACAAAGCCTGATCGAGCTGACCCGCAACGATCCGGAGCTGCAGCAGGAGTTTCTGCAGTCGCTGACCAAGGCCACTGGCCGTTTGGTGGCTGATCCGGGCGCGCAATAACACACTGGGGCCGCGTCGCGGCCCCTTTCATTTGGGCGGGAACAGTTCCAACTGCTCATGCGCCCCGCGCAAATCGCGCAACCTCACCCCCACCCCCAGCAAGCGTACCGGCTTGCCTCCACGGGCGAAGGCCTGCCCCAGCAACTGTCGATAGCTTTCCAGGTCTCTGCCCGCCCCGGCCTGCTCCATGGTTGTCTGGCTGAAGTCGTGGAACTTGACCTTGACGAAGGGTTTGTCCGGCCGGTAACTGCTGTCCATGCGGGCGATGCGCTCATTCAGGCTTTCCAGCAGCTCGGGCAGCCGCGCCAGGCAGCTGGCCAGGTCTGGAAGGTCGGTGTCGTAGGTGTTTTCCACACTCACCGACTGTCGACGGCTGTCGTTGTGCACCGCACGCTCGTCGATCCCCCGCGCAAGCCCCCACAAGCGCTCGCCAAAACTGCCAAACTCGCGCACCAGCGCCAGGCGCGACCATTCGCGCAGTTCCAGACAGGTTTCGATACCCAGCCGTGCCAGTTTGTCTGCCGTTACCTTGCCCACCCCGTGCAGCCTGGCCACCGGCAAGGCTGCCACGAACGCCTCCACTTCACCCGGGGTAATCACGAACAGGCCATTGGGCTTGCGCCAGTCGCTGGCAATCTTGGCCAGGAACTTGTTCGGCGCCACCCCCGCCGATACGGTGATATGCAAGGTACGGGCGACCCGCCGGCGAATATCCTCGGCAATACGCGTGGCGCTGCCCGAGTACCACTGGCTATCGCTCACGTCCAGATAGGCTTCGTCCAGCGACAACGGCTCGATCAACTCGGTGTAGTCGCGGAAAATGCTATGGATTTCGCGCGAGGCCTCCCGGTAAGCCTCGAAGCGCGGCTTGACGATCAGCAAGTCGGGGCACAGTTTAAGTGCATGGCGCGACGACATGGCCGAGCGCACACCATAGGCACGCGCCTCATAGTTACAGGTGGCGATCACCCCACGGTGGTCGGGCGAGCCCCCCACTGCCATAGGCCGACCGGCCAGGCGCGGGTCGTCACGCATCTCGATTGCAGCGTAGAAGCAATCGCAGTCGACGTGGATGATCTTGCGCAAGGACATGGATGACCGTCAGCACTGTAAATTCATACAGATAGTATCGCATGCGCCCTGCCCTGAAACAGCTACCCGCGCCAGCATTCGACAATTGGCCTGAAAGCCGCGCCGCGCCTGAGCTGCATCTTGCCGACGAGTGCTAAGGGTTTGAACAAAAAAGGTTTTTCCTGAATATTTGCTTGACAGCAGGAAGTAAATCCGTAGAATTCGATCTCACAGGCGCGGGATGGAGCAGCCTGGTAGCTCGTCGGGCTCATAACCCGAAGGTCGTCGGTTCAAATCCGGCTCCCGCAACCAGATTCAAGAAAAGGCCACTGTTAACACAGTGGCCTTTTTCTTTGCTCGCTAAAAAGCACAGCGAATAAAAACGCTCAAACCGAAGCCGAATGCTTGACATTCAATTGGCAGACTGTAGAATGCGCCCCTCTGACGCGGGATGGAGCAGCCTGGTAGCTCGTCGGGCTCATAACCCGAAGGTCGTCGGTTCAAATCCGGCTCCCGCAACCAGATTCAAGAAAAGGCCACTGTTAACACAGTGGCCTTTTTCTTTGCTCGCTAAAAAGCACAGCGAATAAAAACGCTCAAACCGAAGCCGAATGCTTGACATTCAATTGGCAGACTGTAGAATGCGCCCCTCTGACGCGGGATGGAGCAGCCTGGTAGCTCGTCGGGCTCATAACCCGAAGGTCGTCGGTTCAAATCCGGCTCCCGCAACCATATTCGTCAGAACAAACCCCGCCTGTTTAACAGCAGCGCGGGGTTTGTTGTTTCTACGCCCCTGCATTTCATCGCTTCATTTTCCCCGCCCCTCCAGCCATCCCGCAGGCTTGAGGCATCGTCCCCCGGATGAACTATCTTTAACCCTGCCAGGCCGCTGAAAGCGCCAAAGGCCGGAGTAATATTGGATACGTTTTCCTAAGGGACTTTCACTTGGCCGCACCTTCCCTCTACCTCGCGCAGCATGCCCGGGGCAACTCATGACTTCCCATAACCCCGAACCTCCGGTGCCGCTCGCCTCGGCACTGCCCGGTGCCGTGCAACGCCTGCCCTTGCTCGAACGCCTGAGCCGCTACCGCCAGCCCATCGGCCTGGCAGTGACCTTGGTGCTGTTCACCATGGCTTTGATTGCCTGCCGCCACCTGCTGAGCGAGCTGGATATCTATGCCTTGCACGACGCCATGCTCAGTGTGCCGACCCAGTCGTTGCTGGGCGCCTTTGTGGCGACGGTGGTGGGCTTCGTGATCCTGCTGGGTTACGAGTGGTCGGCCAGCCGCTATGCCGGGGTGAAGTTGCCAGTGCACAGCCTGGTGCTGGGCGGCTTCAGCGCCTTTGCCATCGGCAATGCCATCGGGCTGTCGATGCTGTCAGGCGGATCGGTGCGCTACCGGCTCTATGCACGCCAAGGGCTGGGGGCTGGCGAAGTCGCTCGCATGACGGTGTTTGCCAGCCTGTCGCTGGGCTGCGCGCTGCCTCCCCTGGCAGCCTTGGCGACCTTGAGCGACCTGCCGGCAGCGTCGGCTGCACTGGGGTTGGCGCCGGGCCTGCTGGCAGGCATCGCCACCGCCGTGCTGGTGGCCTCTGCCCTGCTGCTGTTCGGCTTGTACCGCCGGCGCCTGGCCGAGCAACCGCTGGCGAACAACCTGCTGGTACAGGTGGGCCGCCGCACGCTACGCCTGCCAGGCACACGGCTGGCGGCCCTGCAACTGCTGATCACCGCGCTGGATGTGGCAGCAGCCGCCACTGTCCTGTATCTGCTGCTGCCCGAAGCACCACCTTTCGGGGCATTCGTGCTGGTGTACCTGCTGGCGTTGGCCGCTGGCGTACTCAGCCATGTGCCGGGCGGCGTCGGGGTGTTCGAAGCGATCCTGCTGGCAGCCTTTGCCGACCAGCTCGGTGCTGCACCGCTGGCGGCCGCCCTGCTGCTGTACCGGCTGATCTACGTGGTACTGCCATTGCTGCTGGCCTGCGTACTGTTGCTGGCCAACGAAGCCCGGCGCCTGCTGTTCGCCCAGCAGGCCATCAAGGCAGCTTCCGGGCTGGCCGCACCGATCCTGTCGATTCTGGTATTCCTGTCCGGTGTGGTGCTGCTGTTCTCGGGCGCCACACCCGAAATCGACACGCGTCTGGAACACATGGGCTTCCTGGTGCCGCACCGGCTTATCGATGCCTCGCACTTCGGCGCCAGCCTGATCGGCGTGCTGTGCCTGCTGCTGGCCCAGGGCCTGCGTCGGCGCCTGTCCGCCGCCTGGTTGCTGACTACCGTGCTGTTGTTGGTGGGCGCCCTGCTGTCGCTGCTCAAGGGGTTTGACTGGGAAGAAGCGTGCCTGCTGACCTTCACCGCTACCCTGCTTGCCCTGTTCCGTCGCTCGTTCTACCGCCCCAGCCGCCTGCTGGAGTTGCCCTTCTCGCCGGTGTTCCTGGTGGCCAGTGCCTGCGCAGTCGGCGCTTCGGTGTGGCTGCTGCTGTTCGCCTACCAGGATGTGCCCTACAGCCATCAGCTGTGGTGGCAGTTCACCCTCGATGCCGATGCCCCACGCGGCCTGCGTGCCGCCATGGGCAGCGCCTTGCTGCTGGCCGCGGTGGCGCTGACCTGGCTGCTGCGCACCGCCCCTCCTGTGATCCACCTGCCCGACGAAGCGGAACTGCAGCGCGCCAACCGTATCTTGCTGGCTTCCGACCAGCCCGACGGCGGCCTGGCCCTGACGGGCGACAAAGCGTTGCTGTTCCACCCGCGTGACAATGCCTTCCTCATGTACGCGCGGCGTGGCCGCAGCCTGGTGGCCCTGTACGACCCCATCGGCCCGGCCCAGGAGCGCGCCGAGATGATCTGGCAGTTCCGCGACCTGTGCGACCTGCACCACGCTCGCCCGGTGTTCTACCAGGTACGTGCCGAGAACCTGCCGTTCTACATGGATATTGGCCTGACAGCGCTGAAGCTGGGTGAAGAAGCCCGTGTCGACCTGCGCCGCTTCGATCTGGAAGCCAAGGGCAAGGAGATGAAAGACCTGCGCTACACCTGGAATCGCGGTGGTCGCGACGGCCTGAGCCTGGAAATCCATGAACCCGGCCACGCCCCGCTGGCAGAGCTGAAGGAAATTTCCGATGCCTGGCTCGGCGGCAAGAACGTGCGTGAGAAAGGCTTTTCGTTGGGGCGCTTCAGCCCGGACTACCTGCAACACTTCCGCATCGCGCTGATTCGCTTCCAGGGCCGCCCGGTAGCCTTCGCCAACCTGCTGGAAACCCATGGCAACGAACTGGCAAGCCTCGACCTGATGCGTGCGCACCCCGAGGCCCCCAAGCTGACCATGGAGTTCATGATGATCGGCTTGATCCTGCACTACAAAAGCCATGACTACGCCCGCTTCAGCCTTGGCATGGTGCCGCTTTCCGGCCTGCAACCGCGGCGAGGTGCGCCCTTGACCCAGCGCCTGGGTTCGATGGTGTTCCGCCGGGGCGAGCAGTTGTACAACTTCCAGGGGCTTCGCCGCTTCAAGGACAAATTCCAACCGGACTGGGAACCCCGCTACATGGCCGTGCCGGCCGGGCTCGACCCGCTGGTAGCACTGGCCGACACCGCCGCCCTGATTGCAGGCGGCCTGACTGGATTGGTGAAACGTTGATGACCCGACGCTATTGGCTGTACCTGCTGGTTCCCCTGCTGCTGGCTGCCCTGGGTGGCGCGCTGGCGTTCTGGCTGTGGACGCGCCCGGCCCCCGAGGCGCGCCTGGAGCAACTGAGCATCAATGACACCCACATCACCCGGGTGACCCCTGGCGTGCACCCCAAGGCCCGGGTGGCCATTGGCGTACCGCAGGACCAGGCATTGACCGACAAGCAACTGCTGGACCTGAGCCAAGCCGGCGAAGCCCAGCTGGTGCAGGTGGTGCTGCCGCCGAACGACTGTAGCAAACAGCAGCAGGCCATGGACCAGGCCCTGGCAGAGCTGTCGGAAAAGCCGACGCTGGTCGCCGGCATAGGCCCTGGCGCCGCCCAGGCCTGGCGTTGGCTGGCCAGTCAGAGCGATGACAAGGCGCGGGCCATTTCAGTGGACTTCAGCCTGGAGCAACCCGGCTGTCAGGCCCCGCTGCCCAAGGCGGCACCTCATGGCCACTGGAACGTCGCCTGGAACGACAACCCGGATGACGCCAGCGCCGCTTTCGTACGTGACCAGGCCAACGCCGAAACCAGTATCAGCGACTACGACATCCACTTGCCACAAGTGCTCAAGGCCCAGCTGACCCAGGCCCTGGTTGGCCGTGACGGCAACGCCTTGGCTATTCCAGTGGTCGAGGTACCGGCCGGGCAGACCACCGACACGGTCACCCTGTTCCTCTCCGGTGATGGTGGCTGGCGCGACCTGGACCGTGATGTGGCCGGGGAAATGGCCAAGCTGGGCTACCCGGTGGTAGGCATCGACACGCTGCGCTACTACTGGCAGCACAAGACCCCGGAGCAAAGCGCCGCTGATCTGTCCGAGCTAATGCAACATTACCGGCAGAAGTGGGGCACCAAGCGCTTCGTGCTGACAGGTTATTCGTTCGGCGCCGATGTGCTGCCAGCCATCTATAACCGCCTGCCGGCAGAGGACCAACAGCGTATCGATGCCGTGATGCTGCTGGCGTTTGCCCGCAGTGGCAGCTTCGAGATCGAGGTCGAGGGCTGGTTGGGCAAAGAAGGCCAGGAAGCGCCTACCGGGCCAGAGATGGCCAGGCTGCCGGCGTCCAAGGTGGTGTGTGTGTATGGCGTTGAAGAGACCGATGAAAGCGGTTGCACGGAAAAGACGGCGGTGGGTGAGCGCCTGAAGCTGCCTGGCGGGCACCATTTCGACGAGAACTACCCGGCGCTGGCCAAGCGCTTGATTGGTGAGATCGAGACCCGCCAAGGTAAATCGAGCGTCGCCGAACAGAACTGACAATGACTGGGGCCGCTCTGCGGCCCATCGCTGGCAAGCCAGGCTCCCACAAGTACTGCGCAGACCTTCAGCATTGCGCGGTCCCTGTGGGAGCCTGGCTTGCCGGCGATGGGCTGCAAAGCAGCCCCTTGGCAATCAGATCTCGACCTGGGTCCCCAGCTCGATCACCCGGTTCAGCGGCAGGTTGAAGAAGCGCAGGTTACCGTTGGCATTCTTCAACAGGAACGCAAACAGGTTGCCCCGCCAGCGCGACATCCCCTCCAGCCGTGAAGCAATCACCGTTTCGCGGCTGAGGAAATAGGTGGTACGCATCGGGGTGAAATCCAGGTCGTCCAGGTGGCACAGTTTCAATGCCGCCGGCACGTCCGGTTCGTCCATGAAGCCAAAGTGCAGCAGCACACGGAAGAACCCATCACCGTATGCCTCCACCTCGAAGCGCTCCTGCTCCGGCACGCGCGGCCGGTCTTCACTGACGACCGTCAGCAGTACCACCTGGCTGTGAAGCACCTGGTTGTGCAGCATGTTGTGCAACAGCGCATGAGGCACTGCATCGGCCCGTGCGGTGAGGAACACCGCCGTGCCTTCGACCCGATGTGGCGGCTGAATGCGGATACTGCTGATGAACAGCTGCAGCGGCAGCGCGCCTTCGTCGATACGCTCGACCAGTATCTGCTTGCCGCGCTTCCAGGTACTCATCAGCAGGAACAGCACACCACCCGCCAACACCGGGAAGGCACCGCCCTGGACGATTTTCGGCACGTTGGCAGCGAAGAACAGCCCGTCGACGAACAAGAAGCCCACCAGGATCGGTACCGCCAGCACAGGCGGCCATTTCCACAGCAGCAACATGACGGCCGACACCAGAATAGTGGTCATCAGCATGGTGCCGGTCACCGCCACACCGTAGGCCGCCGCCAGGGCGCCGGACGACTCGAAACCGATCACCAGCAGCACCACGCCGACCATCAGCGTCCAGTTCACCGCCCCAATGTAAATCTGCCCCTGCTCGTCGCTGGAGGTGTGCTGGATCTGCATACGTGGAATGTAGCCCAGCTGGATGGCCTGGCGGGTCAGGGAGAACGCCCCCGAGATTACCGCTTGCGAGGCGATCACCGTGGCCATGGTCGCCAACCCGACCAACGGCAGCAATGCCCAGCCCGGCGCCAGCAGGTAGAACGGGTTGCGGGCTGCGTCCGGGTTTTGCAGCAGCAGTGCACCCTGGCCGAAATAGTTCAGCACCAACGCGGGCAGCACCAGGATGAACCAGGCCCGGGCGATCGGCTTGCGGCCAAAGTGGCCCATGTCAGCGTACAGCGCCTCGGCACCGGTCAACGCCAGCACCACTGCGCCGAGAATGGCCACGCCCATGCCGGGGTGCACCACGAAGAAGTTGATCGCCCAACCCGGGTTGAAGGCCTTGAGCACTTCCGGGCTCTGCGAGATGCCATGCACACCCAGCGCGCCCAGTACCACGAACCAGGTGACCATGATAGGGCCGAACAGCTTGCCGATTTTCTCGGTACCGTGCTTCTGCACCAGGAACAATGCCACCAGCACCACCAGCGAAATCGGCACCACCCAGTGGTCGATACCGTCAAACGCCAGGCCCATGCCCTCTACCGCCGACAGCACCGACACCGCCGGGGTGATCATGCTGTCGCCATAGAACAGCGAAGCGCCGATCAGGCCGCAGATCACCATCAGCGTGCGCAACCGCGGGTAGGCCGCCGTGGCCCGCCGTGCCAGTGCGGTCAGGGCCATGGTGCCGCCCTCGCCCTGGTTGTCGGCGCGCAGGATGAACATCACGTACTTGAACGACACCACCCACAACAGCGACCACAGGATCAGCGACAGGATACCCAGCACGCCATCATGGTTGACCGGCACCCCGTAACCGCCGGTGAAGACTTCCTTCAGGGTGTACAACGGGCTGGTGCCGATATCGCCATAAACCACCCCGACCGCCGCCACGAGCAGGCCCAGCGACCGCGCCGCGCCCTGCTTCCCCTCGTGCCCGCCCTCGGCGTGACTGCTTGCCTGAACCATCGACCACTCCCGCAGACGGCCTTATAGGCCAGTAGAATTCTCACCTGCGCCGAAGTAACACTGACACCCCGGACGCAATGGCGCGAAGCATAGCGCAGCGTTCGTCGATTTTCTGCTGGTCCGCCTCTGTCAGAGCAAGATGGCGGCCAACACTAAAGGTCCAGACACTGCATGGGTATGCCCAAGGCAGCGGCAATCTTTTCGCGAGTAGCCTTACGCGGGCGCTCTGCTGTTTCTTGCTGGGCATAGGCTGACTGCGAGATCCCCAGGCGCTGGGCAACTTCAGCCTGAGTAAGGTCCAGATGCCGGCGCCAGGCGGCGATGGCGGTCATGCCGTCCTTCACCATATAGCCAACCACCTCGTTGGGCACCAGGTCCGGTTGGGGACGGCTGGCGATGTAATCGGCATAGGGCAACACGACGAAGGCAGGACGACCGTCGGCGTCATTGATGATCTGTACATTAGTAGGTGTGCTCATCGCGCTTCTTGACCTCCTCGATGCTGACAATTTTCACGCCTCCATCCCAGTCGAACAGAACCCGGTAGTTACCTACCCTTAGCCGGTAACCATAATGGTGGTTGACCAGCGCCTTGACGCTTTGAGCGTGCAGCATGTGCGCCAACGCCTGAACGGCGTCGTAGACCTTGGGTTGATCAACCTTGTCGATTTTCCTGAGTTGCTTCACTGCTTTGCGTGACCAGTTGATCGTATTCATATCCACGCCAGTCTTATAAGAAAACTATAAGAATTGAATAAGTTCAAGAAAAGGTTTCATAGGCGTGAAAGAGGGTGATGACAGGAGCTCATCGGTTCAAGGGGAGGCATTGCCTGGCTATGTTTCGAGGTTTTACCAGTCGTGCACAGTCCGGTTGGCTTGCATAGCGCAGCGTTCGTCGTATTTCTGCTGGTCAAGCGACGTTACGCTCGCTAGAATTGCGCACTTTTTGATCAGAGGCGCCCAAAGCGCCCGTCAAGATCGCCCCCGATTCCGGCCGGGCGACCTGCATTCAATACCGAGGTTAGTCATGTCCACCACGCCCGCCACCCCCAAGGTAGGTTTCGTAAGCCTGGGTTGCCCTAAAGCCCTGGTCGATTCCGAGCGCATCCTGACCCAGCTGCGCATGGAAGGCTATGAAGTCGTGCCCACCTACGAGGACGCCGACGTGGTGGTGGTCAACACCTGCGGCTTCATCGACAGCGCCAAGGCAGAATCGCTGGAAGTGATCGGCGAAGCGATCAAGGAAAACGGCAAGGTCATCGTCACCGGCTGCATGGGTGTCGAAGAAGGCAGCATCCGTGATGTGCACCCGAGCGTGCTGTCGGTCACCGGCCCGCAGCAGTACGAGCAGGTGGTCAACGCCGTGCACGAAGTGGTACCGCCACGCCAGGACCACAACCCGCTGATCGACCTGGTGCCGCCTCAGGGCGTCAAGCTGACCCCGCGCCACTACGCGTACCTGAAAATTTCCGAAGGCTGCAACCACAGCTGCAGCTTCTGCATCATCCCGTCGATGCGTGGCAAGCTGGTCAGCCGCCCGGTAGGTGAAGTGCTGAGCGAGGCCGAGCGCCTGGTCAAGGCCGGGGTGAAGGAGATCCTGGTGATTTCCCAGGACACCAGCGCCTATGGCGTCGACGTCAAGTACAAGACCGACTTCTGGAACGGCCGCCCGGTCAAGACCCGCATGCTCGAATTGTGCGAAGCACTGAGCAGCCTGGGCGCCTGGGTACGCCTGCACTACGTGTACCCGTACCCGAACGTCGACGACGTGATCCCGCTGATGGCCGCCGGCAAGATCCTGCCGTACCTGGACATCCCGTTCCAGCACGCCAGCCCGAAAGTGCTCAAGTCGATGAAGCGCCCGGCCTTCGAAGACCGCACCCTGGCGCGCATCAAGAACTGGCGCGAACAGTGCCCCGAGCTGGTGATCCGTTCCACCTTCATCGTCGGCTTCCCGGGCGAAACCGAGGAAGACTTCCAGTACCTGCTGGACTGGCTGACCGAAGCCCAGCTGGACCGCGTGGGCTGCTTCCAGTACTCGCCGGTAGAAGGCGCACCGGCCAACGACCTGGGCCTGGAAGAAGTGCCGGACGACATCAAGCAGGACCGCTGGGACCGCTTCATGGCCCACCAGCAGGCCATCAGCGCCGCCCGCCTGCAACTGCGCATCGGCAAGGAAATCGACGTGCTGATCGACGAAGTCGAGGAGCAAGGTTCGGTTGGCCGCAGCTTCTTCGATGCCCCGGAAATCGACGGCAGCGTGTTCATCGACGGCGATCATGGCTTCAAGCCAGGCGACAAAGTGCGCTGCCGTGTGGTGGATGCCGACGAGTACGACATGTGGGCCGAGCCTATCTAAAGCGGCTGAAACACTGAAAAGCCCCTGCCCCGGTAATCCGGCGCAGGGGCTTTTTTGTCAGAACGTGTGAAACAGCATCAGCCCCCCCTCTGCATCCGGGCTGGCGTCCGAAAAGCCTTTGACCGCATACAGTTGCACTTTCCATTGCGGGTTGAGCTTGTGGGTCAGGAACAAGGTCAGTTCCTTGATCTGCGACCCTGTCGAGACCACCTTCTGCCGCCAGTCGTAGGACGCGCCCGCCGACGTGCCAGTAGCCACAGGTATGGCAAAGCCGAGGCTGGCGAATACCGGGTCGTCGAAATCGCTGTCGGGTGGGTCGCCGAATTTCTTCCAGCCCAGTGTCGCGAAGCCGGTGACCGGGCCAAAGCCCTTGGTGATGTCGACCTGGGCGGTGTAGTCGTATTCGCCGGTACCCAGGCACTGGTCTTCATCGGCAGTGGGGAATTTGACCTTGCCGATCAGGTCCAGCATCAGGCCGCCGTCACTGCCATCGAGCAGGGCGTACCCGGCACTGGCAACCGTGTCGCCCAGCCCGCTCTCCACATCCCGGCAACCGCCGGGCAAGGGGTCACCATTCGGGCCGACTTCCGGGTTGGTGATGCGTAACCAGGGCACGGTGACCTTGTAGGTCATGGGGCCGGTTTCATACTTGCCGACCACGGGCACGTACCAGATTTCCGACGTGGTACCCGTGCCATAGTCGCCGCTTGAATAGTCCATGCCGATGGCCGCGCTGAAGGTGTCAGCCAAGGTTGATGCGCTGGTGCATGACAGCAGGCAGGCGAGAAGCGGGAGGGTCGGTCTCATCGGCACCTCGGAATCCCGTCGGGAAGTGTGAGCGGACATACCCAGCCTAGTTGCCTAACGCCCGGAACGCTCCGGATGCTCGACTTTTTCGGCGGTCTCTATCTTCTCCGGCTTTTCGACTTTCTCGACTTTCTCGACTTTTTCAACCTTCTCGACCTTTTCAGGCTTTTCGACTTTCTCTACTTTTTCGGGCTTTTCGACCTTCTCGACTTTCTCTACCTTCTCGACTTTTTCAACCTTCTCGACCTTTTCAGGCCTCTCGACTTTCTCCACCTTTTCGACTTTCTCTACTTTTTCGACCTTCTCAACCTTCTCGGCCTTTTCTACCTTTTCGACTTCGACCCGCTCTACCCGGTCAGAACGACCGCTGTTGCTGCTTTCAGGCTGCTCTACCGTTTCGACATGCTCTGTCTTGCCAGACTTGTCCACGCTGTCTGACTTGCCGTGCCCGCTGGCGTCCTCAATGTCGCTGCCACCGCTGTGATCCTCACGGCCTTCGGTGCCAACAGCGGTCGCTTCGCGTGTGCCATGGCCACTGTTGCCGGAACTTCCGGAATCACTGCTGCCGTGCTCGCTGCCACGCCCCGAATGGCCTCTGTCCGGGTTGTCGGCGCGGTCATACTGGAACTCCACACGCGTTGCCCGCAGTTCGTGAGCGCCATTGAGTACACCACTCACCCGCACACGCTGATCGAGCGCCAACGCCGCCGCCGGTTTACCAACGATCACGGTGCCCTGCCCCAGCGTCACATTGATGCCTGCAACCACCAGTTGCCGAGCCTGCGCGCGCTGCACCAGCCCTTCGACCACCGCCTGCTGCACACGGCCAGCAAACGGCAGGCTCGGGTCAGGGCGGGTTTGCGCCACTTCCAGTTGACGCCCGGTCCACTGGCCGCGCACCAGCAGTTCCCGTGCCGGGGCTACGCGGGTACCCAGTTGCAGCCCTTGAAGGCTACCAGGGCGATCAATCGCACCAATGGCACTGGCCTCTCGCAGCCCCGGGGCCCGTTCGATACGGGTCGCCACCACTTCGCCCCTGGCATCGCGCAAGCCGCTGACCCGGACCGGCTCGCCCGGGCGCAGCCCTTCCGCCACCCGCGCGCCTGCGGCAAGGCGCACCGGTTGCCCCATCACCCGCAGCGGGGCCGAAGCGCTGGGGAGCGCCGTCAGCGGCCCTTCGTAGGCGTTGAGGATCGAGATACGCCCAGCCTGCAGGCCGCGCTGGGTGGCAATGGCCTCCACCGCCACAACCTGCCCGATGGCCAGGTGAGCACTGCTGGCCGGTGCACCGTTCTGACTCACCGGTACGTCTTTGCCATAGTGCACTTCCATGCCATTGACGCAGATCGAGGCAAACCCGGTGATGGTGCCGACAATGCCGGTACCACCAGTACCGCCCGGGCGCAGGATTGGCGCACCGGTACCGCCAACACCGCCACTGCTGTGATCGAAGTAGGTGCCGTCCACACCCTCGGCCACTGCACCCGTACCGCCTGTGCCACCGGGGCGCTGCGGATGCGGTGCGCCAGTGCCGCCAACGCCACCGTTTTCACTGCGCACACCGGTGCCGCCCGTCCCTCCCGGAAACTGCATGCCTGCGGCACCGGCCATCCCCACTTCATCACGGCTGACACACACCGGCGCTGCGGCCACCTCGGCAGGCGCCATCAGGTTCAACCCGAAAACCAGGGCGAGCGTGATGGCACTGAGGCAGCGCGCAAGAGAAGTCATGGGCCGGGTGTCTTCGACAAATCGGGTTGGGTAGCTTCAGTGTAGAAATAAAGCCCTACGGTGATGCGCTGACGTTGCTCGACGGCGGGCTCATCAGCGCCCTCCAGCTCTGCTGCAAGCCGGCTGAAAGCAAGCAGCGTCTGCATGCCATCCGTGGAAACCACTTCACGCACGTGTTCGACGCTGGCCAGGCTCAAGGCATCATAGTGAACGCTGCGCTCAAAGAACGGCTGACCTTCGCCACTGAGGTTGTGCACCGCTGCGCAGGCATGGTCATGCAGGTTGTGGCCAAAGTAGGCGACTTTTTCATCGAAACCCGTCTGCGGCACGAATGCCTGGGCCTCCAGGTGCACACGATCCTGCTCGTCGAGCCGGACGATGCCAAGGCGTAACCACTCATCCAGCACAACCCGGCCACGGATATCGGTGCTGACCTTGGCCACCAGGGCATCGAATGAACAGTCGCCGCCGACACTGGCCAAACGCGGCAGTGCCAGCGCCTGGCCTGGTGCCGAGCAGAACGGCGGGCTGGTGGTCCATACATTGACCAGCTGTGCACCCAGGGTGATGTTTGCCGGCAGGGCTGCGAGCGCTGTGCCGCCTTCACTGCGAATCCGCCGGACGTCCTTGCGGTGTACGCCTGTGAGCAGGCTGATACGGCTGTCGGTGGGCGGGGTGCCGTCCAGGCGAAACTCGCGATGGGCTACGTCGACGAACACGTCCTTGAGCAGGTCGGCGAACATCGTGTAGGTCACCCCCTTGCGCAACATCAAGCGCACCAGCGGACGCATGACACGCCGCAGTGCGCTTAACATCGAAGGGGGAGAAGTTGGGCTGATCAACGCCTGTCAGCTCCTGCTGTTGTCATCACCCGGTTCGCCACCCACATGGTTGCCGCGATCGTCACCAGGTTCACCACCCACGTGATTGCCGTGATCATCGCCAGGCTCGCCGCCGACATGATTACCATGATCATCCCCGGGCTCACCGCCAACATGGTTGCCATGATCGTCACCGGGCTCACCGCCAACGTGATTGCCGTGATCGTCACCGGGCTCACCACCCACGTGATTGCCATGATCGTCACCCGCTTCAGCATGGTTGCTGCTGCGACCAGCGTTTGAATTACCGTCGTGGCCGCTGCCACTGTTGCCGGCATGGCCGCCACCGTCTCCGCCACTGCCATGGCCACCACCGCCACTTCCACTGCCACCACCGTGGCCGCCACCACCACCGCCACTTCCGCCACCACCACTTCCACCGCCGTGGCCTCCGCCTCCGCCACCACTCCCACCACCGCCGTGGCCTCCACCGCCACCGCCACTTCCACCACCACCGTGACCGCCGCCTCCACCGCCGCCGTGACCACCACCACCGCCACCATCTTTGGCATAGGCGCTGGAGCCGTGAGAAATCGTGTCAGGGATCAAAACAATGGACGTCGAAAGCACGCCAGCTACGGCAACCGCCAGTAAGGCCTTCTTGAACAGCAGGTGGATTTGCATAGTCCGTCTCCAGGTCGTCGCCACGAGAACGCCAAATCAGTAAAAGTCTTGTTGTCAGTTTTAGTTTTTCTTTGCGTGGGATTTTTTCCCACGCTTAATTAATAGACCTCTACCCCCCGCCGTTCAAGCGCTACACAGACAAGCCGACCGGTGGTTGGGCTGCTATGTTTTCCCTATCGCCATGGAGGACCACCGGCATGCCTGCGCCACTGACGTTGCAAACGCCGCGCTTGAGCGACTACAGCGAGCTGGTACAGGTGTGGGAGGACTCGGTACGCGCCACCCATCACTTCCTGCCAGAGGGCTACATCGTGCTGCTGCGCGACCACGTGCTGCACCGCTACCTGGATGCGGTGATGCTGGTCTGCTGCAAGGACCGGCAACGTATCTGTGGCTTCGCCGGGGTCGCCAACGGGCGCGTGGACATGCTCTTCGTCGCACCTGAGTACCGCGGCCAAGGGGTTGGCAAGCGCCTGCTGCACTATGCGATCGACGAACTGAACGCCGAACGCCTGGACGTCAACGAACAGAACCCGCAAGCCTTGGGCTTCTACCTGCATGAAGGTTTCGAGGTGTTCGGCCGTTCAGACACCGATGGCCTGGGCCAGCCCTACCCGCTGCTACACATGCGCCTGCGCAAAACGGCGTAAATGACACAGATTCCCAGCCCCTGCGCCGCGCAGGCAGGTACAATGCGGGTCTTTCCCTGCCTTTGCGAATTACCGTCATGTCTGAACCCGTCCGCCTGTCCAAACGCCTTATCGAGCAGCTGGGTTGCTCCCGTCGCGAGGCCGAGTTGTATATCGAAGGCGGCTGGGTGACGGTCGATGGCGTGGTCGTCGAGCAGCCGCAGTTCAAGGTTGAGCAACAGCGCGTCGAGCTGTTGCCGGGCGCCCGCGCCGAAACGCTGGAACCGGTGACCTTGCTGATGAACCAACCCGCCGGTATCGACGGTGAAACCGCCCGCGCCAGCATGAACATGGGCAACCTCAGCGAGGCTCACCGCGAAGGCGTGCGCGCCCTGCACGGGCATTTTGCCCGGCAGGACTGCGTGGCGCCGCTGGAGCGCGGCGCCACCGGCCTGCAGGTATTCACCCAGGACTGGCGGGTAACGCGCAAGATCAACGCCGACCTGCGCCGCCTGGAGCAGGAGTTCATCGTCGAAGTGCGCGGCGAAACCACGCCCCAGGCGCTGGAACGCCTGGCACGCGGGGCCACGCGCAATGATCGCGAACTGCCTAAGACCAAAGCCAGCTGGCAAAACGAGACCCACCTGCGCATGGTGCTGAAAAACCCGCAGCCCGGGCAAATTTCCGAGCTGTGCGCCTACCTGCGCCTGGAGCTGGTAAGCATGCGCCGTATTCGCCTGGGTGGCGTATCGATGGGCAAACTGCCGCTAGGCCAATGGCGCTACCTGGCCACTACCGAACGTTTCTAAGCAATACGCCACGCACACGCGTGGCACCTGAACAGGATTCTGCAGCAATGAACCACAACGATGTCCTGCGCAGCCTGCGCTACATGCTCAAGGTGAACGACGCCAAGATGGCCGAAATCATCGGGCTTTCCGGCCTCGAAGTGCATCCCCTGGTGCTGGCCACCTACCTGAAGAAAGAAGAAGAGGAAGGTTTCGTACGTTGCCCTGAACGGGTGATGGCGCACTTCCTCGATGGCCTGGTGATTCACCGCCGTGGCAAGGATGACAGCCGCCCACCGCAGCCGGTCGAGCTGCCGGTGACCAACAACCTCATCCTCAAAAAGCTGCGGGTGGCCTTCGAGCTCAAGGAAGACGACCTGCACGCGATCCTCAAGTCGGTCAACTTCCCGGTCAGCAAGCCGGAGCTCAGCGCGCTGTTCCGCAAGGCCGGCCACGATAACTACCGCCCGTGCGGTGACCAGCTGCTGCGCAACTTCCTCAAGGGCCTGACCCTGCGCGTGCGCGGCTGAGTGGCCATGCAGCACACGGTTGCCCCGGTCGGTATTGTGCGCTCCTGCTTCAAGGAGAAGTTCGCCATCCCGCGCCAGCCGCAGTTGGCGCCTGCGGCGCGCGGCGTGCTCGAACTGCTGCCGCCGTTCGACCAGGGTGATGCGGTCGAAGGCCTGGAGCAGGTCAGCCATGTCTGGCTGCTGTTCCTGTTCCACCAGGCCCTGGAAGACAAACCCCGCCTGAAAGTGCGGCCACCGCGCCTGGGCGGCAACAAGAGCATGGGCGTGTTCGCCACCCGCGCCACCCACAGGCCCAACGGCATCGGCCAGTCAGTGGTGCGCCTGGAGGGGGTAGAGCCTGGCCGCCTGTTGCTGTCCGGGATCGACCTGCTCGATGGCACGCCGGTACTGGACATCAAGCCCTATGTGCCCTACGCCGACAGCATCCCGGGCGCCAGCAACCAGATGGCCAGTGAAGCACCCGCTGCGATTGCCGTGCAGTGGGGTGAAAACGCCCTGCCCCAGGCTCGCGAGCACGCACTACGCCTGGCTGAGCCACTGGTAGAGCTGATCGAGCAGTGCCTGGCCCAGGACCCACGACCGGCCTATCAGATACCACCGGCCGAGCGGGTGTATGGGGTGAAGTTCTGGGATGTGCAAGTGAGGTGGCATTACCCGCAGCCGGAGGTGATCCGGGTGCTGGAAGTGGTGCTGGCCTGAACGCGGCACGAACATGAAAAAGGCGACCTCAAGGGTCGCCTTTTTCATTTAACCATCCCGCGATCAGCGAGCCGGGCCTTCGGCCACGCCCAGGTCATCGGTAGGACGGGTATCGACCAGCGGAGCACCACCGGAAGCCAGCTCCGAAGCGAGCTTGTCGTTGTCCATTTCCTTGACCCACTTGGCAACCACCACGGTAGCAACGGCGTTACCTACCAAGTTGGTCAGGGCGCGGGCTTCAGACATGAAGCGGTCGATGCCGAGGATCAGCGCCAGGCCGGCAACTGGCAAGTGGCCAACAGCCGACAGGGTGGCGGCCAGCACGATGAAGCCCGAACCGGTAACGCCGGCAGCACCTTTGGAGGCCACCAGCAGCACCAGCAGCAAGGTGATCTGGTGAGTGATGTCCATGGTGGTGTCGGTGGCCTGGGCGATGAATACCGCGGCCATGGTCAGGTAGATCGAGGTGCCATCCAGGTTGAACGAGTAACCGGTCGGGATCACCAGGCCGACAACCGACTTCTTGGCACCCAGGCGCTCCATCTTGGCCAGCATGCGTGGCAGTGCCGATTCCGACGAAGAAGTACCCAGCACGATCAGCAGCTCTTCACGGATGTAGCGGATCAGCTTGAGCACGCTGAAGCCGTGGGCGCGGCAGATACCGCCCAGCACCACCAGCACGAACAGCAGGCAGGTGATGTAGAAGCAGGCCATCAGGTAGCCCAGTTGCACCAGCGAGCCAACGCCGTACTGGCCAATGGTGAAGGCCATGGCGCCGAAGGCACCGATCGGGGCCAGCTTCATGATCATGTTGATGATGTTGAACATGACATGGGCAAAGCGGTCGATCATGTCCAGCACCGGCTTGCCATAGCTGCCCAGGCGGTGCAAGGCGAAGCCGAACAGCACCGAGAACATCAGCACTTGCAGGATGTCGCCGTTGGCGAAGGCGCCGACCACGGTGTTGGGGATGACGTTGAGCAGGAAGCCGACGGTGGTCTGCTGCGCGCCGGCGGCGGCGTAGGCAGCCACGCTGCTGGCGTTCAGGGTGCTGACGTCGATGTGCATGCCAGCGCCTGGCTTGACCACGTTGACGACGACGAGGCCGATGATCAGGGCGATGGTGGAGACGATTTCAAAGTACAGCAGCGCGTAGCCGCCGGTCTTGCCGACCGACTTCATGCTCTGCATGCCGGCGATGCCGCTGACCACGGTGCAGAAGATGATCGGGGCGATGACCATCTTGATCAGTTTGACGAAGCCGTCACCCAAAGGTTTGAGGGCGACGCCCGTTTCCGGGTAGTAGTGGCCGAGCAGAATACCGATGGTGATGGCGACCAACACCTGGACATACAGGGATTTGTACAGCGGCTGACGTGTCGTCATGGCTCATTTTCCTCAAGTGTGCCGGCCCACCCTTCCCAGGGTGATGGGGCACCTGAATCGCTAACCCTCCTGCACCCGGAGGGATTTGTCGTTGTGTTCGAGCTGCCTGGGCAGGCCTCTGAAGGGATCAATAGCAAGGGTGGTGCCAAAATGCCCATGAAGGGTGCAAAGGCCGTATTTGCTAGGGATAAATGCCCAACGACGGGGCGATTTGCCTGAGGAAGGCTGGCGGATTTCCGCCCGGTGGCGGGATTTGTACAGGGGCGTTGGCGGGAATCCGCCCATTGCAGTTTTCCTATGCCGGCCCTTTCGCGGGCTCGCCCGCTCCCACAGGGACCGCACTGCATTCAGCTCGTGCGCAGTACCTGTGGGAGCGGGCAAGCCCGCGAAGAGGCCAGTACAGGCGACGGTTCATTCCAAATTGAAGGTGATCCTGAACGCCGCGCCACCCAACGGGGAATCGCCAAGGCTCAACACGGCGTCATAGCTGTCGACAATGTCCTTGACCACCGCCAGCCCGATACCCTGCCCCGGGTGCTGGCTGTCCAGCCGCTCTCCCCGCTCCAGGATGCGCTCACGCTGATCGGCCGGCACCCCCGGCCCATCGTCCTCGATACACAAGGTCAACTGACCGGGCGCCTGCTCCAGGCTTACCCGCACCTGGCCCAGGCTCAGCCGGTAGGCGTTTTCCAGCAGGTTGCCGAGCATCTCCAGCAAGGCGCCCTGCTCCATCGGCACCTGCGCCGCATCAGGCACCTCCAGGGCCACGTTCACCTGTTTGTCCCGGTAAACCTTGGCCAGCGTGCTGCACAAACTGTCGAGCAACGGCAGCAGCCTCACGCTGTGGCGCACCAGGCCGCTCTTGCGCAGGCTGGCGCGTTGCAGCTGGTAGTCGATCTGTTGGCTCATGCGCTCGATCTGGCTTTGCAGCACCCGCGCCTGCTCGCGCTCGCCGCTGCGCTGCTGCAGGCTCTCGCCCACACCTTGCAACACCGCCAGCGGCGTCTTCAGGCTGTGGGCCAGGTCATCCAGCGAATCGCGATAGCGTGTGCGTTGCTCGCGCTCACTGCGTAGCAGGCGGTTGAGCGAACGGGTCAAGCGCAGCAACTCGCGAGGGTGCTCGCCGCTCAGGCCGTCGCGTGCGCCCGATTCCACCTCATCCAGCTCGTGGCTGAGCCGCCGCAACGAACGCAGCCCCCAGGTCAAGCCCGCCCATAACAGCACCATCAATGCCAGCAAGGCAGCACCAAAGCCCAGGTAGAGCTTTTCTCGCAGGCCATTGAGGGTGGCCTTGTATTCGCTCACCGGCTGCAGGGCGACAATGCTGTAAGCGGCGCTTTGGCCGCCCAGCAGCTTGATCTCGACGTCGTAAACGAAGAACTCTTCGCCATCGGACTGGTGAATGCGGGCAAACTCGTTACCCCGCCCGTCGTAGCGCGGGCTGTAATTGATGTGCCGGTCGGCAGTGGCCCGCGACTGCCAGACCAGGTTGCCGTCGCGGTCGAAGATGTAGCCCAGCAGGCCGGTATACGGCAGGTTGTAACGCTCGTCCGGCAACAGCGTCGGCATCTGCAGTTGGCCATGCTCGATGCGCGCGGCGGAAATCAGTGTGGTCACATCCGAGGCCAGCCGCTGCTCGATCGACTCCTGCAGGGCCAGGCTGAAGGCTTTCTGCAAGGCCGGCAGCAGCGCCAGCATGAACAGCAGCGCCAGCACGGCGGCGGCCAACATCAGGCGTACCCGCAGGGAGCGGATCATCGGCAGCGCTCGGTGAACAGATAGCCCAGGCCGCGCACGGTGTCGATGGGTTTAAAGCCGTGCTCGCCCTCAAGCTTGCGGCGCAGGCGGCCGACCAGCACCTCGATGACATTGGGGTCGCGCTCCTCGTCCCCCGGGTACAGCTGCTCCATCAGGCGCTCCTTGGCCACGACCTGCTGATGATGGCGCATGAGGTATTCGAGAATGCGGTATTCGTAGGCCGTCAGCGCCAGTGGGTGGTCGTCGAGGGTGGCCTGTTTGCGGTTGAGGTCGAGCACCAGCGGGCCGGCGGCGATGGTCGACTGGGTGAAGCCGCTGGAGCGGCGCAACAGGGCATTCAGGCGAGCCTCCAGCTCTTCGAACTGGAACGGCTTGACCAGGTAGTCGTCAGCACCGGCCGCCAGGCCTTCGACCTTGTCCTGCCAGTTGCCACGGGCGGTGAGGATGAGGATGGGGAAGGTCTTGTCCTGGCTGCGCAGGCGCGTGATCAGCTCCAGGCCACTGATGCCGGGCAGGCCCAGGTCGATGATGGCCAGGTCGAAGTGGTATTGCCCGGCCTGGTACAGGGCCTCTTCGGCGTCGGCGACGGCCTCGACCACATGGCCGCTTTCGCCCAGTCGGGTGTAGAGGTGATGGCGAAGCAGGGCTTCGTCCTCGACCACCAGCAGTTTCATGTGCAGCTCCTTAATTTATTGCCTGTACCGGCCTCTTCGCGGCTAAAGCCGCGAAGAGGCCGGTACAGGATAACGCGGCTCGCCCGTCAGAACTTGTAGCTTGCAGCCAGGTAGGTCTGCGCACTGCTGGTCAGGCGCAGGGTGCCGTCCTTCGGCCCGCCACGCTCGCCCACTTCGGTCGCGGCATTGGTGCGCAGGTAACGGTAGCCCAGTTCAACCGAGGCTTTGTCGGTAATGTCCTGGATCACACCCGCCTGCAGGCCATAGGCATAACCGTAGTCGGTATCGCGGCTGGCACCTGGCGAGTCCTGGGTCAGCTTGGTCACGCCCAGGCTGCCACCGCCAAACAGCTTGGTGGTATCGCCCACCGGCAGGAACAGGTCATAGCTGCCCAGCAGGTTTTCCTGGCGCAGCTTGAGGCCGCTGTGGTCGCCCGAGACGTTGTCATAGGTCATGTAGTAGCGGCCTTGGTCATTGATCTTGCCCAGACGCACGCCCCAGGTGTCGTCCTTGCCGATGATGCCATCGGCGTTGAGGTTTTCGGTATTGCGCTGCAGCAGGCCGGACTTGCGAACCTTGTCGCTGGTCTGGCCGTAGGTCAGGCTGGCGAAGTTGTCGTCGGCGGCCTGGGCGGTGGTGATGCCAGCGGCGCAGACGGCCATGGCGGCAAGCAGGGTGTTGAAGGTTTTCATGGCTGGATACTCCAGTTGGGTGCGCTGTTTCGGTCTGGAAGCTAGAGTAAGCAGGGCACCCTGAACCGCGACTGAACCCTGGCTGAACACCGGCTGAACGAACTGTCTGCAAGACAAGGAGTAGTAACCATGCGTGCCCTGCTGGCCCTGACCCTGATGTGCAGCGCCGCCTTAGCCCAAGCGGCGGTACAAACCCGTGAAATCCCTTACCAGGACGCCGATGGCAACCGCCTGGTCGGCTATTACGCCTACGACGACGCCATCGAGGGCAAGCGCCCCGGCATTGTCGTGGTGCATGAATGGTGGGGGCTGAACGACTACGCCAAACGCCGCGCCCGCGACCTGGCGGCGCTGGGCTACAACGCGCTGGCTATCGACATGTATGGCGACGGCAAGCACACCGAGCACCCGCAGGACGCCCAGGCGTTCATGGCCGCAGCAATGAAGGACCCGGCAAAGGCGGCAGCGCGCTTCGACGCCGGCCTTGAACTGTTGAAGCTGCAACCGAACACCAACAAGCATCAACTGGGCGCTGTCGGTTACTGCTTCGGCGGCAAGGTGGTGCTCGATGCCGCGCGCCGGGGCGAGAAGCTGGACGGCGTGGTGAGCTTCCATGGTGCGCTGGCTACCCAGACACCGGCAAAACCGGGCGTGGTGCGGGCCGATATCCTGGTCGAGCACGGGGCGGCGGACAGCATGGTCACCCAGCAGCAGGTGGATGCGTTCAAGGCAGAAATGGAGGCGGCCAAGGTCAACTATGAATTCGTCAGTATTGAGGGGGCCAAGCACGGGTTTACCAACCCGGATGCCGACCGGCTGAGCCATGGCGAGCATGGCGGGCCGGACATTGGCTATAACAAGACGGCGGATGAAAGCTCTTGGGCGGATATGCAGGCGTTCTTCAAGAAGGTGTTCAAATAGCCGCTTGCACGGGCCCGATGTGGGAGCGGCCTTGTGTCGCGAAAGGGGCGCGCAGCGGCCCCGGCAATTTTGCAGGATGGCTGAGATTCTGGGGACGCTGCGCGCCCCTTTCGCGACACAAGGCCGCTCCCACAGGGATGTGACAGTGCCTACTCTGCTGGCACAATACTCGCCATGAACACACTCCCCACCTGCTGTTCCCCACTCCAGCACCACTGGCCCTTGCCCCGCCCGCTCCCCGGCGCGGTGCTGGTCAGTTGCTCGTTTGACCCCGCCCTCCTGGGCCCCGATGACTTCCAGCGCGCCGGCATCGTGCCCAGTGCCAGCCTGCAACGCTCGGTGGCCAAGCGCCAGGCCGAGTACCTGGCCGGCCGCGTATGCGCCCGTGCTGCACTGCAACGCCTGGATGGCCGCAATTACGTGCCCGGCACCCACGAGGACCGCTCACCGATCTGGCCGGCAGGTATCCTCGGTTCGATCACCCATGGCAAAGGCTGGGCCGCCGCCGTGGTCGCGGCCCAGGGCAGTTGCCAAGGCCTGGGGCTGGATCAGGAATCCCTGCTGGATGACGAGCGCGCCGAACGGCTGATGGGCGAAATCCTTACCCCACCCGAACTCGAACGCCTGGACCGTCGCCAGCTCGGCCTGACGGTTACCCTGACCTTCTCGCTGAAGGAAAGCCTGTTCAAGACCCTCTACCCGATGACCCGCCAACGCTTCTACTTCGAGCACGCCGAGGTGCTGGAATGGTCCGCCGATGGCCTGGCGCGCCTGCGCCTGCTCACCGACCTGTCGCCACAATGGCAGCACGGCGCAGAGCTGCAGGGCCAGTTCAGCCTGCAGGACGGCCACCTGCTCAGCCTGGTCAGCGTCTGACCTTTACAAAGGGGCCTGCTGGCGCGGCCAGTTCAGGCTGAAGCAGGCGCCGCCCAGCGCCTCGCTGCGCCGCACCGTGGCCCGGCCTGCGTGCCAGTAGATGATCCGCCGTACGATCGACAGGCCCAGGCCATGCCCACCCGAGGCCCGTGTACGGCTGTCGTCGAGGCGGGTGAACGGGGTGAAAATGCGGTCCCAGAAGCCCTCGGGTATACCTGGGCCGTCATCTTCCACATCAATGCGACAGCGTTGCTGCCCCAGCTGGTAGCTCAGGCGCACTTCGCGCTCGGCATGGCGCATGGCATTGCCGACCAGGTTCTGCAGGGCCCGGTGCAGGTAACGCGGCTCGGCCTCGACCCAGGCGCCATCGGCATCCGCGCCCTGGCAGTCGCCACGCACCACCCGCACCTCGGCACGCAGCGGTGCAAGCTCTTCGATCACACGGTCGAGCAAGGCGTCCAGGTCTACCCGCTGGAACTTCAAGGCCGGCGCACCCTGCTCCAGGCGGGCATAGGTCAGCATCTCGTCAACCAGCTTGTCGAGGTCCTGGATATCCCCGTCCATGCCCGCCAGGTGCTTGGCCCGTGCCTGTTCGGTGGTGGCGCTTTCAATCATCTCCAGGCCAAAGCGCAGGCGCGCAACCGGCGTGCGCAGCTCGTGGGACACCGCCCGCACCAGCTCACGCTGCATGGTCAACGAGCGCTGCAGGTGCTCGGCCATGCCGTTGAAGGCAGCGGCCAGGCGCCCGACCGAGTCGGCGTCACCGGCAGGCACGCGGGTATCCAGGCTGCCTTGAGCAATGCGAGTGGCGGCAACTTCCAGGCCCGACACACGGCGCTCCAGCTGGCGTACCAGCAGGTAGACCACCAGGCCGATCAGGCACAGGCCAAGGAAGGCGATCAATATCAGCAACTGCGGCGGATACGGGTTGAGCTGGTACAACGGGCCGATTTCCAGCACCCAGGGCGAACCTGACAGCCCGGCAAACACACGGATCGAGTCGCCATCCCTGCCCAGCGCCATCACGGTGTCGCCCTCCTCGACCCGGCGCCGCTGGTCATCGTCCAGGCTTACCCGCTCGATGCGCTGCAGGGCGACGCCAAAACCGAAGCCCTTTTCCTGCTTGATCTGCGCCAACCGCTGCTGCTGTTCGGTGATCGGGTAACGCACCAGTTCATCGGCCAGCAGATAAAGGGTGGCGCGCGCCAACTGCTCGCTTATCTGTTTGATCTGCGCGACCAGCATCAGGTCTTCCTGGCCAACCTTGCGGAGCACTTGTGCCGCATGCGGGCCGGTCTTTTCGACCACCACCAGGCCACGGTACAGGCGCGCCCGCTGGCCGCCGTCGAGGGTGCGCGCAGTCATGGGCTGCAACGCCAGCGGCACACCCAGCAGGCGCTCCCAGATCAGCAGCGAGCGTTTGCGTTCGGTGTCATTCTGCTGTGCGAGGTTGTCGGCCATCAGGCTGAAGGTACCCTGGGCCAGGCCTTCGCGGTGCTGGGCGGCGCGCACTTCGTTGACCAGATGCAGGCTGAGTATGCCAAGCAGGGCCACCAGCACCAGCACAGCCAGCATGCCGCCGTAGATACGCAGGAAGATCGAGTTGTTCATGGCGCCTCGCCGACAAACAGGTAGCCCTTGCTGCGCAGGGTCTTGATCAAGCGGGGCTGGAGCGGATCATCGCCGATCTTGGGGCGAATTTTTGAAATGCGGATGTCGATGGAGCGGTCCTGGCCGTCGTAGCCCACACCGCGCAGCGCGGTGAAGATCTGCTCGCGGGTCAGCACCCGGCCGGCGTTGCTGGCCAGCAGCCAGAGCAGGTCGAATTCGGCGCCGGTCAGCTCGATCAGCGTTTCGCCCAAGCGCGCCTCGCGCAAGCGGTTGTCGATACGCAGGGCGCCGAAGGCCAGGTCCTGGCGCTTGTTGTCCACAGCCTCGCTGCGGCGCAGCAGGGCCTGGATACGCGCCAGCAGCAGGCGTGGGCGTACCGGCTTGCACACGTAGTCGTCGGCCCCCAGGTCCAGGCCCTGGACCTGGTCGAGTTCGTCGCTGCGGGCAGTGAGCATCAGGATCGGGCCGGGATACTGGCTGCGCACACGGCGGCAGATGCTCAGGCCGTCCTCGCCGGGCAGCATAAGGTCAAGGATGACCAAGTCGGGCTGGCTGTCGACGATGCGCCGTGCGGCGCGGGCGCCGTCGCCCTCCACCGCGACCTCGTAGCCGTTGGCTTGCAAGTATTCGGCGGTGAGCTCGGCCAGGCGCTGGTCGTCTTCGACAATGAGGATGCGGGGGGTGGGATGGTCCATGGCTTAGGCCTTCGCTTGTTGTTTTCTTTTGCCTGTGCCCGCGAAGAGGCCGGCACAGGCAACATACCCCTTTAACCAAAAGGCAACATCTGCCTCGGATACTACGTCCCGCCCCCGGCACTGCCAAGCCACTCACAGCCCCCTCGACTGAACCGTTTTTGTGATAGGGTTCGCGCCCGAAAAAAACTGCCCCGGGGCAGCAAGGCGCAGAAAAATACTGCAAACCACTTGGCACAAGGCCTACAGCGAATACCCACCATTCACACACAAAGTACGCACAAGTTATCCACAGGCGCTCGCCTTGCAAAGGCCCCAATACCGCATTATCTTGTATCCCGATCGCAGCGAACCACTAGATGTTGGGGTTCGTGCAAAATCACACACAAAAGTCAACCCGCAAAATCGAGCGATTTTCCGGGCGGAACTTCAAGTGATTTCAGCAGCCAAACCGCTCCTGCGGAGGCGACCGAGGCAAGCCCTTCCAGGGCCTTGTTCGGGTATGGGTGTTGCAGGCCAGGCCTGACACTCATCAGCAACAGATTTTGGGCTCAGCCCAGAACCTTTGACTTCGGCCAGGGAGCGGCGAGCTATTGCCCTTATTCCTGAGTCTGTCCCGAAGTCGGTACGCCCGCGCGGGCGGATGCGCATGCATTGCGCATCCCCGCCGGGGCATCGAGCAAGTGGACGGAACGGTGGGCGCCCAAAAGGCGCCTGAACACTATAGAAACTGTGGAGACACCCACCCATGCAAACCGACACAACTCGCGAGAACCCGCAAGCCAAGGTGCCGCAAGCTGCCGATTCCAACCAGGATCTGGCCGCCACCGCCCCTGGCCAACTGCGCGTGATCAAGCGCAACGGCACTGTCGTCCCTTACACCGACGACAAGATCACCGTGGCCATCACCAAGGCGTTCCTCGCAGTTGAAGGCGGCACCGCTGCCGCTTCGTCGCGCATCCACGACACCGTCGCGCGCCTGACCGAGCAGGTTACCGCCACGTTCAAACGTCGCATGCCATCGGGTGGCACCATCCACATCGAAGAAATCCAGGACCAGGTCGAACTGGCCCTGATGCGCGCCGGCGAGCAGAAAGTCGCCCGTGACTACGTGATCTACCGCGACCAGCGCGCCAAGGAGCGTGCCACCCGCGCCAACACCGATGCCGTGGTCGAGCCGCACCCGTCCATCCGCATCACCCTGGCCGACGGCAGCCTGGCGCCGCTCGACATGGCCCGCCTGAACACCATCATCAGCGAAGCCTGCGAAGGCCTGGCCGAAGTCGATGGCGACCTGATCCAGCGCGAAACCCTGAAGAACCTGTACGACGGCGTGGCCATCAAGGACGTCAACACCGCCCTGGTGATGACCGCCCGTACCCTGGTTGAGCGCGAGCCGAACTACTCGTTCGTCACCGCCCGCCTGCTGATGGACACCCTGCGCGCCGAAGGCCTGGGCTTCCTGAACGTGGCCGACAGCGCTACCCATCACGAAATGGCCGACCTGTACGCCAAGGCCCTGCCGGCCTACGTCGCCAAAGGTATCGAGTTCGAATTGCTGAACCCGGCCCTGGCTGATTTCGACCTGGAAAAACTGGGCAAGGCGATCAACCACGAGCGCGACCAGCAGTTCACCTACCTGGGCCTGCAGACCCTGTACGACCGCTACTTCATCCACAAGGATGGCGTGCGCTTCGAACTGCCGCAGGTGTTCTTCATGCGTGTGGCCATGGGCCTGGCGCTGGAAGAGAAAGACAAGGAAGCCCGCGCGATCGAGTTCTACAACCTGTTGTCGTCCTTCGACTACATGGCCTCGACCCCGACCCTGTTCAACGCCGGCACCCTGCGCCCGCAGCTGTCCAGCTGCTACCTGACCACCGTGCCGGACGACCTGTCGGGCATCTACCACGCGATCCACGACAACGCCATGCTGTCGAAATTCGCCGGTGGCCTGGGCAACGACTGGACCCCTGTACGTGCACTGGGCTCCTACATCAAGGGCACCAACGGCAAGTCCCAGGGTGTTGTACCGTTCCTGAAAGTGGTCAACGACACCGCCGTTGCCGTGAACCAGGGTGGCAAGCGCAAGGGCGCCGTGTGTGCCTACCTGGAAACCTGGCACCTGGACATCGAAGAATTCATCGAGCTGCGTAAAAACACCGGTGATGACCGCCGTCGTACCCACGACATGAACACCGCCAACTGGATCCCTGACCTGTTCATGAAGCGTGTCTTCGATGACGGCAAGTGGACCCTGTTCTCGCCTTCGGAAGTGCCAGACCTGCACGACCTGACCGGCAAGGCCTTCGAAGAGCGCTACGAGTACTACGAAGCCCTGACCGAGTACAACAAGATCAAGGTGTTCAAGACCATTCAGGCCAAAGACCTGTGGCGCAAGATGCTGTCGATGCTGTTCGAGACCGGCCACCCGTGGCTGACCTTCAAGGACCCGTGCAACCTGCGTTCGCCGCAGCAGCACGTGGGCGTGGTCCACAGCTCGAACCTGTGCACCGAGATCACCCTGAACACCAACAAGGACGAGATCGCAGTCTGCAACCTGGGCTCGATCAACCTGCCGAACCACATCGTCGACGGCAAGCTGGACACCGCCAAGCTGCAACGCACCGTGAACACCGCCGTGCGCATGCTCGACAACGTGATCGACATCAACTACTACTCGGTGCCGCAAGCGCGTAACTCGAACCTCAAGCACCGCCCGGTCGGCCTGGGCATCATGGGCTTCCAGGACGCTCTGTACCTGCAGCACATTGCCTACGGTTCCGATGCTGCGGTCGAGTTCGCCGACAAGTCGATGGAAGCGGTCAGCTACTTCGCCATCCAGGCTTCTTGCGACCTGGCCGATGAGCGCGGTGCGTACGAGACCTTCCAGGGTTCGCTGTGGTCCAAGGGCATCCTGCCACTGGATTCGCAACAGATCCTGATCGAGGCCCGCGGCCAGAAGTACATCGACGTCGACCTGAACGAGACCCTGGACTGGGCTCCGGTACGTGCCCGCGTACAAAAAGGTATTCGTAACTCGAACATCATGGCCATCGCGCCAACCGCGACCATCGCCAACATCACCGGCGTTTCGCAGTCGATCGAGCCGACCTATCAGAACCTGTACGTGAAATCGAACCTGTCGGGCGAGTTCACCGTGATCAACCCGTACCTGGTCCGCGACCTGAAGGCCCGTGGCCTGTGGGACTCGGTCATGATCAACGACCTGAAGTACTACGACGGTTCGGTGCAGCAGATCGAGCGTATTCCGCAAGAGCTGAAAGACCTGTACGCCACTGCGTTCGAAGTGGAAACCAAGTGGATCGTCGATGCTGCCTCGCGTCGCCAGAAGTGGATCGACCAGGCTCAGTCGCTGAACCTGTACATCGCTGGCGCCTCGGGCAAGAAGCTGGACGTGACCTACCGCATGGCCTGGTACCGTGGCCTGAAAACCACCTACTACCTCCGTGCCCTGGCCGCGACCAGCACCGAGAAGTCGACCATCAACACCGGCAAGCTCAACGCCGTTTCCAGCGGTGGCGACAGCGCCCCGGTCCAGGCAGCCGGCCCTGCGCCAGTGCCGAAGGCCTGCGCAATCGACGAGCCTGACTGCGAAGCCTGCCAGTAAGGCCTGAATGCCGCGCGGGGTGCCTACGGGTGCCCCGCGCGGCATTTTTGTATCTGCGTCACTGAGAAGCCCTGCCCTTTTCCCGCTGCGTATGCGGTTCGGTAAAAGGACTGGACCTCTCTAAAAAGGACGCAAGCCCATGGCGCGGAAAAAAGTGGCGACTCGCAAGATTGGCCGTAACGCAGAAACCGGCCGCTTCACCTCGGTCGAAGCAGCACGCAAGCAGCCCAAGACGCACATTGTCGAAACGCTGCATACCCACCGCAGCTAGTGTTGCCGGGCCTCATCGCCGGCAAGCCCGCGCTGAGGCCCGTTCGGCTAACATGCCCTTTGACAAAAACACCATATGATGTGTCTCGAAATTTAAACTGGCACAACATATAGGTTGGCGCTACACTCTCCCCCCGTAGACGAACACAGCCATTTCGTGAACGGACGCACGCAAAACCGGTCGAAAAAGTTACCCTCGCCGGCAACACGCGCGCCCCGATCGAAGGTGAATTCCGGTATACTTTGCGCCCTCTGAAAAGAGCACCATTCAATTGTCCTGGCCCCTCCCCGAGGGCTGGCCAGGTACAAGCCAGAACACATTCAGATGTAAACGAGAGTCAGCCTCTCGAGCTGATCATTTGCCCATTGGCCGTGCGTCAGGCATCACATTCTTAAAATCCAACCGGTTGCCCCAGGGCGACCCTCAAGCAGGAGCCAAACCATGCTGAGCTGGGACGAATTCGACAAGGAAGACGGCGAAGTAGCCGCCAAAGGCAACACCCCTGCGCAGGCCGCTGCCGCCGCCACCCTCGACAAGCTCGACAGCGCCGGTGGTGCCGCCGCCCTGGAAGCCCGTGCGGCCACCGCCTCTGACTCCGAAGCCGTCAAACGTGCCAAGGCCGCCCTCGACGCCCTCGACATTGCCGAAGGCCTGGCCGAGCTGGAAGGTTCCTCTGCCCGCGTTGCGGTAGACGAAAAGCGCATGATCAACTGCCGCGCCGACCTGAACCAGCTGGTACCGTTCAAGTACGACTGGGCCTGGCAGAAGTACCTGGACGGCTGCGCCAACCACTGGATGCCGCAAGAGGTCAACATGACCGCCGACATCGCCCTGTGGAAGAGCCAGGACGGCCTGACCGAAGACGAGCGCCGCATCGTCATGCGCAACCTGGGCTTCTTCTCCACCGCCGACTCGCTGGTTGCCAACAACCTGGCCCTGGCCGTGTACCGCCTGATCACCAACCCGGAGTGCCGCCAGTACATCCTGCGCCAGGCCTTCGAAGAGGCGATCCACACCCACGCCTACCAGTACTGCATCGAGTCGCTGGGCATGGATGAAGGCGAGATCTTCAACATGTACCACGAGATCCCGTCGGTCGCGAAAAAAGCCGCCTGGGGCCTGAAGTACACCCGCGCCATCTCCGACCCGGAATTCAACACCGGCACCGTCGAAACCGACAAAGAGCTGCTGCGCAACCTGATCGCCTACTACTGCGTACTGGAAGGCATCTTCTTCTACTGCGGCTTCACCCAGATCCTGTCCATGGGCCGCCGCAACAAGATGACCGGCGTGGCCGAGCAGTTCCAGTACATCCTGCGTGACGAGTCGATGCACCTGAACTTCGGTATCGACGTGATCAACCAGATCAAGATCGAGAACCCACACCTGTGGGACGCGGCGATGAAGGAAGAAGCGACCCAGATGATCCTGCAAGGGACCCAGCTGGAGATCGAATACGCCCGTGACACCATGCCACGCGGCGTGCTGGGCATGAACGCGGCGATGATGGAGGATTACCTCAAGTTCATTGCCAACCGTCGTTTGACTCAGATTGGTTTGAAAGAAGAGTATCCGGGGACTACCAACCCGTTCCCATGGATGAGCGAGATCATGGACTTGAAGAAGGAGAAGAACTTCTTTGAGACGCGCGTGATTGAGTATCAGACCGGCGGGGCACTGAGCTGGGACTGATTGTCCGGGCTGAGTATCGAGAAGGCTGCCAATTGGCAGCCTTTTTTATTGGCAGGGGAAAGGCGAACAGGACCCTTCCTACAAGGTTTTTCATTGTCACTTTTTTAGCATCGCGATAACGTCTGTTGGCGCTTAAGAACGCTCACGCAGCGGAATCCCGTTCCCGTTAGAAACGGCTCTCCAAATCAGGATGGCCAAACATGGACAGTCTCAATAAACCTACGCTCTTCACCCGCTATAACCGCCCTCTCCACACCCTCTGGCTCGAAACCCAAGCCTGGTTCTGCGCCCACGAACTCGGCCGGCTGAGCGGTCACTTCTTCGACGAACACTGCATGCGCAAGCTCGACCCGGACCAGTACCGCACTGTGCCGCTGCTGCGCTATGGCAAGTACCAGCAGACCACCATGGTCAGTGAGTCCGGGGCCTATACCTTGTTGGCGCATCACCATGTGCCGGAGAACCGCCATTTGCGCTGGTGGTTGACGCATGAGGTGGTGGCGGTGCTGCGTGATGCTCAGGCTGACGGGGTAGACGATGCGCCGCGGCTGGGGCAGATGTGCTGGCCTGGTGGGCGGAGCGCGACTTTGCTGTATTGGCAGAGTGAGCCTTGGGTGAGGATGCGGGATATGCCAGTGGTGCTGGCGGGGGAAGTGGAGTTGCCGGGGTTGGTTGAGAAACGCAAATTGAGTTGGCGGGAGTGTGCGCAGCGGGCGCTGCGGATGCATGGGGTTTAGCGGGCGGTTTTTGCCTGTGCTGGCCTCTTCGCGGGTGAACCCGCTCCCACAAAAGACTTCGTTTGCTGGCAATTTTTTGGTTAGCCGGTCAAAAGCGGGGTAGCGGGTTAATGCCAGTCAGTTAAGCCAATCAGGGCTGCTGCGCAGCCCATCGCCGGCAAGCCAGCTCCCACACCGACCGAATCGCACTCAAGCCATGCGCTGTACCTGTGGGAGCCTGGCTTGCCGGCGATGGGGCGCAAAGCGGCCCCAATTTTCCTGACGGATTGGCATTAGAGGTTACCCGCGAACGCCGGCAAAGCCGGTGCCGTACATCGAGTCAGATTCTATAGGTCATCCAGTTGGACCTTCACGCGCAGCGGGGAAGCGAGACGCTCATTTACAGACGCGATGAGGTCTTCATCTTCCTCGGCCATGCTGGCTGGCCCGAAAGGCAACTTGCCCTGCTCTGCTACATATTGCAGAACCTGGTGCATGAGTTCGGAGGGGGTTACACCGAGGCGCTCTAGCTCTTCGTAGGCGCGGGCTTTGAGCTCGTCGTCGATGCGGATGTTGATGGACGCCATGGTTCGACTTTCGAGAAAAGAAGAGGCCCCGCCCACGCCGACAAGAGGGGTACGGCACAACGAGGTGCCGGGACTGGACATGCCAGTCTACGTGGTCGAGGGCGAGGCCAGATCTGAAGATAGCGCAGGGTTGCGGCAGGGTCCACAGGCGATTGGATTGGATTTGTAAACCATGTCCCCGGTTTACAGGCGTACGTCTGTGGGAGCGGGCATGCCCGCGAAGCAGGCTACGCGGTGGATGGCACCGGCTTTGCCGGTGTTCGCGGCTAAAGCCGCTCATACAGAGATCGCTCCCGCTGTTGGAATAGTGCCTGGGACTACCTTGGTCGTAGTATGTCTCTAAAGGGCTCACGGTAGAGCTTCTACAGCCCGATTTTTGCCATCTTGCCCCTAAATTGCTCAGCCATCAGCCGTTGACAGCCCACCTCCCCCTTGCTAATAATCGCTCACAGTTGTACGACAACGCATAACAAAAACAACAATCAGTGGACGAACTCATGTCGACACCCATCCCGCGACACCCACGTCTGTTGCACACCCCTCTTCCCCCGGCCTGCCTGCGTACGCCCGTCAGTACCTAGCACCCGGTTACCGCGCATTCACCCCTGGCCCTGACCGGCCCGTTACTTACCCGCCCCTGCCGCAGGCCGCTTGTGCGTGCCCGGTGGACGGGCTGCCACACCCTTCGGGAGCACAACAATAATGAAAATCTGCCAAACCCTGCCCTTCGCCCTGCTTGGCGCCGGGGTCATCGCCGGCCTGCCGGGTACCAGCCTGGCTGCGGGTTTTGTTGAAGACAGCAAGGCCACCCTCGGGCTGCGCAACTTCTACATCAACCGTAACTTCACCAACCCCAGCAACGCTCAGAGCAAGGCCGAGGAATGGACGCAAAGCTTCATCCTCGATGCCCGCTCGGGGTTCACCGAAGGGCCGGTCGGGTTCGGGATGGATGTGCTGGGGCTGTGGTCGGTCAAGCTTGATGGCGGCGGCGGCACCTATGGCACGGCGTTGTTGCCGCGTCATGACGATGGCAAGCCGGCGGATGATTACGGACGTTTGGCAGTGGCCGGCAAGGCGCGTATTTCCAAGACCGAACTGAAGATTGGCGAGTGGATGCCGGTGCTGCCGATCCTGCGTTCGGACGACGGGCGCTCGTTGCCGCAGACGTTCCGTGGCGGGCAAATCACCTCTAACGAGATTGCCGGGCTGACCCTGTACGGCGGCCAGTTCCGCGGCAACAGCCCGCGCAACGACGCCAGTATGGAAGACATGAGCTACGGCGGTGGCGTGTCGGACCGCTTCAACTTTGTGGGTGGCGAGTACAAGTTCAACCAGGACCGCACGCTGGTGGGGCTGTGGAATGCGGTGCTGAAGGATGTGTATCAGCAGCAGTACCTGCAACTGAGCCACAGCCAACCGGTGGGCGACTGGACCCTGGGCGCCAACCTGGGCTACTTCCATGGCGATGAGGATGGCTCCGAGCGCGCCGGGCAGCTGGACAACAAGACCTATTCGGGGATGTTCTCGGCCAAGTACGGTGGCAGCACCTTCTGGGTGGGCCTGCAAAAGGTCGATGGTGATACCTGGATGCGGGTCAATGGCACCAGCGGCGGAACCTTGGCCAACGACAGCTACAACTCCAGCTTCGACAATGCCAACGAACGCTCGTGGCAGGTGAGGCATGACTTCAACTTCGTCACCGTCGGGGTGCCTGGCCTGACCTTGATGAACCGGTATATCAGCGGGCGTGATGTGCATAACGGGTCGGTGACCGATGGCAAGGAGTGGGTGCGCGAGACGGAACTGGCGTATGTGATCCAGAGCGGGGCGTTCAAGGATTTGAGTGTGAAGTGGCGTAACTCGTCGATTCGGCGGGATTACAGCAATAACGAGTTTGATGAGAACCGGTTGATCTTTAACTATCCATTGTCGTTGCTGTAACCGGAACATCGGCGCTGCCTTTATTGGGGCCGCTTTGCGGCCCATCGCCGGCAAGCCAGCTCCCACACCGACCGCGCTGACTTCAAGGCATGTGCAGTACCTGTGGGAGCTGGCTTGCCGGCGATGAGGCCGGTAAAAGCCACACAAGCCTCATTGACAACACCCAAATTCACCGCCAATAATCAGCCTAGTCATACGACAACCTACAACAATTAACAACAAGAGCCGGCCATGACCCCTACTCCCCTCAATCGCCTGCTGCTCACCGGAGCCGCAGGCGGCCTGGGCAAGATCCTTCGCGAACGCCTGCAAGGCTACGCCGAGGTCCTGCGCCTTTCCGACATCAGCCCCATGGCACCTGCCGCAGGCCCGCATGAAGAAGTAATCACCTGTGACCTGGCCGACAAGGCGGCGGTACATGCCCTGGTCGAAGGCGTTGACGCCATCATCCACTTCGGCGGCGTCTCTACCGAGCATTCCTTCGAAGACATCCTCGGCCCCAACATCTGCGGCGTGTTCCACGTCTACGAGGCGGCGCGCAAGCATGGGGTGAAGCGCATCATCTTCGCCAGCTCCAACCACACCATCGGTTTCTATCGCCAGGACGAGCGCATCGACGCCCACTCCCCGCGCCGCCCCGACAGCTACTACGGGCTGTCCAAGTGCTACGGCGAGGATGTGGCCAGCTTCTACTTCGACCGCTACGGCATCGAGACCGTCAGCATTCGTATTGGCTCGTCGTTCCCGCAACCCCAGAACCCACGCATGCTCTGCACCTGGCTGAGCTACGACGACCTGGTGCAACTGATCGAGCGCGGGCTGTTCACGCCCGACGTTGGCCACACCATCGTCTACGGCGCCTCCGACAACCGCACCGTGTGGTGGGACAACCGCCATGCCGAGCACCTGGGCTATGTGCCCAAGGACAGCTCCGAAGCCTTCCGCGCCGCCGTCGAAGCCCAGCCGGCGCCCGCCGCCGATGACCCGAGCATGGTCTACCAGGGCGGCGCCTTCGCCGTGGCCGGCCCATTCAACTGACCCCACGCATGCCAGGAGGCACGGCCATGAACTGCGAACTGATCGTCGACGCCCGCAACGGCACTGGCGAAAGCCCCGTGTGGCACGCCGGTGAACAGGCCCTGTACTGGGTCGATATTCCCGCCCGCCAACTGCACCGCTGGCAGGCGGCCGATGGCAAGCATCAGGTCTGGCAGGGCGACGAGATGCTGGCCTGCATCGCCCGCAGCGGCCAAGGCTGGGTTGCCGGCATGGAAAGCGGCATCTTCCAGCTTCAGGCCAAGGCCGATGGTAGCCTGGACGGCCGGCGGCTCAGCAGCGTGCCACATGCCCAGGCGGGCATGCGTTTCAATGATGGCCGCTGCGATCGCCAGGGCCGCTTCTGGGCCGGCACCATGCTGCTGGACATGCAGCAAGGTGCCCACGTGGGCGCGCTGTACCGGCATGACGGCGAAGGTCATCTGCACCTGCAGCAGGACGGCATGATCGTGCCTAACGGCCTGGCTTTCAGCCCCGACGGCACACGCATGTACCTCTCCGACTCGCACCCCAACGTGCAGAAAGTCTGGGCCTTCGACTACGACACCGACAGCGGCACGCCGCGCAACAAGCGGCTGTTCGTCGACATGCGCGGCTACCCCGGCCGCCCCGATGGCGCCGCCATCGACCAGGACGGCTGCTACTGGATCTGCGGCAACGATGCCGGGCAGATCCACCGTTTCACCCCTGATGGCCGCCTGGACCGCTCGCTCAACGTACCGGTGAAAAAGCCGGCGATGTGCGCCTTCGGCGGCGCCAACCTGGACACCCTGTACGTCACCTCGATCCGCCCTGCGGGCATCGACCTCAGCGACCAGCCGCTGGCTGGCGGGGTATTTGCCCTCAACCCGGGCACCAAAGGCCTGGAGGAGCCTGCCTACCGGGGCTGAGCCCCACCTGCCACACCCACACTTGCACGTACGAAACCAGATAATAAAAACCACGGAGTTTCATCATGACGTTCAAACGCAAGCTGCTTCTTGCCGTACTCCCCTTCGCCTTCAGCGTGGCCATGCCCGCCTCGGCACTGGACATCAAGTTCGCCGAAATCCACCCGGCCGGCTATCCCACCGTGGTGGCCGAGCAGAACATGGGCAAAAAACTTGAAGCAGCCAGCAATGGCGACATCACCTTCAAGATGTTCGCCGGCGGCGTGCTGGGCTCGGAAAAGGAAGTGATCGAACAGGCGCAGATCGGTGCCGTACAGATGACCCGCGTCAGCCTGGGGATCGTCGGCCCGGTAGTGCCGGATGTAAACGTGTTCAACATGCCGTTCGTGTTCCGCGACCATGAGCACATGCGCAAGATCATCGACGGAGACATCGGCCAGGAGATCCTCGACAAGATCACCAACTCCGACTTCAACCTGGTGGCCCTGGCCTGGATGGATGGCGGCTCGCGCAGCATCTACACCAAGAAGCCCGTACGCAGCCTTGAAGACCTCAAGGGCATGAAGATTCGCGTGCAGGGCAACCCGCTGTTCATCGACATGATGAACGCCATGGGCGGCAACGGCATCGCCATGGACACCGGGGAAATCTTCAGCGCCCTGCAAACCGGTGTGATCGATGGCGCCGAGAACAACCCGCCAACGCTGCTTGAGCACAACCACTTCCAGAGCGCCAAGTACTACACCCTGACTGGCCACCTGATCCTGCCGGAGCCGGTGGTGATGTCCAAGACCACCTGGAACAAGCTCACCCCCGAGCAGCAGGCGCTGGTGAAGAAGGTCGCGCGTGAGGCGCAGATGGAAGAGCGCGCGCTGTGGGACGCCAAGTCCGCTGCCAGTGAAGAGAAGCTGAAGGCCGCCGGTGTCGAGTTCATCACCGTCGACAAGAAACCGTTCTACGACGCCACCGCCTCGGTGCGTGAAAAATACGGCGCGCAGTACGCTGACCTGATGAAGCGCATCGACGCCGTCCAGTAACAGCGGCCCCTTTCTGAACGACCTCGGCAGCGCGGCGCCCGTCGCCCTGCCGCTTTGGTGATGCCCATGAAAAACCTTGTCCTGCGTGTGAACGACACACTGTACCGCAGCTGCATCTGGGTCGCCGGCCTGTCGATCCTGACGATGTCGCTGATCATTCCCTGGGGCATTTTCGCCCGCTACGTGCTCGGCACCGGCGCCAGCTGGCCGGAGCCGGTGGCCATCCTGCTGATGGTGGTGTTCACCTTCGTCGGCGCCGCCGCCAGCTACCGCGCCGGGGCGCACATGGCGGTGGCGATGATTACCGATCGCCTGCCACCGCTGCAGCGCCAGCTGGTCGCGCTGCTGGTGCAGGTGCTGATGATTCTGGTGTGTGTATTCATGACCTACTACGGCACCAAGTTGTGCATCACCACCTGGAACCAGTTTCTGGCGTCGCTGCCGGGTGTACGGGTGGGCATGACTTATGCGCCGATCCCGGTGGGTGGCGTGCTGACCCTGGTCTTCGTGCTGGAAAAACTTCTGCTCGGCGACCAGAGCCATCGCAAGGTGGTGCGTTTCGACCATGTAGAAGAAAGCGAAGGAGTGGCGTAAATGGATGCGTTCATTCTGTTGGGCAGTTTCGTTGCGCTCATCCTGCTGGGCATGCCGGTGGCCTATGCACTGGGCCTGTCGGCGTTGATCGGTGCGTGGTGGATCGACATCCCACTGCAGGCGATGATGATCCAGGTAGCCAGTGGGGTTAACAAGTTCTCGCTGCTGGCCATTCCGTTCTTCGTGCTGGCCGGTGCGATCATGGCCGAAGGCGGTATGTCACGCCGGCTGGTGGCCTTTGCCGGGGTGCTGGTGGGCTTCGTGCGTGGCGGGCTGTCGCTGGTCAACATCATGGCTTCGACCTTCTTCGGGGCAATTTCGGGCTCGTCGGTGGCCGACACGGCCTCGGTGGGCTCGGTGCTGATTCCGGAGATGGAGCGCAAGGGCTACCCGCGCGAGTTTTCCACCGCCGTGACCGTCAGCGGCTCGGTGCAGGCGCTGCTGACCCCACCCAGCCACAACTCGGTGCTGTACTCGCTGGCGGCGGGCGGCACGGTATCGATTGCCTCGCTGTTCATGGCAGGTGTCATGCCCGGTTTGCTGCTGAGCGCGGTGATGATGGGCCTGTGCCTGATCTTCGCCAAGAAGCGCAACTACCCCAAGGGCGAAGTGATCCCGCTGCGCCAGGCGCTGAAAATTGCCGGTGAGGCGCTGTGGGGCCTGATGGCCATGGTGATCATCCTGGGCGGCATCCTGTCGGGTGTGTTCACCGCGACCGAATCGGCAGCCGTGGCGGTGGTGTGGTCGTTCTTCGTGACCATGTTCATCTACCGCGACTACAAGTGGCGCGACCTGCCCAAGCTGATGCACCGCACGGTTCGCACCATCTCCATTGTGATGATCCTGATCGGCTTTGCCGCCAGCTTCGGCTACGTGATGACGCTGATGCAGATCCCGTCGAAGATCACCACGGCGTTCCTGACCCTGTCGGACAACCGCTACGTGATCCTGATGTGCATCAACTTCATGTTGCTGCTGCTGGGCACGGTGATGGACATGGCGCCGCTGATCCTGATCCTCACACCGATCCTGCTGCCGGTCATCACCGGTATCGGCGTGGACCCGGTGCACTTCGGCATGATCATGCTGGTGAACTTAGGGATAGGCCTGATCACCCCGCCGGTAGGGGCCGTGCTGTTCGTGGGCTCGGCCATCGGCAAGGTGAGCATCGAGTCGACGGTGAAGGCGCTGCTGCCGTTCTACCTGGCGCTGTTCCTGGTGCTGATGGCGGTGACCTACATTCCGGCCATTTCCCTGTGGCTGCCTAGCGTGGTGCTTTAACTGAAATAGGGGGCCGCTTTGCGGCCCATCGCAGGCAAGCCAGCTCCCACAGGGAATGTGCAGCCTGCCAGCCCAGCGCAGTTCCTGTGGGAGCTGGCTTGCCTGCGATGGGCTGCAAAGCAGCCCCCTTGGCTCTACCTGCAAATGGACCCTGCACATGGCTGTCCCCTCCTCTGCTGCCCCTCTGTTTCCACGTAAACTGGCCATCGCCTTGCTGGCCCTGCTGGCCTGTTCATTCGCCGGCAACCACATCGCCGCTCGCATCGCCTTCGATGACGGCACCGGCGTGCTGCTGGCGATTCTCTGCCGCTCAGGCATCACCTTGCTGGTACTCGCCTGCCTGTTGCTGTGGCAACGCCAGGCGATAGGCCTGCCTGCGGGTACCCGTCACTGGCAGTTGCTGCTCGGCCTGCTGATCGCCACCCAAAGCCTGTGCCTGTACTCGGCAGTTGCGCGCATCCCGGTGGCATTGGCGCTGCTGGTGGGCAACACCTTCCCGATGTTGCTGGCATTGCTCACCTGGGCACTGGGTGGCGCACGGCCTACTGGCCGCACGGCGCTGTTCATGGGCCTGATCCTGTGCGGGCTGGTACTGGCGCTGGATGTGCCCGCTCGCCTGGCCGACAGTGGCGCGGCCAACCCGCACTGGGCGCTGGGCGTCAGCCTGGCCTTTGGTGCCGCCTGTGCGTTTGCCTGTGCCTTGTGGATCACCGACCACAAACTGGCTGCCGTACGCGGGCCAGTGCGCAGCCTGCTGACCTTGCTGATCGTGTTTTCCAGCATGCTGGTTGCAGGTGCAAGCGGTGTGATGCCGTCGGGCTTGTCACTGCCCGGCAGCAGCGGTGGCTGGGTCGCCTTGGGCAGCCTGGTGGTGCTGTACGGCCTGGCCTTCACCTTGCTGTTTGTGTGTGTGCCAAGGCTGAACATGGCGCAGAACGCACCGGTGATGAATGTCGAACCCATCGCGACACTGCTGCTGGGCTGGGCGTTGCTCGATCAGCAGCTGAGTACCCCGCAACTGATCGGCGCCGCCGTGGTGGTGTGCGGCATCGTGCTGCTGACCTACCGTCGAGCCCGTTGATTGTTCATTTGAAAGGAGCCTTGAATGGCTGTGACCGAGCTGCACCTGCAAGACAACCTGACCCGCCTGAGCCTGGCCCCGGAACTGGGCGCCAGCCTGGTCAACTGGGAAGTAAAGGCAACCGGGCAGCCATTGCTACGCCATTCCGACGCGGCCGCGCTGGCCACCGGTACCCCACGACGGCTGGCCTGTTACCCGCTGGCGCCCTGGTCCAATCGCATTTCCGAGGGTGGCTTTTCCCGGCCCGAAGGCTGGCAGGCACTGGCGCCCAATACCACGCACGACGCTTACCCGATTCATGGCAGCGCCTGGCAACAACCCTGGCAGGTGGAGCACCACAGCGAGCGGCGCGTACGCCTGACACTGCACAGTGAAGTGCCGTTCGCCTACCAGGCTACGCTGGATGTGCATTTGCACGAGGGGTGCCTGAACCTGGACCTGCATGTCACGCACCTGGATGAGCAGGCTAACTGGTATGGGTTGGGGTTACATCCCTATTTCCCGCGATATCCCGATACCAGGCTGCATGCAGCAGCGCGCAAGGTATGGTTGGCCGAAGAGGGGCGACTGCCTTCGTATGAGGCCGAGATACCAGAGCAGTGGAGTTTTGAAAGCATGGGAGGCTTGCCTGACACGGTCGTGGACCACGCCTTCAATGGCTGGCCGGGGGACTGTGTGATCGAACAGCCCGGTGCCGGGTATCGCTTGGCGTGCAGTGCCAGTGGGGCTGAGCATTTCTTGCTGTTTTGTCCGCAGGGACAAGGCTTTTTCTGCTTTGAGCCGGTTAGTCACCCGGTGAATGCGCATCACCTGCCGGGGCGGCCGGGGCTGAAATTGTTGCAGCATGGGGAGGCGATGAGCCTGGGGTTCAGGATGCAATATCAGACGCTGTAATCATGTTGCCTGGAATTGGGGCTGCTGCGCAGCCCATCGCCGGCAAGCCAGCTCCCACACCAACCGTACAGACTTCAAGCCTTGTGCAGTACCTGTGGGAGCTGGCTTGCCGGCGATGGGCCGCAAAGCGGCCCCAAAATCTCAAGCCTTATGCAAGCGCCTCGGTCGAAGCCATTACCGGCTTCTCCGAAGATGGCGTCCGCACCTCCCGCGCCACCTTCCACACCAACACCGCCGCCACGATATCGAACGCGGCCAGCACCACAAACAACGGGCTGTAGCCAATCTGCGTGACCAGCACGCCGAACACCAAGGTAAACGCCGCCGCCCCCAGATACCCACACATGCCGCCCATACCGGTCGCCGTGGCCACCTGGTCCTTGCTGAACGAGTCAGAGGTAATCGAGTACAGCGCCCCCGACAGCGTCTGGTGGGCAAACCCGCCAATGCACAGCAACAGGATCGCGGTGTACGGGCTTTCCACCAGGCCGATGCAGGCCGGGCCGATCATGCAGCTGGCACCAAACACCAGCACCATCTTGCGTGAGGTGAACAGCGACACCTTGAAGTAGCGGTGGAACAGCGGGCTGAGGTAACCGCCCAGCACACAGCCGATGTCCGCCGCCAGGAACGGCAGCCAGGCGAACATCGCCACTTCCTTGATGTTCATGTGCCGCTCGGTCATCAGGTACAGCGGAATCCAGGCATTGAAGGTTTGCCAGGCAGGCTCCGACAGGATCCGCGCCGACGCGATGGCGTAGAAGTTACGGGCCTTGAAGATACGCTTCCACGCGCCCTTCTCGCGGGTGTCCTGCTTGAAGTGCGCTTCCTGCCCGGCCAGGATGTAGTCGCGCTCCTCGTCACTCAGGCGTTTCTGGTCGCGCGGGTGCTTGTACAGTAGCATCCACAACAGGGTCCAGACAATGCCCGAAACACCAACGATCACGAACGCCAGCTGCCAACCACTGTGCAGGATCGCCCACACCACCAGCGGCGGCGCCAGCAAGGCGCCGAGCGACGAGCCGATGTTGAACCAGCCAATCGCCACCGATCGCTCCTTGGCCGGGAACCACTCGGTGGTGGCCTTGACCCCGGCCGGCAGGCCGGCGGCTTCGGTCATGCCCAACAACCCACGCATGAACGCCATGCTCTGCCAGCCAGTGGCCAGGGCCGCGCCGGCACAGGCCAGCGACCAGGCCATGGCGAACACGGCAAAGCCCAGCTTGGTGCCGATGAAGTCGATGAACCAGCCTGCAATGGGCTGCATGAGGGCGTAGCACACCTGCCAGGCAGCTACGATCTTGGCGTATTGCTCAGTACTGATGGCGAGGTCGGTCATCAAGGTGGGGGCAGCCACCGAGAGGGTGTTGCGGGCGAGGTAGTTGACGACGAGCCCAGCCGTGACAAGGCTGACCATCCACCAACGGATGCCTTTCATCTTCATGGTTCACCTGAATTTCTTGTTTTTAGAGTGGCGAGCGTTTGGCGCAAACGCCGGCAGGGCTATTTGCGACAAATTGTTTCAGGCGAAAGAGTGCCACGTCATAGGTCGTCGTACAACAAATATTATTTCGAGCTGTTTTAACCCTTGTTGTACGATCTCAATCGAGTTGTTGGGCTCGCAGTGCCTGCGCCAGCATGTCGATGAAGGCCCTGACCTTGGCCGAGCCATACTTGCTCTCCCGATGCAGCACATGAATTGGCCAGGGTGCCTCTTCGTACTCAGCCAGAATCACCTGCAGTTGCCCGTTGGCCAGTTCATCGGCCACTTGGTACGACAACAACCGGGCAATACCCAGCCCGCCACTGGCAGCCGCGATGGCCCCATCGTTGCTGGTGACCGTCAGCCTCGGCTTCATGCGTACCATGGTCGGCTCTTCTGTCACCCCAAAGCGCCAGCCGGCACGGGGCGACAGGTTGGTGGTGCCGATTACCGCATGCCCGGCCAGGTCCGAAGGATGTTTCGGCACGCCATGTCGCGCCAGGTAATCGGGGGATGCGCACAACATGCGCCGCACCCTGCCGACCCGCAGCGCCTTCAACCCCGAGTCGGGCAACGGGCCGATGCGCACCGCAACGTCCATGCCCTCCTCGACCATGTTCACCACGCGGTCCAGGAAGTAGGCAGACACATCGACTTCAGGGTACTGCTGCAGGTAGCGGACGATGCACGGCATGACGAACTTCTTGCCGAACAGGATCGGCGCGGTAACCGCCAGGTCGCCCTTGGGGGTGGCGTTGATGCCCGCAGCGGCGGCGTTGGCCTCGTTGATGCTGGCGAGGATATGACGGGTGTCTTCCAGGTAGCGGCCTCCCGCTTCGGTCAGGCGTACGCTGCGGGTAGTGCGCAGCAGCAGTTTTACCCCAAGCTGGTCTTCCAGGGCGCTGACGGCGCGGGTGACGGCAGCCGGGGAGATGTCCAGGCGGCGGGCAGCAGCGGCGAAGCTTTCCAGCTCACCTACGGCGACGAACACCTTCATCAGGTGGATCTGGTCCATGCGGGCTCCTGAGGACATGAGGTGCCGGGATTATTATTCATCTGGGCATTTTGTGCTGCCCGCGAAGAGGCCGGGGCTGGTTTGTCAGATGTCCAGCACCAATGCCTGTAACCCCTCCTCCACCTGCGCCGGCACCGCACAACAGATCAACACCGACCCCGCCTCCGGCAGCTCTGCCGGTGGATTCGGATAATGCACCTGGCCACTCACAAGTTTGGTCTTGCAGGTACCACACGAGCCACCCCGGCAACTGAACTCCGGCGCCAGACCGCGCGCCTCGGCCAGCTCCAGCAAGGTACCGCTGCCGGGTGCCCAGCGCGCTTCCTTGGCTGACGCCGCAAAGTACACCGGTACTGGCTCGCTGGCGGCGGGCGGCTGTTGCAAGGTGGGCTGGTCGGCGTCCGTGTGCCGCCGCAACGTCGACGGCCCAAAGGCTTCGGCGTGAATCCGCGCATCCGGCACATGCACGCCGCGCAACCCTTCATACAAGTCCTGGGTAAAACTGCCCGGTCCGCACAGGTAGAAATCGTAGTCGTCCAGCGCCAGCGTCGCCTTGACCTGCTCGATGCCCAGACGCCCGGCAAACTCGTAATCTCGCCCAAGCAGCGCATGGCCTTCCGGCTGACTCAGGGCGCGATGGATGTGCAGAAAGCCTCCCGCCTGTTGCCACAAGCTCGCCAGTTCCTGCCTGAACGGAAGGTCGGCCAGGCTACGCGCGCCATGGAACAAGTGGATGTGCCGCGTCTGGGCCTTGCTCAACTGCTCACGCAGCATGGCCAGTAATGGCGTGATACCCACCCCCGCGCCAATCAGCACCAGCGGCCGCGTGCTCTGCACGTCCAGCGTGAAGCTGCCCATGGGTGGACGCACGTCAAGCACATCGCCGGGCGCGATGCGCTCATGCAAGTGGCGGGAAACCGGGCCCTGGGCTTTGACGCTAATACGCAAATAGCCATCGGAAGGTGCGCTGGACAAGCTGTAGGTGCGGATCAGCGGCGCTTCACCGTCGCGCTGTACCTGCACCGGAACATGTTGCCCGGGTGCAAACACCACAGCGCTATCGCTGGGCGGCTGAAGGTAGAACGAACGGATATCGCGGCTCTCCTGCTCCACCCGCAGCACGCGCCAGGCTTGCCATTGGCGCTGTTGCTGGCGTTGCTGCAAACGCGCATCGGCCTCAGCCCAGATGCCGGTCATCAGGCTGGTCGGTGCGTACTCCTTGAAGGCCCAGCGCAGGGAAACCGCAGCCGGCCGCCACACCACCTGCTCGACCTCCAGCGTCCACAGCCGCTCTGCACCTTCAAAAGCCTGGATGGCCGGGCTTTCCAGCAGCACCTCGGCACGCCCGCACACCTGCAGTACGTTGCCGTTGCTGAAGTCGATGAACAGCAAACCTGCCCTCGGGTTAACCAACAAGTTGCCCAAGGTGTTGAAGTGCAGGTTACCGGCGTAGTCGGGAATGGTCAGCGTGTTGCCTTCGACCTTGACGAACCCCGGCCGACCGCCTCGGTGGGAAACATCCACCGAGCGCTGGCCGCCTTCATGCTCGACATAGCTGGCGACGAAGAATGTGTCAGCAGACTGGATCATGCTGACGGTCGTGGCATCCAGTGTTGTCGCATCGACGCGCCCCAGGGCCGGTTCGGTGACGCGGGTGTAGTCGCGCAGCTGGATGTACTGCGGGCAGTTGCCGAACGACTGCTCCACCGCCACCTGCAATTGCCCCGCAGCAGCCTGGCGGATCTGCCCGTTGAGGCGGTTGCGCCGGCGGGTGTGCAGTTCGATGCCCAGCAGGCCGATTGCCTGCCCGGCGACCAGCCCCGGGGTGGCGGGGTCATCTGCCGGTAACCTGGTGTCAATCGTCAATTGGCGTGGGTCGGGCGAGCTGACGAAACCTTCTGGCCCTTCCAGCAGCGTCGCCCAGGGCCGACCCTGAGCGTCAACGCTGGCCGCCACCATGAACGGCAACTGGTGATAGAACGTGCGGTGCTGGTCGGGCATGTAGTCACGAATGACCTTTTGCCCGAACGCCTCCATGCGCTCTGCTACACCGACCTTTTCCTGCAGGGTTTTCTCGCCCGCATGCCAGGGCGAGGGGCGTTGGTCCGGCGTCTGTTGCATGGCGGCGTTCCTCCCGAGGGCGGGGTGTCAGGCGCTGGTCTGCAGCCCGATCACGGTACGTGGCATGGGCACGAAGCCCGGCAGTGACTCGATCCGCGCCAGCCAGCTACGCACATTGGCATAGGGCTCCAGCGACACATTGCCCTCTGGTGCATGAGCGATGTACGAGTAGTTGGCGATGTCAGCGATAGTGGCTGTGTTGCCGGCCAGGAAGGGCGACTTGGCCAGCTCGGCATCGATCACCTTGAGCAGGGTGTGGGCGCGGGTGATCACTTCGTCGGTGTTGAACGCAGCACCGAACACGGTCACCAGGCGGGCAGCGGCGGGGCCGAAGGCCAGCGGGCCTGCAGCGACCGACAGCCAGCGTTGCACGCGGGCGGCAGCGGCTGGCTCTTCGGGCAGCCAGGTGCCGTTGTCATATTTTTTGGCGAGGTAAACGAGGATAGCGTTGGAGTCTGCGATCACCGTGCCGTTGTCATCGATGACCGGTACCTGGCCGAACGGGTTGAGAGCCAGGAAGTCCGGCTGCTTGTGCGCCCCCTTGGCCAGGTCGACGAATACCAGCTCGGTGGGCAGGTTGAGCAGAGACAGCATCAGTTCAATGCGATGGGCGTGGCCAGACTTGGGGAAGTTGTAAAGCTTGATCGGGTTCGACATGGGCTTGGCTCCTGGTCAGCACCGGAGTGGGCTGATGGAGCACATGCTGCACCTGATCGGCGCAGAGCAGAATCCGTGTGATGAGGAAACCATAATTTCGCTGCGCGAAATAATCTGCCAGATCGGTCGTGCCAAACACCAATTGCCGCGCCAGCGCGACCCCGCATAGAATGATGCAACTAATTCTCAATAACGAAACCACCCTGCCCATGCCCCCGGATCGCGCTCCCATCCAGCAGCTCTACCGCAGCCATCACACTTGGCTGCAAAGCTGGCTGTACCGCCGGGTGAATGACCGCTGCGATGCAGCAGACCTGAGCCAGGACACGTTCGTGAAACTGCTCACCCACGCACCACCCGCCGAGCTGCGCGAACCGCGTGCCTACCTGGCTACCATCGCCCGGCGCCTGCTACTCAACCTTTATCGTCGCCGCTCGTTGGAGCAGGCCTACCTGAAAGCACTGGCGAACATGCCAGAAGACCAGGCCCCCAGCGCCGAATACCAAGCGGCCTTGCTCGAGGCCCTGAATGCCGTGGATCGGGTGTTGGCGCGCCTGCCGGGCAAGGCACGACGTGCATTCCTGATGTCGCAAGTGGAAGGCTTCAGCCAAGAGCAGATTGCCCAGGAGATGGGGGTGACCGTGCGCTCGGTGCAACGTTGGCTGGTACGGGCCTTTGAGGAATGCATCGTACTGGCGTCGGGGGAATGGGCATGACGGCACAACCGGTATCACGGCGTATAGCCCAGGAAGCGGCGCGCTGGTTTCTGTGCCTGCAAGGTGGCGCCAGCGATCAGCAGCAGCAGGCCTGCGCAGCCTGGCGCGCGGCCAGTGCCGATCACGAAAGGGCCTGGCAATTGGCGACACGTTTCAGTGCCCAGGTGCAGTCAATACCGCCCACGCTGGCCCGCTCGACGTTGCAGCGGCCGGCAGCATTGGGCCGCCGTGCGGCGGTGAAGGCGCTGACATCGCTGGTGGTACTGGGCTCGCTTGGGGTGACGCTGTCACGCACGGGGGCAGTGGACACCTGGCTGGCGGATGCCAGTACCGGTGTCGGTGAGCAGCGCGAGCTGACCCTCGACGATGGCACCGAGTTACGCCTGAACACCGATACAGCCGTGGACATCCGCTACAGCGCAAGTGCACGCCTGTTGGTGCTGCGCCGCGGTGAATTGCATGTGCGTACCGGCAAGGACCCGAGGCCGATGCTGGTGCGCTCGACGTGGGGCATGTTCCAGCCGCTGGGGACGCGTTTTGCCGTGCGCCAGTTCACCGGGCATGACGAACTCAAAGTACTGGAGGGGACGGTCGCAGCGACGCCGAATACGGGTGCGACCTTGCGCATCATGGCCGGAGAGCAGGCATTGGTCAGCGATACCCAGGTAACGCGTTTGACCACGGTGCCGGCCAGGGTGGATTGGATCGATGGCGTGTTGCGGGTGGAACGCATGCCGCTGGCACAGTTCCTGACAGAGCTGGGGCGTTATCGCCATGGATGGGTGCGGTGTGCACCCGAGGTTGCCCGGTTGGAGATTTCCGGGGTTTATCAGCTGGCGGACAGCGATGCTGCGCTGCGGGCGTTGACGATGGCGTTTGCGCTGAAGGTGAAGTACGTGTCGCGTTACTGGGTGACGGTGTTACCGGCCGAGGGATGAGTTGGTGCTTCTGGCCTCTTCGCGGGCACGCCCGCTCCCACAGGGATGGCACAGGTTTCAAGGTTGATGCAGTACCTGTGGGAGCGGGCGTGCCCGCGAAGAGGCCAGCAAAACCAACACATGAAAATGACCGTGTCGTGTTTTACCCGCCTCAGGTGTCCTCTTCCTGAAAACCACCCTTCAGCCCATCAGGAAGCCCCCATGCGTCTGCGCCTCACCCTGCTCGCCAGCTTCATCGCCTCGCCCCTCGCCTGGGCCGAGGACGACCGTCACTACGCGATCCCCGCCGGCCCCCTGGACCAGGCCCTGGCCGAGTTCGCCGCCCAGGCCGGCGTTACCCTGCCCCTGGACCCGGCCATGCTCGGCGACCTGCAAAGCCCAGGCCTGCAAGGCGACGTAGGCACCGCTCGAGGGTTCGACCTGTTGCTGCGTGGCACCCACCTGGAGGCCGTACCGCAAAGCGGCAACACCTATACCCTGCGCACCAGGCCCACCTCCTCGGCCTTGCAACTGGAGTCGACCAACATCAACGGTCTGCACGACATGCATCTCTCGGCCATCGGTGCGCTGCAAGGCTACAAGGCCTCACGCAGCACAGTGGGTACAAAGACCGACGCCGCACTGCGAGACATCCCCCAATCGATCCAGGTGGTACCGCGCCAGGTGCTGGAAGACCAACAGGCCAACAGCATGGCCGACGCTCTGAGCAACGTCAGCAGTATCCAGCGCGGTAACACCCACGGTGGCAGTATCGAGAGCTTCATCGTGCGTGGTTTTCAGGGCACCACCTATGCCATCGACGGGGTGCTGACCAACTCGCTGACCGTACGCCCGGAAATCCTCACCGACCTGGCCGGCGTGGAGCGAATCGAAGTGCTCAAAGGCCCGGCCTCGGTGCTGTATGGCCGTGGTAACCCGGGCGGGCTGATCAACGTGGTGACACGCAAGCCGACGCTGGTGCCGGAAGCCCAGGTCAAGCTGCAAGCCGGCTCCTACGACTATCAGCGCGGCCAGGCCTGGCTCAGTGGCCCCCTGTCGGCCGAACACAACCTGGCTGGCAGCCTGGCCATGGCCTACCAGACCGAGGGCAGTTTTCGTGACCTGTACCGCGACAGCCACCGCCGCCACTTTGCCCCATCGCTGTCGTGGACACCGGGTGAGCACACCCGGGTCGACATGGGCCTGGAATACACCGAGACCGATGCCCAGTACGACCGCGGGCTGCAAGTGATCGGCGACCGGGTCGACTCACGGCACAAGGTGTTTCTCGAAGAACCTTGGTCACATAGCAACAGCGACAAGACTGCCGCCTGGTTCAAGCTGGAGCACGACCTGAACGATTGGCTGACCCTGCGCCAGCTCACCCGCTGGGACAAGTCGAACAAGACCATGCTCAACATCTCCCAGCGCACCCTGGAGAAGGACGGCTTTACCCTGACCCGACGTGCCACCGACTTCGACGAAACACAGCGCTCGCTCAGCGCCCAGTTCGAGGCCATCGCACGCTTCGCCACTGCCGGGCTGGCGCATCAGTTGCTGACGGGGGTGGAGTCGGTAACGGGCAGGCGCAGCGTGACCATGCTGCGGGCCGATGTTGCCCCGTTGAATATCTGGAACCCCGTGCATGGCGCGCAGCCAGGGCGGTTCCGCTTTGGTGAGGACTCGCGCTTCGACCAGGAGACTTACGGTGTGTATGTCCAGGACCAGATAGACCTGGGCGAGCAATGGAAGCTGCTGCTGGGCGTGCGCCACGACCAGGTGAAGCAGCGTAACCGCAACTACACCGAAGCAGGTGACTACGCCGATATCGACATCGAGCCCTCCGACACATCGCCCCGTGCAGGCCTGGTTTACCAGCCTACCGATCGGCTGGCGCTGTACCTCAGTTACAGCACCTCGTTCGCCCCACAAAACCGCCTGACCCGTGACCGCAGCGTGCTCGACCCGGAAACCGGTGTGCAATACGAGGTGGGCGCCAAGTACGACATCATCCCCGAGCGCCTGGCTGCAACACTGTCGGCGTTCGAGATCCGCCGCAAGAATCTGGCGGCCAATGACCCGTTGGACAGCAACTATTCGATCCAGACGGGTGAGCAGCGGGTGCGCGGTGTGGAGCTGGATGTGAGTGGCGAGATCCGCGACGGCTGGAACGTGATCGGGAACATCGCCGTGCTCGATGCCAAGCTGGTCGAGGATACGCGTTACGAGGAAGGCAACCGGTTGGAGGGTGTGCCTGTGGTCAGTGGCTCGGTGTGGTCAACCTACCAACTGCAGGATGGCCCGCTGCAAGGGCTGGGTTTTGGTGCGGGCGTGTTCTTTGCCGGCAAGCGCTATGGCGACCTGGCCAACAGTTACAGTGCCAGTGGTTACGGGCGGCTGGACTTGAGTGTATTCCATGACTTCGACGAGCACCTGCGGGTATCGCTGAACGCGCGCAATGTGCTGGACAAGGACTACATCGAGACCATTTCCAGTGCGGGGAATTATGCGGGTGAGCCAGCATCGTTGGTGGCGACGGTGAGCCTGGGGTTCTGAGTCAATTGTGTGCTGGACCTGCTGGCCTCTCAACGGGTTTACCCGCGAAGAGGCCAGCAGCCTCATTCCAAATTCCCGATCAGTGCAGCTTGTTGAAATACCGGAACAGCCCCCGCGCGGCCTCGACCACCTGTGGCACGCACGCCTGGATATCGGCTTCGCTCATCTGGTCCAACAACTCGAAGTTGTCCTCCAGCCCATGCAGCGAAATAGCCTTGAGCAGTTGATCCTGCTCTGGCGGCAACGCCTCCCAACCGGCAACCTGGGTACCGCGCATGTAACCGAAGCACCACTCCTCCATGACGATCACATTGCCTTCATCACCTTCGTTTTCTTCGAATAGCGGCTCGAAGTGGTCGACGTCGTCACCCAGCTCTTCTGCCACCTGGTTGGCATAGCGCAGCATCAACGCGGTGTACGCTTCTTCGTGCGCAGGCTTCTTGAACTTCGGCACCTTGCCACCGGCTACCGCAGGCAGCCATTGCTCGGGGTAGACGGTGACCGGCGAGCTGGCGAGCGCGGTGAAAAAACCATTGAGTTCGGCCAGGTTCAGCACCGAGTAGTCGTTGCCGTAAGTGATCAGCAGGTCTTCGAGGCGGTCGAGTTCTTTTTCGCTGAGTGCGGGGAGCATGGGCGTACATCCTGAGAAGCAAAAGTGTGTGCACCCTAGCACAGCAACGCTTGAAGGGTTGCCCGTGCGTGCCACAGCACGGGCAGATTTTTCAGGAAGGCAGCCAACCCGGCAACTCATGCTGCCGGTCGGTGCCAGCTTGAAGCTACGCCTTATACCGCCAGCGCGCGCTCACGCAGCTCGCTGTTGAGGATGCGGTCGTTTTCGCTGTAATCGACCGGGCAGTCGATCACATGCACACCCGGGGTCTTGATGCAGTGCTCCAGCAGTGGCAGCAGGCCTTCGGCGCTTTCCACGCGGTGACCATTGGCACCGTAGGCTTCGGCGTATTTGACGAAGTCCGGGTTGCCGTAGTCCAGGCCGAAATCGGTGAAGCCCATGTTGGCCTGCTTCCAGCGGATCATGCCGTAGCCGTCGTCACGCAGGATCACCACGGTGATGTGCATGCCCAGGCGCACGGCGGTTTCCAGCTCCTGACTGTTCATCATGAAGCCGCCGTCGCCGCAAACCGAAATCACCGGACGGTCCGGGTGCACCAGATGCGCGGCCATGGCCGATGGCAAGCCGGCGCCCATGGTCGCCAAGGCGTTGTCCAGCAGCACAGTGTTTGGCTTGTGCGCCTTGTAGTTGCGGGCGAACCAGATCTTGTAGATGCCGTTGTCCAGGGCAACGATGCCTTCGGACGGCAGCACGCGACGGATGTCGGCAACCAGGCGCTGCGGGTAGACCGGGAAGCGGTCGTCGTCGGCGCCTTCGGCGATTTGCGCTTCGTTGGCTTCACGGATGGCCATCAGGCGAGTGAAGTCCCAGTGCGAGGTTTCGGTGAGGGCTTCGCTGATCTGCCACACAGCGTTGGCGATATCGCCGATCACTTCGACCTGCGGGAAGTACACGGCATCGACTTCGGCGGAACGGAAGTTGATGTGGATGACTTCGGTGCCACCACGGACCATGAAGAATGGCGGCTTCTCGATCACGTCGTGGCCGATGTTGACGATCAGGTCGGCGGCTTCAACCGCACGATGCACAAAATCGCCGGACGACAGGGCGGCGTTGCCCAGGAAGCGCGGGTGGCGCTCGTCGACCACACCTTTACCCAGCTGGGTGGTGATGAACGGGATACCGGTCTTGTCGATCAGTTGCTTGAGGACCTTGGCGGTCATCTTGCGGTTCGCGCCGGCGCCGATCACCAGGATCGGGTTACGGGCGTTATGCAGTTTCTGCACGGCGGCTTCGATGGCCACATGCTCGGCCAGCGGGCGGCGGTGCAGGCTGCGCGGGATCGGCAGTGCATCGGTCTGCTCGGCGGCGATGTCTTCCGGCAGCTCCAGGTGTACCGCACCCGGCTTTTCTTCTTCGGCCAGGCGGAAGGCTTCGCGCATGCGCGACGGGATGTTGTCGGCCGAGGCGAACTGGTGGGTGTACTTGGTGATGGGGTCCATCATGCCGCACACGTCGATGATCTGGAAGCGGCCCTGCTTGGACTTCTTGATCGGCTTCTGGCCGGTGATCATCATCATCGGCATGCCGCCCAGGTAGGCGTAGGCACTGGC